>DASUHP010000127.1:0-14730 GCA_036273455.1 Micropepsaceae bacterium | reverse complement strand
GATGAATGCCCCGCCCCATGCCGTTCCGATTTCCCTGTTAGGCCGCTCTCCATTATCGGCCGATGATAATTCTGTTCGATCGGCGATTTTGATCTGAAACACATGTATCTTTCAACCTATCTGCGCGTTTCGGCCGAAGATCTTATTCAGCTCGCGTTCGACCGATATCCCACGGAGGCAAAACAATGCATAAGTTCAGTCACTTGCTCTGCGCAGGCATGTTGGCTCTTGTGGTTCCGGGAGTGGGCGCCGCAGCGACAGATACGAAATGGGAACCCATTGCACAGGCGCTGGGCAAGAGCGGCACCGAAATGCCCGGCGGCGTCTATCGCATCGGCCTTCCGCGCACCGATCTGAACGTCAGGCTGGATGGAGTCACGCTGAAACCCGGATTTGCGCTGGGTTCGTGGGTTGCCTTCCTGCCGATGGGAAAGGACGCCATGGTGATGGGCGATCTCGTCCTGACGCAGGAAGAGATTGAACCGGTCATGAAAAAGCTGCTGGAGGGCGGGATCGAAGTCACCGCGCTGCATAATCATCTGCTGCGCGCAGCACCTTTGCCCTTCTACATGCATATTTCCGGCCACGGAGAACCCGTCGCTCTTGCACGCGCCATTCACGAGGCGCTGGTGCTAAGCCACACGCCACTCGGCAATCCGGCACCGGCGGGCGCCGAAGCAAAACCGGATCTTGACACCGCGATGCTCGACCGCACGCTTGGCGCAAGTGGAAAGGCGGCGGGCGGGGTATATCAATTCGGGATTCCGCGCGCAGAGGCCGTCCACGAACACGGCATGGTCGTTCCACCTGCGATGGGAACCGCGGAATCCATCAACTTCCAGCCGACGGGAAATGGCAAAGCCGCGATCACGGGCGATTTCGTGCTCACCGCAACAGAAGTTGCGCCGGTCATGCGAGCGCTGCGCGAGAACGGCATCGATGTGACCGCCGTGCATAATCATATGCTCGACGATCAGCCGCGGTTGTTCTTTATGCATTTCTGGGCCAACGACGATGCGGCCAAACTGGCACGGGTATTGAGAGCTGCCCTGGACAAGGTGAACGTAAAAAAACAGGTCGCGTCCAGGTAACGGTTTTCCGTTCCTGCGAGGCGACGACGGTCCGGATACCAAGCACCGATTGCTCGCGCGAGCCGGCCTGGTCGCCTCTTCAGATTCTGTCAACAGGCGGGGATGCCTGGCTCCGCGATTCCGGTCCAGTAGCCAACCTGGTACTGTATTCTACCTTGTATCGTAGACCAGATATTCGCCGCCCTGCCCGGTCGGTTGGCGGGGTGTGGACACGAACAGCTTTCCCAACTCGGGCACAAACAGTCCGTCCCGTCCGACGGGTCCCGTGGGATAGGTCGCGATCTTCTCATAATGGTCAGCATACCCTTGCTGGATCACGTCAACGACGCCGGGCTCTCCAGGCACCTGCTGCAAGGACGACATGACATAAAGCCGGCCCTTGCCGGGATCGTAGAACATATCGTCCGAGCTGGATTCGGGCGTGGCCGGGATTTTTGTCACCTGCTTGCCGCTCTCGGTGTCTATGACCAGCACGTAGCCGGGGGTGTTGCGACAGAACACGAAAATCCGATGGTGATCTTCATCGAGCGCCATCGGATAATTCTCACACCCTGGGATATCCCAATGCGCCAGCACCTTGTAGCTGTCGAGATCGGCGACAGTGACATAGTGGTTGTCGGGAGAATTGATGAATATCCGATTGCCATTCTGTTCGAGTTGCAGGGACTCCGGATGTCCGCCCGTCGGAATATCGGCCACCTTGTTGCCGTCCAGGTCCAGAACCGCCACCGCCCCATCTTTGACACCTGCCCTGGCTTCGACCTTGCCCCGGAGAAATTTCTCTCCGCCGTAATCGACCAGCACGTGTTTGCGCCGCGCGTCGTAGCGAATGTTGTCGGCATCCGACGACAGTTGCACCGTTTTCTGAAGCGCGAAACTGGTGCCATCGAATATCCTCACCGTCCCGTCGCCCTGGTTCGAGACAAACAAACGATTGATAGAAGGGACGTAATAGGAATTCTGCGGATGGCTGAGGGACGTGATCTGCCTGACGGGCGTGTTCGTCTTAAGACTGGTGACGACGAGAATGTTGTTGCCAAAGCCGGACGTAAACAGGCGCTGCCCGGCTAGATCGATGCTGGTGTGATCGATCCGTCCGTCGATATCAGGCGGCAGAGGGATACGGCCGGCGAACGTCAATACCGGCGGTTTTGGCGGCTGCGGAGTCGTTTGGCCCACCGCCACACCGGGCATAATGAGCAGTTGCAGCACTGCGGCATAGCCGAAACGGACCAGCATTTGTTCCTCCCAGTCTCTTCGTCATGGTTCTTCTGCCTGCCGCATGCGGTTGATAAGCTTGGTTGCCGCTACCGCGGCTTGCTGTGCAATTTCGGGCGCAACAGTCCGCAACCCGGCTGCAAGTTTGTACAACCGCACCGCATGATCCGGATCGGCTGAAACACCACGGCCGGACTCATAAAGCTGGCCCAACTGATAGGCCGCCGCCGCAGTTTGCCGGTCCGGTTTCGTGTCGCGCTCGAATGGCGCAAGACAGGCGGCGCCTTCCTTCACCTGGTTCTGTCTCAGGAGCGACATGCAATGCTCAACGAGCTGCTGGCGGTCCAGGGCGGCCGATTGGGCTTTCCCACTGAAGACAAAAGCGCAGACCAGGACTGCGGGAATCAGCAGACGAGCAATTCGCATCATTGCACCTCGTACGTTAGAAGTTCGGTTCTCCGGCCGCGCGCTGCTACTGTGCGTCATAGACCAGAATTTCACCAGGATGGGTGGCATCCTGACGGCGTGTTGCGATAATCAGTTTGCTCCATTCCGGGACGAACCAGCCGGTTTGCGCCCCCCAGCCGGTCGGATAACTCGCGATCTTCCGGTAGTTGTTTGCGTCCAGCTGGCGAAACACTTCCACGAACCCCGGAGATGGCGCGCGTTCGTCGCTTCCGCCGGTGGCGCGGCCGATCACGTAAAGGCGGCCCCGCGCAGCATCGTAGAACATGTCGTCGGAGAACACGGCCGGATCGAGTTTCACATTGGCGACCGGTTTTCCGGTATCCGTGTCGAACGCCATGAGACTTGCCGGACTACGGCAGGCAACGAACAGGCGATGATGCGCCTCATCCAGCTGCATCGGAAAATTGTCGGAACATCCCGTGGCCGGCCAATGCGCAATGGTCTGATTGTTGGTCAGGTCGGCGACCTGGATTTCCATCTTGTCCGGCACATTGATGAACACGCGATTTCCGGTTTTCTCCAACTGAAAGGATTCCGGATGCGCAGCCGTCGGGATTTTCGCAACAATTTTTCCGGACATGTCCATGATTGCCAAAGCGCCGTCGCCCTGTTCGCGCGTCGCCTTGCCGTACAGGAATTTTTCTCCGCCATAACCTGAAAGCACATGATTGCGCCGGGCATCGAAGCGGACATTGTCCGCATCCTGACCAAGTTTCGCCGTGGCCATGAGCCGCAGCGTCGTACCATTGAAGACTTTTGCAGTGCCGTCGCCGCCTGAGGCTACAAACAGCCGCTTGCCGAAGGCGTCGTAATACGCACCCTGCGGTTCATTGAGATTGGGGATCGTCGCGACCTGCCTGCCGGCGCGCAGATCAATGACTTCGAGCGTGTGATTGTCGAAGGCGGTGGCGAAAATCCGCTGGCCGTCAATATCGACGCCCATGTGGTCCATACGCCCGTTAACATGGGCAAGCGGAACCCGGGCGGAAAGCTTGAGGGGCGCAGCGCCCTGTGCGGCAGCAAGTCCGGGCAAAAGAATAAGCGCAAAACCGAGCAACAACCTGTTTTTCACCTTATCCTCCTCTGCATACGGCCTATAATCACGCCCCCAACCGGCACCCACGCAAATGGGAAGATACACCTGTTTCCGGGCCGTGGTCGAATGTGATATGGGCGTTTCAGAATAAGCGGATTGCGAAATGAACGCGCCGGTTTCCAGAAGCACAACCGACTACGCCGAGGACGACAGGAAACCGCGGCGCGGGATCGTGCGCGCTATCGCTGCCGGCGTTCTGATTCTCATTCTCGGGGCATATTGGTACGCCAGCGGATCCCCACAGATCGACGCAGTGGTCAGCATGGTTGGGCGGATGGCCGGGGCGGAAAGTCAACCCGCCGGTGCCGCCCCACCGGTTCGCCGTCCCGCCGCGGCAGCGCCCGTGCGTGTGGGGCAGGCGGTTCGCCGTGACCTGGATGTCATCCGGCGAACGCCCGGCACCGTGATCGCCAATACGATGGTGCAGGTGACGTCGCAGGTTCAGGGCATCATCGAAAGCGAAGCATTCAAGGAAGGTCAATTCGTCAAGAAGGGCGAGTTGCTGTTTCAGATCGATCCGCGACCGTTCCAGGCAGCGCTGGCACAGTCGCAAGCGCAGCTTGCCAGGGACCGCGCCCAACTTGTGAGCGCACAGGCGGATGCGGACCGGGCGGTGGCGCTCGCGGAGCGCGGGATCGTATCGGCACAGCAGCGTGACCAGTTGGTCGCCGCGGCCAAAGCGCTGCAGGCGACGATCACCTCCGACCAGGCGGCCATCAATATCGCGGAGCTCAATGTCGAATATTCCCAAATCCGCTCGCCGGTGAACGGAAAGACAGGGCCTGTCCTCATCCAGCCCGGCAATCTGGTGCAGGCCAACAGTTCGTCGCCCATTGTGACAATCGCCGAGATTCAACCGGTCAGGATTTCTTTCACGCTGCCGCAATCCGATCTGGCCCTTATCCTTGCCCGTCAGCGCGAGAATGCCCTCGTCGCAATTGCCGATGTGAAAGATTCGCAGGGCAAGCCGGTGTCGGCGCCGGTCGATTTTGTCAGCAATGCGATCAGCGACAAAAGCGGAACGGTAGAGTTGCGCGCAACCTTCCCCAACAAGGAATTGACTTTCCTCCCGGGGCAGTTGGTCAACATCACGGTGGTGCTGGACAAAATTCGCAATGCGGTGGTCGTGCCGCATGATGCGGTGAATGACGGGCCGAACGGCACCTATGTCTATGTCGTAGACAACGGCAAGGCGCGGCAGCAGCCGGTGAAACTGCTGTTCGACGACTCCGCAAATGTCGCGATTGACGGCGGCGTGAAGTCCGGCGACACGGTCATCATCGATGGACAGCTTCGCGTGAATCCCGGTGACTCCGTCAATGTGCAGGGGCCGGCGCCAAATATCTCCGTCAATCTGGGTTTGTCGGGACTGGACGAAGAGGACCAGCCCGGACAGAGCGATCCGCTCCAGGTCAAATGAATATCTCGCGGCAGTTCATCGAACGGCCGGTGATGACGACGCTGCTGATGGCTGCGCTCCTGATCTTCGGCGTATTGGGATATTTGGCGCTTCCGGTCAGTGAATTGCCCAATGTGGATTTCCCGACCATCCAGGTGACCGCGACGCTTCCGGGCGCCGATCCCGACACAATGGCCTCGGCGGTTGCGACTCCCCTCGAGAACGCCTTTGCGACGATTGCCGGCATCGACACCATGACGTCGGTCAATTCGCTCGGCTTTACAAGTATCACCGTGCAGTTCCGTCTCGATCGCAACATTGATGCCGCAGCGCAGGACGTGCAGGCGCAGATCTCCGCGACCACGCGGAAGCTGCCGCGATCAATGCCGTTTCCGCCGACCTACCGGAAAGTCGACCCGTCATCCTTCCCGGTTTTCTTCATCACCCTGACCTCGAAAAGCCAGCCGATCTATCTGGTGGACCGTTATGCGCGCAGCGTGCTGTCGCCGCAGCTTTCCATTCTCGACGGCGTCGCGCAGGTGAATATTTTCGGCGGCGCGCAATATGCCGTCCGCATCCAGGTCGATCCCGACAAGCTGGCGGCGCGCCAGATCGGCATCAACGATCTCGTCAGCGCGGTCAATCTGCTCAATACGGATCAGCCGACCGGATCCCTGAACGGGCCGACCCGGACGTCCATCGTCCATGCCGACGGACAGCTCATGAATGCCGATGCATTCCGCAAACAGATCATCGGCTTCCGCAATGGCGCCCCCGTCACTTTTGGCGACGTCGGAAAGGTGATCGATGCCTATGCAAATATCCGCGACGCTGACTTCACCAATGACGACCGGTCGGTTACCGTCACGGTACAGCGCCAGCCCGGTTCGAATACCATCGCGGTGGTTGATGAAATCCGCCGCGTCCTGCCCCAGTTCGAGGCCGCACTTCCGGCGTCGATTCATATGAATGTCTTTTACGACCGGAGCCAGAGCATCAGGGGTTCGGTGAAAGACGTGCAGATGACGTTGCTGATCGCCGGCATCTTCGTGGTGCTGGTGATTTTTGTGTTCCTGCGGCGGGTGAGCGCGACATTCATTCCATCGGTGGCGCTGCCGCTCGCGGTCATCGGCACTTTTGCCGGAATGTACGCGCTCGGGTTCAGCCTCGACAATCTTTCGCTGATGGCGTTGACACTGTCGGTTGGCTTCGTTGTCGACGATGCCATTGTGATGCTGGAAAACATCGTCCGCTATGTTGAAAAGGGCGATCAGCCCCATGAAGCTGCCTTGAAGGGTTCGGGAGAGATCGGTTTCACCATTTTGTCCATGACACTGTCGCTCGCGGCCGTGTTCATCCCGGTCGTCTTCATGGGCAGCCTGGTCGGACGCCTGCTTCACGAATTTGCCGTGACGATCATCATTGCAATCCTGATTTCCGGTGTGGTCTCGATCACCCTGACGCCCATGCTCTGCGCCTTTCTGCTGCGCAGCGAACACGGCAAGAAGCATAATTTCCTCTACCGGCTGAGCGAAGGCACGTTCAACGCGATGCAGAGCGGCTATATCCGCAGCCTGAAATGGAGTCTCGCGCACAGAAAGACCATCTTCGCCGTGTTTCTTGCGAGTATCGCCGGAAGTTATGCGATGTATCGGGTGATGCCGCAGGATTTCCTCCCCAGTGACGATTACGGGCAGCTGCATGGCAGCATACAGGTGCTGCCCGGAACATCTTTCGACCAGTATGTTCGTTACACGCGTGAAGCGGTGGAGATCGTCGAGCACGATCCGGATGTTTCCGGTGTGCAGTCGGACGAAAGCGGTGAAATGAACATCGTGCTGAAGCCGTTCGCACAGCGCCGGCTATCGGCCGACCAGATCGCGGCGGAGTTGCGGGGGAAGCTGCGAAACATCCCCGGAACGGCGATCACGATCATCAATCAGCCGATCATTCGCGTGGGCGCCCGTGGTGCCCGGGCAAATTATCAGTACACACTGAAGGGCCTCGATCAGAAGGAATTGGAGGCTACCTCAGTCCGTCTCCTGCGTGCGATGCAGCAGGATCCGACCTTTGTCGGCGTGAACAGCGATCATGATTTTGCGTCGCAATCGGTCCAGGTGGAGATCGACCGGACGCGAGCTGCCTCTCTTGGCATTACACCGGACGAGATCGAGACGGCATTGGGCCTTGCCTTTGGCGGCGAGCAGGTCTCGCAGATTTACACATCGATCGACCAGTATCCGGTGATGCTGGAATTGCTGCCGCAATATCAGCGCGACGCCTCGGCGCTGGAGCGGCTTTACCTGACGCCGGGCGTCGTGCCGAATTCGAGCCTGCCGGGCGGTGGTTCGATGGTTCCGCTGACCGCGGTGACGAAAATCCACCGCGGAACGATGCCGCTGACCATCAATCATTCGGGGCAGATTCCCTCGATCACCATCTCGTTCGATCTCGCGCCTGGCAAAGCGCTCAGTGACGCGGTTTCGGCGATGGACAGGGTGGTCGCCCGGGCTGGCCTTCCGGCAACCGTGCAGGGCGGCTTTGCCGGAACCGCGGCAGCCTTTCAGAGCTCGAACGGCAATATGGGCCTCCTGCTGCTGATCGCGATGGTGACTGTCTATATCGTACTCGGGATTCTGTATGAGAGTTTCGTTCACCCGCTGACGATTCTCTCGGGATTGCCATCGGCCGCGCTCGGCGCGCTCGCGACGCTGTATTTCGCCGGGATTCCCCTGACGATCTATTCCTTTGTCGGGATGATGATGCTGATCGGCATCGTCAAAAAGAATGCAATCATGATGATCGATTTCGCTCTGCATAAGCAGCGCGGCGAAGAGCAGGTGACCGCTGAGCAGGCGATATTCGAAGCGGCGGTCATCCGGTTCCGTCCGATCATGATGACAACAATGTCGGCCATGATGGGCACATTGCCGATTGCATTTGGCACAGGTGTTGGCGCGGCATCGCGCCGGCCACTGGGTCTGTGCGTAGCCGGCGGTTTACTGTTCTCCCAGCTTCTCACGCTCTACATCACACCGGTGCTCTACACTTATCTTGACCGGTTCGGCGCGCGGTTTTCCTTCCGGTCGCGCAAGCGCGCGACGCTTGCTCCGGCGGAATAGAAAATGTCGCTCGAAACCGCCATCGAAACCGATGCTGCCGCGCGTTGGCTGCTGATCATTCATCAGTTGCCGGCGAAGCCGGCATATTTGCGCGTCAAGACATGGCGAAGGCTGCAATCGATCGGGGCAGTTGCGATCAAGAACGGGGTGTATGCGCTGCCCGCCTCCGAACAAAGCCAGGAAGATCTGGAGTGGCTGCGGCGGGAAATCGAACAGGCAGGCGGCGAAGCGGTCATCTGCGAGGCGCGCCTGATCGACGGCCTCACCGACGCGGGAGTCAGGGCCCTGTTCAACGCGGCAAGGGACATCGACTACAGCGAAATCGCCGATGAGGTTCGGGCATTGAATGCCCGACTCGGCAATGGACACACACAATCTCCTGACGAATTGAGGGCATTGTTCAAGCGTCTGAAGAGCCGCCATGCCCTTAATGTTGCGATCGATTTCTTCGGCGCCAGTGGACGGGAAGTATCGGACGGGCTGATCGGCGCCCTCGAAGCCGGCCTTCAGGAACGCGGCGCGGAAGCGCGAGAATCCCTGGCCGATTCACCGGCGACGAACTTGACGGGGCGGGTTTGGATCACGCGTCAGGGCGTGCATGTCGATCGCATCGCATGTTCGTGGCTGATCCGGAAATTCATCGATCCGATGGCCGCGATCAAATTCATCCTGCCGCGCGAATATCAGCATTTACCGGGCGAACTTCGCTTTGACATGTTCGACGGTGAGTTCACGCATGAGGGAGATCGCTGCAGCTTCGAGGTGCTCATGGCGCGCGCCGGGCTTGACGATCCGGCGCTCGCCGCCATCGCTGAGATCGTCCACGACATTGATTTGAAGGAAGACAAATTCGGGCGCGAGGAAACTGCGGGAGTCAAAGCGCTGATCAACGGCATATGCAGCGGCACGCATGACGATGAGCAAAGGATTGCGCGCGGCGGGGCCATTCTCGATGACCTGTATGCCGGATTTCAGCGCAAGCCGGCACGGCAAAGGGACCGCAAGGCACCGCCCGAAGGCAAACCAAAGACAGCGGGCGCCAGAACCAGGTGAATGTTTACTTTACGACGATTGTTCCGCTCATCGTGGGATGAATGGAGCAGATGAATCTGTAGGCTCCGGCTTTGTCGAATTTGAACGTGTAACTGTCGCCCTCGTCCAACGCTTCTGACCTGAACAATCCCTGGTCGCTACCCACGGTATGCGGCTCGCCGTCGAGGTTTTTCCACGTGACGGCCGCTCCGGCGCTAATGGTCAGCGAATTGGGCGAAAATGTAAAATTGCGGATCGTGATGGTGTTCCTGCCGGCAGATTCTCCCATCACGGGACATGTCGCCAGAAACACGCAGGTGAGTGCGACAGATATTCTGCGATAGGTCACGGAATTCCTCATGTTTGCGAGTGGAAAATTGGCGATTGGGCCGAGCGTCTGTCTCTGGCCGCCCGCGCGGCGCATGGGAGGGGTTCGCGCTGCGGGGCGGTGGGGCGCGCGAATTCACGCGACGAGATTCACGGAATTCGTGGGGGTGTGCGGCCCTTAGGCCAGAGAGTTGTCATCCAATGAAACGGAGCCAGTGCCGGCGACAAACCGGACGCTCGTAATTCCGAGCAGTTTCGGTAGCAGCTCCGGCGCCACCTTTAGCGGACCAGGCCCCGGGCCGTCGCCGCCACGCGGCTGGGGGTATGCCATTGAGCGCGCGGTGTGAAACGTGACATTGCCCTCGACCTTCCGGACGATCTGGTGGATGTGACCGTTGAGCACCGTGACGGAGCCAAATCGGCGCAGCAGACTCATCGCCTGATCGGCGTCTCCGGTTCCCCAGCCCCATGCGTCATAGACGGACCACAGCGGCATGTGCGCGAACACGACGATGGGCGTACTCGACGAATGCTGTTGCAGATCGTTCTCGAGCCACGTGAGCTGATCATTTCCGAGAGCGCCCAATCCACTGGCCTTGAAGTTCATCACATTGATCAGGGCAACAAAGTGTACGCCGCCGCTGTCGAAACTGTAATAGCCGCGGCCATCCGATGGCTTGCCGAACCGCGCGAAATACTCCTTACCGGGACCATCGATGACATCATGTTCGCCTGGCACTGTGTGCAATTCGGCGACTCTCAGGCCGGAGAACAGTTGGTTCGCGAAATCGAACTCGTCCGGTTTGGACAGATGCGTGATGTCGCCGGTGTGAATCACCAGAGACGGCCGGATTGGCAGCGCGTTCACCAGATCGATTGACTGCGCAACCGTCGCCGGAACGCCGGGATTTGCTTCACCCTTGAATCCGATGTGGCTGTCGCTGATCTGAACAAAGGAGAAAACGGCTCTGCCGGCATCGGCATCATCAGGGCTTGCGGCTCGCGCGAGATCAATGGGGATAAAAACTCCGGCCGAAAACGCAAATAGCGTTCCGACACTTCCCGCGGCGAGACACTTCAATGTGTCGCGGCGCGTATGTTCAATTGCTTTCAACTTGGGTGTCTCCGAAGATTCGAAGACGAGACCGCCGCAGAGCGGGATTTATTCCCGGTTAGCTGACGTTTTTCAGCAGCCGGACCAGTGACTGCAATTCGTCGAGCGCAGTATCCGAGACGGCGCATGATTCGAGATCGCCACTGCGCCAGCACGCAATGTGATAGCCATTTCGGGTGATCAGTTGCGGCGGCGCATCCGCGGCTGCCCGCCAGGAGAACACGTTGATGACATGGGCGCCGTGGCGATACACAGTGACGGCCGCGCGGCGGCCATCGATGTAATCCACTCGTCCGCCGACCAGACGAAAATCGGCCTGCGCAAAATCCACGGCCGGCGGCGAAACATCCGCGTGACCTGCGAACCACGGTTTCACCGTGTGCTGGTCGCTGGACGCGATGTCGATCAGGTGGTCGCCGACGAGCGACCGCAAATGTGCGTTCACGAGATCGGCAGCCAACTCGCCGGATCCTGGTGCGCTGTTGAAAAACAATAGAAATGCTGCCGCGATCGCTGCCGGAGTAAATCCGGCCGCAGTGCCCCACCAGAAGCGCCGATCTCGTGCCAACTGCCGATTTGGCTCCGCTGCAGATTCGTCGCCAAGAGACTGCGTAATCCGGTTCCGCAATCGGTCTCCTGCGCGGTGGTACGATGCCTGTTCGCGGAGGGCGTCGCCGATCGACTGCAGATCGCGCAACAGGGCAGCGCACGGGCAGCAACGCGCCAGATGTTGTTCAATGACAACACACGCGTTCGACTCCAATTCCCCGTCGAAATACGCCTGCACGCGTTGTGCTTCACTGCACAGCATTGCGCGCTCCTTCCACCTGATCCAACCAGCTCTGTTTCAAAATCGATCGTCCCCGTGCCAGCCGTGACATCACGGTGCCGATTGGCGAGCCGGTAATGCGCGCAATGTCCCGATACGACAGGTCTTCCATTTCACGTAAAATCAGGACTTCCCGGAAGTCCGCCGGAATAGCGGCGACGAGCATGTTCAACTTTCGCAGGTGATCGGCGCTGATAGCGGCGGTCTCGGGATCGGGCGCGGCGTCAATGAATGAGGAATCCGCGTAATCTGCTTCTGAAACCGGAATGCCGGCTTTTTTGCCGCGTGAAGTGATGAAGCAATTTCTCACGATGGCCAGCAGCCAGGGCTTGATCTCAGTTCCGCGAAATCCCTCGAAGCTGCGGAACGCGCGGAGCATCGCTTCCTGGACGATGTCCTCGGCGTCCGCGGGCGAGCGCGTCAGCCAGCGCGCGAAATTGTGCACCGCATCGAGGTGCGGCAGCGCCTGCTCCTCAAACTTACGACGCCTGTCATCCATCTCCCGTCGTCACTCCCCTCGACCGGTCAACCCATATACCGCAACATTGGGAGCTTTATTCCCGGACCGGACAGAATACCGGGCAAATGCCGAGCGACCGGCAAACCAGCAGATTTACGATGCGTGAGGAGGGTGGCCTGGCATCTCTCCCTGGCCCGCCCACGCAACGCATGGGAGGAGTTGGGCGTTGCGGGGCGGTGGGACGCGCGAATTCGCGAGACGAGGTTCACGGAATTCGTGGGGGTTGCGTCCCTAGGCCAGAGAGCTTTCGTTCAATGAAACGGAACCAATCCCGGCGACTAAACGAACGCTCGTGACGCCGAGCATTTTCCGTAATAATTCCGGAGCCACTTTCAGCGGACCTGGCCCCGAAGCGTCACCAGCACGCGGTTGGGGATAGGCCATAGAACGCGCAGTGTGAAACGTGACACTGCCCTCCACTTTGCGGACGATCTGGTGGATGTGGCCATTCAGAACCGTGACCGAACCGAATCGGCGCACCAATCCCATCGCCCGATGGGCGTCTGCCGTTCCCCAGCCCCAGGGCTCGTAAACCGACCACAGCGGCATATGCGCGAACACGACGATCGGCGTGCTCGATGAGCGCTGTTTCAGATCGCTCTCAAGCCAGGCGAGCTGATCTTCGCCAATCGCACCCAGTCCATTGGGCTTCAGATTCATCACGTTGACAAGGGCAACGAAATGTATGCCGTCACTGTCGAAGCTGTAATAGCCGCGGCCATTGGACGACTTGCCGAACCGCGCAAAGTATTTCTTGCCGGCGCCATCCATGACGTCATGTTCGCCGGGAACAGTATGGAATCCTCCCGCTCGCAGGCCGGAGAATAGCTGGTTTGCCAGATCGAACTCGTCGGCTTTGGACGAGTGCGTGATGTCGCCGGTGTGAATGACCAGAGTTGGCCGGTTTGGCAGCGCGTTCACGAGGTCGACGGACTGCCGAACAGTTGCCGGAACATTTGGATTTGCCTCGCCTTTGAAGCCGATATGGCTATCGCTGATCTGGACGAAAGACAGCCGGGTCGCGGCACCAGCCACATCACTGCGCCTTCCGGCCTGCGCAAGGTCCACGGGAAGGAAGATGCCGCCGGAGAACGCGAACAGCGTACCGACACTTCCCGCGGCCAGACACTTCAATGCGCCGCGTCGCGTGTGCTCAGCCCGTTCCGACATCCGAGTCACCCGAGTCACCGGAAATTCCGAACACTGGACGGCGGCAGAGAGGGTTTTATTCCCGCCGAGCTGACGTATTTTTGCGGCCGGAAGCGGTGCAAGGGCATCAAATCCAGCCAGTGCCGAGGCCTCCAGCTTCTTATTTTTTCCGAAGCAGTGCTATCGTTCGTTCCGGGTTCGTGAGTTCGGGCGCATGAGCAATTTTTCGGACGTATCAAAACTGCCGGAGAATATCGGCCTGTCGCCGCTGCACGCCCGGCATGCCTGGCGCGCGGTGGTCCCGGTTGCGGTCACCATTGTTCTGGCGCTGCTTCCGGCTCCGGCAGGATTGGCCCAGCATGCCTGGTATTATTTCGCCATCTTCGCCGGGGTGATTGTTGCGCTGATATCCGAACCATTGCCGGGCGGCGCCATTGGTTTGATCGGTATCACGCTCGTCACACTGCTCGCACCTTCGGTTCTCTATGGCCCGGCGGAGCTTGCGAAACCCGGGTTCAACGCCGGCGATGCTGCGCTGACCTGGGCCTTGTCAGGTTTTTCAAACGCCACCGTATGGCTGATTTTTGCCGCCTTCCTGTTCGCGCTGGCCTACGAGAAGACGGGGCTCGGCCGGCGCATTGCTTTGACCCTTGTGAAGCTGATGGGTCACAGGACGCTCACGCTCGGCTACGCGATCGTCATGGCCGACACCGTTCTCGCGCCGGTGACGCCATCGATTACCGCGCGCAGCGGCGGGATGATCTATCCCATCATTCGCAATGTGCCGGCCCTGTACGACTCAAAGCCGAACGATTCATCGGCGCGCCAACTCGGTTCCTACATCATGTGGGTCGCCATGTCGGCGGCCATGATCACCAGCTCATTGTTTCTCACCGGACTTGCTCCCAACCTGCTGGCGCTCGCAATTGTCCGGCGCACCGCCAATATCGATATCAGTTGGCTGGCCTGGTTTGTGGCTTTCGCACCGGTCGGAATCCTGCTGCTGATCGCGGTTCCGCTACTCACTTATTGGCTCTATCCGCCGGGAATTAAAAAAAGCGGCGAGGTGCCCAAATGGGCGGGCAGCGAACTTACCAGAATGGGGGCAATGAGTGGGCGCGAGATCACTGTCGCTGTTCTCGTAGCAATCGCGCTCGCGCTTTGGATTTTCGGTGGAAGCTATGTGAATGCCACGACCGTCGCACTCATGGTCGTAGCGGCAATGCTGGTCGCCCGGGTGTTCAGCTGGGAGGACATTCTGCACAATCGCTCGGCGTGGAACACGCTGGTGTGGTTCGCGACACTGGTCACGCTCGCCGATGGCCTCAGCAGGGTTGGTTTCGTCAAATGGTTCGCCGAAACTTT
>DASUHP010000126.1:0-10151 GCA_036273455.1 Micropepsaceae bacterium | reverse complement strand
ACTTGCGCAAAGCGGCCGAGCGCTCCATCCCTGCCCTTTGGGATCGCATCGGTGCAGTCCTCGACGCCTTCTCGCCCGCCGAGTGCAGAAACTTCTTTAGCCATGCCGGCTACGCGTAATCTCAATCCGAAATTGCTCTAGCCCGCGATTCAATTCAGAATCATCAATCGATTGAGGCTTGGGCCTGCGACGCGCATCGTTCCATGCTGTCAGCGCCTGTTCCCGGATCGCCTGGTAATCCAGAAACATCATCTGCTCGATGGCCAAACGGGCTGGAAGCGTTTCCGGCGTAACCGCCGCTCGCGCGAGCCAATGGCCGCGAGAGGGCCGCGCATTGCTGGTCGCCCCTTTTCCAGCGCCCGGAATGGATAAGAACTCACGGTCAGAACTTTTGGCGGCGCGGTCTTCCGTGTTGCCGTTCCGAATATGGCATTGGCAGCCAGCACCTGCCGGCGCGCCGCCAAACGCCGGCGGCGCGCGAAACCCGTATCGGAGCATCGCGACAGGCGCGATTCGCCGGTCACGCGGTTGCGCGGCGAAAGCCTGATTCAGATCGAACCTTGTGCCGCCCCTACGAACCCGGATAGCTCATTTCACACTCTGCGAAGCACGGGATTCGCATAGAAGCACGGCATGACCGTCGGGATCATGGACGAGCTTCGGGCAGTTGCCATCCTGACGCTCCGTTGTGATGACAATTCTGGTTGCTGCGATATCATTGCATGCGGGCCGGACGTCGGGGCGGCACGGCGCCGGTTTACGGTAACACAGCAACTCCAAATGCGGCGGCTGGCCGGCCAAAGAAAGAGCCGTGACCTCCACCACCGGTTTTTCCACCGCGTCAAGCCGTTGCTGTTCGATCCCGGTGTTCAGCGACGTCGCGCTGATCTTAAACCCGGCAAGATCACGGTAAAACTTCACGCTGACAGATGTATCCGCCACGCTGATCGCCGTGTGGTCGATTCCGAGGCAATCGCTGTGCTGCCGGTGCCACTGCCATGCGTGCGGGATTTTGCCTCCTGGAAACGCCAGAAGCTCCAGCGGATGGCCTTCCGGATCACGAAACTTGAATGCGCTCACTCCGCCGGCGCTTGCCGGCAATTGCTGGGGAGCCGGGGTGGTGATCGGAGTCCATCCGCGGCACTCGAGGAGTCGGCCATAGGCGGTATGCATGTCCGCGACGACAATGGCGAAATGCTGGAAGCGAAGATCGTTGCCTGGCACATCCGGCGGATATGGCCGGCCCGCTTCGTCGAATGTGAGCAATTCCAGCTTTTGTTCGCCCAGCCGGAGCAATGTTGCGCAGCCAGGACCGCACCCGATGACCTGTTCAAGATCGTCCCCGATGCGTCTCCGACCGTTCACGCGTTCAAATCCAAACGCTTCACGATAGAACGCCTCAAGTGTGTCCGGCGCGGCTGAGGTCAGACTGAATGCGGAAATCCTGCTCACGGCCATTGCGCGCCCCGCCGATTGAGGAAAATGGCATAGAGGGTTTCTCCGGCGGTGATGAACAGGCGGTTCCTGTGTATTTCACCAAAGGCCAGGTTCGACGCTCCATTCGGGACCAGCACCTTGCCGAGGAGTTTCCCATCCGGGTCGATGCAATGCACGCCATCACCGGCGCTGCTCCAGACATATCCTTCCTCATCGATTTTGAGTCCATCGCAATAGCCCGGCGAAATGGTGTGAAATACGCCGATGTCGGACAGGCGGCGGCCATCCGGTGATACTTCAAACGCACGGATATACCGGCGCGGATTGTCCTGTGTCTGGTCCCCGGTTTCGGATACGTAGAGCCGCCGCTCATCCGGCGAAAACGCGAGTCCGTTCGGACCGTCAAAATCATCCGCCATCAGATGAGTATCACCGCTCTCCGGATCGAACCGGTACAATCCGGGTCCCTGTTCCGACACCTGCCGCCCGCCTTCGTAATCATTCGAAATTCCGTAGAGCGGGTCCGAAAACCACACGCTTCCGTCGGATTTCACGACCACATCGTTGGGCGAGTTCAGCCTCTTCCCGTTGTGATGGGTGATAAGGGTCGTGATCCGGCCATCATGCTCCGTGCGATAGAGACAGCGCCCGCGATGTGAGCAGGCAATCAGCCGGCCCTGGCGGTCACGCGCCTGGCCATTCGCGTAATTGGACGGATACCGGTACACGCTGATGCCGGTTTCCTGATTCCAGCGCATCGTGCGATTGCGCGGAATATCCTGAAACAGCAGGCAATCCGCATCACCGATCCAGACCGGCCCCTCGGTCCAGCGGAATCCCGTTGCCAGCCGCTCGAGCCCCGCGTTCCCAAGCACGAAATGCGCAAACCGGCGGTCGCAAATCTCGATGTTTTCCATGTCCTCCGCCGCAATGTCGCAGGTCACATGAACGGGCAATGACCGGAGAATTTGTGCAGGCCATCAAGCTGCACCAGCATCAGCACACAGGGCTCATCGCCGACAGTGCCGGACAGATGCCCTTTCCTGCCGCCGCGTTGTTTGGTGTGCTGGTCGGCCCCGAAGGAGATCTCTCCCGGTCCCATTTCGATGCGCTGTCCATCCATGGATTCGACGAACCACCGTCCCGACAGCGGAATGATCCATTGCGGCTTCGGATTCTCGTGCCAGTCGCCGATCCACCCCGGTGGCAGGACAGTGAACATCGTCGTCATGCTGCCGCTCGTCCTGCGTCCCTGCCATTGCGGTGACGCCGGCGGGCTGATCGATTGATGGGTAAACCCGGTCATTATACAGCGCTGCTGCCGGCTGATGCCATCTTCGTCCGACCACAGATACCAATAGCCGATCTGCGGCTGCTCTTGTGCTGTCATGTCAATGCAATCCCTGCTGCACGTCGTAAGGCCGGGTCGAGAAATTCGGTGCGGCGATGAAACCATGGATGCTGTCGGCGGTCGTGCCGGTAGCAAGCAGAAGGAATCCCCCTGCCAGGGAAAAATTCTTCAGGAAGTCCCAGAACAGGTCACGCCCGCGACTCGGACCCGCGTGCCAGAAATCCCCCGGTTTCCAGAACTGCTTCCACAGCAGCGCGGTCACAGCGCAATAGCCGGCCATGATGAATGCCGCCAGACGATCGCCGAAACCGGTCAGGATTGCGATCGGCATTATGATTTCCACCGACAGTCCGGCGAGGATGACCAGACGCGCCGCCGACTTCACCGGAAACATTTCGCTTGCCTGCGCCACCGCGTCGTTGAAATTCAAAATCTTGTCGAGCGCGCTGAATGGGAAGAACAGGATCACCAGAACATAGCGAATCGCTGCGGTGAGCGCGATGCTGAGCGTCACGCCGTCGCTCCATAGTCTTGATGCAGCCTGTGACGTTCCATCACTGCAGCCTTTGCTTCAGGTGATCGCCCACGCGCAATGCGTTCGCGATGATAGTGAGTGACGGGTTCACCGCACCGATCGAGACAAAAAAGCCCGCATCCACGACATACAGATTGTCCAGGTCATGCGCCTTGCAGTTCAGGTCGAGCGCCGAACGCTTGGGATCGCGCCCGAAGCGGACGGTCCCCGCCTGATGTGCCGTTCCGCCGATAGGAATGTCTTTGCCGAGATAGAGCGAATGCGGCAGCACATGCGGATGAAAGTCGGTCGCATGCAGCATCTCCTTCAGCTTGCGCTGAAGCCGGTGGTGTCCTTCCATATTGTTCTCGGTCAGGTCCAGCACCACCTTGCCATCGGAATACATGATGCGGTTATTGGGATCGGGCAGATCTTCCGAAGTCAGCCAAAAATCCACCGCGTGCCGGGCCATGGTGTCGAAGCTCATATCCGGCAAAATATCGGCCCATATTCCCGCCTCCGCCTCAATTGTCGGCCCATGCGATTTGCCCAGCATCTGAATATGACCGAGCGGAAATTCCCAGTCCTTCGATCCGAAATAGTAATCGTTCAACGCCAGCGTCTTCTGGAATTTGGTCGGATTTGGCCGGCGCGAAATCGCCATAAAGGCCGAATTGTTGTGCCGCATGTAATAGCGGCCGACGACGCCGGAGCTGTTGGCAAGGCCATTCGGGTGCCGGTCATTGGCTGAACGCAGCAGAAGCAGCGCCGAATTCAGCGCGCCACACGCGACCACGACGATATCGGCGCTGTAACTCTCATGCGCTCCGTCACGCAGCACCTGCACGCGCGAGATGCTACGTCCCGGCGCATCCGTCTCGAGCCGCTCCACATAGGCATTGGTCAGCAGGGTGAAATTGGCGAATTTCAGCGTCGGTTCAATGCAGATGATCTGGGCGTCCGCCTTGCCGTTCACCAGACACGGGAATCCGTCGAACGCGTCACAGCGAACGCAGGCGCTGTCATGCGTGGGTTTGCCGTCTCGTTCTTTCAGCAATGCGCCAACCGGCAGCGGAAATGGCTTGTGCCCCAGCTTTACCAGAGCGTCGTGGAGTTCCTGAATGCGCGGCTCATGCGACACCGGCGGGTGCGGATATTGCCTGCTCGCGGGCGGATCGGTCGGATCAATCCCGTGCTCGCCATGGACCTGATACAGCTGCTCGGCCTCGCTGTAATAGGGCTCAAAATCCTCATAGGCGAGTGGCCATGCCGGCGACACGCCGCCATGGTGGCGTATCTCGCCGAAATCTTCGCGGCGCAACCGGAACAGTGCGGCGCCGTAGACCTTGGTATTGCCGCCGACCCAGTAATGAATGCCGGGATGAAACGAGCGGCCATCGCTGCCATACCAGGTTTCCTTCGCCTGATACCGTGCATTGACGAACACCGCTTCGGGATCCCAATTCTCCCGCTCGCGCGGAAGGAAATCTCCGCGTTCCAGCATCAGGATACGCTTGCCGGCAGGCGCGAGCCGGTGCGCCAGCGTCGCGCCCCCGGCGCCGCTGCCGATAATGATGATGTCAAAATGTTGACCCGAACTTGCTGCGGCAGGCATGTGACTCCGGCTCCCCGTTACTCTTGTCCGGCCTCGATATTTGCCAGCCCGCTGTGGACCACCGGCGGACCGACATGTCCTGATGCAGGGTTGAGCTCCACGTAGCGGCTCGGCGAATCGGTGATCAGCCTTGCGCCGTGCGCGTAAGTGAGCCAGGCCCAGAACCAGTTCACCAGCACAACCACGCGGTTGCGAAACCCGATCAGATAAAACAGGTGGACGGCGCCCCACAGCAGCCAGGCCATGGTTCCGGTGATATGAAACCCGCGCAGATCGGCGACCGCGGCAGAGCGCCCGATGGTCGCCATGGTTCCGTAATCCCGGTACTTGAATCGCCTCGACCGCCAATCGCCGTTCAACCGCCGCTGCAGCAGATCGCCGAGATATTTCCCCTCCTGCTTCGCGACAGCGGCAAGACCGGGCAGCGGCTGACCGTCCGGCGCCGCCGATTCCGCCGCATCGCCAATGACATAGATGTTATGAAATCCGTCCACGGAAAAATCCGTGTTCACCTTCACTCCGCCGTGGCGCCCCGGCTTGACCCGCAACCATTCTGCCACCGGTGCTGCTTTTACGCCCGCTCCCCAGATCACGGTTCGGGATTCGATCCGCTGCCCGGCGGCGAGGATTCCTTCGGTGTCGAGCTGCTCCACCTTGTGGTTCAGCAGAATCTGAACACCCATGCGGGTCAGTGTCCGTGCGGCATAGGCGGCCAGCCTGTTGGGATAGCCGGAGAGGATTCGCGGACCGGCTTCGACCAGGAATATTCGCGCGGAAGCCGGATCGATATTCCGGAAATCGCGCTGCAATGTTGCCTTCGCAAGTTCCGCGATGGCGCCGGCCATTTCTACGCCGGTTGCGCCAGCCCCGACTATGACAAATGTCATGAGCGCAGAGCGTTCAACTTCCTTTTCGCACATCTCCGCCTGTTCAAATGCCAGCAGAAGGCGGCGGCGGATTTCCACGGCATCCGCCAAACCCTTCGGCGCGGGCGCAACCCGGTGCCAATCATCGCGGCCGAAATAATTGAATTCCGATCCGGTCGCGAGGACGAGAACGTCGTAGTGCAGGCGCCGGCCCGAGCGGGTACGCACATGTGAGCGCTCCGTCTCGATGCCCTCGACCTCGTCCAGCAGCATTTCGATATTGGAACCATGCAGAAGCGCGCGTATCGGCATAGCCACGTCCGCCGGTGACAGCGCAGCGGACGCCACCTGATACAGCAGCGGCTGGAACAATGTGTAATTGTGACGATCGATGAGCGTGACATGCGCCGGCGCGCCCCGAAGGGCCTTGGCAACTTCCATCCCGGCAAAACCTGCGCCGGCGATGACAACCTGCTGTTCGCCCTGCCGCTGCGCGCCTCCAGGGTCGCGAGTCGTGCTGCCGGAACTGAGCAGAGCTCCGTTCGTCATTCGCGGTGACAGCTGAAGAATCCATGCTGGAACGAATGCCTGTAAACTTGGTTGCTACCGTACCGCTCATCGGGCGCGGAGATTCCCGAGTCTTTCAGAGGTGCGCATGGGCTGGGATACTGTCCTGCTCTCGCGGATCCAGTTCGCATTCACGATCGGCTACCACATTCTTTGGCCGGCCTACTCCATCGGTGTCTCCGGATACATCGTTATCCTCAATCTGCTGTGGCTGACGACTCACCGTCCCGTTTATCGCGATCTGCTGCGATTCTGGATTCATCTCTTTGCACTGGGATTCGCCATTGGCGTGGTGACCGGGGTCGTGATCTCCTACGAGATCGGAACCAACTGGAGCACATTCGCCAACCAGGTCAGCAATGTCATCGGACCGTTCTTCACCTACGAAGTGATGACGGCCTTTTTTCTCGAAGCCGGATTTATTGGCATCATGCTGTTCGGAATGAACCGCGTCAGTCCGGGATTCCATTTTGCCTCCTGCCTCATGGTTGCGCTCGGAGCACTGCTCAGCGCCTTCTGGATTCTCGCGGCGAATAGCTGGATGCAGACGCCGGCCGGCTTTACCGAGTCAGGGGGCAAGTTCCAGATCGCCGACTGGACGCAGGCAATCTTCAGCCCGTCTTTTCCCTATCGCTTCGCACATATGGTGACGGCAGCTTACGTCGCGGGAACTTTCGTCGTGCTCGGCGTCCTCGGGTTTCATCTCTGGGCCGGACGGCACCGCGAATTCGCGTGTGCGGGTTTCTCCGTCGCAATGTGGATGGCTCTCATTCTGACTCCACTGCAAATCGTGCTTGGCGATATGCATGGGCGAAACACATTCGAGTATCAGCCGGTCAAACTCGCAGCCATTGAAGGCGATTGGGAAACCAGGGCCGGCCAGCCCATGGTATTGTTTGCGTGGCCCGACGTCACCGATCAGCGCAATCTCTATCAACTCGCCATTCCAAAACTTGGCAGCCTGATCGTAACCCACAGCCTGAACGGCCTCATTCGCGGGCTGAAGACGGTACCGCGAAGCGACCAGCCGCCGGTTCCATTTGTTTCCTTCGCATTCCGCATTATGGTTGCAATTGCCATCGTGCTGCTGCTCGTCGCGCTTGTCGGTGCGGTGCTGCGCATGTGCGGCCGGCTCTATAATTCGCGCTGGTTTGCCGGGTTTTGCGCAATATCGAGTCCGCTGCCCTTTCTCGCGATACTCTCAGGGTGGACGGTGACCGAGGTCGGACGTCAGCCTTTTCTTGTCTATGGCCATCTCAGGACCGCGGATGCGGTCGCTCCGGTTCTGCCGGCCCATGTCGCCGCGACGCTGGTCCTCTTCATCATCGTGTACACGGTCCTGTTGCTTGCCTTTTTCTGGTATGCCGCCCGGCTTGTATTGCGCGGTCCCACGGTCGAGGCGCCGCAGAACCATCCGCATGCGGTTCGTCCCGGCCGGGACTCCGCGCCCGCCGGTGAACCCGCGGGACAATCCTGATGCAGACCGCGCTGCCGGTATTTTTCGGCCTCGCAATGGCCTTCAGTGTCCTGATGTATGTGATTACCGATGGCTTCGATCTCGGCATCGGAATCCTGTTCCTCGTGGCGCCCGCGGAGTCCGATCGCGACCTGATGATGGAATCCATGCGCCGATCTGGGATGGCAATGAAACCTGGCTGGTATTTGGCGGCACGGTTCTGATTGGAGCCTTCCCGGTCGCCTACGCGACTGTGTTACCGGCGCTTTACCTTCCGCTGGCTGTCATGCTGTTCGGACTGGTATTCCGTGGCGTGGCTTTTGAATACCGGTTCCGCGCGCACGGCGCGAAGCGGCTGTGGGATTATGCATTTTGCGGCGGTTCGGTCTTGGCCGCATTTACCCAGGGGCTCGCGCCAGGGGGCTTATATCCAGGGCATCGTGGTCAAAAACCAGACCTTCGCCGGCGACCCTTATGCGATTCTGAGCGGATTCTCGATTGTCACCAGCCTTGGTCTGCTCGCCGGCTATTCGCTTCTTGGCGCGACCTGGCTGATTCTGAAAACCGGCGGCACAACCCAGGCTTTCGCGCGCTTTTCGACGAGGCCCGCTTTGATCGCGTCATTGATCTTCCTTCTCATCATCAGCATCTGGACTCCATTGGACCATCGGTTCGTGGCACAGCGCTGGTTCAGCGCACCGGATATCTGGTTCCTCTGGGTGCTACCGCTCCTGACACTGACCGCCGCCTGGTTCCTGTGGCGCTCACTTGCTACCGACTCCGACAGCGCGCCCTTCGCGTTCGCAACAGCGCTCTTCGTGCTCGCGCTGCTCGGGCTCGGCATCACCCTTTGGCCCTATGCCGTGCTATATTCCGTGACGCTGTGGGATGCATCGTCATCCGTGCCGACGCAGGAATTCCTTGCCGTGGGAACAATCATCATTTTGCCGGTCATTCTCGCCTATCTTGCCTATGCGCACTGGGTGTTCCGCGGCAAAGCCACCCCGCGTTCCGGCTATGGCGCGGCGGAATAACCGCATCGCGCAGCCACAAGCATCGCGCGGCCCGACGCGATTTCGCGCTGTTTTTGCCCAGCTTTAGACTATGGCCTACCCTTGCGCTGAAGCGCGCGGACGTACGGCACCATGACAATTCGATCGTATTGCGGAGGACATGATGCGACCGCACGCCTCCATCGAGATAACGCCATGGAACCCGAAGTTCCGGCTGCGCGTACTGACCCCGCTCCAGGAGGGGGCCGATAATGGAAACTTCGCAAATACCGGCACCCCTGAGGGCGCAGATTTTTATCACTCGCGAATTATCTGACAGGCCGGAACGGGGCAAGGACTGGAGTCGGGCGAAATCGGCGGTGCAAGAACTGGCGGTTCAGATAAGTGCCGATCCCGATCATGTCTTACCGCGATTCGTTGAGCTTGCGATGGAGATGACGGCCGGTAGCTCGGCCGGACTAAGTCTCTTCGAGGATGATGCACCTCCGCCGGGTGTGTTTCGCTGGCACCACCTGATCGGCACCCTTGCGCCATTCAACGGTGGTACCACGCCGCGCAATTACAGCCCCTGCGGAGTAACGCTGGAAGACGCCGCGCCGGTGCTCGTCGAGCATCCGGAACGCGCATATCAATGGCTGGTCGATGCGAACGTAGTGCTTCCGGAGGTTCTCCTCGTGCCGCTCTTTCTCGGCGGACCGGAGCCCCTCGGAACTCTGTGGATTGTCTCTGAAACCGGGAACCACTTCGACAGCGGCGATGCTCGTCTTGCGACGGAACTTGCCGGTTTTGTCGGAATGGCGCTGCGCATGCGGCGCAACAGGCAGCGTCTGCGGGCCGCCATGCGTGCACAGGACGTACCCGCGCGCGACACGAACCAATACCTGAGCGCCGCCGTACGTCCGTCGTAACTCGCCGGAAAAAATTTCCGCGGAACTGCTGCCTTGCTCGAAGCAGCGCCGCAAGGCTGTACGCCCGCCCACGCCGAGCCGATACCCCAAGTTTGACGTTAACTTGCCGCTTTACCGCGAGGTTTGCGATGTACGTCATCGCTTTGGCTACGGACTACGACGGCACGCTTGCCGAAGACGGTGTCGTTTCGCCCACCACCATCGAAGCGCTCCAGCGATTTAAGGATACCGGGCGCCGGCTGATTATGGTCACGGGCCGCGAATTGCCGGAACTGATCAGCGTCTTTCCCAAGCTCGACCTGTTCGACTTCGTCGTGGCCGAAAACGGCGCGCTGCTCTATGACCCGGCGGCACAGACCGAGACCCCGCTCGCCGGCGCCGCGTCGCCCGAACTGTTCGAAGCCCTGAAGGCACGCGGTGCCAG
>DASUHP010000125.1:0-5721 GCA_036273455.1 Micropepsaceae bacterium | reverse complement strand
GGAATAGAGCATCAGGAGAGTGTTGTTGAAGACATAGGCGCCGAGAATCACCAAGCCGGCTGGCTGCTCATATTCTTCGCCGGTGCGCGTATCGACATAGGTAACCGACCGCACTTTCTTCGCCTGGCGGTCGTAGTTCAGCTTCTTCACATAGGCATGGGTGCGCAGTTCGAATTTGGGATCGGCCAGCAGCACCGGCATCAGATTCACATTGGGCGATGCCTTGGCATTCGACTCGCAGCCATAGCGTTCGCAAAACCCGCAATAGACACACTGGCCCATGGTGGTGCCTTCCGGCGTCGTATAGGCGGCGCTGGCATTGGCAGAGGGCTGCGGGAACGGGTGATAACCAAGCTTGCGGGTTGCTTCTTCGAACAAAGTCGCGGCTACATTCCGCGCCAGCGGCTTGTTCGGATAGTTATTGGAGCGCGGTCCCTCAAAGACATTTCCGCCGTCGATCTTCTGACCACGGAGATTTCCCGCCTGACCGGAGATGCCGCAAAGCTTTTCGAATTTGTCGTAGAAGGGCTCCATGTCGGTATAGGTGACGCCGAAATCCTGCACCGTCATGTCGGCGGGAATGACATTGCGGCCGTATTTCTGCGTGTAATGCGAGCGGACGATGTAATCCGTTTCGAGCCGCCGCCACGTCGCGCCATTCCAGTGCGATCCCGCACCGCCCACATTCATGCCAGGCAGAAACGAGCCCAAACGCCGAATCGGCAGTGCCGTCTCGCGCGTGTTGTGGCGCAGAGTCACCGTCTCCATCGCGGTGTCCTGAAACAGCTCGTGCCGGTTGGAGTAGCGCAGCTCGTCGCGAATTGAGGGAATCGTGAAATCCTCACGTGGCGTGCGCATTGCACCGCGCTCGAGCCCCACCACATGCAATCCCGCTTTGGTGAGTTCGCGCGACAGGATGCTGCCCGTCCAGCCCATTCCGATGACAACGGCATCGGTTTCTTTCAGCACTGTGACCATCACTCGTCTCCGTTTCGCCCGAGTTCGAACATTGAGGGCCGCCCCCCCTTCGTCCAGCGCCGCGCGAGACGCGGCGCCGGACACCTCCCCCGCAGGCGGGGGAGGAAAGATCTAAGAGAAGTCCGCAATCGACTGCGGGCCTTTGTCGTATTTCTTGTTGAAATAGGTCTTGATCTCTTCGCGATAGTTCGCGGGAAGTCCGGGGAAGCCGATCATCTTCCACGCGACTTTATCTTTGTTGCCGCCATACATCGGATCGGCAAAAAATCCTTCCATCGTCAACTGGAGAAAATTGTCGAAGAAGAAAGCTGAGGTGAACCCTGCGTTGAAATCGGCCTTGCCGGTTTCCATTGCGGTCAGCGCCGCTGCGCGTTGTTCCGCAGTGATCAGGTCGAATTCCTTGCCATAGGTCTTCTTCGACCACCCATTGGCGGCGGCAATTCCGGCGCGGAAGAATTCACGCGGCGACAGTGCCAGCTGATAGCCGAGCTCCGGCTTCCCCGGCATGAACGGTCCGTCGCGGTAGAGCCGCGCTCCATTGCCGAAGCCCCCGGCAAGCTGACGGTCGATGAATACCGCCAATCCGCAATCCGTGCCGGAAGGCGTCAGCTCATCGGGCGGGATGATCGTATCGACCGCAGCTTTGACAAAAGCCTGTTCGGAGGGCGACAGCGTCAGCCAAATCTCCGGCTCCGCGGCCGGCGCCGGTGCCGCGGCTTTCGCCGGCGCAGCGCTGGTAACGCCACCGGCCAATGCCGCAGCGGTGCCAAGACCTGCGGTCTTCAGGAAATCGCGTCTCGGTAGATCTTTTTCCGCCATCCGTCCCTCCTCCGGCGTTCACGAGCATTGTAGCAGGTTTGTGGGCGTGTTTCGCTTGCCAGCTTGATCATTCGCTTTTAATAGCTTTTTCGTCTCTCGTTCGAGCGTCTCAGGGGCCAAACTCCATCGTGACCGGCAAGATCAGGACGGTGACCGAAGTCGTGAAAACGGTCCCCGATGGTGCCCATATTGCCCTGGGCGGTTTTGCCATTGCCCGCAGCGTCGTCGCCGTTGTCCATGAGCTGATCCGGCAGAAAAAACGCGATCTGACACTGTCACAGGGCGTCGCCGGTCTTGATACGGATTTGCTGGTGGGGGCAGGCGCGGTGGCGCGCCTGATCATCGGCGGCGGGTCACTCGACCGCTTCGGCCCCGTCCACTGCATCAATCGCGCCCGCGAATCCGGCTCGCTCAGCTTTGAAGACTGGAGCAGCCTGTCGATCTGCTTCCGCTATCTCGCAGGCGCCCTTGGCTTAAGCTTCATTCCGATCAAATCGTTGATTGCGTCCGAAATCCTCGACCGGCTGGAGAACGGCGCCGGCGCCGTTCAGGTCAAAGCCATCGCGTGCCCTTTCACCGGCGAGAGATATGTCGCGATGAAGGCGCTCGTTCCGGACATCTGCTTTGTGCATGTGCAGATCGCAGATAGCGAAGGCAATTGCCGGATTCTGGGGCCCCGCTGGGACAATGAGGAGCAGGCCAAAGCGGCCGATCGGCTCGTGGTCGTTGCCGAGGAAATTGTGTCCACAGATGAAATCAGGCGCGAGCCTGAACGCACCATTATTCCTGCGCATCGCGTCGAAGCCGTAATCCACCAGCCATTCGGCGCCTACCCGGCATCGGTGTTCGGCTGCTACGATTACGACGCGGCGCATCTGAAGCTTTATGTCGAGCATTCGCGGGACGCACGCAAAATCACCGATTACATCGACGAGTACATTCGCGGTACCGCGGATCACTCGGCCTATCTGGAGAAAGCGGCGCCTCTCCAGCAGCGCTCGGCGCTGAAGGCGCGGCCGGTTCTGGGCTATTGAGCATGGAAATTCGCGCCACCGAAATCATGGCCGCTGCGGGTGCCCGCGAGTTGAAGAACGGCGAAACTGTCGTCGTCGGTATCGGCCTGCCCCAGGTCGCGTGCTTTCTTGCGAAAGCGACGCATGCGCCGGAATTGACGCCGCTGCTCGAAATCGGCGTCGCCAATATGCGTCCCAAAGATACTCCGGTGGGTCTCGCCGATTCGCGCATTTTTTATCGCGCGACCTGCTGGAGCGGTTTTCTCGATGTCATGGGCATGAATCTGCACCGCGGCATTGTCGACACCGGCTTTCTCGGCGCGCTGGAAGTTGACCGCTTCGGCAACATCAACACCACGCTTTCGAAACACGGTGGCAAGCTCCGCTATTTCAACGGCAGCGCCGGCGGTAATGATGTCGCGTCGCTGGCAAAGCGCGTGATCGTCATCATGCGTCACGAAGCACGCAAGCTGCCCGTCGCGGTTGCGCATTTGACGAGCCCCGGTTTTCCCGGCGGCAAGCCGCGCGCCGATCTGGATCTTCGTGGCGGCGGGCCGCATCGCATCATCACCGACAAGGCGGTTCTCGGATTCGACGCGGGCACGCGCACGGCGCAGCTCGTCTCGCTGCATCCCGGAATCAGTTTTGACGACGTCGCCGCCAACACCGGATTTCCGCTACAACGCCCGGATTCGATTGCAGTGACATCACTTCCCACAGCGGAACAACTGCGCATTCTGCGCGAGGAAATCGACCCGAAGTCGGTCTATCTCGGACAGGCGCTCTGAATGAGGACTTCACGTGCAATATGATATCGAACTGAATTCCGCTGCCCATTATCCCGTCAAAGGGATTGTCGATCTGTCGCCTGAAATCGAGCAGGCGGGCTTTGGCGCATTCTGGAAAGGCGAATCGAACAGCACCGATCCGCTGGTGCTGTTGTCGGCGATTGCCGCGCGCACTTCGACGCTGAAGCTCGGCACCGCAATTTATCACATCTATGGCCGCAGCGCGGTGAGCCTCGGAATACAATCGGCAACGATTCAGGATCTCTCGGGCGGAAGATTGCTGCTGGGCTTAGGCGTCGCCAACAAGACGATTGCCGCCTGGCACAATGGGGTATTCGATCGCCCCTTGCGCCGAGCCCGCGAATATATCGAGATTGTCAAGAAAACCGCGGCCGGCGAACGCGTCGAATATGAAGGTGAAATCTACAGCACGGGAAAGCGTTTCCAGCTCTCCTGGAAGCCGGATCATCCGCAATTTCCGGTCTATCTCGCCGGACTCGGCCCGCAGATGACCAAACTCGTCGGCAAAATTTCCGACGGCGTGTTCATCAACATGGGAACACCGTCGACGATCCGCGAAATCGCCAAACGCGTGCGCGAGGGTGCGGTTGAGGCTGGCCGTGATCCCAATGCAATCGAGATCATCGCCAAGGTGCGCTGCTCGCTGAATCCTGATCGCGCCGTGGCACGCTCGAAACTGCGGCAAGTGCTCACCTTCTACAACATTGCCGATCACTATAAGGACATGCTGATCGCATCGGGTTTCGAACCCGAAGTCATGCGCATTCAGGAAGCCTTCAAGGCCGGTGGTTTCAAAGCCGCGGCACAGCACATGACGGATGAATATATGGACAAGCTGCCAGTCATTCCGGGTACGTCGATCAAGGAAATCAAAGAGCGGCTTGAGCCGTTCCGCGAAGCGGGCGTGACGCGCCTGGTCGTGCCCTATGTCCCGGTGTCCGAGCCCGTCATTGATGATGCCCGGCGCTTCGTGGACGCGTGGGGTAATTCGTAAAACGATTTGCTGTCCTCATCCTTCGACATGCTCAGGATGAGGAGAGTTACGAACACATCCTCATGCTGAGCTTGTCGAAGCATGAGGCCGGAGCTTTGATTGATGAAAGAGAGAATAAGCTACTATAGCGATGGTCTGAAGCTGTCCGGAATACTTTCCAGGCCTGACAATGCCAGGAAAGGAAGCAATCTTCCTGGTGTCGTGCTTGTGCCGGGTTTCATGAGCACGGCGGACGCGTTCTTTCCCGGGTTTGCCGACGCGTTTACCGCCGCAGGCTTTGTGTCGCTGACGATGGATTTCAGGGGATTCGGAGAGAGTGAAGGCGTCCGCGGCGAGGTCATTCCATACCTGCAGATCTATGACGCCTGCAACGCCATCTCCTTCTTGCAATCCAGGCCAGAAGTGAACCCTGACCGAATCGCGTTGTTGGGCGTCAGCCTGGGAGGTGGAGAGGTCGCGTACATCGCGGCCCGGGACCGGCGCGTAAAAGCGGTTGCCTCCATGGTCCTGGTCGGCGACGGCGAGCGGCGGATGCGAAGATTTCGAACCGAACAGGAGTGGGTAACTCTGATGCAAAAGGTTCAGGAGGACCGGATTAACCGCGCTTTGACCGGCAAATCCAAAGACTTCCACGGATTCCTGGACAAAGGGACCGATTCGGTACTGATCATGCCTCCAGCACTGACCTCTTCCCTGAAGGATGCGGAACAGGTGGAAAAGGAAAAAGGCAACAAGACAACGCTGGCAACCGTTGACGGGTGGCTGGATTACAAGCCGGAAGACATTATCGACAGGGTGGCGCCGACACCAATTCTCTTCGTGCAAGCGGAGAAGGATGAGCTCGAGGCCGACGATGCCGACAGGTTGTATAAAAAGGCCAGGGAACCGAAGAAGCTCTTCACTCTAAAAGGTGGCGTCCACTTCGACGTGTACGGAAAAAGGACGGATGAAGCGATGAAGCCGGTCGTCGAATGGTTCAAGCAGTACCTTCAATGAATCAACGCCGGCGCTGGTGACTTTCGGCCGATAGATGGTGCACGCGAGCGAGGAAGACCGCCAGTCGATCCGGGAAGCCATTCGCAGAATCTGCGAAACTTTCCCGGATCAA
>DASUHP010000124.1:0-6753 GCA_036273455.1 Micropepsaceae bacterium | reverse complement strand
GAGCGCGAACATGGCGCGCATTCTCTACAGCGCGGAGGGCCGCAACACCTCGATTGCCATTTCGCAGTGGAATGACGGTGCCCTGCAGTTTCATGTCGCGGGAAAGGTCGAGGCTTCGACCGAAAGTTATGACATGCGGCTACAGCGCATGCTGGGACATCTGCCGGCCTTGATGCATGGCGATCCACATTCCGTGCTGGTGGTCGGTTTTGGCGGTGGGATCACCGCCGGCACATTCACCACCTATCCGGCGATGAAGCGGATCGTGATCTGCGAATTGGAGCCGCTGATTCCACCGGTGTCGACGCGGTACTTCGCCAAAGAGAACGGGAATGTCCTGAACGATCCGCGCACGCAGATGGTCTATGACGATGCGCGCCATTTCATCGCCGCGACGCGGGAAAAATTCGACATCATCACCTCCGATCCGATCCACCCCTTCGTGAAGGGAAGCGCGGCGCTGTACTCGAAGGAATATTTCGAGCTCGTGAAAGCGCATCTCAATCCCGGCGGCGTCGTCACCCAGTGGGTGCCGATGTATGAGAGCGATGCGGACACGGTGCGCAGCGAAATTGCGACGTTCTTCGATGTGTTTCCCTATGGCACGGTGTGGGCCAACAATGCCAATGGGGCGGGCTATGACCTGGTGCTTGCGGGGCAGTTGACGCCGCCGTCATTCGATATCGACGGGATGGAGGCGCGGCTTGCGCGCCCTGATTATCGCGCTGTGAGGCAGTCATTGAGCGACGCTGGAATGAATTCGGCGGCCGATCTGTTCGCGACCTATACCGCCGACAAGAAAACGATCGCGCCCTGGCTCGAAGGCGCCGCGATCAATCACGACCGCGATTTGCGTCTGCAGTATCTCGCCGGGCTCGCACTCAATCATGCGGAAGAGGACACGATTTACCGCGGGATGCTGCTGTACTGGACCCGGCCGGCATCGCTGTTTCACGGCAGCGCCCAGAACCTGGACGCGCTGTTTTCGGCGATGGAAGCGGGAATGGACGGAGGTGCGGGCCGCGCAGCGCCCGGGCCAGGGGCGAAACCGATAAGTCCGGTTGTGCAGTAATCCGCTTTGGCTGCATCAGGGCAATTGCGATTCAGCCGATCGCAAATTGCCCTGACGTTTTAATCCATCCGTTCTTACCACGTCTTGATGATCGATATCCCGACAACCCGGCCGAGATTTGAACGGAGAATGTCGAAGGCCGAAACGTTGCGGGACGCGGTCGTGGGTCCATACTCGAACGGCGAATGTCTGCCAGTGATGTTCTGGATGACAAGCTGGAAGTTCAGCCGCTTGAGGTAATCATTCGCCGGCATATCGCCGGTGTTGTAACCCATCGACAAGTCGAACGTGTAAAAGGACGGCTCGTAATTGGTGTAGTTCGAGATCGCGCAGGGGAATGTGCCCCCGGCGGTACTGCCGCCCGCAGTGGTGCATTGGAAGTTGACATTGGGCGGCGCGCCCCATGGCGCGAAATAATGCGCGCTGTAGTTCAGGAAGCCAGTCACTGTGTAAGGACCGTTGCTCCAGCCGAGACGCGCCCGGTAACTCATGCGGGGAGCCGCCGGAACGCCTGACGGGATAGCCTGAACCCCGTTCATTGCAACGCCGCCGATGGCCGGAAGATTGTCGTGCAACGCATCGACCGGGGCGCTGCCGGCTACGAGCTCCTGCCAGTAATGCAGGTAATAGGTGCCGGTGATACCGGTATTCCACGCGCCATAATCACCCAGATCGAGGTCGTAGCTTGCACTGTAGTCGATGCCATCCGGATGCAGGTAGCCGGTATTAACCGTGCTGCCATCGGCAATCCAGAAGGCAAAGGGTTGATTGCTGAGTGGCTCGGTGGCGTTTTGGTCTAGCAACGCCGCTGTGGCCATGGCTTGGAATGGCGCGCAGGAGGTGGGATTCGCATTCGCCGATACCGGGCAGCCGAGATCGCTGGGCACAATGTACCGGAACCGGTGCAGCGGATCGTTCAGGGTCTGGGTATTGTTGGCGGTGAATCCCAGCAGCGTGTTGTTGACCTTGACGCTGTAGAATGTTGCCTGCACATCCAGACCGCGCAGCAGCGCAAATTGCGGCGCAATCTCTATCCCGATGCTGTAGTTTTGCGACGTTTCCGGAGCTGGTTTAATTCCGCCTTCCCGCGTGGCGGGTTGCCCCTGCGCGTTAATGTAGCTGCGCAATGCGGGGTGCGGCCCGCCGCCCCATGTCAGACCGCCGGGGGCTGACCCGCATCCGAAGCCGGCCGCGAACAGGACGGCCGCGGTGCTGCCGGGTGTCGGCGCGCCATTTGTGCACGATATCAGTGCTGCGGCGGTATCTCCGGGAAGTCCCAACCCGCCCTGAGGGTCGCTGGCAACGGTGGAATATTCACCCGCATTGGCGAATCGGAACGACGTTCCCCAGCTGCCGCGGATTGTCGCTCCGATCACGTCGTCCACCAGCCAGGTGAACGCGAATTTCGGGTTGGTGGTCCCGCCGCTCAGAGTGCCGCTATAGGAGTCATGGCGGATCGAACCTTCGAGATCCAGTCTGCGCACCAGCGGCAGGTTAAAGTTATCACCGAATACCGGAATATCGAGCTGCGCAAATTCCGCCCACACATTGTACGGCTCAGAGTCATTATTGGCGGCGAGAGGTGCTTGAGCCGTGCTGCCCGCAAGTGGCAATGTGGCGGCGTTGTTCGGATTGAACGAAAACACGTTGTCGGATTCATAGAGTGCGCCAATGGCGGCCTTTACCTGTCCGCCGGGAAGCTCGAACAACGGCCCGTCAAAGCGGCCACCCGTTTCTGATATCTGGTAAATGTCGCCCAGAATGCGTGACGCCGAAATGTAATTGAGCGTTTCGGGCGAATTGCACTGGAAGGCAGTCGGATCGCAGAACAGATTGAGATAGGGCAAGGCCGCCGGTTTGCTGACACCCTGCACCGTACTGCCGAGCGCGATACTGATCGCGCGCGGATTCACTTCACTCAGCGAATAGTAATTTTTCTCGAAGCTATGTGAGTAATACACCACACCGTTCCAGTTGAACGGCAGGTCGAGATTCAAACCGGCATGATAACGATATGAAATTTCATAGGCCGGTTCGCGGGGCGGAACTTCAATTCCGAGGTCGTATGAGACGCGGAGATTATTGGGAGCGTTTGTCGGGTAATATGGGTTGATCGTCGGGACGACCCAGGTTTTGACGTCGTTACTGACGCCCTGGCTGTAAATCGGCGGGTCCATTTCAATGACGCGGCGATTGTCGTAGAAACCTTCGGCAAAAAGCTGGATGCCGGGAAGCAGCCGCTGGTCGAAGGTTGCGACAAACGCGTTCTTGTCCTGGTAGGCCTCTTCCCAGGCATATTTCAGCGGGTCGACTTCATTCGTGCCCTGATGCCCGGCGTTTGCGCTGAACGTCGCCCAATCGAGGGTCGCGGCGCTCGATGCGCTGGTCGGGCCGATGCCGCCGCTGAGAGCCGCGTTGAAATTCGCGCCCGTTCCATGAGGAATCGCCCAGCAATTGGAGCACACCGTCCCAACATTGGGTGCCGCCATGCCTGCCGGCGCGCCGGTCGTGATTGTGCCGGGCAGCGATGAGCCGATCGGGATCTGGTTGTCGAGCCCCCATGGCGTGTAGTTGAGGGTGTAATTGGAATGGAGCGTGCCCTTGATCGGCTGTGAATGGGTGTATTCGTAGGTCAGGGTGATGTCACCACCGTCCCACGTCCGCCCCCATAATTGTGACGCCTGGTAATTCTGTCCGCCTCCGCCATCCGTCGGCGCATCGAAATGCAGCAGCGTGACCGCGCCGTCGAAACCGCGCTTCAGAATGACGTTGATGACGCCGGCGATGGCGTCCGACCCATAAGTGGCAGATGCGCCATCGGCAAGGATATCGACACGATCGAGCGCGAGCGCAGGAATGATGGATGGGTCGATGGCGCAGAGGCCATCGGCCTGCGGCGGAAATTTCACACCATCCACCATCAGGAGTGTGCGCGGGCCGGTTTGGTCGAGGCCGCGAATATTGACGCGCGTTTCGCGTTCCTGGTGTCCGCCGGAATTGACCGCCGACGGGCCGGGTGCCGTATTGGCTTCCGGTACGGTGCGGAACAGATCGCCGATCGTGGTGGCGCCGGTTTGGGTGAAGTCCTGGGTGCCAAGATTGGTCACCGGCACGCCAACCGCCGCAGTGCCGTGAATCAGCGAGCCGGTGATCAGCACCTGCTCGGGTACGGTTTCCGGCACGGCCGCCATTTGGGCTTGCGCTGTCTGTTGCTGGGCGTGCGCGCTGATGGCATTGCCCAGCGCAAACATGGAAGCAGTGCCCATAAGGGCAGCAAAACGAGATGCAGTCGAGTGCATGTTTTCTTCCCCCGCTTCTGGCGCAGCAAAGCGCGCCCGTATGTCCGGCCGGGGAAGGGACTCATTCGTCCTGGCCATAGGCAGGGCGAATACGCAACTCCCCACGGCAGTAATGGCGGCAACGGTAAATTACAAGTTGCAGGTTTAGAACCGGATTTGCCGCATTTCCGCCACACGCCTAAATTTTTCCCAGATATGTGTCATTTTCGACACAAATGGGTTGCGGGTGTGAGAGTCTGTCGAGCAGACGTTGTAGTTGCCGCAAAAGCGTAAAGCATCGTATTCGCTTCGGGTGTGCCGGCTTAGCTCAGCTGGTAGAGCACGTGATTTGTAATCACGGGGTCGCGGGTTCGATCCCTGCAGCCGGCACCAATAAAGTCAACCACTTAGCTGCGGTTTGGCGTGAGATCAGGGGTTAGGGTAACACCACGTGTAACAACCCGGCGAATCGATCCTTCCGTACCATGATGGTTTGACTGCAGCTGGAGTTCAGAAGAAGTCGAACGCAACCCCTATAGCGGGCGGAATTAGCCGGTTGCTCTTCCCGCCATTTGGGAATGCACTGCGCCAGTTCCCGAGCGGAACAGTTATGGCTTGGCCCGCGTTTCGTATCTGCCTTGGGTTCCCGGGGTTCCTTCTGGAGTGGGCACCAAATGTTAAACGGGCCGCAATGATGGTCGTCGATTTGATACTGGCATTGGTGGCCGCGCCGTTACTTGCGGTGATGGCTCTCTTTGGATTCCTGCTGCATGTGTGGAATCGGGAAAGTCATCGGATCTGGCACGTAACGGCTGTCCGGGCAAAAGCGTCGAGAGACCATCGCCGCTGACGCGGCGCCAAGGTTCCCCTCAAAAATCCCGCGGCAGGTCGTCCGCGCAAGCCAGCGCCACGCCGTTCGCGCCTTGGTTCGCCCATATCGGGCAGGCCTTGGCCGCGATGGCATGCTGGCAACGATGGTCTGCCGACCACCGGCACATCACCTCAGCACGCCGTCCACGCTCGGCTGGCTGGGCGCTGGCCCACGGACTCGCGGGGTCGTCGCGTTTCGAGTGGTGTCACGCATTTACGAAGAACTTTCCCGATGAACTGAGCGCCATCTTTACGGTGATTGTCGACCATATGCCCTGAACGCCAGCGAGGGTAAACCATGCGCGGCAGAGAGATGTACACGCAAGCCGGGAATGCGGAAGTGGCGAAAGAACTTCGCGACATCGCCGATCTGATGCCGGATGCACGAGCACGCGAATACTACATCAGGGCAGCCGAAGCCTATGAGCGCATGGGCTGGGCGGGTGCCGATAAAGGATTAGTCTTTATCGGGGCGTCGAAGCGACGCCCTTAATGCACGCTTTCTGCTTCGTCCGGCTGCGTGCGTTCCAATTCGTCGACTGGCTTCGCGATCCGCACGCAGGCCGAACAGCCCTCCACGTCTCCCAAATCCAGCAATGCGCCGCAGATTGGCCGATGAAATTGACGCGCTGCTCGGGGAGCCGTTAAGGAGCTGAACACGCCAGATGAAACCGCCCGGCGCAGCGCGTCGGCGGCTATCCGTCGCCCGGTGTCGCTCCACCAGCGCGTTGGTAGACGCGAATCCGTTGGACCAGCTGATTTGTGGGATTAACCCGCCCGGCGGAAGCTGCGGAACGTCACCGAATAGCGTAATTGCTCCATGGGCAAGATTGAGTGTTCCCATTCCTCACGCACGATCCCGCTCAAAAGATAACCCGAGCGCGGAGCGATGGTGACGGTCCGGCGCTCCCACCGGTCGCCGGCCTTGCGGCGGAGCCGCAAATTGCACGGCGCGAGAAACGATAGCGCCACCACGCGTTCGAACATCGGCTTATCGCGGTGCCAGCCGATGCCGGCTCCCGGCGCATATTCCGTGACCAGCGCCTGTTCCAGATCATCTGCCGGTATGCCGCTGAAGCGGCTGGCGATGTGGCTGAGCGGCGTCAGGAAACCCGGCATCGGTTCGGACGGCCGCAACGCCTCACGGCCATAGTCATAGCCGTAACCATAGGAGACGATCCGGCGATTGCCGAGATGCCCGTGAAAATCGAACGGCTTGAACGGCAACGCCTGGAACTGGCGCATAAAACCCCACTCCTGCTCCGGCGAAAGCAGGTCGGGAGAATAGTTGAAGCCTTCAGGCGCGGCGATACGCGGGCCGAACAGATCGGCGGGCTTGTTTATCGCGGAGTTTTTCGCTGCAGAGCACACACCACTCAAATAGTGGTTGCGGGCGCGTTTCCAATCGGCGCAACCAGGCTGCCTTTGTCACAGAAAAATCGCAACAAACGCGATTTGCCATCGGCTCTGATTTCCGGGGGAAAAAGAGGAGTGATGGCATGAGAAGCGTTCTTCTGCTGGCCCTTGCGGTCG
>DASUHP010000123.1:0-20853 GCA_036273455.1 Micropepsaceae bacterium | reverse complement strand
GGTCTCGCGATCAGCGCCGCGATTTATTGGCCATTCCTCGGAATATAATACCACCGCGATGGTCGAGCAGAATGAGCAAAGGCGTCTGAAGGGCAATCTTCAGGACGAAGTGGATGGCGCGGCCGTTTACGCCGCGCTTGCGGACGCCGAAAAGGATCCGAATCTCGCAAACATTTATCGCCGGCTCGCGGCGGTGGAGCGCGCGCATGCGGAGTTCTGGCAAACGCGCCTCGATCGCGGTACGGGGCAGCAGACGACGCTTTCGCCGAGCCTTCGCGCGCGCGGATTGAGCTGGCTTGCACGTCGCTTCGGGCCCGGGATGGTCCTGCCGACAATGGCCGCGACGGAAGCGCGGGGAATGTCGCAATACGACACCCAACCAGATGCTGTCGCCCAGGGAATGCCGCAGGACGAGCGGGCGCATGCGCGAATTATCCAGGCCGCCTCATCGACCAGCAAGGGATTGACCGGCCCAGCTTTGGCGCGGCTCGAGGGACGTCACCGTGGCACAGCCGGCAATGCGCTGCGCGCAGCCGTGCTCGGCGCCAATGATGGACTGGTTTCGAATCTAAGCCTTGTCATGGGCATTGCCGGAGCCAATGCCTCCGGCCGGACGGTTCTGCTCGCAGGGCTGGCCGGACTCATCGCCGGCGCACTTTCGATGGCCATGGGTGAATGGCTCTCGGTCACCAGTTCGCGCGAGCTCTATGAAAAACAGATCGCGACCGAAGCGGCGGAATTGCAACAGTCGCCCGAAGAGGAAATGGAAGAGCTGGTGCTGATTTATCGCGCCAAAGGGCTTTCCGAAATCGAAGCACGTGGGCTTGCCGGCAGGCTTTTGGGGCAAAAGGAAATTGCGCTCGACACCCTTGTCCGCGAAGAGCTCGGGATCGATCCCAAAACGTTGGGTGGCTCGGCCTGGGCCGCCGCAGGCGCATCATTCTTCCTGTTCGCAGCCGGCGCGATTTTCCCGGTCGCGCCATATCTGTTTCTGAGCGGCACGGCCGCGGTGGTGTGGGGATTTGCGCTGTCCGGCATCGCGCTGATTGCAATCGGCGCGGGCACGTCTTTGTTCACCGGCCGCAGCATGTTGTTTTCTTCCATAAGACAGCTTGCGATCGGTTACGCGGCGGCACTCGTCACATATGGCCTTGGTCGCCTCGCCGGCACCGCCGTCGGCTAGAGGGGAGATGCTGAATGACCCGCTTGCCCTATGTCGAACCGGCGCAATTCTCTGCCGAGCAAAGAGAACTCTACGATTCCATCGTCGGCGGTCCGCGCGCCGGCAAACGCGGCTCGCTCGTCGACAGTGCCGGGCATCTGACGGGGCCTTTCAACGCTTTCTTGCGGCTTCCTGCCCTGGGAAAACACTGGTCGCAAATCGGCGAGACCTTGCGTTTTCGGGCGGCTTTGCCGCGGCGTCTATTCGAGCTCGCCGTCATCACCCTGGCAGCCGGGTGGCATTGCAATCACGAATGGGCAGCGCATTCCGGGCTCGCACGTGATGCCGGCATCAGTGCCGACATCATCAGCGCGGTGCGCGAAGGCTCTGTGCCGCATCTTGCCGATGCCAAAGACCAAGCTGTCTACGCATTCGTCCGGGAACTCGTGGATCGCCGCTCGGTCGCCGACGCGACCTACAATACCGCGCTCGAGCTGCTTGGCGAGGAGCAACTGACCGAACTGGTCCAGGCAGTGGCTTATTATTCCGCGCTTGCCACGATGCTGAACGCGCTTGCGGTCATACCTCCGAAGGGGATGGAAAAGCCGTGGTAGCGATCCCGGCGAATTCCGCAATGTCATCGCGCTTGAGCTCGGCGGCCAAACGGCGCCGGGCGCGATAAACCCGCATTTCGACCGCTTTGGCGTTGATGCCAAGGATGGCAGCAGCCTCTTTGTGTGACAGCCCCTGAAGCGTGGTCAGGATTAGCGGCTCTTTGAGGCGGCGCGGTAAATTCGCGATCCCCTGTTCGAGCCGCCGCACAGCCTGTTCGGATTCCGCCAATTCATCTGCTGCAGGCACATATTGCATGTTTGCCGATTCAAACCCAAACAGCGCGAGCGCCGCGCGCCTGACGGCGAGGCGCCGGGCACGGTCGCGGCATTTGTTCAAAGCGATGCGCCGCAGCCAGACGGGAAACGGGCGTTGTGGGTCGAAACGGGTAAGCGCCTGCCAGGCGGAGACGAACGTGTCCTGCAGCAGGTCATAGGCTTCATCCGAGTCGCCGCTATAGCGGCGTATGAAACGGTATAGCCAGCTTTTGTGGCGCCGCATCAGCGTCGCAAATGCTGCCTCGTCCCCCTGCGCTGCAGCAGATGCCAGGACGCTATCAGGAATTTCCGCCGGAGCGTTCACTGCTTCTGCGAAGCCGTCGCGGTCAGCACCTCGCGAACTTTCCGGTCGTAAATCATTTGCTGTTCGGGCGAGAGCGTGTCGCGGACTTCCAACACGTAGAGCACCGTCGCGCGCTGCAATTGACCAAGGCCCTGTTCGACGTGATTGGTGGCCTGCTGCGCTTCGCGGCCGAACGCCATATCGGCCATCAGCGCGTCCGCAAGCTCCCGATTCGCGTTCGCGACTTCCTGCCGCAAGGTCGAGCGCCGGTCGTAATATTTGGTCTCGATCGTTTTGATTTCCTGGCTCTGCTGCGGCGAAAGCTTGAGATCATGACTTACGATTTCATGCACAGTCTGGCGCAGCGGCAAGACTTGCGGTTCTTCATTCAGCGCTCCGCGGGCGCCGATCCAGCCTCCGACACCGCCGGCCAACAGAGCCGCGGCAAATGTCACAGCGACATTGCGCCAAAACGGGTTCACGTCCCGCCCTCCAGTTTGACGGAAGGCGCCAATGCACTGTCGTCGGACAGCACCACCGTTTCGCTGCTCAGACTGGACGGCATCACCGCCAGATCACCGATGCGCGCGACTATGATTCCGAGCAGCAGAGCCATCCCGACGACGGCCATCTGGATGGTCAGCCCGCCGGCTGTCGTCTTTGTTTCTTGCTGCGCGATCCGGCGCGAAACAGCTGTTTCGAGGCCCCCGAGGTCACGATCGGCAGGCGTTTCCGCCAGCTGATTGAGGAGCATATCGAGATTCATTTCGACCATTGGTCCATGACTTGTCTGCAGGGTATTATACGCAAGGCGGTGCCATTATACTCGCCTCGTCAAAACCTGAGGGAAAGGCGCCTTCCAGACGTATTATGCGCATGAAGCTGCCTGGCCGACAATTTCAGAATGTTTTCCGGCAGAACCGCTTTCCGCCGGTCTGGCGGCCGGCGATATTGTCCCTTGCTTTGGCATTCCAACCGCTGGCGCCCGCCTCAGCTCATCACTCCTTCGCGATGTATGACCGGGAGAAGACAGTCACCGTGTCCGGCACCGTCAAGGAGTTTTCCTGGACCAGCCCGCATGTGGTGATTCGGCTGCTGGCCGGGGACGGCCACGGCGAGAGTCCGATGGACTGGTTCATCGAGGGCAGCGCGCCCACGGTTCTTGCCCGCGGCGGGTGGACGGTTAATTCGCTCAAGCCCGGCGACCGGGTCTCGCTCGGCATTCACCCCAGCAAAAACGGCGGGCTGCAGGGGCTCCTGGCCGACGAGCAGGAGGTTTTGGTGAATGGTCAGCCAGCGAAAGGATTGCAGTGGCTGATTCCCACCCCCGCCGAGTAAAGATCATGCGCATAAGGAGTTGTAGCGAGCTGTTTGTAACAGCTGATCGCAAGTGAATCCTTTGGCGCAACTTTGCGAAATTCGCCACCGTCAGCGCAGCCTCTCGCGCGCGCAAACAGGCCTGTTTGCTTGAGCTAAGGTGATTTACGCATTGACAATTCTTGCGATTGCCAGTCAGTTGAACAGATAAAATTTCGGGAGGACCTGCATGCATTTGATTCCCCAAACCTGGGCGCACTTACACATGCTTGTGAGTGTTTTTCCGTCCGTGGGTCTTCTCATTGTGATGGGCGTGTATGTCTCCGCTCTGTCCACCAATAACGAGGGAATGAAGCGGGTTTGCCTCGCGCTGATCGGCGCGCTCGGCGTCCTCGCAATCCCGACCTACATCAGTGGTATCGGCTCCCAGGGGCAAGTCGCGAATAATCCGCGGTTTTCTCCAGCTGCCATTGCGACGCACCTGAACATCTCATATGCCGCGCTCGCGGCTTTGGCGGTCGCTGGAGCCGCCGCGCTGTACGAACTGTGGCAATATCGGAGCACCGGATATCTCACCAAGCTCGGCCGCAACATCGTGCTGGGCGCAGGTGGCGTGACGCTCGTGCTGATGGCCATCGTCGGCGAACTCGGTTGGGAGCTGGATCACCAGGAATTGTTCCTCGACCCCGCGAAGCAGATGACTTCGCAATATTGGTCGCATGTTCACATGATCCTGAACCACTTCCCGACGGTCGGCATCACTCTGACGCTCGTCCTGTTCGTGTCGGCACTGGTCATGAAGAATGACGGCATGAAGCGGGTCAGCCTGACCCTATTTGCGATCTTCGGTATTCTCGGCGCACCGACTTACGTCACCGGCGCGGCGGCAATGTGGGCGCTCAAGGACTTCACGCAATACGGCACCATCTCGCAGGCGGCTATCAACGCCCATCGCGATATGGCCTTGCTGTCCCTGTTTGGCCTCGGCTTTACCGGGGTGGTGGCCTATTTCGAACTGTGGCGCTACCGCTACCTGAAGCGGTTCTCCGACACCATGCTCTATCTCGTGTTGACCTCTGCCGTTGTGACCTTCGCTTTCATGGCCGAGACCGGCCACCGCGGTGGCCAGATCAATCATCCGGAAATCCGCATCGATCCGCTGCCGGTCGACGCGAATGCCTTCTGGAGCCCGCACATCGAGAGCCTCATCAACAACGTGATCTGGTTCGTGCCGTGGCAGACGGTTCACTTCTTTGGTTACTCGCTGGTGTTCGGCACGGTTCTCGCGGTCGTGCTGCGCATATTCGGGTTCTGGAAGTCGGTGCCGTTCTCGGCGGTCCATCGCCTGTTGCCCCTGGGCGTAATGGGCGTGACGATGAACATCTTCACCGGAATGCTGATGCTGATGGCAGACACGTTCCGCTACGTGAACGAGGTTACCTTCGTCCCCAAAATGTTCATGTTGCCGATTGGCGCGATCGCGGTCCTCTACTTCTCGCTCTCAGACAGTCTGTTTCAGACCAAAGCGGGTGAGGATGCTCCGGCCACAGCGAAATGGGTGGCTGCGCTGGTGCTGATTGCATGGACGACGGTCATCATGGGCGGCCGGTTGCTGCCATACGTTTAAGTTCAGGAGGGATTTCGATGCCAGTTATGTCTGGAAGGACGACAGCGATAGTGATGGCCCTCGCGCTTGTCTTGATCGCCATCAGTTACGCCGGGATTTTCGGCTACATGACGCTGTCGACACAGCTCCAGTTGCTGTTTCAGGTGATTGGAATTGCCATCATCGTGCTGGGCGCATGCTGCAAATGTTTCGAGGCTTTGAACAAATCGGTTGACCAGGCGGACCAGTCCTGATCGCGAATTAGGGAGGATTCAACGGTGCTTGATTGGATCGCAAATACGGACTACGCGGCCTGGGTGAGACAATCCTGGGGCTGGGCGCTCGCGCTCACTTTCCATGCCTTCGGAAACGCCATCGTGGTCGGCCTCATTTTCATCATCGCGCTTCGCATGCTCGGCTTTTTCCGCACCATTCCGCTCACGTCCCTGAACCGGTTGTTGCCGGTGATCTGGATGGGACTCGTGGTGCAGGTGGTCAGCGGCACGACGCTGTGGGTCTCCAAGCCGGCGAAATATCTGTCCGACGGTATGTTCCAGTGGAAATTCACCTTCGTTGTGCTGGCGACGGTCACAACGGTTTTCTTCCATCAGTTGCTGCGCCGTGAAACACCGGTCTGGCAGTCCAACGGAGGGACCGTCACGGTCGCTGGCAAGCGCTTCGTCGCGGTGACGGCGCTGCTGTGGGCAGCCGTACTGGTAGCCGGACGTTTGACCGCTTATCTCGGCCAGCTCTATCACTCCTGAAGATTGACGTTTTCCCGCGCAAATAGCCGCTTCACTTTGTGCAGCGGCTATTTGCGTATCCAGCCTAGTCAGGTCGTCTAATGTTCCAGGGCTTTGTCGAATGGCTTGAGCAATCGCCGGCCAGCCAATTTCTTTCCGACACCACCGGTTTCTGGACATGGTTGATCATTCCCATGTCCCAATGCGTCCACATCATCAGCATCGGAATGCTTCTTATCTGCGTTGGCATTCTGAATTTCAGGCTGCTTGGCCTGGGCAGCGGCCGGCGCAGCTTCGCGCAACTGGCTTCGGCCCTGATGCCGTGGATCTGGACCTGTCTGATCGTCCTGTTTCTCACCGGCGCGGTGCAGACGGTGGCCGAGCCCGGTCGCGAACTGCTGAACATCGGCTTCAAAGTCAAAATGTTGCTGCTGCTCACGGTGGTTGCCATTACGGTTTTCTATGAGCGCAGCGTCAGAAATGACCCACAATACTGGGAGCATTCGCCGGAACGGCGGAGGATGGGGCGCCTTCTCGCTTCGGTGTCGCTTATTCTCTGGGTCGGTGTGGCCGCCTCTGGCCGGCTGATTGCCTATCTCGATATGCGCCACGAGCTGTGATCGGAGCGGTCGTGGACACGATTTTGAATATCCTCAACTGGATCGACAATTCGGCCTTCGCCAATGCGGTGCGCGACTCCTTCTGGGTGTTTCCGTCCATTGAAACGGTTCACGTGGTCGCCATGGTCATCGTGCTGGGTTCGATCACCCGGCTCGACATGCGGCTGATGGGACTGATCTGGCACGACCGGCCGGTCAGTGAAGTATCCGAAGAGATGCTTCCCTGGACCTGGACGAGCTTCGTTATCGCTGCCGTGTTTGGCTTCATGCTGTGGGCGTCGAAGCCGATCACCTATCTCGGCATTGCGTTCTTCGACATGAAGATGCTGCTGATCATCCTCGCCGGCCTCAACATGCTGGTATTCCAGTTCGGCATATATCGCTCTGTCGGTGCATGGGATTGCGATCCAGTCCCACCCACCGGAGTGCGGCTCGCTGGCGCCGTCTCGATGGCGTGCTGGCTGTGCGTCGTCGTCTGCGGCCGCCTGATCGGCTTCGTCTAATCCGACAGAGGAACGAGAAAACGAGAAGCGAGAGGCTCTCGCTTCTCACGTCTTCTCAGGCGTAACTGCGGCTGACGAACCAGAAGATGCCGACGCCGGCGACGCAGGCTGAGGCGGCATCCACGACAATCGGCCGCGGCAGTGTGAGTTTGGCTTTCGCCAGCAGCCACACAACCGACACCAGGGCTACCACGAGGGTGAGCTGGCCGATTTCGACGCCGATATTGAAGCCGACCAGAAGCTCTGCCATGCGGCCGGTCGGCAGCTGCATCTCCAGCAGATTGGCGGCAAAGCCGAATCCGTGAATGAGGCCGAACACCATGGTCACCACCAGCCGAAGCCGTCCTGCGTCCTTCAAATGGCCGGAGAGCATCAGGTAATTGACCGCGAAAATCGCGGCCCCGACCAGAAGATAAACCGGCAGACCGCCAAATCCTGCCATCTTGCCGAGCGCCATCAGCAGCAACGACGACCCGACGATCGTCGCAACGGTGCCGGAGCGGTTATTCGAGTCGCCGATGTTCTCTGAGGCGATCAGGGCAATGGTCAGGCCGATCAGCGCGTCGATGAATTCCGCGTGTGGCCGGATGATGCCAAGTGTTGCCAGCGCCAGCGTGATGGAATGTCCAATCGTAAATCCCGTGATCACGAAGATCAGGTCGCGCATGCGCTTCGAAATCAGAACCAGCCCGAGCAAAAAGACCTGATGGTCGTAGCCGGTGAAGATGTGCATGATGCCCATGCCGATATACTGGAAGAAGCTCGCATTCTGCAGCGGGCTTGTTCCGGAGGCAGTAGACAGAGCCAGCGTCTGCTGATCGGCCGTCATCAATTGCGAAATGAATTGCCCTTTGTCGGTGATGATCTGCGCATAGGTGACATGCGTCGGCACAATCGGAAAAAACGCCGACGAATGGATGCTCATATTGTCTGCGTCAGGGCATGTGTAGGTGAACTCGTAGCGCCGGAATCCCTGCGACGCGGCCACCTGGCGGACATCCGCCGTCCGCTTGCAAACATCCTTGCCGTGCAGCACCGAGAGGTTGTTGCGAACATAAGCCATGACGTCGGCGTCGCTCGGCAGCTTGCCGTCCTTGGCCAGTCGCGGAATCTCGATTTCGGGGATCGTGTAAGCGACATGCACAATCGGTCCGACAATCCGCCACACCGACTGGGTTTCACTCTTGGTGTGCGCGAATACTGGCGTGGTCGAGAAAACCACCAGCAGCGAGAGCAGAATCCTCGCGACCACGTTCATTGGCGGAATTCCGGCGCCAGCTGAACATCGGCCTTGCTCTTGAGATAGGCGAGATTGGCGTTTTCGACCCGCGTCTGCTCGTCTTTTTTGTAATCCTGCAACACCGCATCCCGCGCATCCGCAAAGCTGCGTTCCGGCGGAATCTGGTGCTTGTCCATCAGCAGCACATGGAATTGGCCATTTTCCTCGACCGGGTCGGACGCCTGATGGTTCGTGAGCGTCCGCGCGATCTCGTAAAGCTTTGGGCTGAGCTTGATCTTGACTGCGAAATCAAACAAATCGCCCCGATCCAGGGCCCCGGAATCCTTCATGCTATAGGTCGCCGCGACATCGTCGCCGGTGTCGCCTTTCCGGTAAGCTTCCGCTGCCTTCATCGCCTTCTCGCGCGCCTGATCGGCGGTTGTGCTGTCGTCGGGTTTGATCACCAGGTCACGGACGGCCATGATGCCTTCGGCCGCATATTTGTCCTTATGGGCATTGTAATAGGCCTGAAGAACCTGCTCCGAAGGCTGCTGCGCCAGTACATCGGCATCGACCTGAAGCTGTACGCCGTTGACCTCGGCCATGCGGACATCGGGATCTGAAGCCGCCAGATCGACTTCCAAACCGCGCTGCACCAGCAGTTCTTCGTCGATCATTTCACCCAAAACCTTCTGGCGCTGCGCCCTGGTGGTTTGGGCAAAGGGTACAGCCGTTTCGATCTGGGCTTGGGTGATGAAATCGCTGCGCAGGATATGCCGGCCATTGATCAGTGCCACGTCTTCCGCCGGCACACCCGAGATTTTCGTTCCCGCGGCGGTGAACAGGCCGAAACCGGCGATGATCAGGCCCATGATCGCCCCGGCCGAGTAAAGGATCAGCGAACGCCGCGGATTTATCTGCGATATGTTGCCGATAATTCCGCCGGCATGGGGCCGTTCGCCTGCTGTTACATCAACCATGGCCTGCTCTTCCGTGGGTCAAAATTGTACCGGTTCAGCCATTCGGCCGCTTACCAGCCGCCGAAGCGGATTGTCTGTCCGGCGAGAACGGCGATTCCTGCGAATGTGAGTGAATGAAGACGGCGAGCGCCCGAATGGTCGGGAAGGACAGCTTGCCGATCCAGGCCGGGCACATTCCGTGCCGCCCATCATAAATCGACTTGTAAATCGATTTTTCGTCGCCGCCATACAGCCATTCGTCATCCGTCAGATTCGGCGCGCCGTAATCGGAAATGCCGGTCGCATCACGCGAATGGCAGTCGTAGCAGACACCCTTGTCCTGGAAGATCTTGCTGCCGCGCTCGACCGATGCGGGGTCTTCCTGGTGTTTCTTGACATTCAGCGACAGCACATAGGCCATCACATCGTGGATTTCCCCGTCGTTAAGCACCTTGTAGCGCCCGACCGGGGGCATGTCGGTGACATTGTGCGATTTGCCGAGCCCTGCACGAATGCCATAGAGGATGGTGCGTTCGATATCCGAGACGCGGCCATAATCGTAGAGCCAGGTGCCGTCGGACAGGTTCGGGACGCCGTTCTGGTTGCCCTTCATGTCGGCGCCGTGACACGAGGCGCAGTTTTCGGAATAGGCCGGTTTGCCGATATTTTCCGAATAGGCGACGAGCTTCGCATTCGACGGGATGGAATCCGGCGGGGTGGTCACCAATTCACGGCCGATCATGTAGTCGCGGGTTTCGGAATAACCGAACCCGCCGAGCACCAATGCTCCGACGATCACGGCGGAGGGCAGAAGCCAGCGCCGCCAGCCTGACTTGCGCGATGTGAAACCAGCCATCTCGTTTGCACCGCCTCTTAAGCGCGGTCCGCTCCTGATCTCAGGCCGATTTTTTGCACATTCCGGCCGTCTGCCCCAACTCGAAAGATACGCAGGCGCTGGCGCAAACCCTCACTTCGCGCACACGTGACCGGCCGCTGGAAGCGCTCTACAGCGGCGGACCGACGGTGACGCGATAGGGGCGAATCTCGACGCTCTGGAACAGGCCGGCCGTGACATAGGGATCGTTGCGCGAGAACTCTTCGACGGCGCGGCGGTCCGGCGCTTCAACAATCAGCAGAGATCCCGCCATATTGCCCTGGTCGTCGAGATAAGGGCCGCCCATTTTCATCTTGACAATAGTCTGGCCGCCATTGGCATAGGCCAAATGGGATTGGCGAGTTGCCATCCGCAGCTCAAGGCTATCGGGCTTGTCGATGCAGGAAATCGCGAACAGAGCCATTTCTCCCCCTCAGGAATCGGCGGCGCAGGCTTCAAAGCCAGCTTTGAATTCAGCGCGGTCGAGGTTGCGACCGATGAACACGATCCGGGAATAACGTCGCTCATCGGTGCGCCATTCCCGTTGCAGGTCTCCTTCCAGGATCATGTGCACGGCCTGGAACACCAACCGGCGGTTGTTGTCCTTGACGTCGATGATCCCTTTTGCCCGCAGGATGTCCTGACCGCGGCTTTTACACAGAGCGGTGAGCCAGTGCGCGACTTTGCGGCGGTCCATCGGCTTGTCGAGGGACAGGGAAATGCTCTTCACTTCTTCATTGTGGATGGGATCGTCGTGCTCGTGACAGTCCTCGCCATGCACGTGTCCCGTTTCGCCATGTGGCGGATTGAGGAAATGCGGTTCGAGATCGACGATTCGGGCGAGATCGAAACCGCCACGCCCGAGTATCGCCGTGAGATCGACCTCGGCCCGTTGCGCGCGGTGAATCGGCGCAATCGCATTGATTGCATGAATTCGCCCTTCAACCTCGGCCAATTCGGCATCCGATACCAGGTCGGTCTTGTTCAGGACGATCTGATCGGCGAACGCAATTTGCTCGCGTGCTTCGCGGCTGTCGGCCAGGCGCAAGCCGATATGTTTGGCATCGACGACGGTGGTGACTGAATCGAGTTCGGTCAGCGACCTCAGATGCCCATCGACGAAGAATGTCTGCGCTACAGGTCCGGGATCGGCAAGCCCGGTGGTTTCGACAATAATGGCGTCAAAAGACCGGTCCCTGGCCAGCAACCCGTGCACGGTCTTGATCAGATCGCCGCGGATCGTGCAGCAGATGCAGCCATTATTCATCTCGAACAGCTCTTCATCGCTGTTCAGGATCAGATCGCCGTCAATCCCGATCTCGCCGAATTCATTGACGATGACGGCATAACGGCGGCCGTGTTGCCGCGACAAAATCCGGTTGAGAAGGGTGGTCTTGCCGGCCCCCAGAAAACCGGTCAGCACCGTGACGGGAATTCGGTTTACGCTGGTCATGCGGTTCTTCTAGAAGGTCTGGCGCCACCGTCAATGGAGGGTACATGACGCCTTTGCGAGAGGCTTATATCTGCGACGCCGTGCGCACGCCGATCGGCCGTTTCGGTGGGGCGCTCGCCCATACGCGCACCGATGATCTCGCCGCGATACCTCTTGGTGCGCTGAAATCACGCAATCCCGACGCAGATTGGGAGGCTCTGGACGAGGTCGCGCTCGGCTGTGCCAACCAGGCGGGAGAAGATAACCGCAATGTGGCGCGCATGGCGCTGCTGCTGGCGGGATTTCCCGAACGCATCCCTGGCGTGACGGTCAACCGCCTATGTGCATCGGGGCTGGAAGCCGTCGGTACCGTGGCGCGGGCAATCCGCTCCGGTGAGGCCGAATTTGCCATGGCCGGCGGAGTCGAATCCATGACTCGCGCGCCCCTGGTCATGTCCAAGGCAGAAAAGCCGTTTCAGCGCAGCGCGGAGGTGTTCGACACCACGATTGGATGGCGGTTTGTCAATCCGCTGCTCAAGGCGCAATACGGCACCGACTCCATGGGCGAGACGGCGGAGAATGTCGCCGCGCAATATCAGATCACCCGCGAAGACCAGGACGCATTTGCACTGCGCAGTCAGCAGCGCGCCGGCCGAGCCATCCAAACCGGATTCTTCGCCGAGGAAATCGTGCCGGTCCTCACACGGGACATTGCTGGCAAACCGGTGACGGTGAAGCAGGACGAACACCCCCGTCCGCAGACGAGTGCCGAAGACCTGGCAAGGCTGAAAGCGCCGTTCCGCGAGAACGGCACTGTGACCGCCGGCAACGCGTCCGGGATCAATGATGGCGCCGCTGCAATCATTCTCGCTTCCGAGTCCGCAATGAACAAACACAGCCTAAGGCCACGTGCGCGTGTTCTCGGCATGGCTGCCGCAGGTGTACCGCCGCGCGTGATGGGCATTGGACCGGTGCCGGCCACAGAAAAATTGCTCGCCCGGCTCGAGCTCAAAATCTCCGATTTCGATGCGATTGAGCTCAACGAGGCATTCGCCAGTCAGGCGCTTGCCGTGCTCCGCTCCCTCGCCGTATCGGAGGATGCGGATATGGTTAATCCCAATGGCGGGGCCATCGCTCTGGGCCACCCCCTCGGGATGAGCGGCGCGCGGCTAGTGCTGACCGCCGTGCATCAACTCGAAAAAACCGGGGGCAGGCGCGGCTTGGTGACTCTATGTGTTGGCGTGGGGCAGGGGGTTTCGCTGGCTCTGGAAAGGGTTTAGCCGAACAAGTTCCATCGGGTTCCCAACCCGCATGCATCCCGTGGAGCGGCTGTGCGTTTTCGCCTCGGCAAGGCACGGCAAAAGCGGATGGATTATTTCATCGAGCGCCTGGTGGACGGTCTGACGCTTGGCGTCATCTGCGCGGTTCTGGCGATTTCCTACGCCATCGTAAGCGGAGTGCGCAGGTCGCTGATTTTCGTCAATACCGCATTTTATCTGACGGCAATCGCAATTGTTCTCGCTGTCTTTTCCGGCGCTGCCGCGAGTGGATTTAATCCAATTGAAGCGTTGAGCGCAGGTCTGGCACTGATATCGGCGTTTGTTACATGTGCCATTGCCGCAGGTGCCGCCACCGAATTTCTGCCCGCCGGCATCAAATCCTCCTTGCGCCCGCAGTCGCTGATGATTTCCATCGGTGCGCTGTTTACGGCCGCTGGAATTTTGCAATTCGCCAGCAGGCTGCACCTGCCGCAATATCTCGTCCCTGCCTTCGCGCCGCGTGTGATGCTCGTGGTGCCCGGCATCATCCGATCGGAATTTCCCTCTGTTCAGCCGGTGGTCATAACCACGGGTGCGGCAGCGATCGGTGCCATAATATTTCTTTTTCGCCACGGTTCGTTCGGCCGCAAACAGCGCGCCGTCGCGCAAGACCCACATGTTGCGGAATTGCTTGGCATCAATGTGGAGCGGATGATCTCGATCGCCATCATCAGCGCATCCATGGCTGCGGCTTTGTCAGGCTGGATGGCCATCGTTGTTTCGCCGGCCACCGGCATTGGCGACGCGTTGCTTCTGGCGGTCGGTTCATTCCTCGGGGCGGTTTTGGGCGGTTTGCGTTCGCTCCCGAAAGCGGCGGCCGGTGGTTTTGCGGTGGGCGTCGGCAAAGCATTCTGGTCCGGCTATTTCGGGCCGGATTATGCCTGGCCGGCAATCTTGGCGGTACTGGTCTTTGTACTGATCTTATCGCGTCCGGTGCCCGGGGCCGTTGTGGCCGGCGGCGAGGCGTAGCATGTGGCGCAGCATGCCATTTCTGCTGGTTGCCGCGGGATCTGCCCTGCTTCCCTCAGCCGCGCCGGCGTCGATGGTCCCGGCCGCGGTTGTCCTGATCTTCATCATTGCCGGCACTGCGGCGAGTCTTCAGTTCGGATGGGCCGGGTTGCCGGATTTCTCAATTGCTGCGTGGTTTTTCGCCGGCGGGTGGGGCACGGCCGCGACAATGCAGGTGCTGCCGCTTCCGTTCTGGGCCTGCGTGGCGCTCTCCGCCGCTGCAATCACCATAGTCGCGGTTGCAATCACATCGCCACTTCTGCGTTTGCGGAGCGAAACTTTTGCAATGGTGACTCTGGCAATTGCCGTAATTATCCCGGCCATTGTCTCGCATCAGACGTTTTTCACGGTACGGACGGTCACGGTTTCTGCCGCCACTCTGGCGGAAACCTATGATGTGCTGATCGCGATCGTGCTGCTCGCCGGAGCTCTGGCCGTCTTGCTCGAGCGCTCGCCGCTCGGGCTGGCATTACGAGCCGGCGAAGACCGCATCCTGTGCGGCAGCATCGGTCTCAACATACGCCGCAGCAAGCTGCTGGTTGTCGCAATGTCGGCCTCGACCGCGGCGACGGCTGGATGCATGCTGCCGGCCCTGCAAGTGAATACCAACTCCGCCTTCGCGGGCTTCGACACAATCGCTGCCATTCTCGCGATCGCGATGATCGCGGGGCGGCGATCATCGGCCGCGGTTATGGCCGCGCTCATCATTGCCGGGATTCCGCAATTCGTTCCGGCATTATCAGACTATCGCTTGCTCCTGGCGGGCGCGGCGATTTTCACTTGTGCTGCGTGGCGCGTCTTTTCGCCAAACCGCGGCGGCAACACACCCATCGACTCCCTGAAGCTCACCCAAATGATGGAGGCCGGCGCAGAATGAGCGCGCAAGTTCTGCTCAGGGCGCAGCATCTGCGGCTGTCATTCGGAAGCCTCACCGCGATTGACGATCTCTCCTTCACGTTGCGCAAAAACGAGATTACCGGATTGGTCGGACCGGAAGGCGCAGGCAAAACCAGCGTAATGGATTGTCTGTCCGGGCTTCGCCACCCTGCGTCCGGCCGAATCGAGCTCTACAATTCCGCCAGACCATTGCTTCTTGAGCGTATGGAGCCGTTCCGCATTGTCCGTAACGCCGGTGTCGTACGCACATTCCGCGATCCCCGGCTGTTTCGCCGAATGACCGTGCTGGAAAATGTTCTTCTCGCAGAATTTGCCGCCCGATCCATCATATGGCCGGTTGGGAATCTTGTCCCTTATCGCTGGAACCGCAAAGCGGTAGAGCGTGCGCGATATTGGCTCGACCGGATGGGCCTGAGCCACGCGCAGGGGCGGAAAGCCGGTGAATTGACTGCGCCCATGCAGCGGCGGCTGGAAATCGCCCGCGCTGCCGCCCTAACGCCAAAACTGCTGTGCATGGACGAACCCGATATCGGTCTCACCCGCCGCGAATGTGACCAGCTGGCGACGCATCTGCTCGAACTCAGGCAAAGCGGCATCGCTGTTCTTCTGACCGGTCAGGACACGCGGCTGGCCGAGTCGCTCTGTGACCACGTCGTTGTCCTTGATCGCGGCGCCTGCGTTGCTGCCGGAAAGCCAGTAGACGTCTGCGGCAGGCCTGCGGTGCAGCGCGCGTGGCTCGGCGTGCCGGCAGGTCACGATCTCGTTCCGAGGATTTTTGTGTCATGCTGATTTTGCGCGACGTAGTTGCCGGTTATGGCGGCTCCCGGGCGGTGGATGGTGTCAGCATGACAGCCGACGATACCGGCATCACCGCAATCATCGGTCGAAGTGGCGCCGGCAAAACGGCACTGACCAATGTGATCGGCGGATTGCTGCCGGCGATCTCGGGGCAGCTGCTGTATGCCGGCCGCGACATCACGGCGACAGCAGTCAGAGAGCGGGTCGCGCTCGGGATCCGCTATGTACCTTCGGGCCGGCAGTTGTTCTCAGGCATGACATTGCTGGAAAACCTGCAGCTGGGGGCCATGGAATCGGCGCCGGGCGAGTTTGGTGGCGGACTTGATCTCGTTTTCACCGTCTTTCCCGAACTCCAGCCGCTATGCGATGAACCCGCCGCTGAATTGCCCGCCAGCATCCAGCGCTTTGCGACTTTCGGCCGCGCATTGGTCCGCGTACCGAAACTGCTCGTGCTCGATCAACCGTCGCTGGGGCTGAATGGCGAAGACACTTTGCGCATCTACCGGGCGATTTCAGATGTCCGTCGTGAATGGGGCATTGCCGTTTTGCTGACCGAACAAAAAATGTTCCAGGCACTGAAACTGGCGGAGACCGTCTACCGCATGGACAAGGGCCGGATCGACGGCGAGCACGTTGCTCTGGAACTGCTCGCGGATCGCGGCATTCAGGCGGAATTTCCCGGCATTGAGGTCTGCGCCACATGACTCCCGAATTTCTTCTCGGCAGCAGTGTCGCCGTATTTGTGGTGCTCACCGTGGTTTGCATGGGGAGCTGTGCAGCTTTGGTCGGGGTGTACCTGGCGCGTGAATGGCAACCCGCGCGCAAGCTGTTGCCCTATGCGCTGGTGCTCGTGCTGATCGACCGCCTTCTTGGAAATGCGCTGTTCGGCAGCGATCTTCTCTCCGCAACCGGCTTTGCCGTCGATGCCTATGTCATTCTGATGGCAGCGCTGCTTGCCTATCACCGCGTTCTCGGCCGCATGCTGGCTCGGCAATATCCGTGGATGTACCGGCAGTTTCTGATCTTCGGCTGGCGGTCTGTACCGGCAGAGGAAAGTATCAGCCGGCCGCCGTGATCGGATAACCGGCCTTCGACCACGCCTCGATGCCGCCCAGCAACGGACGGATGGTCCGGTATCCGGCCCTTTTCAGATGTTGCGCCGCCACTGCAGCGGAGGCTTCATTGGGACAGGCGCAGTATATTACGATCTGCGCATCATGCGGGTATTTCGTCAGTGCCGCGTCGATGTCGGAGGGGTGCGCGAAGCGCGCGCCAGGTATGATTCCATCGCGTAGACGTGCATCGGAAGGCCGCACATCTAGAATGACCGGATTCTTTCCGTCATGGATCATTTCTGCCAGTTCGGCCACGGTGATCCGGTCCATGCGCAGCTGGCGGACAAAGTTCCAGCGTTTGATCCAGCGAATGGCAATATAAAGCGCAATGAGACCAATCAGCAGAACGCCGCCATAGTAACCCAGCCGTTCCAGCGTTATCAGGATCGAGTCCACTGCGTCGTGGAATATCCGTCCAAGCAGCACAGGAAACGCGACAAAGGCCAGCCCGCCGAGCGCGTCGAGCACGAAAAACACCGGCACGGTAAGGCCGGTAATTCCCGCCATCGCGACCGTCACCAGTCCCAGTCCGGGCAGAAATTTGACGAACAGCAGGGCCCTCGGACCGATACGGCCGAAAACGCTCTCCGTCTGCTGGACGCAGGAATCGGGCGACAGCGAAATCCGGCACAAAGTCGCCAGCACTTTCCGGCCCCACTGCTTGCCCGCGATGTACCAGCCGGCATCGGCAACAACAGAGGCGGCGGCGGCCGCCAGAACGGTCGGAACAATCCCGGTGCCCGAAATTGTCAATGCGCCCGCAACGATCAGCAGCGGCCATGACGGCAGCGGCACGCCGCCCTGCTCGAGCAGCACGTTCAGGAATACCGCCAGCAACCCGAATTCACTGATGAGAGCCGCGAAATGCTGCATGGCCGTCACGATGCCTTCGAGTTCAGCAGCATACGGAACAGTTCCGGCATCCGGTGACAGGGGCCCTCGCGTCCCATGCTCTGCATGTTCACGCGCGCACCCTCCAGCAGCAGGAATATTTCATCCGCAAGCTTTTCGGGGCCGGTGAATCCGGCACTGCGGCACAGTTTCGCGATGTGGTCGCGCTGCGACTTCTTGTGGTGCTCGATGACTTCGCGGGCAGGGTGATCCTTTTCGGGAATTTCCACTGCGGCATTGGCGAAAGCGCAGCCGCGATTGGATGGTTCAGCCATGCCATTGCAGAGATGCTGCAGCCACGCTTCGAGTTGTTTGCGCGCATCGCCGGGATGGGTGCGCGACAGGTACTCCCAAATTCCGTCAGCTTCGTCCGCCAGCATCCGGAGATATTCCGCCACCAGCCGGTCCTTGGATTCGAAATGGCGGTATAGCGTCATCTTGTTGGTATCGGCGGCAGCGGCGATTTCATCGACGCTCACCGCGCGGATGCCGCGGGCATAAAACAGCTCTCTCGCGGCGGCGAGAATCCTCTCCCGTGGGGGAAGCTCTGGCGTTGCACGGCGGGAATTCCGCGCGGGAGCAGTTTTGGCCCTTGACATGTTACTTACCAGTAAGTACCTATCTGCCTGTTACTACTTAGTAACAGATCGCGCAATTCAAGTCCACGGCGGGAACGCCGTACGGAGACAAGGCAATGAAAAATCTTCTGTTTATAAGCTCGAGCTTGTCGGGGCAGCATTCGAATTCAGACCGCGTTGCAGGTGAGCTGATCGCGGCGCTTGGCCCAACCCGGATCAACGAGCGCCGGCTTGGCGATGGGACGATTCCCCACCTCACCGGCGAATATCTGCAGGCCGTGATGACGGCGCCGGGTGACCGCAGCCCCCGCCAATACGCGCTCGCCAAACGTGGCGACGCCTATATTGAAGATGTGGAAGCCGCCGATGCGATTGTGATTGCGGCCCCAATGTACAATTTCTCCATTCCGTCGACGCTGAAAGCCTGGATCGACCATATCACCCGGTCCGGCCGCACCTTTCGCTACACCGCCGAAGGCCGCCCTGAAGGTCTTCTGAAGGACAAGAAAGTCTATGTCGTCGCATCCCGTGGCGGCATTTACACCGGCGACAGCCCCGCGAAGCCCTTCGATTTTCAGGAACCCTATCTGCGGGCGATGCTGGGTTTTGTCGGCTTGACGGACGTGAACTTTGTGCATGTCGAAGGGCAGAGGATCAGCCCGGCCGCGGCCGAAGCCGGATTGAACAGGGCGCGGGAGGCAATCGCGCAAATTGCACCTCTCGCCCAGGCTGCCTAAGCGGTTAGGGAGCGCTTCGCATGAAGCAAAGCGCTCCGGCCGGGGCGGAGCGCTCCCTCCCGCAGTTTCCGCCCCGGCCATCTTTTCAAGGATGCTAGAGTCCGCCGGAAAAATCCCGGACGGACACATGACTGAACTGAGCCGGCCGGACCTGTTTGGCGACATCGCGTTTCTCATTCGCGCCTATCAACTGTCACAGATGCTTTCGGTCGCAGCGTCGCTCGATCTGGCCGATCGCATCCATGAGCAGCCGCGCCTGGCGGACGAACTCGCGGGTGAATGCGGTGCGCATCCGGCCATGCTGCTCCGGCTGATCCGAGCGCTTGCGGCATTCGGCATATTCCGCGTCGATGCCAAAGGCGCAGTTCAGCATACGGCTGGTTCGCGTCTGCTCCGCCGCGATGCGGTTCTGACGCTTCATCACGCGGCACGCTACCGCGGCATGGCGAGCAACTGGGCGGCGTGGACAAAACTGGAACACACGATCCGCAGCGGCGAACCGGCCTTCGAAAATGTCTTCGGCGTCGCCAGTTTCGCATATCTGAATCAGCACCCCGACGAAGCCGAATTGTTCAACCGCTTCATGCAGCACAGCCCGGACGATCGTCATAATGCGGTTGTCGAGGCGTATGATTTCTCAACGGCGAAGACCATCGCCGATGTCGGCGGCGGCAATGGAGCATTTTTGGCGACAGTTCTCGCAGCGCATCCAAACATGCACGGCGTGCTATTCGATGAGGAAACTGCTCTCGCGCAAGCGCCCGGCGTGCTCGGCCCATTGGCAGCGCGCTGTTCAATTGTTCCGGGAAATTTCTTCGCCCAGATTCCCAAAGGGCAGGACGTCTATGTTCTGTCCCAGATACTGCACGACTGGAATGACGAGCGCAGTGTCCAAATACTTGCCAACTGCCGGGCGGCGATGCGCCGCGATTCCCGTCTGCTCGTCATCGAGCGTGTGCTCATCGATGGAGGCGATCCGATCAACTATCTCTCCGACATGGAGATGATGGTCCTCTTCCCCGGCGCGAAAGAACGTTCGCTTGACGAATATTCGCAGTTATTTGCCGCCGCAGGCGTCGCACCCGGACGGCTGATCCACACTCGATCGCCCTTTTCAATTGTCGAAACAACGCCTGGGAATTGACGTCAAAAATCTGGCCGTGATGCCTGCGGGATCGGCACCAGACCCTGATTGAAGTGGTCGGTATTGTTTTCCGCACAGACCATTTCATGCAGCGGCACTTCGCCGGGCCGGTGATCGATCCGGTAATGCTGCACGGCATTCCACGGCATGGTGAAAGCGCCGGGATCCTCGACATGCACGCGTACGTCGAGCGCCTTTCCGTTATTGACGATGCGGAAACGTTCGATCACGTGAAGCTGCGTCGTATGCGGCGTCCGGTAATTGTCGATATAGGTCTTGTCGTTCAGTGCGATCGTGTCAACAACCAGTGTGTCGCCATTCTCGTAATGCCCGATTGATTCTCCGTACCAGGACAGCGCCGGATTTTCGCTGTGCTTCACATTCAGGTAGACATGGCGAAGCTGGAAATCCTGCCCCCAGGTCATCAATACTTCCTTTGGGGTCTGGATGAAGATGATGGGATGCACGGGATAGAGCAGGAATCCAGGAACCCCATGCGGCCAGCAGCGGGAGCGCGCGGTGAAGCCGACCTTTCCGGCGATCACCGCCTCATTCTCCCTGCGCATGCTGTCGATCACCCAGGGCTTCAGGATCGGGTTGGCCAAGTCCGCGATTTTTGGGGTTTCCTGCGCGTAAAGGGCATTGGTGAAATACGGATGCGTCGGATCGGCGCGGACCGGACCGGGGCCGGATTCGGGCTGGATGAATTCGTCACCCGGCGGTTTCAGCCAGCCGGTCGTGCTGTCCGGAGCGAAATT
>DASUHP010000122.1:0-36834 GCA_036273455.1 Micropepsaceae bacterium | reverse complement strand
CGCTGAATCGTCGCCAGCCGGTGCGCAATAACAATCGTGGTGCGGCCCTGCATCAGATTGGCGAGCCCCTGCTGCACCAGCCGCTCATTTTCCGCGTCCAGCGCGCTGGTCGCTTCATCCAGCAGCAGCAGCGGCGCATTGCGCAAAATGGCCCGCGCGATCGCGATCCTCTGCCGCTGTCCGCCGGATAAAGTAACGCCGCGCTCGCCCAACCTTGCTTCATAGCCGTCGGGCAGGCGAAGGATGAATTCGTCGGCCGCAGCGGCAATCGCCGCCTGACGCACCTCGGCCGCAGTCGCTTCCGGCCGGCCATAGCGGATGTTCTCGAAAATGCTGCCGGCGAAGATCGCCGGGTCCTGCGAAACCAATGCGATATTGCGGCGAAGTTCGCGGGGATCGCAGTCGGCGATATTCACGCCGTCAAAACGTATCGCGCCTTCCTGCGGATCGAAAAACCGCAGCATAAGCTGGAACACGGTGGATTTGCCGGCGCCCGATGGTCCGACCAGAGCCACCGCCTCGCCCGGGCGAATGCAGAAATCCACGGCATTGAGCGCCTTGTGATCGGGCCGTGAGGGGTAGCGGAACGTGACATTCTCAAATGCCACGTCACCGCGCACGGGCGACGGCAGCGCACGCGGTTGTGGAGGACTTTTGATCTCTGGCTCGGTGGACATGATTTCCATCAGCCGTTCGGTTGCACCGGCGGCCCGCTGCACATCGCCCCAGGTCTCGCTCACCGCGCCCATGCCGGAGGCGAGAAACACCGCATACAGAATGAACTGGCTGAGTTCCCCGCCGGTCATCCGCCCCGCCAGTACGTCGGAGGCGCCGATCCACAGCACGCCCACGATGGCCGCACCGACCATGAAAATCACCAGCGCGGTCATGACCGCGCGCATTTTGTTGCGGCTGATCGCAGAGGCAAAGGAGTCCTCGACCGCGCGCTCGAAACCGTCGCGGTCGCTGTCCTCATGCGTGAATGCCTGCACTGTGGCTATGGCATTCAGAGCTTCGCCGGCATAAGCGGATGTATCCGCGATGCGGTCCTGCGAATCGCGCGACAGCTTGCGCACCCGCCGGCCAAACAGAATGATCGGGGCCACCACCAGCGGAACACCGACGAGACAAAGTCCGGTCAGTTTCGGACTGGTCACCACCATCATTACGAGGCTGCCCAGCGCCATCACCAGATTGCGCAAGGCAAATGACGCCGACGACCCGACCACGGTCTGGACCAAAGTCGTATCCGCCGTCAGCCGGGACAGGACCTCGCCGGTGCGGGTCTTTTCGAAAAAGCCGGGGCTCAAGGACAGCACATGGCCGAACACCCGCGAACGCACGTCGGCGGTGATGCGTTCGCCGATCCAGCTCACGAGATAAAACCGGGCGGCGGACGCAATGCCCATCAACCCCGCGACGGCGATCAGGGCAAAGAAATAACGCCCGATATTGGCCGCGTCTTCGGCCGAGAAACCGTGATCGATCACGCCGCGGACGGCCGCCGGCAGAACCAGTGTTGCCGCCGCGGCCACGATCAGCGCAGCACCGGCGGCAGCAATGATGCCGCGATAAGGCATGAGGAAGGGTTTCAACGCGCGCAGCGGCGCGAGATTTTTGGATGGGGTGCGGGACGCGGCTTTGCGCGCCAGCTCATCGCTGAATTGGGTGGAGTTGCGGGCCATCTTCTTCCTATACCGGAAATGCCCGGTCAGGAGCCACTAACGAAGCCGTAACCGGCAACATGCCAAATCCAACTCCTGCGCCAGTTGACATTCCCCGCGGCTGCCTGTGTTTAGACCTTAACCATCATGTCTCCGATTCAAAGCCCGCACACCCGCCGCCCCCTGATCCTCATCTGCATTATGCTGGCGCTGTTCATCGGCGCAATCGAAGCCAGCATCGTCGCCACGGCCATGCCGCAGATCGTCGGCCGGCTCGGCGGTTTCGCACTGTATTCCTGGGTTTTTGCCGCCTTCCTGCTATCGCAGACCGCAACCACCGTGCTGTTCGGCAAACTGTCGGACATATACGGGCGCAAGCCGGCGATCATCGGAGGCGTTGCGGTTTTCCTGGTCGGCTCGCTGCTGTCCGGCTTTGCCTGGTCGATGCCGGCTCTGATTGCATTCCGGTTCCTGCAAGGGCTGGGCGCCGGCTCCATCCAGACAGTAGCCGTCACGATTGCCGGCGATCTCTATCCGCCGCGGGAACGGCTCAAAATCCAGGGTTGGCTTTCTGCTGTGTGGGCGATCGCCGCGATTGCCGGTCCGATCGTAGGCGCACTGATCCTCGAGCATTTCTCGTGGAGCTGGATTTTCTGGGTCAATGTCCCGGTCGGCATTTTGACCATCGCGGGCTTTGTCCTCTGGATGCATGAGGAAGTCGCGCACAAACCGCACTCGGTCGATTATCCGGGCGCCGCGCTGTTTTCGATTTCGGTCAGCGCGCTGCTGCTCGCCCTGACCGAAAGTGCCACGTTAAGCTGGACCATCCTCGGCTTGCTGGTCGCGGCATTTGGCCTGTTCGCAGCCGCTTTCCTGATGCAGGAACGCCGCGCGGCCGAACCGATGATCTCGCTTGAACTGTGGGGGCACCGGCTGATCGCACGCGCGAATGCAGCACTGCTGCTCGGCACGATGACATTGATCGGCATCACTTCCTATGTGCCGGTTTACATCCAGACCGTGCAAGGAAAGCCGGCGATCCTCGCCGGCATTCCGCTTTCGGCCATGCTGTTTGCCTGGCCCCTGGCGTCGGCAACTTCCTCGCGTATCCTGAAAGTGCTGTCGATGCGCCAGACGCTGCGGCTTGGCGGCGCGCTGATTCCGCTCGGCACCGCGACATTGTTGTTCGTCACGCCTTCGACGTCGCCGGCCTTCATGGGCTTTGGACCAGCCATCATGGGTTTCGGCATGGGTCTCCTGAACATCACCTGCGTGGTGATGGTGCAGGGCAGTGTCGAATGGTCGAAACGCGGCAGCGCGACCGCATCGCTCCTGTTCGCGCGCAGCATGGGAAATACGCTTGGCGTGACCGCGCTCGGCGCCATTCTCAACGTCGCGCTGGTCTGGTTTGCCACGCGGCACGGCGCTGCTCTGGACGCGGCGCAAATCCGCGCACTGCTCGGCAGCATCGGAACCGTGCTCGGCAACGGCGCGAATCCGGAATTGCGCGGATCGCTCGACGGCGCGCTCAGAATGACGTTCTGGGGCATGATGGTGTTTTCGGTCATCGCCGCCGCACTCGCCGGTTTCATTCCGGTGCGCGAGCTGGAGTCGCTCTCGGCGGAATCACACCACCAGCCGGCTGCGCAGCCGGTCGGCGAGCCTGAAGTCGCATAAAAAACCGCGGCCCGTTTCCGGGCCGCGGTTGAAACGCGAAATGCTCTGCCTGTCAGACCAGCTGAGCTTTCGGCATCGACAGGAATGAATGTGCGACATGCCAGTAAAGCTGCCGGTTCAGCCCCAGCGTCAACGAATGCGCCATCCCGGGCAGAATCGCCATCTGACGGTCGGGATTGGGCAGTTGGCTATAGAAGTCGATGACGTCTTCTGCCGTGGCGATGCCGTCATATTGGCCGCGGCACAGCAACACCGGACACTTGACTGCAGACGCCTGGATAATCGGCAGCGCTGAGGTCATGTCGAGATAGGTTCCGGTCGGTACGGAATCACCAAGCGGCAATTCCGCCGCAACCAGCGCCGCCGCGACGCGTGGATCGGACGTGCCCGGTTTGTCGCGGGTGAAAATCGACTCGATCATTTCCTTCGGACGCGGACGGCGGTTATGCGTCCGGTAGAAGTCGACCTGCTTGGCGCGTTCGGCGAGTGTCGGTGAGCCTTTGCCGGTATAGGTGTAGGCGCCGAGCACGATGCGGTCGACGCGTTCCGGATGGGCCGCGGCAAATGCAGCGACGCGCAGCGCCCCCGACGATTCGCCGAGCATGTGGAATTTCTGCTGCCCGGTTTCCTGGGCAATCAGCGGCGCAGCAGCTTCCAGGTCAGCGACGCCATCCTTCACGTTGGAATTGCTGCTGGTCACCGACGACCGGCCATAGCCTTCAAAGTCGATGACCCAGCAATCGTAGCCAAAGCGCGAGAACACATCCATCACCGAATATTCGCCGGCGCCGGGGACATGCAGATCCCAGCTCGGCATGCCGGAGATGGATGATCCGTGTACCATCACAACGACCGGCAATGGCCTTTCGCCCTGCGCGGGCGCCTTCATGCGCCGGCGGTACAGCGCCAGGTTCACCGCACCCTTATGTGCCGTGTACTGCTTATTCCAGAACCCGCCGGTGTCCGCTGCGGCTGCTGCCGGGGCGCTACGCAGCGGCGATGTGGCAACCGCTGCCGCGAGCCCGATTCCGGAAAGAATGTTGCGGCGATTGGGGGATGAGGTTTCGTCGTCTGCGCGCATGCGTTTTCCTCCTCGGCGGCAGTTGGGGATCGCGTTCAATCTACGCCCTGGGCTGCTGCCGCGCCACCGGTTTCGCCCATTGCCGAAAGCATAATCCCCGGAGTAACGTTTCTGTGAGCGGACAGGAGGAAACACCGATGGCCGCTTTTGGATTGGGGAAAAAATTCGGCCTGACTTGCGCGGTCGCCGCGGCGTTATTCTGCGTTCTGGGCTCCGGAGTTGCTGAAACACCGGAGGACGTCGATGTGGCGCTGGTGATCGCCACGGATGTCTCTTACAGCATTGATGAAAACGAAGCGCATTTTCAGCGTCAGGGCGCGGTTTCCGCGTTCCGCAATCCCGATGTCATCAAGGCCATCCAAAGCGGCCCGCGCGGCCGCATTGCCGTCGCCTATATCGATTTCGCGACCGTCGGCGCGAACAAAGTCATCGCGGGCTGGCACATCATCCGCGACGAATCCTCAGCCAATGAATTCGCCGCCAGGCTCGAAGCGGCGCCGCGAACATTGGGCGTCAATACTTCGATCAGCAGCGGGATCGAACTGGCGATGCATTTGCTCGAAACCAGTGGCATACGCGCCGAAAAGCGCATGATCGACATCTCGGGCGACGGCCCGAACAATGAAGGACATATGGTCGACCGGGTGCGCGACGAAGCCGTCGCCAAAGGCATCATTATCAACGGTTTGCCGATCATGACGCCGGCCGATCAGTTCGACATCTATTACCTGCCGGACATCGACAAATATTATGCCGGCTGCGTCATTGGCGGTCAGGGATCCTTTATCCAGGTGGCGCATGGGTTCGAAGATCTGGAACGCGCGCTGCGGCGCAAGCTGATTCTGGAAATCTCCGATGCCGCGCCGTCCCGGCCGTTGCTGATGAAAGTCGCCGCGGCGGCCCCGGCGCCATCGCACCCGGCATATGACAAAGGCTGCGACATCGGCGAGCGCATGCGTTTCGGTCAGCTGCGCAACTCCGAGCGCGAGGCCAATCTGGAATTTCAGCCGCTCGAATTCCAGCCGCGCTGATGCTTCCAGGTACAAATTCCCGGGACGCACCATCTCGCCCGAAGGTCCGCATTTGGTCTATAACCGCGGCCAGTTAAGGGTCAACCGCGTGCGAATGGCATGCGTACCGCCCGTAAAGATGGAGGGACTACAGATGAAACTTGCCTGGACCGCTGGATTGGCAGCCGCCGTCAGCATCATCGCTGTTGGCGCCTATGCGCAGGGTCAGCCGGATTTTTCGAAAGTTCAGATCAAAACCACACCGCTCGGACAGGGCTTGTTCATGCTCGAAGGCCAGGGCGGCAATATCACCGTTGCCTGCGGACAGGATGGCGTGATTCAGGTCGATGGCGAATTCGCTCCGCTGCACGACAAGATCAAGGCCGCGGTCGATAGCGCCTGCGGCGGAAAGCCGGTGAAGTATCTGGTGAATACGCATTTCCATGGCGACCACACCGGCGGCAATGCCGGTTTCGCAAGGGATGGCGCGCAGATCGTCGCGCATGAAAACCTCAAACTGCGCCTCGAACACGGCACCACGAATGCCGCCGGCCAGAAAACGGCGCCGGTTGAAAAGGCCGCTCTCCCGGTGAAGACCTATACGACCGAAGGCGTTCAGCTGATGGTCGAGGGTCAGAGCGCCATGGTCAACCATCCGAAGAGCGCCCACACCGACACCGACTCCTATGTGTATTTCCCGCGTGCCAATGTGATCTCAACCGGAGACGTCGTCAGCACCGGCAACCGCTACGTGACGATCGATTACAAGAATGGCGGCAGCATCAACGGCATCATTTCGACAGTCGAAACCTATATCCGCATGGGCAACGACCAGACCAAATATGTGCCGGGCCATGGCGATCTCACCAACAAGGCCGGACTGCAGCGCTATCACGATCAGCTTGTCGAGATCCGCGATGCGGTTCAGAACGAGATCAAGTCGGGCAAGAACGAGGCACAGGCGGTCGCCGATCATCCGCTCGCGAAAGTCGGAGCCGAACTGCACACCAACCAGATGCAGGACGACACCATGGTGAAGGCGGTCTATCAGTCCCTGAAAGGCGCCAAAGCCAACAAGGCCTGATATCAAGCCCACCTCTCCCCGCTTTCCTCACCCGTTTACGGGGCAGGTGGCGAGCGCCGAAAGCGCGAGACGGAGGGGGGAATTACTCAGTCAACAACGGCGGCGATTCACATCGCCGCCGTTTGCGTTTCACCTATCAAAACTCCGGAACGTTCAGATCGCGGCAAATTTTGCGAGCCAGGAACTCGTTGATTTCCCGTGCCGTGGGACTGTCGATGTCGTGCGATTTTCGCGATTGATAAAAACCGAGTGCTTTCCGCCTTCTCTCATAAGAGAGCATCCATGCCGCTCCAGGTGGCGGATAAGATCCGCTCGCTTCATGACAGCGGAAGCGGTTCTCGGATCACTTCCTTGCCGCGGATTGCCTCTTCGGCTTGTTCGCGATTTGCCTGAAGCACCAATTCGACCGCTTCGGCCAGATTCTCGCGTGCCTCCTCCAGGGTGGCAGCCTGTGTATTTGCGCCAGGGAGCTCCTCGACAAACCCGATGTAGCCCTCAGCCACCTTTTGAAATACGCCCGTGAACTCCATTTTCTGATCCTCCACCTCGAAGGCTAAATGTCTAACGCATAGCGCTTCTAAAACAAACGGCGGCGATTCACATCGCCGCCGTTTTCATTTCCGAAACCGCTCTTTGCACGTCTTATGCGGGTTCGTGCGAGACCATTGGTGCGGCCGCACGGCACCGGGCGGCTAACCTGCGACTTCGGAACCGCGGCTCGTATGTCCCAAAGGGGACAGAGCCGCAGGGCGGTCTGTGTTACATTGTTTGTACGGTGAGGGGTCAGCCACTGTCTGGTGTCGGGCCGCCGTAGCCGTGATCCTCAGTTCCATTCCGGAAAATGCCGGGTGAAGTCTACTCGCAGTCCCCGCAGAAGAGACCAATTGCGCAACCGGAATCGATTGGGTGGACAGCAACTTGAATACCCTCGCGCCGTCACAAAAAACCGATTTCACCACCAACCGATTGCTCCGGATACTGCGTATGGCGGAGCAAGCCCTGGTTGGCCCGCACATCGTGTTGAAACGGCTGCGCCGCAATCAGATTCTGTTTGAGCCCGGCGACGACGTTCACACAACCTATTTCCCCTGTCAGGGGACCGTGGGCTCGCTGCTGATTGTTTCACTCAGCGGGCGCGAGGTAGAAGCCGCAACGATCGGATGGGAAGGCGCGATCGGCGGAGTTGTCAGTGCCGGTTCGAAGCCGGCTTATTGCCGCGCCGTGGTGCAGATCGGAGGACCGGCCTATGCTCTCGCCACCGCACGCCTGGAAGAGGCGAAGCAGCGCTCACCGCTTCTCCATGATGTGTTCAGCCGCTACGCCGATTCGCTGTTGGCGCAAGTGATGCAATCCGTCGCGTGCAATGCGCTGCATTCGACCGAGGCACGGTGCGCGAGATGGTTGCTCTCAACCCAGGACCGCGTCAGAAGTACTCTACTGCCCCTGACCCAGCAGGCTCTGGCAGAAATGCTGGGCGTGAGGCGCACGACTGTCAGCAGCATTGCGGTGCAGCTACAGGCGAGCGGGCTGATCCGCTACCGGCGCGGCCGCATCGAGATTCTCAACCGCAGCGGCCTCGCCAGGGTCGCGTGTGAATGCTACTCCGCAGTTGCAGCGCACTCTGATCGTCTCCTGCCATACGAAAAGACTCCCTCCCGGGACGATGCGTAACCAGGGATCATCGGCGGATGGCCGCTTGCGCATGAGGTGAACAGGGCGCGACGAGCGCAACCGCAACATGCTGGAAATCACCGGATCGCCGGGTCGATTTCATCGGCCAGGCGTAGCCATTCCATCGCGAGCTGAAGGAGCTTCTCCTTGAATTCCTTCCGTTCGGTTACGTCAGCTAACGCGGTCGCCGCTTCGGCCTGATGTCTGCACAATTCAGCATGCAGCTTCGACTCCCCCGGTGACATTGATTCATCCCTCCTCTTGTCTGCCGCAGCCAGCGCGGGGCAGGTGTAGTCCAGCCCGCCGGTTCCGAAAGCGCGGTAGGCGACAGAAAGCCAAAAAATCACGCGATTGGCCGCGAGATTGGCAGCGCCGTTACAATGCGGGTAAAGATTAAAAAACGGCGCGATTCACATCGCCGCGGTTTTCGTTTTTGATGCTCCGCACGCCGCCCCATCACCGGGATGGACGTGCCTCAGCGCTTGCTACGCAGGTACTGCGGCGGCAGACGCTGCAACACGTCATAACATTCGCAGGCGAATCTCTTGAGCTGGTCACGGTTGCGGATTTCGATTCGCCCGCGGCGATAATCGATCACTCCCGATTGCAGCAAGGTCTGCGCCAGACCTGTTACGGTTGTGCGCCGCACCCCGAGAACCTGTGCCAGAAACTCCTGCGTCAGCGGCAGCACATGGCTGCCCACGATGTCGCTGGAATGCAGCAGCCACCGGGCAAGACGCTCCTCCGCGCCATGCAAGGCATTGCAGGCGACCGACTGCTGCATCTGCGCGAAACAGAACTCGCGATAGCGGACCAGCAAATCGCGCAGCTTTTCGCTATCCCGGGCAATCCGGTGAAACTGCAATGCCGGGGCCCGCAACGCCGCACCCTGAACCTCGACAATCGCCCGCGAATGCGCGTTCGCGATGCCCAGCCCGCTCTGGATACCGACTCCCCCTTCGTGCCCAACCACAGCGGTTTTCACCGCCCTGCCGTCGCTCATGACCGACAGCAAAGACACCATGCCGCTGAGCGGGAAATAAGCATATTGAATCCGCTCGCCAGAATCCTTGAGCTGCGAACCGTGCTCCAGCGTCACCTGCTTGAGGTGCGGCCGCAACGCCGCCAGTTCGGCGGACGGCATGGCCGCCAGCAACTGGTTCTGCGACTCCTCGTGCCGGCTCCCCATGCACGCCCCCTGCCGCGGGAATCCCCCGCGTTCAGCATGTGCACTTCACATGCGCGATTTCGATTAATGAGCCCCGTCGTTGCTGGTTAATATGTGAGACGCTTCCTGTCGGTACGGTGTCCGACATAAAATTACAATTCGGCGACACGCGCCGGAAGAGCGGCATACGGACCGGAAGAGTCGGACGGATTTCAGGCGCCGCGAGAGGAGATTTGAATGCGATTACTGGTTCTGCCGGGCGACGGCATTGGTCCCGAAATCACGGCTGCGACACTGACAGTGTTACGCAAAACTGCCGAGGTTTACGGTTTTCCACTGCAATGCCAGGAGGAGGCGGTCGGCCATGGCAGTCTGAAGCAATATGGCACCACGGTGCGTCCCAATCTCCTCGATCTCGCCAAATCGGCCGACGGGCTGGTCCTGGGACCTACCGCCACTTTTGACTTCCGCGATCCCGCCAGGGGCGAAATCAATCCCTCGGCCTTCTTCCGCAAATCGCTCGATTTGTTCGCCAATATCCGCCCGAGCCGCACCTGGCCGCGTTTGCCGCAAAAGCTCGGCGCATTCGATCTGGTGATCGCCCGTGAAAATACCGAAGGCTTTTACGCCGACCGCAACATGGTGAAGGGCAATAGCGAGATGCAGGTCACCGAAGATGTGGTGATCTCACTCCGCCGGGTGACGCGAAAGGCGTGTACCCGGATTGCCAAGGCGGCATTCGAACTGGCGCAGCAACGGCGCAAGCATGTCACCGCGGTGCACAAGGCCAATGTGCTGAAACTCGGCGACGGCATGTTTCTCGATGAGTGCCGCGCCGTGCAGCAGCAATTTCCCGGTGTGACTCTCGGCGAGCTGATCGTTGACGCTGCAATGGCCCATCTCATCCGTCATCCACAGGACTTCGATGTGATTGTCACCACCAACATGTATGGCGACATCATTTCCGACATGACGGCGGAGGCATCCGGCAGTCTCGGTCTCGGCGGATCGCTGAATGCGGGCGACGATTACGCGATGGCGCAGGCGTCGCATGGCTCAGCGCCGGACATCGCCGGCCGCAACATCGCCAATCCATTTTCCCTGATCCTGTCCGCGGCCCAGCTGCTCGATTGGCTTGGCCTGCGCAAAAGCAACCGCGCCTGTTCAGAGGGCGCGGCAGCAATCCGCCGGGCCATCGAAAATGCCATCGCGGCGGGGGAGATCACGCGCGATATCGGTGGTAGGTTCGGCACCAAAGAAACGGGTGAAGCCCTGGCCGCGCGCATTGGCGCATGAAATAATTCGACCTCCCACTTGCGGGGAGGTCGAAAAATGCGCAGCATTTTTCGGGTGGGGGGGAGTGCGGCAGCGTGAGCAGGCGCGGGTAAAATGAGCGCAGTTGAATCGGGCGTTATTGCTGCGCCGTTTCGCCCGGCAGGGCTAAGCGATATCCAGCAGACGGCGTTGCGCAAGGCGACCTGGCGGCTCGTGCCACTGCTCACCTTCGCCTATCTGTTTTCCTATCTCGACCGCAATGCCATCGGCTTTGCCGGCCTGACCATGAACAAGGACCTCGGGCTGACCAACGCGCAGTTCGGCTTGGCGGCGAGTTTGTTCTTTGCGAGCTACACTTTGTGCGAAGTGCCGAGCAACATGGCGCTCTACAAGTTCGGCGCACGGCGCTGGATCGCACGCATCCTGATCAGTTGGGGTCTGGTGTCCGCGGCCATGGCATTTGTGACGGGTCCGACCAGCCTGTACAGCATGCGCTTCCTGCTTGGCGTCGCCGAAGCCGGATTCTTTCCCGGCGTGACCTTCTATCTCGCGACCTGGTTTCCGCGCGAATACCGGGCGCGCATTCTTGCCTGGTTCCTGATTGCAATCCCCGGATCGTCTCTGGTCGGAGCACCGCTCTGTGGATTGCTGTTGCAACTGGATGGCTGGCTTGGACTTGCCGGCTGGCAGTGGATGTTCATCGCGGTCAGCCTGCCGCCGATTGTGCTCGGCTTCGTCGTGCTGCGCGTGCTGTCCGACCGCCCCGAAGACACCTCCTGGCTGTCGCCTGAGGAAGCCCGCGCGATCCACGCCATGCGAGCCGCCGAAACCCTCCACCACCCCAAAACCAGCCTCTGGGGCGCGCTCAGCGACTCGCGCATCCTGATGCTGGCCGCGGTGCAGTTCGGATTCACGCTCGGGTCATACGGCATCGGCATCTGGCTGCCGCTGATCATGAAGACCTACCACCTGTCCAATCTCACCATCGGATTCCTGGCCGCCATTCCCTATCTGTTTGCGACTGTGGGCATGCTGATCTGGGCCCATTATGTCGACCGCACGGGGCACAAGATCGCCAATATGGTGCTGGCGCTGGCGCTCGCTGCGGTGGCGCTGTTCGCCTATATGTTTTCCGGCTCGCTGTTCTTCTCGCTGACAAGTCTGACTTTGGCGCTCGTCGGCGTCACTGCGGCGCGGGGGATTTTCTGGGCGATTCCGCCGCGCATCCTGTCCGGTGCCGGCGCGGCCGGAGGTCTCGCCTTCATCAATTCGATCGGGACATTCGGCGGCTTCGTCGGGCCTTATGTGATGGGTGTGCTGAAAGACCAAACCGGCGCATTCTTGACCGGCATTCTCGTGATGGCCGGCATCATGGCCATAACCACCGCGCTTGCCGCCTCCCTCAAACTCCTCGTCCCGAATGAGTAAAACAACGGTGTCATCCCCGGCGAGGCGCGAAGCGCCGAGGCAAGGGGACCCATCCGCCGCGCGTCGGCGCGGCGAAAAAATGCTATCGCCCCGCAGAGGCGCGACCACATCCAAAAGGAACCCCCTCCCATGCCCATCACCCGCCGCGAATTCGGCGCCATCGCATTCGGCGCCGCCGTTTCATCCATGAGCGAATCCCACGCCGCCGAAAAAAACTTTCCCGGCGCCACTGATTGCCACGTCCACGTCATCGGGCCGCAGGCGAAATATCCCATGGCGGCGAACCGGCCCTACACGCCGCCGGAGGCCACCGTCGCGCAGTTGAAGGCGATGCATGCACGGCTCGGCATCACCCGCACTGTGCTGGTGCAGCCGAGCTTCTACGGGACCGACAATTCCTGCATGCTCGATGCGCTGGCAGAGCTTGGCGATGCTGCGCGCGGCATTGCGGTAATCGACTTGAAAACGCCCGACGCGGCGTTGCGCGACATGGATAAGAAAGGCGTCCGCGGTGTGCGGGTCAATCTGGAGTCCGCCGGCAATCGCGACCCCAAAGCGGCGGCGCAAATGCTGATGGCGTTCGGCAAGAAAGTCGCGCCGCTGAACTGGCACGTGCAGATTTTCACCGTGGCGCCGGTGATCGACAGACTGGTCGACACCATTGTCGCCATGCCGGTGCCGGTGGTGATCGATCATTTCGGCATGCCGGGCGGCCCGAACGGAATCGATTTCCGCGGCGCACAGGCGGTGGTCGATCTGGTGCATGCCCGCAAAGCCTGGGTGAAGCTGTCCGCGGCGTACCGGTTCAGCAAAGACCCGCTGTCGGATCAGGTCAAACAACTGGCGCAGACGCTGATCTATGCCGGACGCGACCATATGCTGTGGGCCACAGATTGGCCGCACACCCAGACCATTCCCGGCCACCCAAAGGACGAAGTCACGCCCTTCTCCAAAATCGATGACGCGGCCTGGCTGAAAGCGCTGACCACATGGTACCCGGACGAAACCACGCGCAGGATGATCCTGGTCGACAACCCCGCCAAACTCTACCGGTTCTGAACCGGCCCGCTTCGAACATCCTGGCGTTTGCCGGCGAGAATTGCACTGTGGAAATCGGACCAATGGAGCGTTGACCCGGTCGGCCCGGATCGCGTAGCCTGATTGCTACAGAAGGGGATGGAGTCCCCCGAAACCGCCGCAAGGCTGATGACTCCTGCCGCGTAAATTGGCGCGGTGGGAGTTCTGCGAAAGCTCGCAAAGCCCATTCTCCCGCGCGCGCCAGTGTCCATTGCGGATGGCCCGCATGAGAAGGGAGTTTTGCGTGTCCAATGTTTGGCTTGATTCGGCAGTTTGGCTCGGCCTCGCGCTGGCGGCCTCGATCATTTCCATCCGCGTTGCGGTTTCCGTGGCTCTGATCGAAATCATGGTCGGCGCGATTGCCGGTAATCTGTTCACACTCACATTGACCGATTGGGTGAATTTTCTTGCCGGTTTTGGCGCGATCCTCCTGACATTTCTGGCCGGCGCCGAAATCGATCCGCGGGTCGTCCGCAAGCACTTCTGGTCCAGCATCAGCATCGGCGTGATCGGCTTTTTTGCGCCCTATCTCGGCGTACTTGCCTATGCCTGGTTCGTCCTCGGCTGGCCGCTGCCGCAGGCGCAGATCGCCGGCATTTCGCTTTCAACCACCTCGGTTGCCGTCGTTTACGCCGTGATGGTCGAGACCGGATTCAACAAAACCGAGATCGGCAAGATTATTCTCGCCGCCTGTTTTATCAATGATCTCGGCACTGTTCTGGCATTGGGCATCGTATTTGCGCATTACGATTCACGGCTGCTGGTGTTCGGGGCCGTCACCGCCGTCGTGCTGGCGCTGCTGCCGCGCTTTGCGCCGTGGTTTTTCGTCAGTGTGGGTCAACGGGTCAGCGAACCGCAGACAAAATTCATCGCACTCATATTGCTTGGTTTGGGCGGGCTCGCCACAGTCGCCGGCAGCGAAGCCGTGTTGCCCGCCTATCTGGTCGGAATGGCGCTGGCTCCCGCTTTTCTTTCAGACGCGCAACTGCCCCACCGCATGCGTATCGTGGCGTTTACAATCCTTACGCCATTTTATTTTCTCAAGGCGGGATCGCTGGTGCAGGCGCATGCCGTCATCGCAGCCGCAGGACTCATTGCGGTATTTCTGGCGATCAAAATGGCGACTAAGTTCGTCGGAATTTTGCCACTGACCCGCTACTACCGCTTCGATAAGCGTGAGGGCATGTATACGACCCTGCTGATGTCCACCGGACTGACTTTCGGCAGTATTTCCGCCCTGTTCGGATTGACCAACAAGATCATTGATCAGACGCAATATACAATTCTCGTGACTGCGGTGATTGGCAGTGCGGTCGTTCCAACACTGATCGCACAACGGTGGTTTCAGCCCACTTTCAAGCCGATGGATGAGCCTGTCAGGGACATCGACACCCGCCACATCTCAGGGCGGCTGATGGAGGCGCAGAATGTTCAGGAAAATCGCAATCGCGCATGATGGATCGGATGGTGCGGCCAAAGCATTTTCTGCCGCTGTGACATTGGCGGCTACACATGGCGCCGAACTCCATATGGTGTGCGTCGAAGCGACGCCACAAATCCCCGCAACGGTCGATGAGGTGATCGAGGACAGGCAGGACGCCAACCGGCAATTCGACAAACTCTGCGGTCCTTGTCGCAGCGAAGCCAAACGCAAAGAGGTGGATCTGCACGCGCATGTTCTATACGGCCACGCGGTGCAGAAAATCTGCGAATTTGTTCAATATCGCAACTGCGACCTGCTCATTGCCGGATACATGGGCCATTCGGCGTTATATAATCGTTTGATCGGGAGCACGACCGAGCGCCTGGTCGAGCATGCGCCCTGTGCAGTGTTGGTAGTCAAGTGATCACCCAATCTGGGGATGCTGGCCAATGCAAATCCCAAAAGACGCTGTACTGCTGAGGATATTTATCGGCGAGTCCGACCGCCATCATCATCGACCACTATACGAGGCCATCGTTCTGACGGCGCGCGAAATGCATCTGGCCGGTGCAACGGTGCTGCGCGGCCCGATGGGATTCGGCCATTCAAGCCGCCTGCATACGGCAAAGATCCTGCGATTGTCGGAGGACCTGCCGCTGGTGATCGAGATTGTCGATGCGGAAGAGAAAATCAACGCATTCCTTCCGGTAATTGACGGAATGATGGGGCACGGTTTGATCACCATGGAAAAAGTTAAAGTCTGCCGTTACGACGGGAAAAATTGATTGGAAAGGTAGCGCGTGATGAAAATCTGTTCGGCGTTATTTTTGCTTTTGACTGCAATTGCCGCCACATCGCAGCCAGCGAGCGCGGCAGAACAAACGAATTACCGCATTGTCGAGCGTATCAAGGTGCCGGATGGCGGGTTCGATTACGCCACTTTCGATCCCGCCGCGGATCGCATTTACATGCCGCGCGGCAATTTCACCACCGTGATTGATCCGAAGGCTAATACGGCTTCGGTGTTCACGAATGGTGAGAGCAATCACATCGCTCTGCCCGTTCCGGGTACGAATCTTCTGGTGCTGACGCAGGGCGCCAAGAGCATCATCCGGATTCTCGACAGGACCAATGACCAGATCATCGCCGATCTTCCCTCCGGCGGCAAAAATCCAAATTCGGCCGCCTATGATCCGGTGACGAAGCAGGTGTTGGTCCTCAACAAGGACAGCGGCAACGCTGTTTTTGTTGATCCGGTAGCGCACAAGATTGTCGACACCATTTCGATTTCGCCCAATGTGCTGGAATTTCCGGTGGCCGACGGCAAAGGACGCATCTTCGACAATATCGAGACCACTGGGCAGATCGCGGTCATCGATGCAAGACAGCACAAAGTCATCGGCATCTACAACATGCCGGGTTGCGAAAATCCGTCCGGCCTCGCCTATGCGCCGGGTTCAGGCGTGCTGATCTCCTCCTGCCGCAACGGAATGGCGAAAATTGTGCGCGCATCTGACGGAGCCGTAATGTCCACGGTTCCAATCGGCAGAGGACCGGACGCGGCGATTTACGACCAGAAGCGCAAGCTCGCATTTATTCCCGGTGGCGGCGATGGCGTGCTCGAAGTGATTTCACTGGCCGATCCGGCCCATGCCGTGATTGTCCAGCATGTGCCGACACAGGTGGGATCGCGCACCGGAACCCTCGACCCGAATACCGGCCGGCTTTATCTCATGGCATCGCAACCCGATCCGTCGATACCAGGAGGCCGCGGGCGCCTGGCCGGATCATGGCAAGTGCTCGTCATCGCCCCCTAAACCCAAAGCCCTGAGATATAAGATGATCCGGTTATCGCGGCAGGAGCACGCATGACCAATCAAAATGACATCAATCGCCGGGATGCACTCGCTGTTGCGGGCGGGGCGGCGGCACTTATGACAGGGGCGGGCGCCATGGCGGCGGGAAACGCGAAAATCTCCGACATCGTGCTCATGGATGCGCATCAGCTTTCGCAGGCGATCCATGCGAAGCACGTTTCATGCGCCGAAGTGATGAGTGCCTATCTCGACCACATCGCCCGCTTCAATCCGAAGGTGAACGCGATCATCTTCATGCGCGACCGCGGCGCGCTGATGAAGGAAGCGGCCGATCGCGACGCCGACCTTTCGCGCGGGGGTTCGCGCGGCTGGATGCATGGCTTTCCACAGGCGATCAAGGATCTCGCCGCGGCGGCCGGCATCCGCATGACCCAGGGCTCGCCGATTCTCAAGGATTTTGTTCCGTCCACGGATTCCATTCACGTCGAACGGGTGAAGCGCGCCGGCGCAATCGTCATCGGGAAAACCAATACGCCGGAATTCGGCCTCGGCTCCCAGACCTATAATCCGGTGTCCGGGACGACGCTCAATCCCTACGACCTGAGCAAAACGCCGGGCGGCAGCAGCGGCGGCGCCTGCGCGTCACTCGCGCTGCGTATGCTGCCCGTGGCGGATGGCAGTGATTCCGGCGGATCGCTGCGCAATCCCGCGGCATATTGCAACGTGTTCGGATTCCGCCCGTCATTCGGACGCGTGCCATCCGACGGCGTCGATGTGTTCAGCGCCCCGTTCGGCGTCTCCGGCCCGCTTGCGCGCACCGTGCCCGATCTTGCGATGCTGTTGTCCACGCAGGCGGGCTACGATCCGCGCGCGCCGCTGTCAAACCGGCAGGATCCCGCCGTGTTTGCCGGGCCGCTCAATCGCGACCTGAAAGGCGTGCGCATCGCCTGGCCCGGCGACTTCAACGGCTATCTTGCCTTCGAACCTGGGATTCTTGATCTCTGCCGGGCGGCGCTCAAACATTTCGAATCACTGGGCTGCGTTGTCGAAGACGCCAGGCCCGATTATCCGCTGGAGAAAGTCTGGGATGCCTGGGTGAAACTGCGCGCCGCCCAGAACAGCGCGACGCTGAAGGGCTATTACGCCGATCCGGCCAAACGCAAATTGATGAAGCCGGAAGTGCAGTACGAAGTTGAAACCGGGATGAAGCTGTCCGCTTTCGATCTTGTCGATGCAGCGGCGGTGCGCACCCAATGGTATGAAGCGGTCCGGCGATTTTCCGAACGCTATCCGTTCTTCGTGCTGCCGACCGCGCAGGTATTTCCGTTCGATGCCAAGGTCCACTGGCCGACGGAAATCAACGGCCGCAAAATGGACACCTATCACCGCTGGATGGAAGTCTGTTCGTTGGTGTCGATGACCGGCTGTCCGTCTTTGAACGTGCCGGCAGGATTCAGTGCGCCGGGGCTGCCGATGGGAATGCAGATTGTCGGACGCAACCAGGACGAACTCGGCTGCCTGCAAATGGCCGCAGCCTATGACCAGGCCACCAACCTCGTCCGCCAAAACCCACCGGCCCTGCTTGGCATCTAAAAAAATGTGCCATGGGCGGGCTTGACCCGGCCACCCAGCAGGCGCGCGTCTGCGCGCCATAAATTTTGGATTCTTTTACATCGCACGAAATTTCTTGCGCCCGCAGGCGCGGGCGCGCCGGGTGGCCGGTTCGCTTCGCGCCCGGCCATGATGAGGTGGGCGGTGCCCCACGGCATCAAAGTGCCATAACGTGATGGTGCAAACCTCACAAAGGGAACCGCCCAAATGAAGATTACCACGATTGGCGTTGATCTGGCGAAGAACGTGTTCGCGATTCACGGAGTGGATGTAAAGGGGAACGTTGTGGTGCAACGAACTCTGCGACGGGCGCAGGTGCTGCCGTTTTTTGCGAGGCTCGAACCGTGTGTGATCGGGATGGAAGCATGCTCGACTGCGCAATACTGGTCTCGCAAGCTGATGGAATTGGGGCACGAGGTGCGGCTGATGCCGCCGCTTTATGTGAAGGCGTATGTGAAACGGGGCAAGAGCGATGGCATTGATGCCGGCGCGTGTTGTGAAGCGGTGACGCGGCCGGCGATGCGATTTGTGCCGGTGAAGAGTGAAAAGGAGCAGGGTTTTGCGACGCTGCATCGCGCGCGAGCGGCTCTGGTTCGGCAGAAGACCCGGATAACGAACATCATTCGCAGCCTGTGCGCGGAGTTCGGCATTGTTGCGGCTAAAGGACTACCGCCCGACATTGAGGCGATTATCGCCGATGAGAACGACACGCGTCTGCCGGCCGATGCGCACTTTGCGCTGCAGCCGTTGCTCAAACTGGCGGAATCGCTGCGCCTTGAGATCGGACGCTTTGACCGCAAAATCGCGAAGCGCTGCCAGTCGGACGCAGCCTGCATAAGGCTGCAAACGATTCCCGGGATCGGCCCGATTACCGCGAGCGCGCTGGTGGCGAGCGTTGGCGATGTGAAACGGTTCAAATGTGGTCGCGATCTTGCCGCGTGGATGGGACTGACGCCCAAAGCCAATGCCACCGGCGGCAAGAATCGCTGTGGTCCGATCTCCAAGCAGGGTGATCGGTATCTGCGCTCGCTCTTCGTGCAGGGCGCGGCTTCGATCGTGAAACGGGCGCACGACCCCCGGGCGCGCAATGTCACGCCGGGGTTGAGACAACTGCTCGCCCGCAAGAAGCCCAAGGTCGCCATCGTGGCGCACGCCAATCGGATGGCGCGGATCGCCTGGGCGGTGCTGGCGAAAAATGAAGACTATTCGACCGCGTACCACCAGAAAGCAGCAGCATGAAAAGCTCCGGACTCACCAAGAGGATGACCGCCACCCCTCGGAGCCGCCGCACTCGCGCGCTTTGTGACGAGCGACGGCGGCTCCGAGGGGATGGCTCCGGCAGCTCGCTGCTTCGAAGGGACTAAAGAGCTTGCAAGGGTGTCAAGGACGTGATGACCACCGGGTCCGACCGGCGATTGCCAAACCCCGTATTTGTCATGGGAATACACACCGCGGCCATGATTGTGGGGGGCGATCGGCAGATCTCATCAAGGCCAGGAACAACAATGTTCCGCAAACAGGCCGTACACATGACTGCACCCGAGCCTCGCCACGGCCCAACAAAGCCCTTGCAACCGGGGCACCGTCCACACATGACATTTTGGGATATAGCGATACTGCGGTTCGCCGAGGATGACATCGTTGGTGATTTTGCAGCGGTGGTCTTCGGAAGAGTAGTATCTGCCGGTGCAACCGAGGATTTAATCATGATTACCCGCCGCGAATTTGCGCTTCTGGCCGGATCATCCGCCGCAGCACTCGCCATGGGACGCGCGCGCGCAGCAGCACCATCCGCACTTCCCGCCGGCGCCACCGACTGCCACAACCACATCGTTGGTCCGCAGTCGAAATATCCGATGGCGGCCAATCGCACCTATACGCCGCCCGGAGCATCGGTCGCACAGTTGCGGGCGTTGCGCGCTGAACTCGGCGGTGTCCAGCGCAATGTCCTCGTGCAGCCGAGTTTCTACGGCTTCGACAATTCCTGCCTCATCGACGCCATGGCCCAGCTCGGCAATTCCGTACGCGGAATAGCGGTGGTGCCGCTCGACGTGCCCGATTCCGAACTCAAACGCCTGGCCGGCCTCGGTGTCGTGGGCGTGCGGCTGAACTTTGCCACCGCCGGCATTCGCGATCCCAAAGCCGCGCAAGAGGCGCTGAATGCATTCGCGCCGCGCTTTGTCCCGCTCGGCTGGCATATTCAGGTGAACACGGAGCTTCCCATCATCGAAGCGATCGCGCCGACGGTTGCCGCGCTGAAAGTGCCGGTGGTGTTCGATCATTTCGGCGAAGCTGTTGCAGCCGAGGGCGTCAAGCAGAAGGGATTTGGCGCGCTGGTCGAACTGGTTCGCGCCGGCAACACTTATGTAAAGCTGTCCGCGCCGTACAATCTGTCGAAATTGCCTGGCTATCCCGATGTGGTCCCGCTGGCGCGCACACTCATCGCGGCACGTGCAGAGCGCATGTTGTGGGGAACGAATTGGCCGCATCCCGGCAACCGCGTCGCGGGCCGCTCAATCGATCAGATCACGCCCTATCAAAAGATCGACAATCGGGGATTGGTCAAAGCCTTCGATGAATGGTGTCCGGACGCTTCGACCCGCAAAATGATCCTCGTCGACAACCCCGCCAAACTCTACCGGTTCTGACGAGAACGAGCGCGCGAACGCATCGCCCTGATCCGCCGTGTGATGAAGCGTCTGCGAAGTGAGCGCAGTTTAGCGCATTGCAGTTGAAAAGCCCACGTTGTCAGGTGAACATCAAACGGCTTGAAACTGCGCGGGGGAAGAGGATGAAGTTCGGCTACTTCACGCTCAGCGACAATCACTATGAAAACAACCGCCGGACAGCGAATGATTTTGTCGCCGACATCATCGACGAGGCCGTCTATGCCGATGAACTTGGATTTCATTCGGCGTGGATCGGCGAACATCATTTCAATACGCTCGGGGTTCTCTCCTGTCCGGAACTTGTCCTCGCCAGTATCGCCGCGCGCACCAAACGCATCCGGCTCGCGCCCGCGGTAACCGTTCTGCCGCTGCACCATCCGATCCAGGTTGCGGAGCAATGGGCAACGCTGGACCTGTTGAGCGGCGGCCGGGTCGATTTCGCTGCCGGCCGGGGTTATGACCGCCGGGAATATCAGCCGTTCCACGTCGATTTCGAGGAAAACCAGGCAATCTTCGAGGAAGGGATGGAGATTGTGCTGAAGCTTTGGCAGACCGATTCGCGCATTGCACATCGTGGCCGCCATTATCAGTTCGACGATGTCCGGATTACGCCAAAGCCGGTTCAGCGGCCCATTCCCAGCTATATTGCGTCCTTCTCGCCACCTTCGATCGATCTTGCCGCGCGGCTGGGATGCGGCGTTATCGTCGCGCCATTTGCTGCCGCGATGACATTCGGCGGGTTGCAAAAAGTCGCCGAGCAGTATCGCGAAAAATGCGCGAATTACGGCACTCAGCCGGCACGGCTGATGTGCAGCTATTTCACGCATTTCGCAGATACGCCGGAACAGGAAGCGGAACAGCGCGCACGGCAAATCCGCTACTATCGCGAATGCCTGGTTCCGGCATTCCCCGGCGATCCGGCAACTGCCCCACCGAGCTATCGCTATTTCATCTCCATGGTCGAGCGGCTGCGCACGGTGACACCGCAACAACTCACCGACAATTCAATCCTTATCGGGCCGCCGCAGCAAATCGCCGGCACGCTGAACAAGGTCCAGGATGCAGGTTTTGACGAGGTCATTCTCTACTTCAATGTCGGGCAAAAGCCGCACCGGCAGGTCAAGGAAGAGATGGCGCGTTTCGCCGCCGAAGTTGCGCCGCAGTTCGCGCGTTGACAACGGTCCTCTGAAGACGAACTCATTCGCTATCGCCCACTGGAAATGTCCGCGTTCTACACGTGAGACGATTTTCTTGACAAAAAACCGGGTTACCGGGAACGCTATGGCGTTGCGACTATCGGTCAGAAGTCCGGGCGCGCGGCAATCGGAATCGGGTAATCCGTGCCGCCGAAATCGCGATTGTTCTCGGCACAGGTTTCTTCTTCGAGTTCCGTCTGGCCGGCCCAGCGTGAGCCCGCGAGTCGTCCATAGGCAAGCATGCCGCCCCACGGCCGTTTGAACATCTGCGGATCATCGACCGCGATCTGCACCTGCAAGCGCGCCCGATCGCCCTGTTGCGCGAGACGGTAGCGCTCGATCACATGCATTTCTCCGGAGTGCGGCGTTCCGAAGAGATCGACCGGAGTGTCGGCGGTCATGCCCATCGTATCGACGACCAGCGTGTCCCCTTCGTAATGGCCAATCGATTCGCCATAGGGTGACGGGCGTAGATTGCGGGAATGATCCTGCTGCAGCAGCACATGCCGCACCTGGCTATCCCGCTGATAAATAAACAGGACTTCGCGGGGAGCCTGCACGATCTCCATGGGCCCAGGCAGAGTCGTGACCATCGGCACGCCGGACGGACGGCAGACTTCCTGCGGTGTCGGGAGGTGCCGGCCGGCGGCTTCCGCTTCGGCATATTTGCGCACGGCATCGGCGGCCCGCGGCTGCAGATTGGGATTTCCCGCATCGCCGCGCAGCGGACTGAAGGGATCGCGCTCATTGAACTTTGAATCGCTCGGCCTGACCGCAGGCGCCAATGCGTCCACCGGCTGCAGCAAAGCGAGCGGTCCCTTCTGCCATAGGCCCGAGATGTCAGGAGCGGGAGATGACGGCTCTGCAAATGCCGCAGCAGCGATCAGCGTCAAACCGGCGACCACCGGGACGTGCCGAAAATTCATGAACCCCTCCGCCATGCGATGACGACGATCATACCGAACCGTGCCGGGCGGTACAGCGGCACAATTGGGAGGAGCCGTCTTCTGCTTCCCGGTCGAAAGTTCTGACGCTCCCGTAAAAAAATGGCGCCGCGGAGCAAACCGCGGCGCCATTGAGCCATTCGGAGCGATCAGAAGTTCAACGATAGGCCAACGCTCGGTTGGGCATAGCCGTAAGGCGCGCCATAGGCATAAGGCGCATAGCCATAGGGTGCCGCCGGGTAACCATAGGCCGGCGCGTATCCGGGGTAGCCATAGGCCGGCGCCACATAACCAGGCGCGTAGTAGCCGTCATTTTGCGAGGACGCCAAAGCGCCAAGTCCAAACCCCAAAATGCCGGCCCCGATTGCTGCCGCGGCATCGCTGCCGCGATCACGGTCAGAACGGCCGTAATAGCCCTGGTACGGCCCGTATTTTTCGGGGTGGTAGCCCCGAGCCATCGCTGCCGAACTGCCAAGGAGCAGAACGGCGATCGTTACTGTCAGCACCCGTTTCATGGAGGTCATCCTTTCCTGGTTGCCGTCTTTGTTTCGCGTTTGTTTCGCGCGCAATCATCGCAATTCAGTTGCGATGTGCATCCCGACCGTGAATTCCGGCGCAACGGCGGCACAAACCGATTCACCAGTTCGGAGACGCAACCCGCCGTCCCCCTGCCACCTGCTGCACTGGATTCGCCGGTCCGGATCAATGAGTTAACGCGCGACGGAGAGAACCGATCACCGCCGCGACTGCGCTTCAGCCGGCACCCTTTCGTCAGGTCATAACACCGTGAGTTTTTGTCCGTGTGAACTCCGGGAGCGGGAGCGGGTAATTTCGTCGACGTGTACTGACGAGAGCCACCACGCGGGCACGTGACGGCTCTCGTCGTCGCAAAATCAGAAGTGTAAGCCGACCGAAACGCCCGGCGCCGCATATCCGTACGGAGCCCCGTAACCATATGCGGGCGCGTAGCCGTAGCCATAGGCCGGCGCATACGGAGCGGCATAAGGCGGCGCATAATAGCTCGGCGTCTGCGACGCTGCGATTATGCCCAGCCCAAGCCCAAGAATGCCGGCCGCAATGGCGGCGCCTGAATTGTCGTGTTGCCGGTAGTTGTAGTTGTATGCGGCGACCCGATGGTCCCGATCGCCGCGGTCACTGCGGTAGTCCCGGGCGAATGCCACTGAACTGCCCAACATCAGGAATGCCATACTGACTGCAATAAGCCGTTTCATGAGAGTCTCCTTTGTTCAGGCGCTTTCCGGGCGCTCTTGATCGCTATCCACGGCCGCCATACTGAACCCCGGAGGGTGAACCGGGTCTGAAACGCGCTGTTGTTTGTTGTTCATTTTCAGGAATGGCCCTGGCTGGGCCGTATTGGGCGACCAAAGCGGAACGATGGTCACGGCCTCTCGCGATTCCTGATTTCGCGTTCGATACGCCGGTCCGGGATCAACCACATCAGTGCGACCGTCACATAGAGCAGCTGGGCAGCAAGCCGGGAATAGAACGCAACGGCGATGCCGGCTGCATATAGCAGAAGCGACAGCCGTCCCTTGAACTCACTGCCGACCGCGTGCGCCAGCAGGGAATCGGGTCCTTCCGCCGCTATCATCAGCTTTTCGAGAACGAGATAGGCCAGTGCGGCCATCAGCAACACGCCGCCGTAAAATGCCGTCGGCAACGCTGCCGAATAATTTTGCCCCATCCAGCCGGTGACGAACGGAAACAGCGAAAGCCAGAACAGGAGGTGAAGATTGGCCCAGAGAATGCCGCCATGAACGCGTTGAACGGCATGCAGCATGTGATGATGGTTGTTCCAGTAGATGCCGACATAGATAAAGCTCAGCACGTAATTCAGGAAAACCGGCGTGACAGTTGCAATGGCTGCCAGATCCGCACCCTGGGGAATCTTCAGTTCCAGCACCATGATGGTGATGATGATCGCAATGACGCCATCGCTGAATGCTTCGAGACGCGCTTTGCTCATGCAGGCATCCACTCAAAATCCTGCGCAGGCTGGTGATTCTGCCAGCAGCACGGAATCCTGCATGAATTGCTGTTTGTAGGCGGCGCGAATCCCGGCAAGCTTTTGGCCTGTCGCGGCAGCAGGCGCAAACAAGATCACCAGCTCATGGCCGGTCTCGCGAGCGACCGCGCCATCGGGCCGCCGCCATTGGCCGGTTGTCGTCAGCACGCTGAAGCCGTCCGGGAACCGCGGCGTCACCTCTGTATCGACGAATTCTTGCCATTGTGCGGCGCTAACCATCCCACCGGCTGCGATCTGATTGCCGAAGAACAGCCGCGCTTCCATCATTGGCGTCAGCCCACCGCTACAACCCGGGACCACCCCCGCGCAGCCCACGAGTGTGAAAGCCAAGCCGGTGAGCAACGCGAATCTCATCAACCCTGAAGCTCAATCACATAGCCATCGGGATCGGATACATAGGCATATTCCAGGCCGGGTGCATGCTCGCCGCGATGGATGAGTTTGCCTCCGGCGCGGGTCACCTGGGTGATGCATTTTTCGATCGGCGCCTCCATCGCGAAACCGAAATGCGCCACACCGCCATTGCCGACAGCGTCGCCTCTTGCGCATTTGCTGAGGGTGATCAGATCATCGCCACCTGGTGACTGCAGGAATACCATTCTGCGGCCGATCCGGAACTTCACCTTCAGGCCGAAACCCTTCTCATAAAAGCCCACTGAACGCGTGAGATTGCGGACATTGAGTTGAATATGGTTGAGCCCGCGCGACCGAATGACATGCTTTGCCATGATTTCATCAGTTCCCTGAACTTTGGTTCACGAAAGTTTAAAACAACCGCCACAGAAGATTCGCACATCGCACTCAAACAGGGATGCGCAAGACCGGCTGATTCGTTCGACCGTGTAACCCGTTGAGGTGCGTATGAGCGCGTATTCCCTGGAATCTTTCCGCCCCGAGCGGCGATTGCAAGCCGGTCCGACGCGGACGACCTTTATATCCGGAGTGATTTTTTCCGGCCGGATGAAGCTGCACCGCACGATTTTCATTTCGGATACCCATCTCGGCACCCGTGGCTGCAAGGCGGCGATGCTGGCGGATTTCCTCGCGAATAATGATTGCCGGACGCTCTACCTGATCGGCGACATCCTGGATGGCTGGCAGGTCAGGAACTGGTACTGGGACGAAGCCCACCGGCGGGTGATCGACGAGATACTGTTCAAGGCCGCGAGCGGTACGCGCGTCGTATATATCGCGGGTAACCATGACGAAGTCGTGCGCCGCTATGCCGGTCTGATTCTCGCCGGCGTCGAACTGCAGCGTGAAGCGATCCACGAAACGGCCGACGGCCGGCGGCTGCTCGTCATCCACGGCGACCAGTTCGACGGCATCGTCAATTATGCCAAATGGTTGGCGCATCTCGGCGACACCGCCTACACCATCGCGCTCCACGCCAATGACATGCTTCACGCGGTGCGCAAATGCTTTGGTCTGCCTTACTGGTCGCTGTCGCAATATCTGAAGACCAAAGTCAAGAATGCCGTACAGTTCATCAGCAATTTCGAACAGGCCGTGGTGCGCGCAGCGCAAGCTGCAGGCGCCGACGGCGTTGTCTGCGGTCATATCCACCACCCCGCAATCCGTGATTTCGGCACGATCCTCTATTGCAATGACGGGGACTGGGTCGAAAATTGCAGTGCGCTCGTCGAAAACGGGCTGGGACAACTCGAACTGTTGTACTGGACCGAATGCGCGGACGACGCGGAGGCACCGGAGCGCAACCTGCCCGCGGCAGCTGCGGTACGGCCGCGCACTGTGGAATCCGCCTTATCCACATGAATCTCTCAGGCCCGAGATAGCACCGCTTCCGAAGTCCTGCCTATGCTTCCCCGAACTGCCGAGGGGGGCCTTTCATGTTCGAGCGCATGTCCGTGTGGCGCCTGCGCCACTTCGCCGACGAATGCCGCCGCGCTGTTGCATATGCTTCCGATCCCCTGACCCGGCGCGAATTGGCGGAATTTGAAGCGAAATTCCGCGAACTCGCCGCGGATGTCGAAGCCGCCCAAAGCACCGCCGCGAACGGGTAAATTTCCTCCACTGGCGTAATGGTTTAAGGTCGGTCCGAATTTGTCGGAACGATCACATGCTGGCGCGCGCGGTTTTCCTAAGTTTTTGCGTTTGGATGGTTGCGGCGGCCGGCGCACATGCGCAGGCACCCGCATGGTCGGCCGACATCGGTGAAGTCCGCAAAACCGCATCCCTGATTCCGGGCACCAAAGCCTTGCGGATCAATGTGCTGAAATTCGCCGAGAGCCGGCGCACCAAGAATTTCTCGGTCAAGGGCGCACCGAAAGACCCCAGCATCCAGGCCCGCACCGTCTTCCAGGTGGTCTATCCGGACGGTAACGTCATGGTCGATTCCGGCATGGATCTGCAGGTCCACAAATTCTTCGGGCGCGGAGTGGAAGAACCTTATTTTCCCGACGCTGCCGTGACAGTCGAAAAAGCGTTGCAGGCGGCGCGCGTCATCGTCATGACGCATGAACATGGCGACCATGTTGCTGGCGTGCTCCGCACCGCATTCTTCGACGAATTGGCGCCCAAAACCGTTCTGACCCGCACCCAGGTCGATACCCTGATGCACGATCCGCAAATGCCGGAAATCCGCATGACGCCCGACATGGCGCAGCATTTCATCGTCATCGATTACGACAAATATGATCCCTTCGCGGCCGGAATGGCGCTGATCAAGGCGCCGGGCCACACGCCAGGTTCACAGATGATCTATGTTGCGCTGGCGTCGGGCAAGGAATTCATCCTCGCGGGCGATGTCGCCTGGCATATGGATAGCGTGCGGAACGTCATCGGCAAGGATGCGCCCTGGGTAAAGGAAGACGTCGCGAAAGTGGATGCCGAACTGCAATGGCTGCACAACCTCACCATGACGGAAAAGAATCTCACCGTCGTGCTCAGCCATGACGAAGAACAGCGGCTCGACCTGGTCAAACGCAAACTCCTCGGCGACGGTTTGGAATAGTGTTCTGGAGCAGCAAGCGCTGGAGCGTTTCAGCGCGGCACCGGTTGCTGACCATTCTGGATCAGCGCCGCCATCAACCTGATATTGCATACCGTTCTATCCACAACCGACTTGTGCCAATTTTGCCACACATAAAGGAATTCGACATAGTTGGAATTTATCGACTGAATTTCTGAGCCGCTAAATCGCGGATTCCAATAGGCTGATGCCGCCGTGGGGAGTGCCGAGTAGCGCGCCCTTACCCGGGGCTACTGCTGCTGACCTCATTCGCGACAACAGGCGCATGTCTTTGCGCCCGCAGAGGGAGGCGAGCATGAATTCCACCGCGACGCGGTTCGCGACTCTTATGGGGTCGGCATCGTTCCTGACTTTGACGACGGCATTCGGGGTGCATGCCCAGGACGTGGCGCAGGTGCAGATGGTGCAAGCGGCGCCCGAAACGGTGCCCGAGCAAGTTCTGATCACCGGCTCGCTGATTCATGGCACCGCGGCGGTGGGTGTGCCCGTCACCAATCTCGGGGTGCAGGATTTCACCCAGACCGGCAATATCAGCATCGGGGATCTGTTCCGCACCGTCCCGGTCGCGAATGTCGGGAACGGAGCCACTGGCACACAGTCCGGCGGACATCAGGAGCGCGAGACACGCGTAAATATCCGCGGACTCGACGGCACGGGCCCGCGCAGCCTGCTGATGATCGACGGCGTTCGTTTTCCTCCGCAGGCAGACGGTCTGTGCTCCATTGATCCCTCTGTCATTCCGGCGCTGGCGCTGGACCGCGTCGACATCCTCGCCGACGGCGCGTCTGCGACCTATGGTTCGGACGCCGTCGCAGGCGTGATCAATGTCGTGCTGAAGCGCGGCTTCGATGGCGCGGTAACGCTGCTGCATGCGCAGGGCCTGACCGACTCGTTCCCCGGCGGATCGCAATACCAGGCGTCGCAATTGTATGGCCGCACCTGGGACGGCGGCGATATCACGCTGACCTATGAATGGACGGATGATGAGCCGCTCAAAAACCGTGTCCATTCGAAATATACTTTCGACTTCACGCCGTGGGGCCTGGACAACGAGATCCCGCTCGGATCCTCGCTGCCCGGCACGATCACTGTTGGAAAACCGAAAGACACCAACGGTATGGGTGTCCGCAATGTCGGCACGGTGTGCTCCAACTGTTTTGCGGTTCCGGCGGGCGCCGGCGCCAATTTCAACCCCGCCATCAACAACGGCGTTGGGCCTTTGCTGCCGGGCAGCGCACCCGGCGTCCTCAACTTTGCGACATTGACGCCCGGCGTAAACGAAGTCGATCCAATGCTGCTGGGGTGGGAACTGGGCGCGATACAGAAGAATTCCGCCGTCGTCACCTTCGACCAAAGGCTGTTCCCGGGCGTGTCGCTTTTCGCCACCGGCTTCTACACCGACCGCCGGATCGAACAACTCGAACAGCCGACCGGCCCCTTTGTGAACCCCGATATCAAGGGACCATTCGCCGTCCCGACCACCAACCCCTATTACCCGATCGGCGCGCCACCGAATCTGCAGGTCGAATACGTCTTCAGTAAGGAGATTCCTCCGTATATTGGCGCCTATGAGCTTTCGGACCGCTATCAGTTTGGTCTCAATCTCGATCTGCCGTTCGGCTGGACCGGGCAGATCTACGATTCACGAAGTTACGAGGCGAACCAGTATGTCGGTCACGCGAGCAACAACCCTGCGGTCAACGTTGCCCTGGGCAATACGGATCCGACTACCGGAGCGACAAAGCCAGCCTCGATTCCCTATCTGAATTTGTTCTGCGATCCGCGGGCATTTCAATGCAACTCGCCTGCGACGCTCGCCTATATCAGCGGAGTCCGGTCGGTGGGCGACAAATATTCGATCGAGGAGAAGGGCGCGCGCTTTGACGGGCCGCTGTTCGATCTTCCAGCCGGGCAGGTCAAGGCGGCGATCGGCGGCACTTACGAAACCGACAACGTGACCGCGTTCAATGCGATTGATCTCAACACGCCTCAGCCGGTTGGCAATACGGGCCCGGCGCCAGTCGTGCCCATTTTTGATTATGAGCCCTTTACGGTGTGGGCGGGCTTTGTCCAGGCGGACATCCCCATCTTCGGCGATAACTTCAACCTTCCGCTGGCGCGCCGGCTGGATTTCGAGGTGTCATGGCGCCACGACCAATATTCCAGTCCGAATGGCGCGCTCGCCGGCGGCACCAGCAATCCAAAACTTGCCTTCACCTGGCTCATCGACGAACTGGTTGGCGCAACGGTGCGCGGCTCATGGGGCACGTCGTTCCGTTTCGCCAATGCCGGCGAATATTCGACCGTGTTGAGCATACAGAATACGCCCTACAATCTTCCCGGCGCGTCCGTGCAGGCTGTTCCATGTACCGGCGGCACACCGGCGGCGGGCAGCTTCGCAGCAGATCTGGTTGCCGCCGGGTTCGCCTGCGGTTCGCAGCCGGGAGGCATCCTGTGGGCCGGCGGGCCGCATCCGGAATTGCGCAGCTTCGTCAATGGCCAGGGGCAGAATCAGACCCGCGAAGGCGGCTCCAGCCTGGCGCCGGAAACGGCGGCGAATTACAGCCTCGGCTTCGAATTGGCGCCGCAGTTCGCCGTGTTGCGCGGGTTTGATCTGCAGGCGACCTGGTACAGAGTGAAAATCAACGGGACGCTGAACTCCTTCACTTCCGCGACATCGGACATAATGTCGAGCTCGCTGCAGCGGTCGCTGTTCATTCTGCCCAGCGATGTCGGGTGCCCCATTGCTGCCAATGCCAATCCGGCGACCTGCGCCCCGTTCGAGAAAATGGTGACGGCAGCCATTCTCGCCCCCGGCAGCACCACCGATCCAAGCCAGGCCGGCCTCGTCAATTGGCTGATGGATGGGAGCACGACCAATCAGGGGTCTCTTGCGACCTCAGGCATCGATTTCAACGCCAGCTATGACATCGATCTCGGCGATCTCGGCGCCTGGAACGCAGGCATCACCGGCACCTATTATCTGCTTTTTGACGAGCAGGCTGTGAACGGCGGGCCGATTATCAACGACATAAAAAATCCCGAGCTCGCCACCACCCCGCTGAATGATTTTCCGCGCATGAGATACCGCGCGAGGCTGGGCTGGAGCGATGGGGCTTACAGCGTCACCGGCTTCCTGAATTATCACTCCCACTTCTTTCAGCCGTGGAACCAGCCGCCCAATGTCAACTTCCAGTGCACGAGTGCGGGCGGCACGATCGGCGGCGGGACCCTTCCCTGCGCAATCAGCAACTTCAACAATTTTGAGCCATCCTGGTACACGGTCGATCTGTCGTTCGGCTACAACACCGGCGACATGCCGGCGAGCGATTATCTGAAACGCATCACCCTCCAACTCACCATCCAAAACCTGATGGGGGTGCATCCGGCGTTCTCCTACATATTGGCCGGGGGCGGCCGCGCCGCTGCGGCATATAACATCCTGGATCCCGACACGGGGCGCGTCATCGGCATCACCATCGAGAAGACCTGGTGACGAGGCGCCGCCTCGCCTTTTGTGGTTGCACTCCACTGCGTGTATGACGGCGACGGCCCGCAACAGGAGAACGCCATGCGGTGGAGATTTCTCGGTGGCTTATTTGTGGTGTTGGCGGCACTTGTGCCGGCCGCGGCGCAGCAGGGCGGCGCGAATGACGTCCCACCCATCGCGCGTCAGGGTTATCTGTTTGCCGGCGGTCACTATGACAACATCGCCGGCAAGCGGGTCATGGTTGGCCAGCTTTACGCTGAATTCCAGATTCCGAAACAGCAGACCCATGCTGATCCGATCGTGATGGTGCATGGCGCGATTCAGACCGGCACAAATTTTACCGGCACCCCCGATGGCCGCATGGGGTGGGCGGAATATTTCCTGCGCCGCGGATATGCGGTCTACGTCATCGATCAGCCCGGACGTTCGCGTGCGAGCTACAGCCCGGCCGATGGCGCGCAATCCTTTCCGGATTTGCTGAATACCGAGCAGCGCTTTACTGCGCCGGAGCGATACAATCTGTGGCCCCAGGCGCATCTGCACACGCAGTGGCCAGGCAGCGGCATGGCTGGTGATCCCGTGTTCGACCAGTTCTATGCATCGCAGGTGCCGTTCGTGCAGACGGCGGCGAAGGCGCAGTCGATGACGCGCGATGGCCTGATCGCGCTGTTGCAGAAAGTCGGACCGGCCATTGTCATGACCCATTCACAATCGGGGTCCATGGGATGGCTGACCGCCGATGCGCGGCCAGATCTGGTCCGTGCGCTGATACAGGTCGAACCGTCGGGTCCTCCCGTGCATGACGTGCTGATGACCGGCGCGCCGGATTATCTGCACGACGGCGAGGCGGTGCGCCCCTGGGGATTGAGCGCAATCCCGCTGAATTACAGCCCACATGCCGCATCGGCAGCCGAGTTGTCCTTTGTTGAAGAGCCGCAGGCGGACGGTCCAGGGCTTGCGCGCTGCTGGATGCAAAAAGCGCCGGCGCGGCAACTGCCCAATCTCTCGAGAATGCCGATGCTGATTGTCAATGGCGAGGCATCATTCCATGCGCCGTTCGAGCACTGCACGGTGAAATATCTTCGGCAGGCCGGCGTGCATCCGGACTGGATTGACCTCGGCAAAGCCGGAATCCACGGCAATGGCCATATGATGATGCTCGAGAAAAACAATCTCGAAATCGCCGCCGCGATCGACCGCTGGCTGACCAAGGCACTACCTACCAAATCCGCGGCGCGGACGCCGTAACTCAGCTCGTCGGCTTATTCGTCTGCGGCTGACCCTGCCCCGGAGCTTTCGATTTGGGCTGCGAGAAGACTGACGCCTGGGGTTGGGCGTTCTTCTTGTCCTTGTTCTGTTTCGGCTTCTTCTTCTCGCGGTTGCTTCGCTGTTCCCTGTGAGCCATGGCCGGCCTCCTCGCGTTGGACCACTTAGTTTATCGCAGCCGGCGAAACTTCAAAACCGGGCATTGGCCCATTTGGCGACGTAATCGAAATTGTTCTTCAGCGCGTTCGAGAAATTGTCCGCCGGCACGCCACAATCCTTGCATCCGGTGTAGCCGAGAGTGCCGCCCTCGACCACGACGTAGTCCTTGTCGGCCGCCGCCGATTTCTGGAACATCCGTTCCTCGTCGCCGAGCAGATGATAGGCGCCCATCGCGACGATCAGCGTCGGCCCCTTGATATGCTGAATCGCGCACATGGTGGAATTATTGACCGAGCACCAGTCCACGCCGTCAAACGAGTTCGTGGATTTAATCGCATTGGTGCTGAGATAGGATTTGATCGTCAGCACCTTGGTGCCAATGTCGAAGCTGCGGTTGGTCTTGATCCGGTCGGGGTGCGGCGGCTCGATACTGTGCACGATCTGTTTGGCGATCGTGCCGTCATTCTTCAGAAATTTTTCCGGCTGCGAGGTGCTCATATATTCTGGCACGGAGGGATCGAGTTCGGTAAGCCGTGCCGCTCCCCGCTCGGCGCTGAACGGCACCAGAACGATGTCGTTGTCGGGAAACGGTCCTTCGCCCTGTTTGATCGAATCCTGCAACGCATGCACCCGCGCGATCTGCGCATTCATGACTTTCGATTGCGCGGCATAATAGCGGCTGCGGAACTCCTCGCTGTAATGCGAAGGGCCTTTGGGGTTGTAGCCATTGGCGGGGTCAAACGGATCGAGCGACGGATCCACCAGCTTGGGCTTGCCATCCACCATGGCGAGTGACGGATTGATGCCGGTCAACGCCTGGAAACCGTCTCCTGCATGACCCTCGTCGAGCAAAACGCCATCCGCCGGCGTCATCCCCGCCAGATTGTTCCCGCACTGGACGATTTTATCCGTACCCTGACAATAAGACACGCCGCTTTCCGCGACAGCCTGGTAATAGGTCATCAGCGGCGCGCCACCGGAATGGCCAAGCAGGACCACTTTGGTGATGCCGGGAATGGTGTGGGCGTAATCCACCGCGGCCTTCACATCGAGCGCAATGTTTTCCCACTGCACCGACATCTCATTATTGGCATAGCGGGTGTTGAAGCACAGCGCATCGAAGCCGCGCTTCGCGAGTTCGCGGCAGGCAATGTTGCCGAGATTGTTGCCGGTGCGGTGCGCAATCAGGAACGCAATATGCGGCGCCGGGCCGCCGTCGGGCCGGTACAGCACCATATTGACCCGCCCGGGAATGAATTCGGGATGCGTCTGCGCCATGGCTGCGCCGGAACACAGCGCCGCAGTCGCGGCCAATCCGATCATCCATGAATCTGTGCGGCGCATGTGAAAGCTCCCGTGTGAGGGACCGAAGATTTAGCGCAAAAATAAAGCCCCGCGCGAGGAATTCGCGGCGGGGCTTGCAGTAGAACGATCTCAGTTCGCGGCGCGCTGCTGGCGTGCGGGCGGTGTCGGGAGCGGCGGCTGCGGGCCAACCACCTGGGTCAGCGCCTGATAGGCGCATTGCTCGTCGTTCCAGCCGTCGCGCGGCGCCTGGCCGCCGACGCCGACATAGCCGATGATCACCTTCCCGGCCCAGATCGGCAAACCGCCGGCGGTCGGGAAATAGCCCATGCCGAATTCACGTGCCGTATCGCCGGGATTGCGTTCGACATTGTACTGGCGAAGACTGCTCGGCCGCTTGGTTAGACGCGCGGTCTTGGCCTTCAGTTCGGCGGTCGAAATGGCGGTGTAGCGCGCGGCGCCGTCCATCCGGTGCTCATGCACGACATTGCCCGAAGTATCGGTGACAACGATCGCGGCATTCTGACCATGCTGCGCCGCCATCTGCTCGCAGGCATGCGAGATGGCTTCTGCCGTTGCTGCGTTGATCATGTTTGGATCGCCGATATCGTCGGCTTCCTTGCCGGTGATGACGAGCCTTGGATTGACCTGTTGCGCCATAACGCCCGCGGCGCCGAAGGCGAGTGCGCCCGCCGCAAATGCGGACACCAGAAGACGTGATTTGATACTCATGAACTAACCTCCCAGGGTTCAGGTGTGATCGCAGGCGATGCCCGCAGGTTCAGCAGGTTTTCCCAAAGTTGCGGTAATGTCGCAAGCGAATGGGACGCTTCAGATCGCCGCGAGGTCGCTCCATCGCACCCTGGCATCTGGATAGGTTGCATCCCCGAGTTCGAGCGCCAATGTCTCGCCATCCATCCGGATCGGCTGATTGGGAATCCTGCCGGCGATCCACAGCGTCGCGAAGGCAGCAATGAAATCGACTTCGCTCTGTTGAATCGCATCCATATCGAGCCCGGCGAGATATGAAAATTGCGCCGATGTCATGCCGCCCGGCGCCGTCCAGTTTCCACTCGCGTCCTTGACCGGAGTGATCAGCGGATTCATGCGGACAATGCGGCTCGCAAGGCCCGCCGGCAGTCCCGACGACATGCCGGTCATGACATGCGCTAGAAACGTCGCCATGTCGGGCGGATCGTCGAGAATCGCCGTCGCGAGTTTCTTGAGATCGCCGACGACGCCCGGTTTGGCGCGGGCCTGCAGGTAAGGCGAATCGGGCGCCGAAGGATCGGCGAGAGGGAGCACGACATTGGCGGTTCCAAGACTCAGCGCGCGAATATCCGCCGGACTTTTGCCCAGTCCGATCGCTTCGGTGACCGCGGCCAGCACCGGATTGTTGCAGCCGGTGATGCCGCCGTCCCAGAACCGCTCATCGCGCCCGGGATACCGCGCCGGTCCATCAAAGTAATTCACCGGCGCGTTGGTCGAGGCATGGATCGCTTCCGCGAGCGTCACATCGGCAGGCGCGCCGTTGCCCAGTTCCGGGACATTGGCAGAAGCAGCTCCGGAGCGGAAAAATTTGCCGCGGTTGCGGTCATAATCAAATCCGATGATCAGAAGATGGATACCGCCCGCTTTGCCGACCTGGGCAGCGGCATCGGTGAGCGTGAGATTCCCGGTATCGGGAATCAGCGATTCAATCGCCGGCAATTTGGCATCCGCGCTGTATTTGGGCCCGACGCCAGCAATCGCTTCCAGCGTCTTGTCGCCGAAGGATTTGGTCGCCGAAAAGATCGCCTGCCGCTTGGCCTGGTCTTCGAAGAAATCCTGCAGCGTGGCCAGCGTCAGATTCTCGACCAAACCTCCGAGCACGAGGCTGCCGCCCGAATTCGCCGCCGCAAGATCGAAGTCCGCCAGCACCTGATGACCGGTGGCATTCGCACCGTAAAGGTCGATCAGCGCACGGACTTCAATGATGGCCCACGAACCGCCGCCATCGAGCGAAAGAATCCGGTAACCCATGCCGCGCCTTCCCGGTGGAGATCCCCACAGCGTATGCGCAACGTCTGCCGGCCTCAACGGCGGGCCAAAACGACAACAGCCCCGCACGGGGACCGTGCGGGGCTGTTGTCGTTGGAAGGCGGGATCAGAAGTCCGTGTTTGGCAGGCCGGGCGGCGACCGACTCTCCCGCGTGTTAACACGCAGTACCATGGGCGCAGGGGGCTTTAACGGCCGAGTTCGGAATGGGATCGGGTGGAATTCCCCCGCTATGACCACCAGGCCAGCAAAACACGGATTTCTGGAATCTTGGGAATATCTCGATTCAAGCGCGGCGATCGCGCGAGTCCTGGCTTCATTACCAGGCACGGGACAAAAATGCTTTGAGCGTTCAAGCCTGTCGAGCGATTAGGACTGGTAAGCTCAACGCATTGCTGCGCTTACACACCCAGCCTATCAACGTGGTAGTCTTCCACGGCTCTCGGCGAGACCTGGTTTTGAGGCAAGTTTCCCGCTTAGATGCTTTCAGCGGTTATCTTTTCCGCACATAGCTACCCGGCAGTGCCGCTGGCGCGACAACCGGTCCACCAGAGGTGCGTTCTTTCCGGTCCTCTCGTACTAGGAAAAAATCCTCTCAAGTCTCGAACACCCACGGCAGATAGGGACCGAACTGTCTCACGACGTTCTAAACCCAGCTCACGTACCACTTTAATCGGCGAACAGCCGAACCCTTGGGACCTGCTCCAGCCCCAGGATGTGATGAGCCGACATCGAGGTGCCAAAC
>DASUHP010000121.1:0-58604 GCA_036273455.1 Micropepsaceae bacterium | reverse complement strand
TTCGCTGACCACCGGATCGGCAAAACCCTGTTCGGCCATGACATCGGGCAGGAAGCTTCGCGGTTTGATCGGCCGTTCGGCGCGGCCAGTGAGGCAATCGAGCGTGAAGATGAATTCGCTGCCAAAGCGGGCGCGCAATTCGCCGCGTCCGCGTTCCACGACCTGACCGATGGTTTTCAATCCGGCGCGTTTCAGCGCGTGAATGATGGTGTCGTCGGCGCCGAGTGCGTCCACCGGCAAAGCGGCGATGGCCTGGGCTTCGTCACCAGGGCGCACAATCGCGCCATCAGCAAATTTCGCCAGCGCGCGTGCCGCATCGGCATTGCCTGCCAGCGCAGCGCGGACGGTGAAACCCTGACGCGTCAGACGATGGCGGGCCGTTTCCATCATCTTCGCTTCCCCGCCAAACAGATGCGCGACACCGGTGACGTCGAGAAACAGCGCTTGCGGCGGATCAAGCGCCACCAGCGGCGTGTAGCGTTCGCAGGCATCGGCAATATCTTCCAGCAGCCTGAGATCGGCGCGCGGATCGGCAGTGGCGACGGCGAGAGCAGGAATGCGTGCACGCGCATCGGCCAGCGCCATGCCGGGTTTGAGCCCAAGCCGCGCGGCGGCAAGATCGACCGCGACCAGCCGCAAGGCATTGGCGAGTTTGTCGGCGACGACCAGCGGCTGTTCAGCCGGCGCGCCGCAGGCCTTCTGCTTCCGCTGCAAGCGGTCGGTGGAGAGCCGCGGCAGATACAGCGCCAGAATGCGCCGCCCCGGCCTCGTGGAAATTTCCATCGCCATCCCATTCCATGATCCATCGCCCGGTTGTGCCATGCCGGTTGCGTATGAGTTCGGCGTCAAACCGGGTGCATCCCCAATCCGCACTGTTGGGCAGAGCTGCGGCGCGTACCACCCACCGGGTTTCAGCCGTGCTGGGGGCAGGCTGGGCAGCGTGGCGCAGTGCAAACAGAGTGACGCCGTGTTTTGCCGCCGACAGGGTCAACCGGCGGCTCGCGACCAGATCGAAAGTCTTTGCTCCGGCCCAGGATTCGATCACCACCGCGCCAAGACTGTCGCAACGCAATGCTTCCGCACCGGCGCGCAGAGCCGCCGCCGCATTGGGCACTTTCACGGTAAGAAAGCGCGAGGGGTCGATGCCAAAATCGGCAAGGCCGGGGGCGAAAATGCCGCCCCATTCGGTTTGTGCAAAATCCTGCTGCACCCAGAGCAGCCATCGGTTTTGGCCGCCAACACAGGCAGACAGAGCCAGAGTGAAGCCGGTTGCCGCCGGTGCATCGCCTGCTGCGTTCGGGAAAACTTCATGCAAGGCGCCGCAGGGCAGTCCGCCATTCAGGCATGCATCGGCCGCGGCATGACCCAAAAGGCGGAGTTGGGACTTCGCCACAGGTTGATTTCGAGCGAGGCGCCGGCGCAGGTCCGCCGCCAATTCCTGCCGGTTTTCCATGAAAATGGAACCAATTCGTTCGCGTTTTGTTCCAATCTCCCCCGCCGGTGAACTGAAGTCAAGCCCTACTCGTGTTTTGGTACTGGCCGGTTTAGAGATTAGTAGCTGGTTTTGAATTGGGAGCGGCCGAATTTAGTTTGCAGACTCCGGTCATGCCCTCGCCCTGGCCATCACGCCCGGCATCCACTGACCCAATGTTTAATTCGCCGTTCGCTTTGTTGATCGTGACAATGGCCGCACCGATAACTGGCCGTGAAGGAAAATTGAAGACCGTCGGTCTGGCTGCAACGATTGCTACATCATTGTTTTCGAGGACTTGATAGCGACGGCGATCTCGTTCGTTCGGAACGGAATTGCCCACCGTCATCAGCATGTCCATTGTCTTGCCATCGATCTCGAATTTAACGCTGCCGGATATGTTGGCCTTCTGGGTTGCGTTTGGCACAGTCCTGTAGGTGCAGTCCCAGACTTCAGCGGCACACGCGGGAGCGCTTGCCACCAGCGCGGCAACACAGAGAACTTGGCCTAGCCGAGCTAACATCGGACGATCTACCCAGTCGCAAGCATAGACTCGGCGCAGTAAATTTCAAACTGACCAACTATCGGTATTTTGGTACTGTCTCAGTTGAATTTTGATCGAGTGACGGTTTCGGCGCTGGTTTTTTTGGCGCTGCCTAATGTGGCCGGAAAGTCTTGGTCAACCGCATGATTTCTCTGACAAAGTCAGGCGTGGTTGGGATACCATTCTGGAGCAGAGTCAAAACCAGAGCAGACTCGACCTGTAGCCGCGGCGCATCGTGATTCTTGATGTGTTGTTCCGCGTCGCGGACACGCTGATTGTCCAGATTTTCTTCAAGTTCCGTGACGCCCGGTGTCAGATCACTGCCGGCAGAAAAGTCGCTGAAAAGATGGGTGACCTTCGAAAGATCGGTGACGCGGTTCTCCTGCCACAGAACCGTTTCTGCGGCAATCGGCAGAAGGTCAATGAAGATCTGCCGGTCCTGAGCCGTCATCTGATCGAACTGCTTAATGTCCATCGCCTGCACGGCGCCCGAAAGAAGCATTGCTGCGGACAGGATCGCAGCCGGTATGGCGAAGCGGTTCATAGGAACCCCAAGCGGCCTCGGCCCTCGTCAATCCTACATGCGTTCGGGCTGCCGGAAAAATCCATCTGCACCGCCAAGGCGGGGTTCAAACCGACCCACTACCGCACGGTTTGCACTGCTGCGAGCAAATTCTACTTTCCGGCGCGGGCGGGGAGTTTGTCTGGAGTTGGGGTTTTGTCGGCCATGACCGGTGGTTTGCCGCCGGCCGCCAGATAGGCGCGGTAGCGCTTGTCGCTCTCGTCCAGCCAGGTGCCCCATGGACGCTGATCGGCAACATCCCAGGTGAATTCCCCTTCGCCGACCAGATGCTCGTTGAGGAAACCTTTGGCATCGAGATAGACCTTGGGCGATGGACCATTTGTGTCCGTACACGTATTGAATAGTGGGCGATCCTCCGGCCGGTTTTTCTTGCTCAGCCGAAAATTCAGCTTTTCGTAGACGGGCCCGGTGAATACGTTGGGGTCATAGATCGTGACTTCGCCCTGAATCGCGTCGCCGACGCGCTGATATTTTTCCGCTGTTTCCAGGTCATTGGTGAATTCGCCGCCCGGGCCGCCTTTCCAGGCGCGAATCTGGTTGGTGTGCACGATCAGCGTGTCGCCATTCCAGAAGCCGATCGACTCGCCATGCCATTTGGGGAACTGCTTGTCTTCCGCGGTGTGCGGCGCGTTGATGTAGATCCAGCGGATATTGTTGGTGTCGTTAGCATTTGCGCCGATGGTGTAAACCACTTTCGGCGTGACCACGAATTCCTGCGCGTTCAGGGCGCCGAAAAAGCCATCGGGCAGACAGAATGCGCTCGGCCCCCAGCTGCGGCCTTCGCTCGCCGCCTTCATCTCCTGAACGTAATATTCCTGATATTCAGGCTTGAGGAATTTGATGGTGTCGCTGACCGCGCCGCCCGCGCGCCGGCCGCCGCCGCCGCCCATCCAGATACCGCTCCAGTCCGGCAAGTCTGCGGCGGTGTGCTTGGTGCCGCCATGCGCTTCCTTCAGCCACGCCTCATACTGTTCTGTTGCGGTCTTGAACGGGTAGGGACTCCCAAGATCGGTCGTGCCGGGTTTGCCGGTGCCCTGCGAGCCATAGAGCCGCGCACCGCCAACCTGTCCTCCGGTTTCGTAGGGGACAATATTGAGCGCCATGCCCTGCAATTGGGCCGCCGTGTTGTTGCGGTAATAGGCCGGATTGGCCCACAGCGCGCGGTCTTTGTGGAAGTCCTTCGTGGTGAAGATGGTCACCTGCGGCTGGGCGTTCTGGGCAGTCACCGTCCCCGTCAGCAGAACGGCGCAAGACACAGTCGCCAGAGCCAGAACGCGCATCATCAGTCCTCCCACAGACGTCAGGATGTTCAAGACCGGAACGGAATCCCGGAGTTATTCGTAAACGTGCCCGTTGGCGGCCACGATGCTGGTGTAGCTGCCGCCCAGCCGCCCATCCTTGAGCGGATGATAATGCACCGTGATCTTGTCGCCGCGTTTGAACGTGGTCATGCGGATGCCGCGGTCGACCATCTGCGTCAGGTTCGACATCTCGAACCAGTATTTGATCATCTCGCCATTCTTGCCTTCGACCGCCACGTCGAGTTCGCCATGCGGATTGACATAGGCAAACGACATCACCGTGCCGGTGATCGTGTCCAGTTTTTCGTGGTCGAACATCGCGTGCGAGTGATGCGCAAATGCGGGTGCCGAGATGAAAAACGCGGCAGCTCCGGCGAGCAAGATCAATGGCGCCTTTTGCTTCATTACGTCCTCCCTGGCGATGCACAATTTTTATCGGAACAGGGGTTTTTCGGCCATAGCCGGTGCCCTATGCGGGCGTCCCGAAATGTCTCGCCTGGGTGAGATTGGGACAGTGTGAGACAAACGGGAGTGGCTATACGAGGAGCGAGGAACGAGATCACCTGCGGCGCCGTGGCTCGGCTGGCGATCTGGCTGCCAGGCGTTCAACTTTCTTTTTCGCAGACCACCATCCAGGGAACGCCAAAGCGGTCCTTCAACATGCCGAAGCGTTCGGCAAAGAAGGTTTTGCCCATTGGCATACTGATTTCGCCTTTGTCGGACAATGATTTGAATTTGGCTTCGGCCTCGGTGGCGGTGTTGAACTGCAGCGACAGGGCAAATCCCTTCGGCTCAGACGCGCGCTCGTGCGGGGCATCCGAGCCCATCAGCAGTGTATCGCCCACCGCCATCCGCGCGTGGATGATCTTATCGCGCATGGCCTCCGGGACCATGTTTTCTCCCGGTGTGCCGCGGAAGCGCGACATCATGAGAATTTCGCCGCCGAGGACCTGCTCATAGAATTTGAATGCCGCTTCGCATTCGCCGTTGAAATTGAGATAGGCGTTCAGTTGCATGGCGCTCTCCTCGTGTGACTATCATTTCTGGCGGGAGCAAAAAAGTACCGCTAAATATCGTTAGAGTGTAGCCGGGGGATGCGATGGAACCAGATCACAGGGAATCCGCGCTGTCGCGGCGTCGAATTTTGCAGTCCGCCGCGGGAGTGGGAGTTGCGGCGATGGCGCCTTCGCCCGGTCAGGCCGAGGAGCTGCCGCTCGGGCCGCTGCCCGGCACGCGTTACCCCGATCCCAGAATCGAAGTGCTGGATCGCCGCTTCAAATATAAAATCGGCAATGCCGCGATCGAGCGCGTGGCGACTGGTCTGCGCTGGTGCGAAGGCCCCGTCTATTTTCGTGATGGCGGTTATCTTCTGTGGAGCGACATTCCCAACAACCGCATCATGCGCTGGTCGGAAGACGACGGCCATGTCAGTGTCTTCCGCAACCCGTCCAATAATTCCAACGGCAATACGCGGGACCGTGCGGGCCGGTTGATCACCTGCGAGCATGATTCCCGCCGTGTCACCCGGACCGAGTTCGACGGCACCATCACGGTCCTGATGGACAGATTCGAAGGTAAGCCGCTGAATGCGCCAAATGATGTTGTCGTTTCATCCGATGGCGCCATCTGGTTTACCGATCCCTTTTTCGGCAATCAGGGCAATTACGAGGGACACCGGGTGCAGTTTGAATTGCCGCCGCAGGTCTATCGCGTCGATCCGACAACCGGCAGGGCGACGGTCGTGGCGTCGGGCTTTGGCGGTCCCGATGGCATTGCGTTCTCGCCGGACGAAAAGAAGCTCTACATCCTCGACACCGGAGTCATGAGCGCCATTGGCCGCGACTCCAATATCCGGGTGTTTGACGTGAATGGCGACCGCCTGACCAATGACCGGATTTTTGTGCCCAATTTCGGTGCCGCGGCGCGAACCGATGGCGCACGTACGGACATTGACGGCAATCTCTGGTGCACGGCGGGCAATGGCGATCCGAAGGAAGACGGCGTGCGGTGCTACGCGCCCGATGGGATACTGATCGGCAAAATCCACCTGCCGGAAACCTGCGCCAATCTGTGTTTCGGCGGCAAGAAGAAGAATCGTTTGTTCATGTGCGCGAGCACATCGGTTTATGCTCTGTATGTCGACACCGTTGGAGCCATGATTCCCTGATGTCCTATGAAGAGCGTGCTGGCGGGTTCAGGCGTGCGGCATCACGCAATGTCTTTGGCGAGCCGCTGCAACCCTGCTCGATAAAGCCGCTGACGGGATTCTTCCGGAATGGCTGCTGTGACACCGGGCCGGAGGATGCCGGCAGCCACACGGTCTGCGTGGTTGTGACGGCGGAGTTTCTCGAATTTTCGAAATCGCGCGGCAATGATCTGTCGACGCCGGCGCCGCATTTCGGATTTGACGGATTAAACCCAGGCGACCGCTGGTGTCTCTGCGCGCCCCGTTGGCAGGAGGCGCTGGAGGCGAATTCGGCGCCGCGCGTCGTGCTGCGCGCGAGTCACGAGGGTGCGCTGCAATTCTGTAAACTCGCCGATCTCAAGCGCTACGCGATCGATCTGGCGTAGTGATATATTTGCGCGAGGAGCAATGCGTTCTCCCCGGACCCGCCTTCGCGCTGAGGCGCTTTGGCGCGGTTCAACCCGCCCCCAATGGGCGGGTTGAAAAACAAATGGCGCACGCGAGGCGTGCGCCATTTGGATAACAACGGTTTCCGGCGGATTATTTGCCGGTGTAGTTCGCGACGATCTCGCCCGAGGTGAGAACGTGATTGCGCATCGCGTTCACCACGGCCTGACGATCGGCCTTCGCCGGATCGAGGTTCAGACGGGTGTTCAGCGCGAACACTTCGAAATGGTACGGGTGGGTCTGACCTGCCGGCGGCTTCGGTCCGATATAGCCAACCGCACCGCGAACATTCTTGCCCTGCTCGGAGCCGTTCTCGAGCGTCGCATCCGTCGGGATGTTCTGCGGCAGCTGCGTCGTCGTGGAGGGAATGTTGTAGATCACCCAATGGACGATCGGGTCATGACGGTTCACGCCGGCATCTTCGGCGAGCACGACATAGGACTGCGTGCCGAGAGGGCCCTTGGTCCAGGAGATGCTCGGCGACATGTTGTCACCGTTCTGCGTGTACTTGTCTTCCAGCGCACCGCCGGAAGTGAATGCACTGGAGGTCACCAGCAGACGCGCCGAAGCGCCCGAGGGAGTGGCAATTTTGTTGGCGAGGACCGGCGGACCGGCTTCCTGGCCCTCAGCGGCGAACGCGGCAGCAGCGAACAATGCCACGGCTGCCAAACTCACTGCACTTGTACTGACGAATTTCTTCATGGGTTCTTTGAATCCGTGCCTAGGTTGCGCGGCGCGGCTTATAGCATGGGCGATCCGCATGAATTCCAGAGGCAATTGTCGCACACGTTCAAACTGTCGTGTGACCTGACGTCGCGCCCTCATTGCAATTCTGCAATGTGCATCATGGCAATGTCAGGATTCATCGCCCGCACATTTCGCGACGAATTGCCATTTTCCAGCCGTAATTACGGCCGCATTTCGCTCGATGAATTAATCACCGCGTGCAGACTGCGCGCGTAGTCGATCGCGCCGTGAATGTCCATGCAGGGTGCAACACGCGCGAATTCCTTGATCGCCAAAACGGCTGCCTGTGGGGCCTTTAGTATCTGCGCGCATATGCGTTCGACCGCCAACTCAAGCCCGCCCCGTCCTGGCGCGACCTCGCTGACGATGCCGAGATGTTCTGCCCGTTCTGCGGTCACAACAGCGGTTGAATATGCGACATACATCAATTGCTTAGCCGTGACCTTGCCGAGCAATGCAGACATCGCAATGGTCGGCATGATGTTTTCACCGAATTCCGGCATCTGAAACGAAGCGTCATGCGCGGCGATCGTAATATCTGCACAAGCAGCGATGGCACAGCCGAAGCCAAGCGCGCGCCCCTGCACCGCGGCAATGACGGGCAGCGGAGATTCGCGAAATGCGCTGTAGCAATTGAATATGACGTCGCGGCCCCGCCGTGCTGCGAGAGCCTCGAGCTTTGGTGCTGCAGCGCCACGTGGTGCAATTCGCCCGACACAAAAATCGTCGCCGGCCGCTTTGAGCAGGACCATGCGTGCACGCGCGGCTGCGCCCTGCAGCAGCGATGCAAGTTGGGCAATCAGCGTGTCATTCAGGCCGTTGCCATGTTCGGGGCGGTTCAGCGTGATCGTGAGAAGACTTCCGTCGCAATGGTCAATGATTTCTTCGCTCAACGGATTTCCCCTGATCGCGGCGCTCAGATCACTATGGTGGAATTCCAGGATCAGGTCCACGCGCAGCTGAATCGCCGGCATGTGAGCCCGAAACCCTTATGGCCCATGGACGAAACCGGCCTGGATGATTAGGGATACGGCATGACGGCCAGCGCAGTGACCTATGACATTGCCGTTCCGGCGCAAGGCGACCGGGCGGTGGGGATTTGGCTTTTCGCTATTGCGGCGCTGATCGCAATGATGGTCGTCGTTGGCGGCGTGACGCGGCTGACGGGGTCCGGTCTCTCGATCACTGAGTGGCAGCCGCTCACGGGAGTAATTCCGCCGCTCAGTCAGGGCGACTGGCAGGCGGAATTCGCGAAATATCAGGGTACGCCGCAATATGAATTGTTGAATCGCGGAATGGGATTGGCCGCGTTCAAGACGCTTTATCTTTGGGAATGGACGCATCGGCTGCTGGGCCGGATTCTGGGTTTCCTGTTCCTGGTTCCATTTCTCGCGTTCCTGTGGCAGCGGCGGATCGATGGCCGGATTGCATCGCGCCTCGGCGTCATCTTCTTATTGGGCGCGGCGCAGGGCGTGCTGGGCTGGTGGATGGTCGAGTCGGGCCTGACCGATGGCCGTGTGTTGGTCAGCCAATATCGCCTTGCCGCGCATCTCGGTCTCGCGGCCATTCTGTTTGGCTATGTGTTCTGGACGGCGCTGGAGATCGCCGGCGCGGCGCGCGTGACCCGCCCGGTGGGTGCCGGCACAAAAATCACCAGTTTCGGTTTCGCGGCACTGGTTTTTGTCCAGATGCTCCTGGGCGCATTCATGGCCGGCATTCATGCCGGGCTAGCGTTCAACACCTGGCCAGGTTATGCGGGCCGCTGGGTGCCGTTTGGGTTATTCAATCTGTCACCATGGTGGCGCAACCATTTTGAAAACCATGCCATGGTGCATTTCCAGCACCGCACGGCCGGTTACCTCGTCGCGCTTGTTGCGGCAGTTCTGTTGTGGCGGCTGAAGAATGCCGGCCGGGCTTCACGGATCGCTTCGATCCATGTTGCAGCACTGCTTGCGCTGCAGATCACGCTTGGCGTCGTGACAGTGGTAATGTCGGTCGCATTGGCGCCGGCAGCGCTGCACCAGATTTGCGCACTGGCGCTATTCGCCAGTGCGCTGTGGTGGGCTTACACGCTTACTCCGCAGGAACCGCGCGGCGGCTTCCGCTGAACGGAAGGGCGGGCGATGGGATCAGGGCATAGGCGCCGTCGCCTAGGCCGGCCTGCGCCAGCAATGCAATCGCCCACAGGATCGGGAGTTCGGCACCACCGACGGTGAACCAATAACCCTTGCGGACGAGCCAGAACTGCGCTGCCCCAAGCACCAGCGGCGTTGCGTAGAGCGCGACCCAGCGGGTGAAGATGCCCGGAATGAGGCACACCGCACCGAGGAATTCGCCGGACAACACGTAAACGATCACCCAGGTGGGATAGCCTTGCTGAATGAGGCCGTTCCACCAGGCATCAAAGCCGCCCGGCAGAACGAAGAATTTCCAGTAGATGTGGGCGATCGCAAAAACGCCCAGGCACACGCGCAGAAACAGTGCGGCATATGGCGCGGTGCGGTTGTCGATCGGCATCTTTCCCTCCTGGTTTTTATTGAGGCACAAGATTCCAGCCGTTGCGCTTTGCGTCAATGCTCCTGCGCCGCATGGATACCGGCCAGGCGGCTGAAGACGGCGTTACGGGTCTGGCCGGTGAACGCGGGATAGTTGTGAAAAAACAGGCCGAGAATATCGCCTGATGCGTAGAGGCCCTTGATTGGTTGATGCAGCGAATTCAGCACTTGCGCCCTTTCGTTCACCCGGACGCCGCCAAAGGTGAAGGTGATACCGCAGGTTACGGGATAGGCGCGAAACGGCGGGGATTCGATCGGGTTGGCCCAGTTTGACTTGGGGATCAAAAGTGCGTGCGTGGATTTTCCCTCCGGGCGTGACGGATCGAACGGAATGTCACCCCGGCAGGCGGCGTTGAATTCGGCAATCGTGTGGAGCAGCACTTCCGGTGGCAGTCCCACTTTGACCGCCAGTTCGCGAATGGTGAGAGCTTCTTCGTAGGTTGCGGCATGGTGGGGATAGCGGTGCTGCCGGATGCCGGTCTGATCATAAATCTGCCATGCCACTGCGCCGGGCTGGGCGAGAATGCTGCGCCCGGTCTTGGCATAGGTATAGGAGTGCTGGGCTTCACCCTCGTCGAAGAAGCGCACGCCGAGCGCGTTGACTGTGATGCCGAACGGATAATCGTAGCGGCTTTGCGTGTTGCCACGGCCGTCGGCGTGCTGCGGCGTTTCGAAATCAGGCGCTTTGGCGTCGATCGGGGACATATGGCCGCTCTGCCATTGACCGGCCGTGGCGGCGCCGATCGCGACCAGTGAATTCAGCACTTCGCCGGTGTCGTGTTTGGAACCGCGGACTTTGACGAAATCGGCATTGCCCGCGAGGTAGCGCGCACGCATTTCGGCGCTGGCCTGAAATCCGCCAGAACAGGCAATCACGGCAGGTGCCGCAAGGTCGTATTCCCTTTCGGCGCTGCAGATATGCACGCCGTCAATGCGGTGCATGTTGCCGTGTACCCCCGTCACAGGAGAGGAAAAACGGATTTCGATGTTTCTGTTCCCGGCAATCCGGCGCCACTGTTCCAGCTGGCCGATGCCGCCGCCGGCGACATGAATTGCGATACCGCGTTCGAAATAGCGTTTTGCGCCGAGTTTTGCGTGCTCTTTCAGAATCTCCCAGCGGATTCCGATCTCTTTCATCCAGTGAACCGCCGCGTTCGACTGGCCGACAAGGGTGCGGGCAAGCAGCGGGTCCATGCGCGATAGTGTCATCCGCTCAAGATCGGCGGCAAATTCTTCTTCCGTGTAGGGCGGAATCTCGAGAGTCGCGAAGAGATTGTCCTCTATGTCGGGAATGAATTCGCGGATTTCCTCGGCGCCGCGATGGCAAAAACGGAAGCCGGTTCCGGAATAGCGCGCATTGCCGCCATATTCGGCTTCCGGCGCTTTTTCCAGCATGACGATTTTGCGGGCACCCTGTTCATGGGCCGCAACCGCAGCTTCAAAGGCTGCGCTGCCTCCGCCGATGACAATGACGTCGCACTGCTCCATCGATCAGGACAGCGCTTTTTGCTTTTTCGTGCGTTTATCGCGTTCGGCCTGGAATTCGGCTTCTTCATAGCCGTGGACCGAAACGTCGAACAGATTGCCGTCGGGATCCATGGCCCGGTATTCGGCATAAGGACGATTGCCCGGGCGCTGCGCCAGTGGCTCGTCAAATTTCTTCAGCCCTTGTTCGACGGTGGTCAGATCATCGACATGGAAGCCAAAATGATTGATGCCGCTCGGTGTCGCTTCGCCGCGATTGCGCAGGAGCGCCAGCGTCAAATATCCGTCGCTCATGTAAATGGCGCCGCCCGGCTCACTGCGGATACGTTGGAGCCCAAACACCTCCTCGTAGAACGCCGCGAGCCGCTCTGGGCTTTTTGTCTTGATCGCCAGGTGCCGGATTTTCGCCATAGCTAACTCCCGTGGTTTTCACCACTCTAACAGCCGCCATTTGTCCGAGATAGCAAGGGTCGAAGTCCATTGATTATTCCGGCCACTCGCACCACGCCGGCTGAGTCCTTCGGTTCTGCCGAAAGGTAATTGTGCCGTTCTGTGTCGCGCCGTCGCGGGCGACGACAGTCAGTAGTACCGCCGGTGGTAGGTCAGGGCGAACACAATCGGCAGCGCGACAAAGATGCTCAGTGCGAGTGCGGGAGCGAGGAACGCGCATGCGATCCCCAGCAGCGCGACAATCAACTGAACACCGAAACGCCGCACAATGTAGCGTCGTTGGCTGACTGTAGGTTGTTCTGTGATGTGAGAATGGTCCGCGACGAACCACACACCTGCCAGCGTCGACGTACAAGCGGCGAGATTGGCACCATAAATGGCGAGCGCCACCGGCACGAGAGCGTAACGACCTAGCACCGCGGTCGAGAAGGGCAACACCGCAATCGTGAATAGAAACAGCATGTTCGCCCAGATCAGAGCGACCTTCACACCGCGCAGTGAGGCGAAAATCAGGTGATGGACGAGCCAGTAGTACGCAACGATTGCGAAGCTCAGCGCGAAGGTCCCGAGCCTCGGTGCAATCAGGACGAGCCCGGACACGAGTTGGGACACGCCGCCTTCAGGAGGTCGTACGTCGAGGATGAGGAGCGTCAGCGAAACCGCGAAGACGCCGTCGCTAATCCCTTCTGTCCGGTCGGCTCGATATCTCCGACCGGTTTTTGGTCTTTCCTCGTTCGACGAACCATCGTCCCCCTTCATGAAATTCTCCCGACAATTTCGTTTTGATCTGGCGGTCGGCGCTGGTCAGTGAATCGCTTCACTCAAGTGCACCCAACATGGACCAATGCGTGGCAGACCGGATCTATTGGTTTGAGATTGCGGACAGACGCCCTCGCTTCTGACGAATGATAACATTCCGCATCCAAGGACGAGAGGGCGCCCCTTTCAAGGCCTGAAACCAAGAGCGACTGGAAATGGCGAATCTCCGACGAACGGCCAATGAGGCCCAATGCCTTTCATGCGAGGCGAAGCAGCCGCTGTAATCACCCCTTTATGCGTTTTGACTTGGACTGGCAGGCTGGGTTCCTTTAGGCGACTATGCTGCGCCGCGACAGATACCGTGGTGAAGGGGGATTGGTGATCGAGGCGTTGGAACGGATCAGTGAGACGACGCATCGACTCAGCGCCCATATTGCCCGCGCATTGCAACAGCCGATTCCGCATGTTGTGGCAGAAAAGGCCGGCCTGCATATTCTGGATACGTTTGCAGCCATGATTTCGGGAACGCGATTGCCGGCCGGGCAATTCGCGATTGGCTATGTCGAGTCCCTCGGCGGCGCGCGGCAATCATCTGTTGCCGGCACACGCCTCCTCACATCTTCGGTCAATGCGGCGCTGGCCAATGGCATGTTGGCCCATGCCGATGAGACCGACGACTCGCATGCACCGTCACGCACCCATCCCGGTTGCGCCGTCATACCCGCTGCGCTCGCTGTGGCGGAGAGTGTGCGTGCCAGCGGCAAGGACTTCCTTCATACGGTGGTGCTGGGCTACGATATCGCTGCGCGGATCAATTACGCATTGGACCCGGAAGCCCTGGCGGCATCGCGGCGCAGTACACACAGTTTCGGCGGCTGTTTCGGCGCCGGGGCAGCAGCGGGTGCATTGCTGGGATTTGACGAGCGGCAGGTGCGGCACCTGCTTTCGCTTTGTGCGCAACAGGCGTCCGGTGTCGGCTGCCATGTGCGCGACCCTGAACATATCGAAAAGGCGTTCGATTTTGGCGGGATGCCGGCGCGAAACGGTGTCGCTGCCGCAACCATGGTGGCGGCCGGCATGACAGGCGTGGATGATGTGTTCTCCGGCGAGCGCAATTTCCTCGACGCCTATTCCGCACATCCCGATCCCGAACAGCTCTGTGCCGGGCTGGGAGAGCGTTTCGAAATTTTGCACACCAACATCAAGAAATGGCCGGTGGGTTCTCCCGCCCAGGCGGCCCTCGACAGTCTCGTTGAACTGATGGAGCGGGACCATATCGGGCCAGCGAATATCGAGACGATTGAAGTGCAATTGCCGGGCACTTCCGCCCGGACGGTCGATAATGCACCGATGTCGAACCTCAATGTTCAGCATCTTCTGGCGATGCTGCTGGTCGATGGAAAACTCACATTTGACAGCGTTCACGATCGCGAACGTATGGCCGATGCCGCAGTTTTGGCCTTGCGGAAAAAGGTGACTGTGGTCCAGAGCCAGGAATTGGCGCAGGCGAGACCCCGCCGTCAGGCCATCGTAAATGTGCGAACGCGCGATCGGCGCACGCTGTCGCATCGCACATTCGCGGTTCGCGGCACGGCGGACAATCCGATGGCGCGAAAGGAAGTGGAAGCCAAGGCTGCGGATTTGATCGGCAGTGTATTGGGCAGCCGGAAGGCGAAAGTGACCATTTCTGCCATTCGGGAAATTGAAGGTATTGCCGATGTCACCAAATTGCGGCGCGTGTGGCAGGCATAAAACATGGATGATCGCCTGTGACGTTACTGCTGTCGAACGAAGATGTCGAAGCGGCGCTCTCAATGACCGATTGCCTCGAAGCGCTCGAACTGGCCTATCGCGATCTCGGGCAGAAGCAGGGTGGCAATGGTGTTCGGTCGGAACTGCTGACTCCGACTGTGCGCGAGGACGCGGTCTATTCGCTCCTGACGATGAGCGGGGTGAATCCCGGATTCGGAATCGGTGCGGTTAGAATCAATTCCGACATTCTCACCTGGCCGGAGTCGGAATCCGGCCCGCGCCGGACCAAAGTTCCTGCCGCGCCGGATTCGCGCTACACCGGCTTGGTTCTGCTGTTCAGTACCGCCAGTGGTGAACCGCTGGCGATTTATCCCGATGGTGTCGCCCAGCGCATGCGAGTGGCAGGAACGAGCGGACTTGCAGCGAAATATCTCTCACGCGCCAACGCGCGCGACGTCGCGCTTCTGGGCACCGGTTGGCAGGCCGGAGGTCAGGCCATGGCGATTGCCGAGATCAGAAGCATCCAGCGGATACGCTGCTACAGTCCCAAAGCCGAACGGCGCGAAGGTTTTGCCTGCGAGACCGCGGCGAAACTCGGAATCGAGTGCATCGCCGTTGGTTCAGCCCGGGAAGCGGTGTCCGGTGCCGATGTCGTGTTGCTGGCCACCAACAGCCTTCAACCGGTGTTTGCCGCGGATTGGCTCGAACCCGGAATGCATGTCAGCAGCCTGTCGCGGCTGGAGCTCGATGCGAAGGTGGCCGATTCAGCCGATGTGGTATTCACGCATATCCGCGAGACCGAGAACAGAATCCTCCGCACCGCCGGCGCGGATTTGGGAAGCGATGCGGAGCGGCGGAAAAACGCGCTCAGCCGCGACATTGGTCAGTCGGCCCGGCCCGAATTGTCGGACCTGCTACTCGGTCGCGTACCAGGTCGCCGCAACGAGCGTGAGATCACGCTTTTCCTCAACTATTCCGGTCTTGGCTATCAATTCGCCGCGACCGGGCACGTCATCTACACCAAAGCACGTGAGTTGGGGCTCGGCCGCGAACTCGATACGAATTTGTTCACCAGTGCCGTACCGTCGTGACATTATGGCCGATCGCCAAACGGCAACTCTCGCTTTCGATTGCGGACAAGTTTTCATGAAGGTCATAGGAACGCTGGGCAAGTTCTGGATCGCATTCATTGTGGCGATGCTTGCCGCAGGCCCGGCGATGTCTGCAGATGCATTTTATAAGAACAGAACGATCAATTTCATCATCGGCTCGGCGCCCGGGGGCGGTTACGACACTTACAGCCGGCTCCTCGTCACGCATCTTGGTCAACATCTGGATGGCAGCCCGCGACTTGTCGCCCAGAACATGCCCGGTGCCGGCAGCATCCGCGCCGCCAATTACCTCTACAACGTCGCGCCGAAGGACGGCACCGCGATCGGCATGCTGGATCAGGCGATTTACCTGTATCAGATTCTCGGAACGCCTGATCTCAGAGCCGATGCGGCAAAGTTCAACTGGATAGGGCGGATCTTGCGAAACAGCGCGGTGCTGTTCGCGCGCAGCGACGTGCCGGTCCACAAGATTCAGGACGTATTCAGCCGCGAACTCATCGTCTCGGCATCCGGAACGGCATCACGTCTGAACTGGGCGGTGCTGAAGAACGTCCTCGGAATGAGATTCCGTTTGATTGAAGGATATCAGGGAACGGGCGACAGCCTGCTTGCGGTGCAACGCGGTGAGATCGATGCCCTCAGCATGGAATGGCCGATATTGCGCATCATGGGCCAGCCGCTGATGCGCGACCGCAAGATCACTCTTTTGCTGCAGACCGGACTGGAAAGAGAAGCAGACCTGCCGCAGGTCCCCCGCATGATCGATCTGGCGCGCAATGAGAACGAGCGCAAGTTGCTGGAACTGTTCTCGTCGCCGTCATTGATCGGCCGCTCGGTGGTTGCGCCGCCGGGCACCGCGCCAGAACGCGTGGCTCAGTTGCGCCGCGCCTTCACGGCTACCATGCAGGATGCGAATTTCCTTGCTGACGTGAAGCGCGCGGGACTTGCGATCAGTCCGCTATCCGGTGAAGAGCTGCAGAAGCAGGTGCTCAGTCAGGGCCATCTTCCGCCAGATCTCGTTGCGCGCGCAAAACGGGCGGCGGAGGTTCAGTGAAATTAGACCAAATCACCACCAGTTCGACTGGTCAGTATCCATTCATCGCCTCTGCCGGGTGGGCGGCGCCGCGGCGCAACCAATGTCAACGGCTCTCTAGTTTGTGCACGCGATCTTCCAACAGTTTGAGTGCGCGCGCAACTTTCACGGCAGCAACACTGACGCCCATCAGCAGAAGAATGGACAAATCGATCGCTGGAGCGACCGCGGGGGGCAATCTGGATTGAACAACGAGATGGCCGACGGCGATAATACCGGCGAGGACCACCAGGTAATATCCCCACCGGCGAACCGACCTTGCCGCGGGCCATTCAGCAGATGCGACACTCATGCGAGCCTCCTAAAACCTGCAATCGAATTGATAGTCGGAAACAGCGTATTTGAAATCATCCTGCGCGGATTGCAGCCGGTTGAATTCGGTTGAACAATCGTCCAGGCCCCGGCTGTCCGAGACGCAATCCGTGTAGGCGCGGATGGATAGTGAAATATCTTCCTGCGCCGAACTGTACCGGCGCGCGGCGTCTCGGCATTCCGACGGTTCCGCCTGGGCGAACGGCACACCAATCAACAACAGAGTCAACGCGCAGCCTCGCCATCGACCTTTGAGCTTCATGTACGATTACTCCGCTATGTCCTTTCTCAACAATCTGCCGCGCCCCGATTAATTTGGGCCTAAAGGGGCGTTTAATTAACCGGCCGTTTCCACCAGGAATGCGTCTTCTCAACAATTGCCTGGATGCAAGACCTTTCGGAACAAGGGATCAGAGCCTGCCATGAGAGAATTCGTTTCAATTGCTATCGGAAAGGGCCAAGTGCCGGTCTATTTGGCTGCACCCGAACGTGGTGCGCCCGGGGCTGCGATTGTGCTGCTGTTCCATCGCGATGGAATCGACGATTTCACCAAAACCGTTGTCGAGCGGCTGGCCGGGCAGGGCTATCTGGTTGCCGTTCCGGACGTCTATCACCGCTGTCCCAGCGAAACGCCGCCGAAGGAACGCAAGGCGCTGCTGAGCGATCGCGAGGTTGTCGCGGATGTTGCGGCCACGGCCGATTTTTTATGCGCCCGTGGCGATGTTGCCGCCGATCGTGTCGTCGTGATGGGTCACTGCATGGGGGGACGCATGGCTTTGCTCGCCGCCGGTCGCTTGCCGCGCTTTCGCGCCTGCATTGTTTATTATGGCGGCAGCGTCAATCGCAGCTGGGGAGATGGGCCCACGCCGTTCGAAACGCTGCGCAACATCGATTGTCCCGTGCTCGGATTTTTCGGCAATCTCGACAAGCATCCGTCGCCTGCGGATGTGGACCAGATCGACGCGGAATTAACGGCGCACGCTGTTCCCCATGTCTTCCACCGCTATCCTGACGCTGGTCACGGATTCCAGAATCCGCAACACAGCGCGCCGGCCGAACGCGCCGCGTCCGAGGACGCGTGGGAAAAGACCTTGGCGTTTCTGCGCGAGACGGTCGGATAGAGCAGTTTGCAGCGCAACTAAGATCTCACGCCGAGCCGCGGAGCGGACAGCAGCGAGAACGATGAGCGAGAAACGAGAGCGCGAACTGCGCCGCGACGCAGGCGGTGCTCTCACTCCTCCCTCCTCTTTTCTCGCTTCTCTTTCATCACTGCATTGCCTGGTCGAGGTCGGCGATAAGATCTCTGACGTCTTCGATGCCGATGGACAGCCGGACCACTTCGGGACCGGCGCCGGCCTTGACGCGATCTTCGTCGGAAAGCTGACGGTGCGTTGTTGACGCGGGGTGGATAACCAGGCTGCGGGTGTCGCCAATATTGGCGAGGTGACTGAAAATGCGCACGCTGTCGACAAGCTTCATCCCGGCATCGAATCCGCCTCGCAGGCCGAATGTGAAAACCGACCCCGCGCCTTTTGGGCAGTATTTGCGATGTGCGGCGTGCAGCGGGTGGGACGGAAGACCGGCATAGTTGACCCATTCGACCCGCTCGTCACGCGCCAGCCAATCGGCGATCACGAGCGCGTTTTCGCAATGGCGCTTCATGCGCAAGGGTAGGGTTTCGATGCCGGTGAGCGTCAGAAACGCGTTCTCCGGCGCGAGACATGGACCGAGATCGCGCAACGACAACGCCCGCGCAGCAACGCAAAATGCGAAATCGCCGAAGGTCTCGTAAAACCGGATGCCATGGTAGGAAGGGTTATCTTCCGTCAGCGTGCGATATTTGCCGCTCTTCGCCCAGTCGAACGTGCCGGATTCGACAATCGCCCCGGCGAGCGAATTGCCATGGCCGCCGAGAAATTTGGTCGCCGAATGCACCACGATATGCGCACCCCATTCGAAGGGGCGGATCAGCCAGGGTGTGGCCAGCGTATTGTCGACGATGAAGGGAACGCCAACCTGTTCAGCCACCCGCGCAATGCCTTCGAGGTCGCTGATGACGCCACCCGGGTTGGCGATGCTTTCGCAGAATATCGCGCGGGTCTTGTCCGTCACCGCGCGCGCAAAACTGTTCGCGTCCATCGCATCGGCCCAGCGCACATGCCAGTCATATTTGGCAAAGGCCTGGCTGAACTGATTGACCGAGCCGCCATAAAGCTGGCGCGCGGAAATGAATTCTGCGCCGGGTTCCATCAGTGTGTGGAACACCAGATGCTGTGCCGCATGCCCGGATGATGCGGCCAATCCGGCGGTACCGCCTTCAAGCGCCGCGATGCGTTCCTCGAGCACCGCAACGGTCGGATTCATGATCCGCGAATAGATGTTGCCGAATACCTGCAGATTGAACAATGCCGCGGCCTGATCGGCATTTTCGAAAACATAGGCCGAGGTTTGATAGATCGGTGTAATGCGTGCTCCGGTCGCGGGGTCCGGCTGTGCGCCCGCATGCACGGCGAGCGTATCAAAACCATATTCGGCCATGCGGAGACTCCTGAACCTAATCGCGCCTTAGCGTTCCACCCTGGCTGAAAGCGAAAGGCTTGCGATTGTCGATGGTGCGCCGGTTGACTCCATACCAGCCGATTTCGCCCGACAGCCGGCCATACTCGATTTTCGGGCAGCGGTTCATGATCACGGTCAAGCCCGCAGCTTCGGCGCGCTGTGCCGCCTCTTCATTGACCACTCCAAGCTGCATCCACAGCACCTTCAGTCCAAGGCGTTGTTTCTCGGCAATGGCTTCGTCGGTGACCGGACCGGCGGCGGCGGAATTGCGAAAAATGTCCACCATGTCGATGGGCGCCGGCAAATCGGCGATGCGCGCATAGACTTTCTGGCCGAGTATGTCCTTGCCGGCCTGTCCCGGATTGACCGGCACGATTTCAAAACCTTTGTCGAGCAGATATTTCATCGCGAAATAGGATGGACGCGCCGGGTTTGGCGAAGCGCCGATCATCGCAATGCGATGCACGCTGCGAAGGAGCCGGGCGATGAGGGCGTCGGGATAGTTGGGGACCATCAGGATTTCGGCCAGTTGGGGTGACGTTTCTCGATGAACGCGCAGATACCTTCGACGGCTTCAGCGTGAAGCATATTCTGCACCATGACTTCACCGACATAATCATAGGCATTCGTCATGCCGAGTTCGAGCTGGTGCTGGAACGCGAGCTTTCCCATCTTGAGTGTCGCCGCAGGCTTGCGCGCCACGAGTTGCGCAAGGCCGCGCGTTTCACTTTCCAACTCCGAAGGCCGAACCATTCGGTTGATGAGGCCGATACGTTCGGCCTGATCGGCCGGGATCGGCTGCCCGGTGAGTAGCATCTCCATGGCGAATTTGCGCGGAACCGCGCGCGAGAGTGCCACCATGGGAGTCGAACAGAACAGGCCGATATTGACCCCGGGTGTGGCGAAGCGGGCCTCGCTGGATGCCAGCGCCAGGTCGCAACTCGCCACCAGCTGGCAACCCGCGGCGGTCGCCATTCCCTGCACCTGGGCAATGACCGGCCGCGGATGGCGCACAATGGTCTGCATCAGATGACTGCATTGGGCGAAAATCTCGCGATAGCGCGCGAGGCCATGGTCGCCATCGGACCTAAACGCGGTCATCTCCTTCAGATCATGCCCGGAACTGAAAACCGGTCCGTTGGCGGCGATGATGATCACGCGGGTGGACGGTGTTTCAGCGGCTTCGTCGAGCGCCACCTGCAATGCCCGCATTGTGGCCTGCGACAGCGGGTTGCGGGCTTCGGGCCGGTTCAGGGTGAGCGTGACAATGCCGTCCTGTTCATTGGCGAGAACCGGCGGCGGAGCAGAAATCTGGGTCACAAGCTCTTCTTTCGATTTTGTGGTATTATTTTACCGCATAATGAAATAACCGGCATTACCGGGCAAATTGCTTGACCGCGCAACTGACCGCGGCTACATGGCGGCGGCCGGGCCGGTGCGCGGACCGTGCGATTATTTTGGGAATCGTATCATGCAAACCTATTCGGCCAAAGCCTCCGAGATACAGAAGAAATGGGTGGTGATCGACGCCGATGGGTTGGTCGTCGGCCGTCTCGCGGCCATTGTCGCGACGCGTCTGCGCGGCAAACACAAGGCGATGTACACGCCGCATCTTGATTGCGGTGACAATGTCATCGTCATCAATGCCGGCAAGGTGCTGCTGACCGGCAACAAGCGGACTGGCAAAACCTATTACTGGCACACTGGCTATATCGGCGGCATCAAGGAGCGCGTGCCTGAAGATTTTCTCTCCGGCAAGACACCGGAGCGCGTGGTCGCGAAGGCGGTACAACGCATGCTGCCGCGCGGTCCCCTGGGCAAGCACCAATTCGCCAATCTGCGCGTCTATGCCGGTCCCGAGCATCCGCATGAGGCGCAACAGCCGGAAGTACTGGATATTTCCGCGCTCAGCCCGAAGAACAGCAATTACCGCAAGTCAAAGGCGACATAACCATGGCCGAAGCCACCCGCGATTTTTCCGAACTGAAATCAACTCTGATCAAGGCGAAGCAGCCGGATCAGCCGCAGGCATCGCAGGCCGAGAACCGTCCGAAGCTTGATCGCATGGGGCGCGCATATGCGACCGGCAAACGCAAGGACGCCGTCGCGCGGGTGTGGATCAAGCCCGGACCCGGACGGATCAAGATCAACGACAAGGAAGAAAATATCTATTTCGCACGTCCGGTGCTGCGCATGATCCTGCGCCAGCCGCTCGTCGCCGCCGGACGCGACGGCCAATATGACATCATCTGCAAAGTCTCGGGCGGGGGGCTTTCGGGGCAGGCGGGCGCTGTGCGCCATGGCATTTCAAAGGCGTTGATTGCGTTTGAGCCGACTTTGCGGCCGGTTCTGAAGCAGGGCGGCTTTCTGACCCGGGATCCGCGCGTCGTCGAACGCAAGAAATACGGCCGCCCAAAGGCTCGCCGCAGCTTCCAGTTCTCCAAGCGCTGAGTTCCGCAGCGCGCCGCAAAGGTGAGGCGGAGCACGCTCGAGGACGTGCTCCGCCAAAACTAAAACTCAGAAGAGGTTGTCAACTGCGCTATTGCCAATCCACCCGAGCGTTCCGTTTCTGTGCTCATCCCGTAACGGCACTCCGGGGCCGGACGTATAAAACGTCAGCGTCAGCAGCCACGTGTTGGCACTCCCGCCGCCGGACGCCTGTGTGTTCATGTAACCTGCCGACACGGAGACGGGAAGCTGTTCCGAAACCAGATACTCGGCGCCTACAAAATAATTTGTAGCGTTTCCGCCGCCGCCCGCGCTTTTGTAGAGGATGTGCCCAGAGAGCGCCAAGTCGGGAACAACATAGCCAATAAGGCCACCACCGACATAGCTGCCGCTTCCCGTTCCGGATCCTCCAAATCCACCGCCGGCCGCACTTCCACTGACGGTTAATCCACCGGCTTTGACGCCAGCCGTCAGCACATCGCTAAAATAGTACTCTAAAAATGCGCCGTAGTTGGTGATGTTTGCATTGACGGTGATTCCGCCGCCACTACTGCTGCCGGAGAGGTAACTTACTGTGGCGCCCGCGCGTCCCGGAAATCCCGCCCAAAACGCGCTTCCACCGACATTCCACAGGTTCGAACTCACACCCGTGAGGGAGATGTTGTGGTACCCCCCATTCACCTCCGCGCCGAGGGCAGGAAAATCACCAAGTCCGAAAGCGCCGGCTGCATCAACACCCCACAGGTTGGTGCCGCCGCCGCCACCGCTCGGGCTGATATTCATATAGCTTCCGCTGATCGTTCCAGCGATGCCATCGGGCACTGCAGCCTGGACCGATGTCGCGACAAGTAGCGGTGCTGCGCAAATGGCAGCGACAGCAAATACATTCATATTTTGTGGCACAATGCACCTCAATGCGTTTTGCGTTTATCCAAGCGCCCCCCGGCTGGACAGGCGCAGGGTCGAGAAGTGTCACGTGATGGTGAATTATTAGTTATTGGAAACCAACACGCTCGGCCCGAGTGCGATCTGTTACCGGTTTGAATAAACGTATGCTGATTATCATCATGCATAATCAGGTTTTGTGTGCGCCCGCGATCTGTTCCGCGCGCGCCAATACGAGCTTGAGTGCCGCTTCGTCACCGGAGCCGGTATAGATCGGCTCGGCCAGATTGATCACCGGTATCCCGCGCTGTTCCGCCATGCGAAGGACAGTGGCAGACCCACGGGACGGTACGGCATTTTCAGTCCATGCAATGATGAGAAGCGACGGCTCGTCGAGTGAAGCGCCAAGAACCTGGCAGACATTGCGCGCCCGAAGTTTCTGCACGCTGAGGCTTCGTCGATTCAATCCGCAATGAATTTTGCGGGCCAATTCCATGGCTTCTGGAGGGGTCTCGAACAGCGGCGAGTCGGAACCATTGAAGCCGCGCCACGGCAGGTAGATTTCTTTTACGCCACCCCCCGCGTCGCAGCCCTCCTCGAATGATGTATCCGCGCCGGGTGAACCGCCGGAGCGCAACATCCATCCGCGGCGCGCCAGTTCGCCGCCGAGCATCACCATGAGACGCAGCATCGGTTCCGGCGTCTGCCGCGAACCGATGCCGGTGTAGATCAGCCGTTGCTTCGGGATGCTGCTATGGCCAGTTGCCTGCCGGCCGCGGCACGTGGAATGTCATGAGCACGATCGGAGCGCCTCCGGTCGGATTGACCTGGTGCGGCGTGTTCTGCGGAATAATGATCACGTCGCCGGGCGAAACATTATGCGCCGTGCCGCCTTCGATCGAGTCGCCACCGCGATTGTTGGCATTGGTACGCTTTTCGCCGACGAGTTTCCCACCCTCCGTGATGACGCCGGTGCCCTGCAGCACATACATCATCTCGGCATCCTTTTCGTGCAGCGCAGCCGGAGCGAGCGCGGTGCGATATTCGAGCTGCGCGCGATAGGGCGCGAGCGACAGGATCGGCTCGATCGTGTTGGGCGCATTGCCCTTGCGATCCTTCATCGCTTTCTGGATCAGGCCTTCGATCTCGCTATGGCTGGCGAAGATATGGTCCGGTGGCGCCGCATTCTGCGCCAATGCCATCGGCGACACGAGCGCCGCGACCGCCACTAACGACAACAATTTTGCACGCATGTATCCCTCCCTTTTTCGATCACGAACATAACACGGTTGGCTGTCCGGTCAGAAATCCGGAGTTTTGGCTTCGGGAATCGGGTGGTGGGAATCGTAGAACGGGCTCTCGCGATTATCGGCGCATGGCGCCTCCAGGAATGCGCCCTGGTTCGAGCGGCGATAGACCTGGGATGCCGACCACGGCGTGTTGTAGGCACCCGGATCATCGACCGTGAAGCTCACCCGCAGGGCTTTTCCGCCATCGGTCAGTTGGAAGCGCTCGACGACATGCAACTGCGCCGTATGCGGCGTGCGATAATCGTCGACGAAGGTTTTGTCGTTTTGGGCAATGGTATCGACGACCAGCGTATCGCCACCTTCATAGTGCCCGACCGACTCGCCATACCAGGACAGCCTGGGATGAGCGGAATGAGGCACGTTCAGGTAGACATGACGAATTTGCGCGTCGGCCTGATTCATCAAGACGACTTCTTTGCTATCCTGGGCAAAGTACAACGGTTCAAGACGGCCATAGATCAGGTAGCCCGGAACACCGCCCGGGACGCAACTCGTCCGCGCCCGGAATGGCTGGTGTCCGGCAAGCACCTCGTCATTGGACTTCTTCATCTGCGCAACGGCCCAGGGCTTCAGGATTGGGTTGGAGAGATCGGAGACGCGGAACGTCACCTGAAGTCCCTTGTCATTATTCGGCTGATAGGGATGGGCGGGATCGTCGGTCACAGGTCCCGGACCTGTGGGCGGCGCGATAAAATTATCGCCGATCTTGACCCAGGATGTATCGGGTCCGCCGAAAAACGGGATCTTATCGGGATTGGGCGCTTCCGATGCACCCAGGAGCAGCACTGACGCTACTGCAGTGGTGGCAGCGAGGACGAGATTACGAAAAACGATCATGACCAAAATCCGGCTTACCGCGCGACCCTAACCCGAATGGTGCCGGCCGTTCCAGCCATATAGCTAAACTAATTGGGCTGCGGCAGATCCGATAGGCGTGCGGCGCTGACGCAGGCGGCGAGGACAGCAAAACCGGCGGCAAACCACACGGCTGACACAGCCGGCATCCGCGCCATGATGAGTGCAGCGAGCGCCGCGCCGAGTGTTTGGCCAAGAAGCCGCGCCATTGCCTGCGTGCCGCTTGCGCCGCCGCTTCGGTGACGTGGGGCAGATGCCTGAATCGTGCGGTTGTTCGGTGACTGATAGAGGCCAAACCCGGCGCCGGCGAGAGCCATGCGCCAGGCCACATTGGCAATATTGCCGGTTGTGTCGAGAACCGCCATGGCCGCTAGCCCGCCGCCGAAGGCCAGCAATCCGATCAGCCCAAGCAGCCCGGCCGGAAAACGGTCGGAGAGGCGGCCGGCAATCGGCGCCAATATCGCGGTGCCGATCGGCCACGGTGTCATCATTATGCCGATTTGCACGGCCGAATAGCCGATATCGTGGAGATGAAACGGGATCGCGATATAGGCGAGCGTCTGCGCAATGAAGGAACAACTCGACGTCGCAACGGACAGCGCAAACATGGGAATGCGCAGCAGATCGACTGGCAGCATCGGCGACGGCGACCGGATTTGACGGCGCGCAAGCAACATGGCCGCGACCAGCATCAGCGCGAATTCGCCGTCGCGTGTCAGAGTCCCGCCGGGTTCGCTCAATCCTTCGAGGAACGCGACAAGCATTCCAAATGTGACGCCGCTGAGGACCGCCGTGGAGACATCAAATGAATGGCTCGCACGCGGAGATTCGGGTAAGGCCGATATTCCGATCGCCACGGCTGCGATCACCACCGGCACATTCACGGCAAACAGCCATTGCCACGGGGCAACTGCGAGAATCGCGCTCGCGATGGCCGGACCCGCCGCCGCCGAGACAGCGATGGTAAACGCATTGATGCCGATACCATGACCAAGCCGGTTCATCGGGTGGATCAGCCGCACCAGCGCCATATTGACGCTCATGACACCGGATGCACCGATCCCCTGCAACACGCGCATCAGCGTCAGCATCTGCAGTGAGGTGGAAAAGGCACAGCCGACAGATGCCGCTCCGAAGAGTGCAAGCCCGGCGATATAGACTCGTTTGTAGCCGAGGATGTCGCCGATCGATGCCAATGGCAGCAGCAGAAGCATGATCGCCATCTGATAGGCATTCACGACCCAGACCGAGGAGGACGGATGCGCACCGAAATTTGCGCCGATGGTCGGAAGCGCGACATTGACGATGGTCTGATCGACCACCGTCATGAAAATCGCGAGACAGATGGTCACAATGGCCCAGCGCCGCTGCCGCGGGGGCAGTCCATCCTGAAATATCGCAGTGTTGGATTTCAGCATCAGGAGGAGCGGGGAACCAGAAGCGAGGAGCGAGAGATCACCCCGTCAGCTTCCGGAAAAAACAGACAGGTTCGCCGGTGTGACAGGCGGGCCCGGTCTGGTCCACTTTCAGCAGCAGCGTGTCACCATCGCAATCGGCCCAGATTTCGATCAGCCGTTGGGTGTGCCCGCTGGTTTCGCCCTTGCGCCACAGTTGTTGCCGTGACCGCGACCAGTAGGTGACATTACCGCTTGCGATCGTGCGGCGCAGAGCTTCCTCATTCATCCAGGCCAGCATCAGAACCGCGCCGGTTTTGGCATCCTGCGCGATCGCCGGCACCAGGCCTTGCGCGTCAAACCGAACCTCATGCAGAAACTTCTCCGGCGACAAGTTCTCGCTCAGGCGCGCACCCCGCGAAAAGATTGAGTCCCGAACATTCCCAGCTTCACCGAACCGGTCATGGAATCGCCCTGCACGGTCGCGGAAAATTCCAGAGTCATGGACATCGGTTTCGTGATCGAGGCTTTCCAGCTGATCTGATCGCCCGAGACCTTGCCATCCTGAATTGGCTTTTCATCGCCGGTTGACGCGCTTTGCGTGCCGGTCAGCGATCCGCCGCTGGTGCTGATGTCCAGCATGCTTTGCTGCGCACCGAGAGGCGTATTGATCGTCAATTGCCATTTTCCATCGGCGGCCATTCACTTCTCCTGTTGTATCTGTTGCAGACGTTCAAACCCCTTTGCCAGATCGGCCTTGAGATCTTCAACGTCTTCGAGTCCGATATGGAGTCTTAGCAGCGGCCCTTCCAGTGCCGGCGGGAAGTTGCGGTGGAAATGCGCCGGAACAACCAGGCTCTCGAACCCGCCCCAGGAATAGCCGAGGCCGAAGTGCTCCAGCCCATCCACCATCGCGGCCACGGCAGTATCGCTCACATGCTTCAGGACCATGCCGAACAGGCCTGATGCTCCGGTAAAATCCCGCTTCCACAACTCGTGGCCCGCATCGCCCTTCAGGACCGGGTAGATCACGCGCGCCACTTCCGGCCGGGACTTCAGCCAGGTTGCAATTTCTGTGGCGCTTTCCTGATGCTGTTTCAGCCGCACGGCAAGGGTGCGCAGTCCGCGTTGCGCAAGATATGCTTCGTCGCCGGACGCACATAGCCCGAGTGTGCCATGGGTTTCGATGAGACGCGCGCGCCACGCCTCATTGGACGACACCGTGCCCAGCAGCACATCGGCATGGCCACCGATATATTTTGTGGCTGCCTGCACCGAGAGATCGACGCCGTGCCGGAACGCGTCGAAATAGAGCGGCGTGGCCCAGGTATTGTCCATGATCACGGCTGCGCCATGCCGGTGCGCCACAGCGGCAATGCCCGGCACATCCTGCACTTCGAATGTCAGCGATCCCGGGCTTTCGAGAAATACCGCTTTGGTGTTCGGCCGGAACAGTTTCTCGATAGCAGTTGCGTCGATGCATGGCTCGAAATAATCGGCGCTAATGCCGTAGCGCTTGCCGAGTCTTTGGCAGAAAACCCGCGTCGGCCCGTAAACTGAATCCGTCACCAGAATATGGTCACCGGCGCCGCAAGTGGTCAGGACGGCGAGCGTGCACGCGGAAAGACCTGACGGAGTGAGCACGCTTCGCGCTCCGCCTTCGAGTTCGCAGATTGCCTGCTCCAGTGAACGTGTGGTTGGAGTTCCGCGGCGGCCGTAAGTGTATGGCGCCGATTCAGTTCGAAGCGTTTCCATATTGGGGAACAGGATCGTTGAGGCACGATATACCGGCACATTCACTGCGCCTGCGTGCAATGACGGGTTGCGTCCGGCTCCAACAATTTTTGTGCGTTTGCGCGACATGACTATTCCTGGGCCAATCGCCGCAATGGACGCGAAAAGGCCAGAATGCCCGCACCCGCCAATGTGGCAATCGCGGCGATCATGAGAAAAAACGTCATTTTATCCATGCTGCTCCAGTACGCTCCCAGCCAGCCCTGGAGAAAGCCGCCGCCCAGGAAATTTGGAATAAAATTGACCGCTATCATCGTGGAGACAATTTGCGCCGGTGAGGCCTTCGAATAAAGCGAGTAGCTGATGGGAGCCAGATAAAGCTCACCCACGGTTAATACCGCAAAGTAGACGAGCAGCCACACCCAGCTCACCTTTTCGGCATCGCCGGCAAGCCAGGCCGCAATCGCCATAATGACATTGGCCGCCGCCATGCAGCCACAGCCGAATATCATTTTGCGTGACGTCGCCGATTCATTACCCCTGGCGGCCTGGCGGCGCCACAGAGCCAATACAAACGGCGTGAACGCAAAAATCATCAGCGGATTGAACGACTGAAACCAGGTGACGTCGATCTCGCCACGCCACCCCAGCAGACTGATACCGCGGTCGGTATTGTCGGCCGCCCACAGTGCAATCGTGTTACCCTGCTGTTCGTAACAAGCCCAATACAGAGTCAGCGGCAGGACGAGAGCGATAAGCCAGAACACGGAGCGACGGTCGTCCGGCGAGAGTGGCGCTTCCGGCATACGTGCCGCCTTGTGCCGGCTGAGTTCGTCCACGGGCAGGGTGTGAAATCCAGCGATATAGACGATCAGTGCAATCAGCATGCCGACGCCGGCGGCTGCGAATCCGTAATGCCAACCCACCTCTTCACCGAGCGTGCCACAGACGAGGGGAGAGAGGAACGCGCCGATATTGACGCCAACATAGAAAATCGAATAGGCGCGGTCGCGCCGGTGATCGCCCTGGCCATAGAGCAATCCCACCTGACTGGTGGTGTTGGGTTTGAACATCCCGCCGCCGATCACGAGCAGAAATAGCGCCGGGAAAAGAAGCGCTTCAAATGCCATCATGAAGTGGCCGAATGCCATGAGAATAATGCCGCCAATCACGACCCGTCTTTGACCCATGACGCGGTCGGCGAGCCAGCCGCCGAGCAGAGGTGTGAAGTAGATTAGCCCGGTGTAACTGCCGTAAAGCAGCGACGACAGCGGCTGAATGGCGAGCGGCCCGGAGAAGAATTCGAAGAAGGACTTTACCGAAGCATAGCCCCAGACATGTTCGACATGGCCCGGTAGCAGCAGATATTTGGTGAGGTAAAGCACGAGGAGGGCGCGCATCCCATAATAGGAAAAGCGCTCCCACATCTCCGTCCCGAACAGAACGGTGAGGCCTGCCGGATGTCCGAAAATATCGCCATGACTCCGGCGTGCAGCGTGCGGCGAGGCAATGGCGGTCATTGCGCGGCTGTTCCGCGGCGCAGCATCCAGCCATACAGAAATACGATCAGTCCGGCGAACGCCGCGAAGCCGATGATGCTGCCGGCGGCGAAATCGGCACTGACAATGCCAAGGGGCGCATCGGCGCCGAGCGCCACAATAAGCCCGGCAATCAACACGCCAAACAGGCTCTCGCCGACGATCATCCCCGATGCGACGAGCACGCCCAGATGCTGCATTCGCTTCGCATCGGATCTGCGCGCGATGCGATTGTTGTACCACCATCCGATCAGTGCGCCGATCATGACCGCCAAAGTCGCCGACATCGGCAGGTAGATACCCATGCCGACCGCGAGCGGTGGCAGCCGCAGCCATTTGCGGGCGGCGAGCAGCTCGTCGGCCGCAACGATAACGGTGCCGATCGCGACACCGATCTCGATCATGTTCCAGTCGAGTTTGTGGCCGATCACACCAAGTGCCAGCGTCGAAATCAGGCTTGCCTGGGGCGCCGGAAGCGGTTTGCTGGCGATCGCCGCCGCATGTGGCGCGCCGGCAAAACCATAGGCTTCCACCAGCAGATTCAGGATCGGTGGAATGACCACCGCGCCCGCGATGATGCCCGCGATCAATGCCAATTGCTGCCGCCACGGCGCCGCGCCGACGAGTTGCCCGGTTTTCAGGTCCTGAAGGTTGTCATTCGATGTGACGGCGACCGCAAATACGATGGCCGTGGTGAACAGGACGATGGCGGCCAATGCGTTGCCGTTTGCGCCCGCCGCCGGCGCGACAGCGATCATGAGCAGCGCACAGATCACCACAGCCAGGATGCCAACGCCCGAAACAGGGCTGTTCGACGAGCCGATCAGGCCCGCCATGTAGCCGCAGATGGCCGCCACCAGAAATCCGACAATCACGACCAGCGGCACTGCCACTGCGGTGAGAGCCAACGCAGAATTGGTCAGCGGTCCGGTCTCGGCGAATTCCCACACCAGGGCGGCAGTCATCGCGAGGCAGAGCAGCGACAGCCCGATGATCCAGCCTGCGCCCAGGTCCCGATCGGTTTGATCTGAACCGGCACGCACCAAGCGCGCTGCGGCGGCCGTGCGGATGAATCCCGACATCAGTGGTCCCGCCAGGCGCAATAAAGTCCAGATTGCGGCAATGGCCATGGCGCCCGCGCCAATGAAACGGACCTGCGATGTCCACAAACTCATCACATGCTGTTCGATCCCGGTGTTTGGCTGTGCCGGAAAGATTGCGGTCAAAACAGGCAGGGCCGCACCCCAGGCGATCAAAAGGCCGACAAGCATCGCAAGCCCAACCTGCAACCCGACCAGATGGCCCGCGCCGATCAGCGCGAGTGAGAACGCAAGATCGAAGCCGGTGGCGCTTTGCGCGCCCACGCGGAAATAGTTCACGAGATCGGATGCCGCGAGGCGCGTCGCGACCAGGAGTGCCAATCCGGCGGAAGCTATCGATCCGATGATGATTGCGGTCAGGCCCTCATGTGCCGTTCCTGTGTCCGATGTCCCTGGATTGCGCAGGCCTGATCCGACTTTGAGCACCTCGGCGGCCGCGACGCCCTCCGGATACGGAAGATCAGACGATGTCACGAGGGCGCGCCGCAGGGGTATCGTGTAGAGCACGCCAAGCGTGCCGCCGGCGGCACAAGCGAGAAAAGAGATCCAGAATGGAAATCGCGTCCACCACCCGATAATGACAAGCCCCGGCAGAACGAAAATGACCGAGGCAAGTGCACCGGCTGCAGACGCGGTGGTCTGCACAATATTGTTCTCGCGGATATTGGAGCCGGAAAAGAAACTCAGCACCGCCATGGAAATGACGGCCGCGGGAATGGAAGAGGCGAAAGTCAGCCCGACCTTCAATCCGAGATAGACATTGGCCGCGGTGAACACCAACGTGATGGCCGCACCGAGCGCAATTCCCCGCAGCGTGAGTTCGGCCGCCGTCGCGGTCTTCGGAAATGCCCGTTCACTCAGGTTCAACGGCCAGCCCGCTTTTGCTTTGCGCCTCATCCATTATGGCGATCGGCGCAAAAGGTCCAGAATCGGCAGGCCTCAATCAGATGACTTCGCGGTGCAATCCCGGAAAAACATGGGAGACCTTGCCGAGTAGATAGTCACCATAGGTCCCTGAGAAGCCATGGACGCTCTGGCGATCCCATCGGGTGAGGTGGTCTTCCGCAATGAGTGAAGCCCGTTCGGGCAGCGGACGAACCTCGGCATCGAAGTCCGGATCGAAGAAAAACGGGAAGGACAGCCGACCTTTGCCACTGACATTCCTGGCGCGATGTGGTGTTGACCGGTAATAGCCGCCGGTTAGACGGTCCAGCATGTCCCCAATATTGCACACCAGTGTGTCCGGAATGGGAGAGGCGTCAACCCAACCGCGGGGTGTCTTGACCTCCAACCCGCCATTAGCGTCCTGCGCCAGCAGAGTCAGCAGCCCGTAATCCGTGTGCTCGCCGACACCCCAGGCGGTCGAAGACTTTGCGACCGGCGGATAATGAAAGATCCGGAACAGAATGGTGGGATTGTGTGTGTACTGATTATAAAAATAATGGTGCTCCAGCCCAAGGCTCAAGGCAATCCCTTGCATCAGGGCGTGGGCGGTCTCGGCCGCTGCGGCCATGTAGTCCAGGACCAGATGGCGCAGCTCCTGCGGACGCTCCGGAAACAGGTTGGCGCCATGAAGCGGAAGCTGTGCAAGAACGCGCGGATGATCCGCCCCGAGTTCAGTTCCGAAATATATCCCCTCTTTCTGGTCGGGCTCGCCGGATGTGAGCTCTCCGCCCACGGGGAAATAGCCACGCCAGGCGCGTCCGCCGCGTGCCATCGCGATTTCCTGTTTTTCGCGTTCGGGAAGGGCAAAAAACGCGCGGGCAGCGCGGTCCAGGCCGGCCAGAAGACTGGCCGAAAGCCGGTGCCCGGAAACGTAGAAGAATCCGCAATCGCGGCAGGCCGCATTGATCTCGTTGGCGACCGCCGCGCGCGCTGATGCACCGCCACCAAAAAGCGGTCCCATATCGATGACGGGCAAAGACGTGGAAGTCATGGGTGAACAGCTCCGGCCTCCGCCGATTACAGCGCAGCATCATCGTGCTTGCACATCAACTATCCGCGTTCATGTCATCGCGGGCTTGGCTGTCGCTATTCGCGCCGTTCAGGCATCTCTGGATAGTCGCGCGGGACAACGACCGTCCGCTCCGTGCGCGCGTAAGGAATGAATCCGGCACGTTGATAGGTGACGAGCGCCTTTTTGTAATCCAGCGTGCAGGTGTTCACGAGCAGGCGCGAAACCGGTTCGGCCCAGCAGAGTTCGACGATTTGATGCAGGAACCACGGGCCTATGCGGCGTCCGATAAATTCGGGCATCAGTCCGAAATAACTCAGTTGTCCGACACTGCGTTCCCGGAAATCCAGTTCGGCCATGCCGCCTGGAACGCCCCCGAGATAGAGCGCATAGAGCGCGACTTTCTCATTCGCGAGATGCGCTTTCAGCCGGTCATCGCTCCACTGGCGGCGCTCGATCCAGTACCAGGGACGGCCGACGGTGTCGTAAAGGTAGCGGTAAAAATGGACGGCTGGATTCTCGCATTTCAGCAATGCGGTCTTCAGCAGCGGCGGGGGTGGGGGAGTCACGGTGGAGCGGTTTTCCATCGCAAGAAACGTGACGGTTGCGCGTAGTTCTCGCGGTCTGCCGCCGGCGCGTTTCATGCCGCTCCTGTCGCGACCGGAGCTTCCTCGCGGCCACCCCATTCCGACCAGGAACCGTCGTAAAGGCCGACATGTTTCGCACCGGCAATTTCCAGCGCGAGTGCGACAATCGCCGCGGTAATTCCAGATCCGCAACTCGTAACAATCGGCCGGTCGAGGGCAATTCCCTGATCCCTGAACACTGCCCGCAGCTCTGCGGGGTCGCGCATTGTCCCGTCGGATTTTATCAGTGTTGCGTAGTGCATGTTCAGCGATCCCGGAATGTGCCCGGGGCGCAGCCCGGCGCGCGGTTCCGGCTCTTCGCCGCGAAACCGCCCGGGGCTTCGCGCGTCCACGATCTGCTCGCGCCGGCTGTCCTGATTGTTCAGCACCTGCGCGAAGGTACGAACCAGTTCCGGACGAAAACGTGCGGTGAAGTGGCCGGATTCGTCGCGGATGGCCGCACCGTGTTCGGTGGGTTGGCCCTCGCGAAACCATTTCGGCAGCCCGCCATCGAGTACGGCGGCGCGATCATGGCCCATGGCGCGCATCATCCACAGCGCGCGCGGCGCGGAATACATGCCGGCGCCGTCGTAAAACACCACGAGGTCCGCGTCGCCAATTCCGAGGTGGCGCATTGCCGACGCAAATTCTGGCGGGCTGGGCAGCATATGCGGCAGATCGGTCGAATGACCGGAAATCGCGTCGATATCGAAAAACACCGCGCCGGGAATGTGCCGCTGATCGAATTCCGCCAGCGCATTGCGTTTTGCGTCGGGCAAATACCAGGACGCATCCGCCACCCGAATTCCAGGTTCTCCGAGGTGGCTGGCAAGCCATGTTGTGGAGACGAGCGGCGGCGCCTCGCTCATTCCAGCGGCACTTTCGGCAATGGCGGCGGTGACGCAAGCCAATCGGGCGCCGGGAGATTTTTGGACCGCAGGAAGTCCGGATTGAACAGCTTGCTTTGATAGCGGGTACCGTAATCGGCAAGTATGGTGACGATCACGTGGCCCTTGCCCAATTCTTGCGCGAGGCGAACCGCACCGGCGACATTGATTCCAGTCGAGCCGCCGAGGCAGAGGCCTTCTTTCTCCAGGAGCGAAAAAATCCAGGGCAGGGCCTCTTCGTCCGGTATTTCGAAGGCATCGTCGAGCGGTGCACCGTCGAGATTTCCCGTCACCCGGCCCTGACCGATTCCTTCGGTGATGGATGTGCCATGCGCCTTGAGTTCGCCGGTCTTGATCCAGGAATAGATCGCCGCACCCAGCGGATCGGCCACAGCCGTAACAATTTTTGGATTGCGCGCTTTCAGGGCCATGGCGGTGCCGGCCAGCGTGCCACCTGTCCCGACGGCGCAGGTAAACCCATCAATCCGGCCGCCGGTCTGGCGCCAGATTTCCGGACCGGTCGTCTGAATATGCGCTTCGCGATTGGCGGGGTTGTCGAACTGATTGGCCCAGATGGCCCCGTTCGATTCGCTTCGGGCCAATTGTTCGGCCAGCCGCTGTGACACCTTCACGTAATTGTTCGGGTCCTTGTAGGGCACGGCAGGAACCTCGACCAAAGCCGCACCCAACAGACGCAGGGCGTCTTTTTTTTCCTGGCTTTGGGTGTCCGGAATCACGATGACCGATTTCAGGCCCAGGGCATTACCCACCACCGCGATGCCGATACCCGTGTTGCCGGCGGTGCCTTCGACCACTGTGCCACCGGGTCTTAAGCGCCCGCTCTTGAGGGCATCCTGGATGATGAACAGCGCCGCCCGATCCTTGACCGACTGCCCGGGATTCATGAACTCGGCTTTGCCCAGAATCTCACAGCCGGTCAGTTCGGAAGGACCTCTCAGGCGGATGAGCGGCGTATCGCCGATCGCCGCGAGGACGTCGTTTTTAACTTCGGTTTTAAACATGGGTCGTCGAGATAGGGGTGCGCGACCCTAAAACATGATCCCGGTCACTGGAAGCCCCCGTGCTGCCGCAGGAGTCGGGCCTTCGCTGCCGCCGGAATGTCCGCGCGCTGCTTCGTTCCCCACTGGAACCTTCGGCGTCGCGTGCTAGATTGACTCTATCGGATTGTCAGGCATTCACCGGAGGTCACGGTGTCCAAGAATAAGTTCATCATCGAGCCACATTTTCGTCTTCATGAATGGGTGGCCGAGGAAAAAGGATATTTCAAAGCCGAAGGGCTCGACTACGACTTCCTTGAACTTGTTCAGTCCACGGATGGCCAGAACCACGTCAAGCCGGATCGGGTCGGCGCTTTTCACACGATCGCTGACGGCCGCAAGTCCGACATCAGCTGCGCCTGCCATTGGACCGTGAATGTCGCCGCCTCGACCGGTCACGCGAAGCTGTTCGCCGATGTGTATTCGGTCTCTCCCGCGGGCGTATTCGTTCCGCCGGACTCACCGGTCAAAACCCCCGCCGATCTGGCACGCGTGCCGATTTCGGTCGGATTTAAGTCCGGTAGCCATTATTCGACGATTCAGGGCCTGGAACACTATCTCGCGCCGGATCAGTTGAACCTGTCATTCAAGGATGGGCTTCTCTTCCGCCGCATGGAGCTGTTGATCGATGGTCAAGTTCCCGCGGCTGCATTGTTCAGCGGCCCCTATTATTTCGCGGAGCAGTTGGGTTTTCGCAAAATCATCGATACGACCTTCATGATCGCGCACATGATCCACAATGATCCCGATCCTGATGACATCCGCAAATTTTATCGGGCGCTGAAGCGGGCACAGCGCGACATCGACCTCAGGCCGGAGCTGTACACACATTACTATTTGAAGGAATTCCCGACGCGCTTCCATGCCAGGATGGACACGCGCCGCTGGGGCCCGGGCGAGCGCATCGTGTTCGAGAAATACGGCCGCGACGTATACGAAGATGCGCGCGAATGGATTTCCGAACACGGCATCTTCGCCGACGAAGGCCTCGGCACACGCAATTACGAACAGTCGGTCCTCACACTGGAATAACCGTCGCGCGGCGACTCTTCTTAGTTGACGGCGGGGAGGCCGGCGGCTTTGCGGGCATCGGCGCAGGGGCCGGGACCTTTTTCCGCCTTCGGTCCTTCACATTCGTGCCGCGTGCCGGGGCCTTCGCCGAAGATCATCACCACGGCTTCATCGCTGCCCGCGCGCGCGCCGTCATAGTGGACTTCGCGGCCCTTGTGGATCGCGAATGTCCCGGCCTTGATCGGCACCGTCAGGTGCTCCGGATCGTCCTTGGCGCCGGTTGCCGCCCACCAGGTTCCGCTGAGCACCATGATGTAGCGGTCATTCGCGTGGTAATGCGGGTGGCTGAAATTGCCGGGGTGAAAACGGTTCAGCACAACATAAAAACCGGGTTTTCCGGCATCACCAACCAGCGTGTAGGAATCCGTGCCGGTCAGACCCGCCGCCGGACCCCATTTGATGTCCTTCGGCAGGATCAGTTTCATTGCCTCGGGATTGAGTGTGGAGATGTCGGGAATATTGCCCGCACCTGCGGCGTAACCAACGCCAGCCGACGCCACGAGTGCAAGCCCCACAATGATCATCCGTTTCATATATTCCTCCCGTTCAACTTGCTCTGGCTGTGGCGGCATTGGGAAAAACCGCTTTCACGGCTGCTTCGGCGCATTGGCCATCCTGGGCGCCGACGCCGCCGCCGGCACCGATTGCACCCACGATGTCATTGCCGATGAAAATTGGAAAGCCGCCAGGCTCAGGGAAATCTCCCTTCCATTCGGGAGCGCGGTTGATTTTGGTGTTCACGCGCTGGAACAGGTCTGCGGTTGCACGCCGCCAATGTGCAGCCGTGACAGCCTTCAGTTGGGCGCTTTTCAAGCCGTTCGATGAAGTGCCATTCGTGCTTTGAAAGGACAGCAGATTGCCGTCCGCGTCCACCACCGACACGCTGATACCGCGAATCTTGTTTGCGCCGGCATAGGCAATGCATGCATCGGCGAGCTTGCGCGCCGCGGCGGCGGTCAAAACTTTATCTGTTGCGAGCAGCGGTTGCGGCGATGGTGGTGGCGCGGCTTTGCCGTCGCCCATCACGGTCTTCACCGCAGACTGCGCGCAATCTTCATCTTTGCCGCCGGATAATCCTGCGGCGCCGACGCCGATCGCGCCGACAACCTCACCGCCAACGACAATCGGATATCCGCCGGGAATGGCGAAATAGCGCTGCCATTCCGGGGCGCGGTTCACCTGCTTATTGATGCGGTCGTAGAGCTCGGCGGTGGAGCGGCGGAATCGCGCGGCGGTTTTGGCCTTGAGCTGCGCCGTCTCGCCGGTATTGCCCGTGGCGCCGTCTGCCGCCTGATACGACAACAGATAGCCGGCCGGGTCGACGACGGCGAGCGCGACCGGGAAGTGATCCCGCGCCGCCTGCGCAAGACAGACTTCAATGATTTTGCGCGCCGCATATCCGGTCAGCGAATGTTTTTCCGCGATCATTTCCTGCGCACCGGCTGCTGTCGCGGTGAAAACGCAGATCAGGGCAGCCAATGTTGCGCGCGCAAACCAGTTTTGCATCCCGCTCTCCCTATTTCATCTCATAGCGCATCAGGCGCTTTGGCCCGACTTCGGCGCCGTAAATAATGCCGTCCTTATCCGCGGCAACGCCTTCGGCGGCACTCGTCGTAATCGCCTTCACGACCGGATCGGGAATGAAATATTTCACCGAACCGTCTTTGGCCGAACCGATCCGCATGCCGCGTTTCCAGCCGTCGTGATTCTTGGATACCGATTCCGATTCTGAATCCGCGACATAGATCGTGTCCTTCGCATCGATCCATATTCCGCTCGGACGGCTGAACTGCCTCCAGGAATCCAGATATTTGCCGTCCTGATCGAAAATCTGAATGCGGTTGTTGTTGCGGTCGCCGACGAATAACCGGCCCTGCGAATCCATTGCCAGCGCATGCGGAATGTCGAACTCGCCCGGGCCGGTTCCCTTCATGCCCCATTCCTTGATGTATTTGCCATGAGGGTCGAATTTTACGATCCGGTCATTCGAATTGCCGCCGTGACCATCCGCGACAAAAATGTCGCCATTCGCCGCGACCAGTACCGCAGACGGCATATTGAAACTGGATGGGTTATTACCGGCGACGCCGGCCGTCCCGAGACGCAGCAGCACTTTGCCGTCGGGGCTGAACTTGATCACCTGCTGTCCACGCGCGCCATATCCCTGGCCGTCGGTCACCCAGACATTGCCTTGCCGGTCCACACTGATGCCGTGTGGAAATACAAACAGGCCGGCGCCAAAATGCTTCACCATGCGCCCATTGGGATCGAATTTCAGGATTGGATCGAGGTTGGAATCGCGGCAGCTGTTGACGCCGCAGCGCTCGGCCACCCAGACGCTTTTGCCGTCGGGATCAATGGCCACTCCGGCCGTCGATCCCCAATTCCGACCGTCCGGCATTTTCGCCCAGTTCTCGACCGAACGGTAGGGATTCGGGAGATCGTTGGTGGGACCGTTCTGCGCCGCAACCGGCAGTACCGAGTACAAAATGAAAGCCGCAAGCGCCGGCCAATGGATCGCTCTGGTCATTCAGTCCTCCCTGTTGAGCTCTTTCTACACCCGAGCGGGCGGCGATCATTACAAAAATTCCATTTTCCTGCCGCCGGCTCCGCCTTGAAAGCGACAATCTCACGTTTAAATCACGGAGGGTGAAGTCGCCGGGGAAAGCGTTTTTCAAGGGAGGATCAGAGTGAAAGCTTTTATGGCGATCTCCGCTGCGCTGATCGCGGCGGTGTTTGGCGCTGGGCTTGCGCAAGCGGCAAACGAAACTACCAATCTCGCGGGCACCTTTCGGTGCGGACCGGACATGAAGGTCTGCCAGTGGTCGGGACAGACGTTCACGGTGACCCAGAAGGGTAATCAGCTCGAGATCAAGAACAACAAGGGCGACGAGGGCACTGCGACCCTGACCAGCAATATCTCCGTCAGTGCGGGACCGCCCTGGAACATGCTTGGCGTGATTTCCACCGACGGCAAGACAATCAGCTGGTCGAACGGCAGCGAGTGGCGCAAGAGCTGAGCTGATCTTCTGGAAAAATTCGGCCCCGCCAAATGAGTGGGGCCGAATTTATTTTCGCCGCTGCCGGGCATAATCTCCCTCCGGTCCATCGGAGGAAAAAACATGCTGAAGCAATCCGCCATTTCGGCAGCAATCATGTTGGCCGCGACAACTCTGGCGCAATCCGCCCCAGCCCCCAGCGCCGCGGCTGTCGACATTCCAAATTCCGAGATTCAGCGCATCGCGGGCCGCAATGCCAATGCGCCGGTCAGCGACCAGCAGATTCGCGTCATCAATATCAATGGCGAGTACAATGTCGGCGTCGGCGTGGTGCACCGCGCGAAAACGGAAAAGCAGAGCGTCGGCGGCTCGGAGCACAGTGAGATCACCGAGGTCTATCACGTGATCTCCGGTACCGGCACGATGGTCACGGGAGGGACGATCGAGAATGCAAAGCAACGCCCGGCCGACAACGAAGCCGTCCGAATCCTGACCGGACCCAGCATGGAAGGTACACGGATCGTCGGCGGCGTCAGCCGCAAAATCGGCCCGGGCGATGTCATTGTCCTGCCGCCAAACACGCCGCACACCTTCACCGAGATCACGTCACCTGAGATCGTTTATCTCGTGGTGCGCTTCGACCCACACAAGGTTCTGCCAGCCGGCTATGTTGCGAAATAGGCCGAAGGCGCAAAATCCCTGGCGCGCATCTGCGGAATTTTCCGGCACCTTTCCGGTCCCTTGGCACACAAGGCCTTGCACCCGGTCGGGCAACCGGGAGCGTCCGTAAGCGGACGATCACCTAGTACGGCAGCGCAAATGCCACATATTCGCCCGAATAACGCGGGCGTCGCGCATCGCCTTCGGTCGCATCGCCGATTGCGACAACGATGTATTGTTTGCCGTCGACCATGTAGGTCATCGGCGAGCCGCTCTGTTGTGCCGGCATCCAAACGGCCCCGACCTGCCGGCCCGTCAGCTTGTCATAGGCCCGCAGCATCGCACCGTTCGGGTGATCAGGCGTCGTGGTGCGCTGCGGATCCCCCATGATCACCAGCGTCTTTGTGACCAGCAGGCCGACACCCCAGGTGCCCGGCTGTCCGGTCTTCGGGATGTTCAATCCCTTCAACGCGGGATTATTGCGGATATTGTCCGGTGTATCGCCATGCGGCGTCTGCCATTTGAGTTGGCCCTTGTCGAGATCGATGGCGGCGAGCAAGCCATAAGGCGGCTTGGAAATCGGTAAGCCATCCACATTCAGTCCGCCGCCTTCGCCACCGGCATTTGGCCGCGGCGGCTCTTTCGCGGCTTTGGCACGCTCGGCGGTCAAGGGAGCATCGGCCGCGCAGCAGTCACCCGGGCCGAGGATCACCTGGAACGGCCGGCCATTCACGCCCTGGACGTAGCGAATATCGGAGAATTCCGCCGGCGGCGTGCGCAATGCGCGGACGCCAACGACATTTCCCGCCGGCGCAAATACGATGTGCAATTCGGGGTCATAGCCGCCGCCGGGCCAGTTGGTCGCGGTCGGCGCGACAATCGATCCCAATCGTCCATTTACGTCGGCAACGGAACCGGGCTCGAATGGGCTCGGATCATAGCGGTATCGTTTGATCGCCTCGAGCGCCTTCGCGCGCAATTCCGGCGTGAAATCGATCAGGTCGTCCGGCAGTTTCAGGAAATTGCGGTTGTAGCGCAGTGCGTCGGGCGGGAAGGGCTGGGTCGGCGAGGTCTTTTCGCCCGGTACATCGGATTGAGGTACGGGCTTTTCCACGATCGGCCACACCGGCTGTCCGGTCGCGCGATCAAACACATAGACGTAGCCCTGCTTGCTCGGCACCGCGACCGCCTTGATGGCGCGGCCATTGACATTGATATCCGCCAGAATCGGCATCGAGGACATGTCGAAATTCCAGATCGGATGATGGATCAGCTGGAAGTGCCACCGCCTCTGTCCGGTTTTCAGATCGACCGCGACCAGGCTTTCGCCGTATAGATTGTCGCCCGGTCGCTCGCCGCCGTAATAATCCGATGACGGAGTTTCAACCGGAAGGTAGACGAGTCCCAAATCGGGATCGGCGCTGATATGCGTCCAGACTCCGGTATTGCCGTTCGTGGCCCAGGAGCCGTTCTCCCAGGAGTCATTGCCGAATTCGCCGGGCAGGGGAATGGTGTTGAAGCGCCACAACTGCTTTCCGGTGCGCACATCATAGGCGCGGACCAGGCCCTTGGTGTTGTTGTGCGTCGGCACGGTCGCGCCTTCGCGCATCGACGAACCGACGATCGCGACATCACCCACGACTGTTGGGGTCGAATGGACGCCGATCTCACCCGTTTCAAGATCGATTTGCTGATTGTTGCCTCTCACCACGCCGACCTTCATATCGACGGTGCCGTGATCGCCGAATGATGGAATGAGTTGACCGGTTTTGGCATTCAGTTCGACCAGGCGATAACCCGTGGTGACGTAAATGATGCGTTCGTCGCCTTTGCCATCGGTCCAATATGACACGCCATGTCCCGATAGCTGCCGCGGGGCGACGGCTGCGCGGTTACCTTCGCGCAGCGAAAACGACCAGATCAGTTCGCCGGTTTTTGCGTCGAGCGCGACGACACTGCGGCGCGTTCCGGCGGTGGTGTAAAGCACGCCTTTGACCATGATCGGCGTGCCTTCCAGCTTCCATTCCGGATAGGGGCCAAAATTGTCGGTCTTGAAGCGCCACGCGACCTGCAAGCGATCGAAATTCGAAGCGTCGATTTGCGACAGCGGCGAGTAGCGGGTGCCCCTGATGTCACCGGCATAGCTCGGCCATTCACCATTTTGCGTGGAGGGCAGGCCAGTGCGCGCAAATTGCTGCGGGACAGGAGACCCGACAAATGTTTGGCCTTGCACGTTCGGTGCCGAAGAGACCATTCCGGCAATGACCAGAGCCAAAGCGGATGCGGACAGCAGATATTCACGCAACATTCAACCCTCCCATGATCGACCGCGCCTGGACAACATAGCACGGTGGCCCGACCTTTTCAGCGGGAGAGGAGCCGGTTGTAGAGCCCTTCGTATCTGGCTGCGGCCGGTCCCCATCCAAAATCTTCGGCCATGGCCCTCTTGCGCATTGATCCAAGCCGCCCTGGCCGGACATACACATTCAGTGCACGTATGACTGCAGCACGCAGAGCTTCGGGTGTGGCTCCGCCGAACAGGAATCCGGTTTCTCCGTCGCGGATGGAATCGGCCAAACCGCCAGTGGCATGGGCAATGGGCAAACTGCCATAGCGTTCGGCGTACATCTGGTTAAGACCGCACGGTTCGAAGCGCGACGGCATCAGGTAGAAATCGCTGCCGGCAACGGCACGACGGGACAGTTGATCGTCAAAAGCGATCGTGACAGCAGCCGCGCCATCAAATTGCGCCACGGTGTTTCGCGCCGCGCGCTCGAGTTCGGGATCGCCATTCCCCAGCAGAAAGAATTGCCCGCCGCCGGAAACCACGGTTTCGACGACGGACAGCACAAGGTCGACACCCTTCTGGTGCACCAGACGCGACACCATGACGAAGAGCGGCCGATCCTCATCGGCCAATCCGGCGGCATCGCGCAGCCAATCGGCGTTCCGTTTTTTGCCCGCTAGCACTTGCGGCGGGTAATTCTCAACCAGTTTTGCGTCGCATTCCGGCGCCCAATCGTCACCGATCCCATTGAGAATTCCGGTCAGCTTTCCGGCCGCCGCCAGTCCGCCGAGCAGTCCCTGCAGCCCACTGCCGAATGCTTCCGTAGTGATCTCTCGCGCATAGTTCGGACTGACCGTCGTGACGTGATCGGCGTAGAAGACACCTGCCTTCATGAATGAAAGCCGGCCATGAAACTCAATGCCATTCATGGAGAAGGCGGCGAATGGAATGGCGAGCGCACTCAGGCGTGCAGCGTCAAACAGACCCTGATAGGCAAGGTTGTGAATGGTGAACAGGCAGGGCGGATGCAGCCCGCGCCAGGCGCGATATCCCGCAATCAGCGCGGACGGCCAGTCATTGGCGTGCACAACGTCCGGCCGCCACTCGCAATTGGCGTCGCCGCCGATCAGCTGGACCGCCGCGAATGCCAGCCGTGCAAAACGTACGTCATTGTCCGGCCAATCCTGATTTGAACTGTCCGTGTACGGTGTACCCCGGCGTTCGTATAATTGCGGACAAATGACGAACCAGGCCGGATCGCCTGATGGCGTGGCGCCGGATGCCAGCATGCAGGGCGGGATGCCGGCGATGCCGTCGAGCCGCGCCACGACTTCGAGTGAAGGCTGCCATTCCGGGCCGGGTCCGTAAAACGGCATCAGGATGCGCACATCCTGTCCGCGCCCCCGCAGAGCCTTTGGAAGCGCTGCGGAGACATCGGCGAGACCGCCAGCTTTCACATAGCCGCTAAGCTCGGATGTGAGGAAGAGAACTTTCATGATCGCAATGCGCTCCCCTCACTCAGCGGCGCCCCGATAGTTGCGGCAAAGCCGCGCCGGCGAAATCAAAAAGTAAGCGCGCAACGCGCGCGAGGCATGCGCAGCGAAGCTACGCGTGAGCGCCGCGTCCCTCTCCGTGAAGCGGAGAGGAAAATTGCGGCTTATGCGGCAAGATTGGCCATCATGCGGCCGGTGACAAGGCACACTCCGGCATTGGTGCGGTGGAATCGCTGCGCATCCACCAGCGGATCCTCGCCGATGACGGTGTTATCGGGGATCTCGACGCCACGATCGATGACGACATTGCGCAGGCGCACATTGCGGCCGATCCGGCAGTCGGGAAGCACGACCGACCGGTCGATCTGGCTTCCGGCATGCACCTTTGTATGGGTGAACAGAAGCGAATTGGTCACCGTTGCGCCGTACACAATGCAGCCCCCTGCAACCAGCGAACAGATTGCCGACCCGCGATAGCCGCCACCATCGATGACGAATTTCGCCGGCGGAGTGTTTTCGGCATAAGTCCAGATCGGCCAGTAGGGATCATACAGATCGAGGTCCGGCTCCTCGTCGGTGAGATCGAGATTGGCGGCGAAATAGGCGTCCACGGTTCCGACGTCGCGCCAATAGGGCGGCACATCCAGCTTCGAGCGGACGCAGGAATATTCGAACCGGTGCGCGACCGCCTTGGCCTCCCGGACCAGGCGCGGAATAATGTCCTTGCCGAAGTCATGGCTCGATTTCGGATTGGCATCATCGCGCCGCAATTGCTCGAACAGGAATTCCGACCGGAACACGTAAATTCCCATGCTGGCCAGTGCCAGCGACGGATTGTCGGGAATGCCGGGCGGATCCGCCGGCTTTTCCAGGAAGCCGATAATCCTGTCATTTGCATCCACATGCATGACGCCAAAACCGGTGGCTTCCTCGCGCGGCACGGCGGCGCATCCGACCGTCACGTCGGCGTGCTGGGTTACGTGCTGCCGCAGCATCAACTCGTAATCCATTTTATAGATATGATCGCCGGCAAGCACGACGATGAAATCCGGCGAGTAGCTGCGGATGATGTCGATATTCTGAAATACCGCATCGGCGGTGCCGCGATACCACAGCGCTTCCGAGACGCGCTGGCTCGCCGGCAGGATGTCGAAACTTTCATTGCGCTCGGGCCTAAGAAAGTTCCAGCCGCGGGTTAAATGCCGGATCAGGCTGTGGGCTTTGTACTGCGTCGCCACCGCGATGTGGCGGATGCCTGAATTCAGTGCGTTTGACAGAGCAAAATCGATGATCCGAAGTTTGCCGCCGAAGTGAACCGCGGGCTTGGCCCGCTTTTCCGTCAGGTCGACAAGGCGGGTGCCGCGGCCCCCCGCGAGCACATAGGCCATGGCACGGCGCGCGAGAGGTCTGTCGATTTCGGGGTTCGTCGCCATTCAGGCCTCCAACGGAGCAAATCCTGAAAGGTAACGCAGTTCCGCAACGGGAGTGGCTCCGCGGGTAGGATTCGAACCTACGACCAGCCGGTTAACAGCCGGCTGCTCTACCGCTGAGCTACCGCGGAATAGCTACGGCGGTGTTTCTATCTCAGCCGGCGAAAAAGAAAAGGGCCGGTTCGCACCGGCCCTTGGAGTTTCCAGATTAGCCGCGGGGGTAATAGCCATTAGGGTCGTAGTAGCCATAGCGGTCGTAAGGGTACCGCCCGTGGGAAGTGTAGTAGGCATAGCCATGCCGGCGGCCATACCGGTCATAGTAGCGGCCATACCGGTCATAGTAGTAGGCTTTGTGCTTGTTGTAGTTATGGCCAGCCAGTGAGCCCACTGCCGCGCCCACGGCGCCACCGGCGATCACCGGACCGACTTTACCATGGCCCAGAAGTCCGCCCGCTATGGCGCCAATGCCAGCGCCGAGCAGCGCGTCGCGGCCCTCATTGCTGGCGTTGGCCGGAACGGCCGTAAAGGCCACCACGGCGCTCAGTCCGGCAGCCGCGGCAACGTGGCCAAGCTTGTGTAGTGCCTTCATGACACTGCTCCAAATTCGGTTTCATGATAGGAAACGTGTCGGGACAACGCCGGTTTCCGTGAGCTTAAGCCCGGCCGCGAGCGAAAGCGTCAGCCCGGCTGCGCCTCGGGTCGATCCGGGCCGGGCGAGTCAGCTCTGGCGCGCAGGTTTAGACGAGACAGGGCGTTGGCAAGTTCAAGGCGGCGGAAGGGTTTGGTGAGACGTTCGAGATCGGGGGCCAAACCTTCCGCCTCCGCGAAGCCCGAAATGACTAGCAATTTCACATTCGGCCAAAGCTTCCGGACTGTATAGGCGAGATCCACGCCCGTTCTGCCTGGCATCAGGTGATCCGTGATCAGGAGATCGACCTTGAGGCCATCGCGTAGCAGTTCGAGCGCCTTTTCGGCTGAATTGGCTTCAAATACCGCAAACCCCAGTTCCGCCAGCATTTCAGAAGCACTCAACCGGACCGCATCCTCATCGTCTACCAGTAGCGCAGATCCGGCGATTTGGCCCTTTGCCTCGTCTCTGGCCATCGGGGTTGTCGCCGCCAATGCGCGTTTGTCGACCGGGAGCCATAATTCAACAGTCGTTCCTTGACCCTTCTGGCTTGAAATCTTGAGTGCCCCGCCCAGCTGGGACATCAGGCCGTGCACCATCGAAAGCCCGAGCCCAGTACCTTTGCCTACTCCCTTGGTCGAGTAGAACGGCTCGATGGCACGCCCGACCGTCGCCTCGTCCATCCCGAGCCCGGTATCCGCAACCGACAGGCAAAGGTACTCGCCCGGCGGCAGATTCGTATCATGCCGTTTGCCGATGGTTTGAGCGCGCGCGCACAGTCGCAGCACGCCGCCGTTTTCCATTGCATCGCGCGCATTCACACTCAAATTGAGTATAGCCATTTCGAGCTGATTGGCATCTGCCCTGGCTGGCGGCAGGTGATCGGGAACCTGGGCAATGAGTTTGATGCGCGGCCCCATCGTGCTCGAAAGTAGCTCGGTCATGCCGGATAGCAGCGCAGCAATATCCACGGGGCGCGGCTGAAGCGGTTGGCGGCGGGCGAATGCGAGCAGGCGATGAACCAGCGTCCTTGCCCGTTCGGCCGCTTCAAGTGCATTGGAGATGATTCGCTGCTCCCGAGGGCCGCCGACGCCGCGGCGGTGCAGTATATCGAGACCGCCCATGATTGGCGTCAGCAGGTTATTGAAGTCGTGGGCAACACCGCCGGTGAGTTGGCCCATCGCTTCGAGTTTCTGAACCTGCCTGAGCGCCGCTTCGGTTTCCGAAAGCCGCAGCTGATCCTGCAGCCGCTGCGTCACATCATAGGCAAACTGGTAGGCCCCGATTTTATCGCCATTGCTGTCTCTCAGGACGTTGAATTTCATCTCGTAGGCGCGGCGCGCGTGGGACAGGTCTTCAAACTGCTCGACAGCGGTGAACTCTTCTCCGGACACCGCGCGCGTCCACAGGGACGCGATTTTCTGCCTCTGGTCGGGCTTTCTCGCCAGCAGATCTCCGATGCGATTGCCCGGTGCTGGGCGAACCCCGAACAATCGTTCGAATTGATCCGCAGCCGCCCGGTTCAGCGACAACAGACGAAATTCGGCGTCAATGACCTGAACCGCCACATCGGTGCTTTCGACGATGTCGGCCAGCAGTTTTCGTTCCGCCAGCGATTCGGAGATCCGCCGCTCGAGCGCGTCGTTCAGCTCTTTGAGTTTTGCCTCATCCGCCTTTCGGCGAGTGATGTCGATTGCCGTTCCGATAATCCGGACGCAGCGTGCCCGATCATCGAAGATGCCTCGCCCTTTCGCCGCCACCCATCGGATCGCGCCATCTTCCTTGCCGATCGTGCGGTATTCGACGTCGTAAAGGCTGCGGCGTTGCGGGTCGATCGCGGACTTGTAGGACGCGGCAGTGGCCTCATAATCGTCGGGGTGCAGCCCGGCATAGAAATCGGCCATGCTGACCGGCTTGTCCGGGGAAATTCCAAACATCGCCTTGACCCGCGGCGGCCAGTACAAGGTATCGCGAATGACATCGACGTCCCAAAGGCCGACTTCCGCCGCGTCGGTCGCGAGCCTCAGCTGTTCTTCACTTGCCGCGAGGGCGGCTTGGGCGTCGGCGCGCTCGGTGACTTCGTACCCTTCAACAAAGATACCGGTGACGGCGCCAGCGGGATCAGCAATCGGTTCGTAAATGAAGTCGACAAGCACCTCGCGTTCCGAGTTTGCGGTGGGGTCCCGAAGGCGAACCGGCGCCTCGCGACCGACAAAGCGTTCGCCGGTGGCATAAACCCGGTCCAGCAGTTCGAAATAGCCCTGACCTTGGACTTCCGGCAGCGCCTCGCGCACCGTCCTCCCGATTAAAAGCCTGGTGCCCACCAGCTTCACGTAGGACCGGTTGGTGAATTCGAACACGTGGTCGGGCCCAGAAAAGATGGCGATGAAACCTGGCGCCTGCTCGAATACCGTCCGGATTCGTACGCTCTCGGCGAGAACCGCTTCCGCGGCTTGCTTGCGCATGTCGGCCAGGCGGATTGCCGCGTCGACACGGGCGAAGAGTTCTCGCGTCGAGAACGGCTTCACCAGGTAATCGTCCGCTCCCGATTTCAGTCCTTCAACTTTCGATTCCTCGCCGGCGCGTGCCGAAATGAGGATGATCGGGATATCTGCGGTTCGGGGGTCGGCGCGCAGTTTTGCCAGCACGCTGTAGCCATCGAGTCCTGGCATCATCACATCGGATATTATGAGATCCGGCCGGCGGCTGAATGCGGATGCCACTGCCGATTCGCCATCGCCGACCGTTTCGACGGCGTATCCATGCGTGGACAGCAAGCGCGCGACGTAATTGCGCATGTCGCGGTTATCATCCGCGAGGAGGATTTTCCGTCCTTGCGCGACGGAGGCCTCTGCTGCGTCGGCGGGAAATTCGAGCCTGCTGTGCGGAGCGTCGGATTGTCCGTCCGACAGCCAACTGATCGCCTCATTGACGAAGGCCTGCGCTCCCGCGACACCGGATGGTTGTCCACCATCGCTGACAACCTGTTCGCGCGGCAGATGGGCACTGCCGAACGGAATTTCCACGGTAAACGTGCTGCCTTTTCCGGCCGTACTGCGCACCGAGACTTCCCCGCCGTGCAGCTTTACGAGTTCGTGCACCAGGGCGAGGCCGATGCCCGTGCCCTCGATTGAGCGGCCCCGGGCTCCGGCTATGCGGTGGAATCTCTCGAACAGGCGCGGGATCTCGGCTTCCGCGATGCCGGTTCCCGAATCCTCTACTTCCAGCCGTGCACGATCTCCGTGTGCCTGCACAGAGACCTTGATCGTGCCTTCGAGCGTAAATTTGAATGCATTGGAGATCAGGTTCAGGACAATTTTTTCCCACATGTCACGGTCGACAAACACCGGATCGGGTAATTCGGCGCAGTCGACCTTGAGCGTCAGGCCCGCGTGTTCGATCGCCGAGCGAAAATTGCTGGCGAGTTCTGCACTGAAGCCGGCGAGATCCGTTGGCTGGTATCGCGCCTGCACTCGCCCCGCCTGGATGCGCGAGAAATCGAGCAGCGCGTTCGCAAGTTTCAAAAGCCTGCCTGCATTCCTGTGGGCAATCGACACCAGGTTCCGCTGTGTCGCCTGGTCTTCGCGTGACAATTCCCCAAGCAGTTGCTCGAGCGGCGACAGCATCAGCGTCAGAGGAGTGCGGAATTCGTGGCTGACATTGGAAAAGAACACCGTTTTGGCGGCATCGATCTGGGCGAGCGCTTCGGCACGCGCGCGCTCTTCCGCAAAGCGCTGCGCGGCAGCGACTCCGGCCGCGGTGTTGGACGCGATCAGGCGGAAAAAATCGCGGTACTCGTCGCCAAAGGGCAGTCGCGGGCTTGCGCCCAAAATCAGCACGCCGCCGGGGCGCTCGCCGGGCATTGCAATGGGCAGAAGAAGCGCGGTTCGCACCGGCTCCGGCCAGAGCGCACCAACCCGTTGCGGCCCGTGTTCGAGTTCTCGAGCTCCGAGTAGAACCTCACTGCCGGTCGCTTGGACCTCATCGAGCGGCCACTTCGGATCGGCGCGGGCCTCGACCCCTGCAGAGGCAACCCGGATCAGCCGGTCTGTCGTTGGGTCACGACGGTACAACAGGGCAAAGCCAATATCTTTCGGGTTATTGCCGAGCAGTTCCGCAACGCGGCGAAGGACTGTGTCCGCGTCCTGCGCCTGTTCAGACGTTTTGGCGATTTCACTGAGCAGCCGAAGCCGGCGGTCGCCGATAACCCGGCCGGTTGTCTCGCTGACGATGCAAAATACGCCGCCAACATTGCCGGTCTCATCCCGCACAGGGTCGTAGGAAATGTCGAAATAGGTTTCCTCGGCAAAACCCTGCCGCTCCAGAAAGAATGGGTAATCATTGCCGCGAAACGCCTCGCCCGTCCGGACGACGTTCTCCAGCAGAGGCCGCAAAACGTCGTGCCAGATCTCGCTAAAAACCTCAGCCGCTGGTGTACCCAACGCCCACGGGTGCTTGACCCCGAGCGTGGGGATGTATGCGTCGTTGTAAAGTGCAACGAGCTTCGGCCCCCAGAACAGGCAAATCTGCGCCTTTGACGGCAGCAGAATGCTGACGGCACTGCGCAAGCTTTGCGGCCAGCCGTCGGGTGGACCCAACGGCGTCGCGCTCCAGTCGTGTGTGCGCATCAGAGCGCCCAACCGACCGCCGCCGGTGAGAAAACTTCGAGAGTCTGTCGTTTCAACTGTAAATGGGGCCGGTTGTGGGCCCGGCATGACTATTGCCCCCTGAATGTCTGCGCATAACGCGCAAACATTTCGCCGGTTCCGCAACGGCGTTCAGCAGGAACTATTGGGGAATCGGTGGGAGTGTCACCCAAGCCCGCGCAGTGGATTGGACACCACGCCGGGAGTTGAACGCCAGATTGAGCTTCATCACGGCTATACGCCAGAAACCGGGAGCTTAGCCGGGAACGGGTTCGATGACGCGCACTTCCGGAGTGACCGCGGGCGGGTGAGCGAGGTTCGCATCAGATGCGAGTTTGATCGTGCCGGGAGTGACGCCCGGCGCCCACAGATTCGGTCCGTCCGGCAGAAGGGCCGAATCGGAAATCCAGGCGACCGCACCATGCCTGCCGACGATAGCGATGACCCCATCCTCGGGATTGACGCCTGCGACGACGCCGAGATTGACGTGGCCCAGACCGAAGACGTTTTGGCCCATGAACTGGCTCAGCTGGAAAGGAGAAAGCTGTGCCTCCTGAGCGACTCCCAATTCCGGGGCGATCACGAGAAGTAACATCGAAATACCCAGGTACAGGGTTTTGCGCATGCTGGTCTCCACCGAAGCCGGTTCATAGAAAAAACGTCCCGCGCGAGTCGTTCGACATTCGGCGTGAGGTCAGGCGCAATCAATAGCAGGTGAGTGGGTTAGCCGCGGCGCTTGGGTCGAGGCTGGAACATAGCCCGCTACATCAGACTTCGTACGCGTCGGAGAAAATTGAAATTCGCACTTAAACACACAGCTGATACACCAGAACGACGGTTCATTGCCGTGAAGCGAGGTAGGACGATGCGGTTCGCGAAGATCATTCCGATGTTGGCCGTATTTGCCGTGCCCGCGGCCGTTCCACTGCAGGCCACGGCGGCGGATTCCGGGGGTGTCTGCCTGAAAACCGAAAATATACAGCGGACCGAGATCATCAGTGACAGGTCGATCCTCTTTCACATGCGAGACGGCAGAATCTGGCGCAATGATCTGCGAACCGCATGCCCGATGCTGAAGGTCAGTCCGTACACCGAGAAACTCACGACGGATTTGATCTGTGCCAATCAGCAATTCATCCACCTGCTGCTGACCGGAAACGACTGCGCTCTGGGCGTTTTCACTGAAGTCGCTCCGCAGCACTAAGCTCGAATCCTGATCAGTCGGCTTTATCAGTCGGCTTTTGGCAGCGCGAAACCAGTTGCCATTTCTGTTCCGCGGTAGCTTAATGTTGCCGACTCAGGATGCCGTTGGTGGGACGGCCCTATCCTGACTTTGGGGGGATTGATGAAATCTCGGAATGGGCGCGCGAAAGCGCGCGTCATCGGTTTTTCTGCCTTGCTGGGCAGCGCTTCCTTGATTGCGCTCAACTCGACCGGCACGGCATTGGCGCAAAATCAGGTGGCGGTTGCTGCGCCGCCCGAACAGGTGCTTGTCACCGGCTCGCTGATCCGGGGTGAAGCACCTGTCGGCGTGCCGGTTACCAACCTCAGCCAGCAGGAATTTCTCGAAACCGGCCAGCTCAAACTGGCCGACACTCTGAAGTCAGTACCTGCGTTGCAAATTTACGCCGAAGAGTCTCCGACTTTCGGCGGCGGAACGCTCAGCTTCGAATTGAATGTCCAGATTCACGGACTGGGTACGGGCTCCGGCGTCGAAACCCTCCTGCTGATCGATGGCCTGCGCTGGCCACCGCAGAATTACAGCAATGATACGGTCAATCCCTCCATCATTCCGCAGATCGCCATCCAGCGCGTCGATGTCCTGACGGCGGGTGCTTCCGCGGTGTACGGATCGGACGCCACTGCGGGTGTGATCAACGTCATTCTTCGGCGCGGATTCGACGGTGCGATAAGCCAGGCAAGCATCGGTACATCGACCGGAACGGGTTATCTCACGGGGCAGGCCTCGCAACTGTTCGGAAGGTCATGGGATACCGGGAACATCACGGTAAGCTACTCGTTTACCGACAGCTCGAACCTCTCGGCGTCCGCGCGTCCATATTACACCCTGAATTTTGCGCCTCACGGCCTCATGGACTTCACGCCGATCGGCGCCAGCATGCCCGGCATTGTCACCACCGGTAAGGCAAAGACGATCGCGAACGCGCCTGCGGGAGAGACTGCATCCAACGGAACAAGGTTCTGCGCGAACTGTTTTTCCGTTCCCGCCGGAACCGGTTGGAATTATGGCGACACAGCCGCTCACACCAATCCGACCGCGCCGGGCAGCGCGCCGACAGTTTCATGGGCGACTTTGCTTGCCAATCCGGGCGTCAATAATGAGATCGACCCGTGGTGGTACGCGGATGCAAGGCCGCAGCTGCAGACCACCGCCGCGACCGGTACGCTGGACCAGAAGCTGACCAATGACTTCTATGGCATCGGGCCGGTTTCGCTGTTTGCCGATGCATTCTGGTCAAATCAGCGAGGGCGGCAAATCTATCCCTCAGGCAATGGTGAAGCGCGGCAGGAACAGGAAACAAATCTCGCGGTCCCGACGACAAATCCGTATTACCCGAGCGGCGCTCCGGCGGGGTTGGATGTCAATTACAGCTTTGCAGCGGAAGTGCCGACCATCGTGACCGGCGGCGAAGTCGCCGGCCATTTCGATTTCGGACTCAACCTCGATGAGATGCCGTTCAAGTGGCATGGCAAGCTCACTTATTCGCTCAGCGACGACAAGAACTACGGAAACGTCAACGACGCGATCAACAAGAACAATTTGAATGCCGCATTGGGCAATACGATCACCGATTCATCGGGAGCGTTGGCGCCTTACACCAAGCCGTCCAATATCCCTTATCTCAATGTGTTTTGCGATCCGCGGGTCTTCACGTGCAACTCGCCCGCTACGCTGGCCTACATCACCGGCTATCGCTATCAGCCCGAAGAATGGATCATCCAGGAAAACCAGGTCAATTTCGACGGCCCGCTGTTCGACATTCCCGGCGGCACGATTCTGGGATCGATCAACGCGCAGACGCTGTCCGAACATTATCACTACGCCAATATCCAGAACGACAACACGATCAGTACGAGCGTCATCACGGACGCCGAAGACCACGAATACCAAAGCAGCTATGCCTTTTTCGGCCAGCTCGACATCCCGATTTTCGGGAACAGCTTCACGCTTCCGCTGGTGCAATCTTTCGTCGTCCAGCTCGGTTACCGCTACGACAAGTACAACTACCTGCCGAATCCGGTTTACACGCCGAAGGTGGCGGCAAACTGGAATCTCGGCGGTGGGCTGACATTGCGCGGGGCGTGGGGAAAATCGTTCCGTGTACCATCTTTCGCTGAAGGTTCGCCCCAGCAATCGACGATCTCGGGTGTAAACCCGCTCGGCCTTGCAGCCGCCAATGATGTCGCCATTCTCGGATGCGGATCGGTGATTGGTTCTCCAGCCGGAGTTGCGATACCGGGCTCACTGACCGCATTGCTGAACCCCACATGCTCGTCCAACCCGGCGCTTCGGCAGCCCGGAGTGCTTGATGTCAGCGGCAGCGGCAATGGCGCGGCCACCATTCTGCGCGGCGGCCAGGTGCTGGGACCACAAACGCTGAAGCAGTGGAGCACCGGACTGAATTTCACCCCGACAGGCCGGATTTTCGGCGTCGATCTCACCGGGCTCGATATCGACGTCACCTGGTTCAATCTGGAATTTTTTGGCCTGATTTCGACCAACACGCTGGGTTTGGGACCGGACGATCCGGTCTCGCGCTCGCGTTACACGGTCATTCCCAATCCAAATGCCCCGATAACCGATCCTTCCAATTCCTCCTTCTTCGCGCTGGTCCAGCAACTTGCCGGCTATCCCAGCCGCGGCGGAAATTTCGATCCTGCCGCCATTCCCAATATCAAAGTCATATCCGACTCCGCACTGACAAATATCGGAACTCGCATATTCGAGGGATCCGACTTCAGTTTCCGGTACGACTACGCGTTGGGCGACCTCGGATCGCTCAACATCGGCGCAGCCGGATTCTACGAGATCAACGACAAGAGCCAGGCTGGTCCCGGATCGCCGGTCGTCAGCGTCTTTCAGGGGCAGAATTCGGGCAACCGCCTGCAGCGCGTACGCTATCGGCTCGGTTGGCAGAATGACACGTGGAGCGTCACCGGTTTTGCCAACTATTTCGGCCATGGGGCGGTCAACGTGAACGGCGACAACCTTATCCCGCCCTGCTTTTATGCTCCGGGCTCTGGCCCTGGCTCCTGCTACGCGGGATCGCCTTATTACGGACCGTATACGACTTACCCCAACCGGTCGCCGGCCCAGGTCTATTTTGATCTTGCGATCGGCTATCAGACCGGCGAACAGCCCGCCAATCCGTTTCTGCGCAATATCGGACTGGAACTGACCATCAACGACATTCTGGACAGGCCACCGCCGTTCCAGGTGGGCGCGCGTGGCAGCGGTTCGATTCGTGCGTTCGACAACAATTTTTCCGATTTGCAGCGGCTGATCACGCTGACTGTCACCAAGCGCTGGTGAAGCTTGCGCGTCGGGGGCCCCGGCTTGTTCCGCGGCCATCGAGTGTTCTGGAAGCGTTTGGAGGCCACGCCCGGAATTGAACCGGGGTACACGGTTTTGCAGACCGTTGCGTCACCACTCCGCCACGTGGCCTGGAACAAACGTTCGGGAGCAGGCAGGCGCTATAGCATTTCCCCGGGAAAAGCCACAGCCAACCCAGCCTCTATTCACCACGGCTTTCCATGATCTGATCGGGCGTTCGCAGAATGATTTCGGCCCGCGACTGGTAGGACGAGACCTTCCCCGACAGGACAATTTCCTTGCCGGCGAATTTCGAAAGATCGCCGAACTGTTTCGCATCGTCGGCGAAAATCACCGCAGAAAACGGGCAGGAGCGATATTGGCGGCAAAAGTCGAGAAACACTGTGCCGCTCGCGGAAGTATGCGCGTTGATCAGCGTTCCGCGTATGCGCGCGGTTTGCCCGACATGCTCGGATGCTTCGGAAATATCGAAAATGCCGGCCGGTTCTGCATCGGCCGCAGCGCTATCGATACCGGGATATTGATCAATCAGCTTCTTCAGAATTGAGTTGTAGGTCTGCACCAATTGGGCAGACGTGCCGATCTCGAGCAATTCGTCATTCTCATTGGTTGCCGAGGCCGTCCAGTTGTAGCTGCCAATGGCGTAGGCCTTTTCGGTCGCGAGCGCCTTGATGTGCATAATTCCATTGCCGGTCGCGTGCTTTTCCGTCTTCACCGGAATGCCGGCCGCCGTCAGTTCCGCGGCAATCGGGCGGCCGTAGGATTTCGCACTTTCTTCTGAATCGATGACGCCCTCGACATTAAGTCCGCGCTTTTTGGCGGCGACCAGCGCATCGGCGATATCGCGCAGCGTGAACTCGTACATCGCGAAATAAACATGCTGCTGCGCCGAATCGATCAGCGCGATCACCTCGCGATCATTGCGCTTCGCCGTCAGACTATAGAGCACCCGAATCGAATCGGCCGGAGGCGCCGCCATCGTTTCCGCTGGAATCGCCGGGCTTTGCACCGCGCCGTGGACAAAATAGCCAGCTGCGCCCGAAATCAGCGCAATCAGCACGGCGGCAGGGATTCGACCGTTCATAACGCCATTATAGGTGTCCGATTGTCATCCCGCCACGGCTTCTCTATACAGCCACCCGCCTTCCCGATTGCCGGAACCGAGGATGTTCGATACTGCCGTCCAGCGCGCCAACATGGTGGCGGCGCAGTTGCGTACCAATGACGTCCTGGACGGGCCGCTTCTGCGGGCCGTTGAAACCGTCCCGCGCGAGATCTTCGTTCCCGAACGTTACCGCCCGGTCGCCTATATGGAACGCAGGATCGACCTTGCGCCCAACCGGGTGCTGATGGATGCGCGCTGCTTTGGGAAACTGGCGCAGCTTGCGGCCATCACAACAACTGACATTGTGCTCGATGTCGGTTGTGGGACTGGTTATTCCGCTGCGGTGCTTGGTCTTCTTGCGGAGCGGGTGTTTGCGCTCGAGGAGCAGGAAGAACTGGCTTCGGTGGCGCAGCTCCGCCTGCAGGAGGTCGGAGCAAGAAATGTCCAGGTGGTGCGCGGGCGCCTGACGGATGGCGCGCCGGCACAGGCGCCTTTCGATGTCGTCTTCCTGGATGGCGCGATTGAATCCGAGCCCAAGAACCTGTTCGCTCAGCTTAGGGACGGCGGACGGCTGGTTGCGGTGAAGCGTGACGGCGCGGCGGGGTTCGGGTGCCTCTACGTCAAACACGGCAATACCATCGGCGAACGCGCAGCTTTCGATGCCTGGCTGCCGGTATTGCCCGGCTTCTCAAAGCCGCGTGGTTTCAGTTTTTAACCGCTCTGCGGCTGCTTGAGGCGGCGAATTCGGCGGCCCGCTGGTGCAGGTCAGACAGGTTTCGCCGCAGCTGCTGAAGGCAGAAGCGCAGCGCGACGATCCTTTCGCCGGGCGGCATCCGTTCCAGTATGGCCAGTAACTGGTCGATTGCGGCATCGAAGCCGGTTTCAGGGGGCGGTGCGTGGCGCGCAGCAAAAGCGCGACCAAGCTCGGCGAGATACGCACCGCCGGCGACGCGAAACTGACGCAAACAGCTTTCCACCGCCGCTGAAGGATGCGCGATGACGGGTTCGGCAACGACGCGCCCGGTCAGTATCAGATCGTGACGTACTCTTCTTAAGGTGCGTGCGATCGGCTCCGGATCGACATCCTCGGAAAGAAAATTCCGCCGTTCGCGCGCCGCCTCGGTGACGATGTTCTCAAGGTCGGTGAGCGCGCCTCGCACCCGATTCTGTTTGGCCAGAATGACTTCTGTGGATGCCGGTCCGCTGATCGCGCCGATCAGTTCGGGAAACACGTCCGACAGCCGCTGCAACACGTTCTCTGCAGCACGTCCCAGCAACATATGCGCGCGTGCAGGAAATAGAAGCAGCGAGACCGCCATGCCGAATACCCCGCCCAAAGCCACTTCGAGAGTACGCAGCAGCGCGGCGCGGATGGGACCCTCGGCGGCACCGGTACTTCCGAGAAGGAGGATGATCGCAGTAATCGGAGCAACCCGGAATGCAGGATAAAAAGCCGACAACAGCGCCAGGGGGAGAAGGGAAATGGCGAGCGCCGCCCCGAGGGTAAACGCATTGTCGTGGGGCACCAGGGTTGCGACCGCCGCGCCATAGGCGGCTCCGAAAATGGTTCCGACGAACCGGTCGGTCGATGCCTTCCACGAGCCGCCGACGCTTCCCTGCACAACCAGAACCGCCGTAAACACCGCCCAGTAAACTTGCGGAAGACCAAGTGCGTGGCCGGCGACGTAGCTGGTGAGGCCGCCGGCAGCAATTCGCAATCCATGCCGGATTTCCAGCCGCCTGCGCGACCAAAATTCGGCCAGCCGGTGGAACCCGCCTATGGCGCGACCGTGTGGTGATGGCTGGCCGAATATGGCTTTCATTGCTGATCTGCCTTATTGAGTCCCGGGGGAAACGGTTGGTGAAAGTATGACTACGTCGTCCGAGCCGCCACATGATCCAACAATGGAGGAGATACTTGCATCCATACGTAAGATCATCTCCGAAGATCAGCCGGGTTCAATCAAATCGAAGTCGCCGGACATACGTTCCGCGAATACCGCAGGAGATATTCTGGAATTGACCGACGAAATCCCGGACGAATCCAGCGGCACGCCGCGCAGTGCTGCCCCCGCGCCACCCGTCTCGGCGCCTGCCGGGCCGCAACCTGCCAGGCGCGATCCGGTGATCTCCGATTCCTCACGACAGGCGATTGGCCGCGCGTTCGGCACTCTGGACAAGGCCTCGCAGCAATATTCGGACTTTGCCGGTGGATCGCTGGAGCCGGTGTTTTCGCGCGCAGTACAGGACGCGGTCACACCGAATCTGCAGGCCTGGGTAAGCAACCACGAAACCCAACTCCTGGACAGCATGAAACCGCTGGCGCGGGAGTGGATGGATGCAAATCTGCCGCAATTGGTCGATTCGGTTCTGAGACAGGAAATCCTCGAAGCCGCCAAACCGCTGATGCGCGACTGGATGGATGCCAACCTGCCACAATTGGTAGAGTCGGTGCTGAAAGAGGAACTCGGGCGGGCCGTCACGGAACATTTGCGCAGCCGGCTCGGCTGAATTCGCCATGCTCGACAAGACGTTTCGCCCCGGCGAAGTCGAAAGCCGGCTGTA
>DASUHP010000120.1:0-52150 GCA_036273455.1 Micropepsaceae bacterium | reverse complement strand
GTGGCGCAGGCATTTGGGACGCTTTACGTGCTGGAAGGCTCAAGACTCGGCGCACGGGTCCTGTTGCAGCAGATTCTCGCCGCTGCTCCGGACATGAAACCGGCAACAAGATTTCTGAGCCATGGCAGCGATCAGCGGCTTTGGACGACGTTCCTGCATATCCTGGAGGCCAAAGTCGGCACCGGCGATTTGGACGAGTGCGTGCAGGGCGCCAAAACCGCGTTCGGTCTGTTCGAAGCATCGTTCATGCAAGTATTTGCCAAAACTGCATAATTGGGAATCAAAGCGATCGCGGGAAGCATCGAGCATGCGATATCCCGCGTCGGCCCGCAAGCCTTTGGCCGCTGATCCATCCGACAACGACACCAGCACCGGCCGCCTTTCGCAACGCTGCAGGGCGTTCGAGCCCACAACTTTGCCAAACGTTAACGCCGCTTAGCTATAAATCTGGCGCGTGAAAGTGGCACTAGTTGGTGGTGTATTGTGGGTGAAATCGGCGCTGCGGACCGGGAACAACGGGCGATCGACACGGGGCTTATAGGACTCTGTCTTATTGCCCGGCATTTCCGGATTGCTGCGGACCCGGCCGAATTGGCGCGGCGGTATTTGCGCAGCTCGGCGGCTGCGGCGCCGGAAGACCTCCTGCGCATCGGGCGCAAAATCGGCCTCAAGTCCCGCATCATAGCGTCAGAATGGGAGCGGTTACCCGCAACGCCATTGCCCGCCCTTTTCGAATGCCGCGATGGCAGCTTCGTCGTCGCAAGCAGGATTTTGAACGATCGGCTTGTCATTCATCGCCCGGGTGAAGGGCGCGCGCGGCTGATCGACCGTAGCGAGTTTGAGCAGCTGTGGTCCGGCCGGCTGATCCTGCTTGCGCGGCGCGCGTCGGTTCTCGGTCTGCCGGATGTGTTTGATCTCCGCTGGTTCTTCGCCGCGGTCTATCGTTATCGGCGGGTGATTGGCGAAGTCATTATTGGTTCGTTTTTCCTGCAGATTTTGGGACTGGCCGCGCCGTTGTTCTTCCAGGTGGTGGTGGACAAGGTGCTCGTGCACCGCAGCCTGTCAACGCTGGATGTGCTGATGATCGGGCTCGCGATCGTCTCGAGTTTTGAAGTCCTTCTGGGCGGTCTGCGCACATATATTTTTAGCCAGACCACAAATCGAATCGATGTCGAACTTGGCGCACGATTATTCGATCATCTTATGGCGCTGCCGATGGCCTATTTTGCCAATCGGCGCGTCGGTGATTCGGTGGCGCGGGTTCGCGAGCTGGAAAATATCCGCAACTTCATCACTGGTTCAGCGCTCACGCTGACGATCGATCTGCTTTTTACCTTTGTGTTTTTCGCCGTGATGTTCCTCTACAGCGCAACGCTGTCGTTCATCGTATTGGGATCCTTGCCGTTCTACATTGTCGTCAGTCTGCTTGTGACGCCGATCTTCCGGCGGCGGCTGAACGAGAAATTCAGCCGCGGCGCCGACAGCCAGGCGTTCCTGGTGGAGTCGGTCTCGGCCGCTGAAACCATCAAGGCTATGGCGGTCGAACCGCAGATGCAGCATCGCTGGGAAGAACAGTTGGCGGCCTATGTGCGGGCAAGCTTTCGCGCCCAGACGCTCGGCAATATCGGCACCCAGGTTGTCCAGTACATCAACAAGGTTACGATCGTGCTGACGCTGTATTTTGGCGCGAAGGCGGTAATCGCCGGCGATCTGACGGTGGGCGAACTCGTAGCGTTCAACATGCTGTCGGCGCGTGTCGCACAGCCGGTTTTGCGCATTGCGCAACTGTGGCAGGATTTCCAGCAGACGCGGGTTTCGGTGGCACGCCTCGGCGACATCCTGAATACGCCCCGGGAAGCCGTTCAACGCAGCGCGGCGTCGCTGCCGCAGATGACGGGCTCTATCCGTTTCGACCACGTCTCCTTCCGGTATCGCCTCGACGGACCTGCGGTGCTTTCCGATATCTGTCTCGATATTCCTGCCGGACAGATGGTGGGCATTGTCGGCCAGTCCGGATCGGGCAAATCCACTTTGGCGCGTTTGATCCAGAGACTGTACACCCCCGAAGACGGCCGCGTGTTCGTCGATGGAATCGATCTCGCGATGGCGGACACGACCTGGCTCCGGCGGCAAACCGGCGTGGTGTTGCAGCAGAACGTGCTATTCAACAGCTCTGTGCGCGAAAATATTGCACTCGCGGACCCGGCGATGCCAATCGATCATGTGATTGCCGCCGCGAAGCTGGCCGGGGCGCATGAATTTATTCTCGAGTTGCCGCACGCATATGACACCATCATTGGCGAACGCGGCGCTTCGCTGTCCGGCGGTCAGGCGCAGCGGATTGCAATTGCCCGGGCGCTGATTGCCAACCCGAGAATTCTCATTTTTGACGAGGCGACCAGCGCGCTTGATTATGAAAGCGAACGCATCATCCAGGACAATATGCGGCGCATTGCAGCCGGACGTACGGTGATCGTGATCGCGCACCGGCTATCCACCGTGCGCAGCGCCGATCGCATCATCACCCTGGAGCGTGGACGGCTGATCGAAGACGGCACGCATGACGCGCTCATGCGTGTTGGCGGACGCTACGCGTTGCTGCACCGCATCCAGGCCGGCCAAATGGACGCCGCGGAATGAGCGAACAGCAACCGCAGTCCATGCGCAATCAACTGGTGCCGGCTCCGCAGCGCGTGCCGGTGCGAAGGACACGGGACGAGCGCGAATTTCTGCCGGCGGCACTGGAAATCATCGAAACACCCGTGTCGCCGGCCGGCCGGGTCATGATGGGGCTGATTGGCCTGCTCGTGCTGGTCGCGGTGGTGTGGGCCACGATTGGTCGAATCGACATCGTCGCAACCGCCGCCGGACGAATTATACCATCGGGCCAGATCAAATTGATCCAGCCGCTGCAGATCGGGGTTGTGAAACGAATCGCAGTTGCCGACGGTGACCATGTCACCGCCAATCAGGTGCTCGTCGAGCTCGACACCACGAATAATGCCGCCGACCGCGACCGCTATGCACACGATCTGATGCAGGCCGATCTTGACGTTGCCCGCTTGCGCGCCGTCCTTTCAGGCAACTCCTCAAATTTCGTCGCGCCGCCCGATTCCGATCCGGCGCTCACCGATGTGGCGCGACGGCAAATGGCGGCACAGCTCGCTCAACTGCGTGCCAAGCTCGACGATCTCGACCAGCAGATGGTCGCCAAGGCTGCCGAACGCGATCAGGCGAAGGCAACGATCGCGAAAATCGATGCTTCGCTACCGCTGGTGCAGCAGAAGCTGGACATCTATAACAAGCTCAGGGCGACACAGTTTACTTCCGAAGTCACCCGGCTCGATACTGAGCGCCAGTTGGTCGAGGAGAAACATGATCGCGACGCGGCAGTCGAGCAGGTCTCGGGTGCAATCGCCCAGATTGCTGCTCTCGCGCATCAGCGCAGCGAAACCGATGCGGAATTCCGCAGTCAGGCGTTGGACGATCTCCGCAAGGCAACCCAACTCGCCTCAGAGCAGCGTGAGGAACTCATCAAAGCGACACAGCTCACCGGCTTGCAGGTGCTGCGGTCGCCGGTTTCCGGAACAGTCGAGCAGCTTGGCGTGCACACGATTGGCGGGGTCGTGCAGCCAGCACAGACGCTGATGGTCGTTGTACCGGATCAGTCGAAGCTAGAAGTCGAGGCGATGCTGCCGAACCGCGATGCCGGGTTTGTGCATGCCGGCGAGGCTGCGGAGCTGAAAATCGAAGCGTTCAACTACACACGCTATGGTCTGCTGCATGGTGTGGTTCGCACGGTAAGCCGCGACGCGTTGCGCAACGAGCGTGATGCGCCAAATCCGGATGCCGATCAGGACGCGCTGAAATCAAATGCGCCGAACCAGCAAAGTGCCACTCCATCCGACACCGCTTATGTCGCGCGGGTAAGCCTGAATGAGACCTCGGTGCAGACTGAGCAAGGACGGATGCCGCTGGAGCCCGGAATGACAGTGACTGCAGAAATCAAGACCGGCGACCGCACTCTCATCTCGTACATATTGTCGCCTTTCATGCAGTGGGGCCACGAAGCCCTCCGCGACCGATGATTCTCGCGCGCGACCGGAAATATCAGCGGCTGAATTGTTGCCGGAGGCGGACAGAACACGCACAACGACTTAACAAACGCTGGTGGCCAGAATCATGAAACCAAAACGTCTCGCACTTGCGGCGATGCTTCTATCCAGCTGTGCATTCACTGCGGCGAAGGCGGAGACGTTCACCCTGGCCGAGGCGCTCAGCCTTGCTTACCAAAGCAATCCGCAACTGGAAGCGCAGCGCGCGGCGTTGCGTGCAAGCGACGAGGAAGTCGCCAGGGCGGAGGCCGGCTGGCGCCCGAGCGCGAGTGCCTCAGGCAGTATCGGCTACGAGCAGGGCCAGTATTACGTGATCCCGGGACCGCGCACCGGAAGCGTTCCGCGAGAAGCGACCGTGACCATCAGCCAGCCGCTGTTTCGCGGCGATGTCATCGCCAATATTCGCAAGGCAAAGGCGCTCGTGGAATCCGGGCGCGGCCAGTTGGTGGCGACTGAAGAATCGGTCCTGCTGAATGCGGCGACTGCCTATTTCGATGTCGTGCGCTATCAGGACACCGTCAAGCTCGAACAGGACAATGTGCAGGCGCTGCAGATCCTGCGCGATACCGTGTCGACCCGGGTCATGCTGGGCGATCTCAGCCGGACAGATCAGGCGCAGACCGAAGGCCGCCTGCAGAGCGCGATGGAACAGGTGCAACTGGCACAAAGCCAGTTGGCTGGCGCCCGCGCGACATTTGAGCGATATGTCGGCAGGCCGGCGGAATCACTCGAAGCCCAGACTGTGTTTCCGGTGGTGCCTGAAAACCTGGATACCGCAATCAATCTTGCAGTGCAGAACAATCCATCCCTGCTGTATGTACGCGAACAGGCGGTCGCCGCCGATTACGCCGTCGACGCTGCGTTTGGCCAGCTGTTTCCGACCCTGTCGCTGCAAGGCCAGTATCAGCGATCGGCCGATTTCGTTGCGAAGGGTATCAAGATCAACGCGCTATCGATCACGGCGCAGCTCACCGTGCCGCTGTATCAGGGCGGCGCGGAATATGCCGGCATTCGGGAAGCAAAGGAGCAGCGCAATCAGGCCACTTACGACACCGCTGATGCCGAACGCCAAATTCGCGAGCAGGTGCGGACTGCGGATGAAGCGATGCGCGATTCGCAGGCAGCCGTCCGCATCGATGAGAATCAGGTGGCGGCGACACAATTAGCCTATGAAGGCGTCCAGCAGGAGACGATTGCCGGCACACGGACGACGCTCGATGTGCTGATTGCCGAACAGGACCTTGTGAGTGCACGGGTGTCATTGGCGAATGCTCGCCGGAACGCCTATGTGTCGGCGTATCAGCTTCTATCCGGCACCGGTGGCCTCACCGCTAAGGCGCTGAACCTGCCGGTCAAGCTCTACGACCCACAAGTGCATTATGACCAGGATGCAACGCGCTGGTTCGGCTTCGGTAACTGATCGCACAGTCTAGAAGTCGGGCCGCTTCGCCTGCGGAATGGGAACGGCGTCATTCTCATAGCGGAAATGCGGAATGTCGTTGTTCTCGGCGCAGATCGTTTCGTCCCAATTGCCCTGGAATTCCATCCGATAGATCTGAATTCCAGACCAGACGGTGTTGAACGCGCCGGGATCATCGACGGTGATGGACACTTCAAGCATCTTGCTGCCTTCGGTCGGCTTGAAGCGTGGCGCGTCTTCGGCTGTCGTCGCGGAGGGATGCGCGTTGCCCGCGTCGCTGAGCTTGAATCGTTCTATGACATGCAGCCCAGTCGTATGGGGCGTCAGATAATTGTCGGTATAGGTCCGGTCGTTCATACCGATGGTATCGGCGACCAACGTGTCGCCATTTTCGTAGTGACCGACCGATTCGCCGTACCAGCTGGGCTTTGGATTGGCCGAATGAGGCACGTTCAGATAGACATGCCGCACCTGATTGTCGCCCTCATTAATGATTACGACCTTGGTGGGTGTCTGCAGGAAATAGACGGGCCTTAGCAGCGTGAACACCTCAAAGCCGGGTACGCCTGCGGGCCAGCATCGTTCGCGCGCATTGAACGGGACTTCGCCGGACAGCACCCGGCGATTGTTCGCACTCAGTTGATCAACCACCCAGGGCCGCAGAATGGAATTTCTGATATCGGCGATTCTGAATGTCGGCTGACGGCCGCTCGTGTTGCTCTGATAGGGATGCGCAGGATCGGAAACGACAGGGCCCGGCCCTGCTTGCGGAGGCAAAAGATCGTCGCCGACCGAGAACCAGCCGTAGCCGGCGCCTCCCAGATCCGGGATTCTCATCGAGACCTGTGCGGCCTCAATGCAAGGCGGAAAAAACACCAGCATTCCCGCGGTCAGCAGGCCACCAGCAACGGCATTGTTTCCGGACATCTTCATCGATGTGCAGAAGATAAGCGATTATTACTGTGGAGCCACGCCGGCCTTGCGCAACTCGGCCGTGAGCCGGCCCGAAAGCCATGCAAATGTCATATGGATGTCGGCCGCGAATGACCACAGCGGATGCCGGAGTGTCAGCGGCCGATTCTTCTCGATCAGATAATGGGTTGTGAATGCCGGTCCATAACCGGCCGCAAGGGCTGCCACGACCAGCCAGCCATTGAACAGCACCAAACTCGCAATCAGCAGCGCGATGGCGGCGAGCGTCCCCGCGATATGAATGTTGCGCGTCAACGGCATCGCGTGCTCCTGCAGATAATGCGGCCAGAATGTGCGATAGCTGTTGATCACCTGCGGATTCGAACTCGCCATCAAGCCGCCTCTCGACCCTGCGGCCACATTGTAGAGGGGAATCGCTTATCGTGCTAATAGTCGGCCAGGTCGAGTTCCGCTTTCGGCAAGGTGGCGGGCAAAGATGCTGGCGAGGATCAGAAACTTCGCATCACGGCTTGCGTTTCGATTGTACGCTGCAGGACCGGTTGCAACGAAATGGAGTGCGCCATGCGCTGGAATGTCTTGGCAGGTTTGGGAATGGCGCTGGCGCTCGCGGCGACACCCGCCGATGCGGCGTGGCACGGCTACTTCAACAAGCAGGGTGTTGCATTTTCCTTCGCCGCGCCCGGCGAGTTGAAGGGCGAAAAATCCACCTATCGCAGTGCAATTGCCGGCGAGCGCGCCGCCGTCGTGTTCACCTCGGTCGAAGACAATGTCGAATTCAAAATCACCGTCGTCGACATTCCCGGCCGGCCAGGCGATGAAGCCGCTCTGATCAAGGAGGCCTCGGCCGCATATCGGGATAAAGCGAAAGTACTGCTCGACGAGGATGCCCGTATTGAATCCAGCTACGGCCGCAAGCTGACGATAGACCTGCCGGACAACCGCGGTCGCGCCATGAGCGCAATCTATTTCAAGGACAATCACCTGATCCAGCTTCAGGCGACGGTTCTGCCGGGCGGCGATATGCAGTCCGCCTACATGGGACGATTTGTAGATTCGCTTTCGTTTTACGAAAGTTACACCGCTGATGGCGCGACCGAATTGAAGCCGCCGAAGTAGATCGGTGCGGGTGAGCCGGGCTCACCCGCAAAGATTTGGTCCTACTCCTGCGCGACCGCCGCCGGCCGGGCCAGTTCGGTCGAGAATGCGTAGGGCACCAGGATATGGGCCGTGTTTGATGTGTCGCCCCATTGGTAATTCTCAACCGGCTGCGGGTTTTTGACCACGATATGCAGCTTACCCGCGGTGACGAATTTCTCCGGCGGCAGCGCGAAATGCAGCTTCGTCGCGCTGTCCACAATTGTCGGAACCGCCTCGCCATTCACATAGGCCACCGACCGCTTGGCGAAATTGATGCCGGTGAGGGTCACGGTTGTCTGACCAGTGCCCTGCAGGACGGTGCGCGGTGCAATTCCATCAATGCCGGGCGTCGGCGATATGACATAATCCGGCACCGCACCCAGTCCCGGGCCTTTGCGGACATAGGCGACGCCGGGAAAAATTCCGTCCTCCTGGCCGTTCGGCGCAATGACGGTCATGTAGGGCTTGGGCATCGTCACCGGTTTCGGCACGAGCTGCTTCAGCGCATTGACGAAAGGAAGATTGCTGACCGGCGCACCGTCGTAACTGACAGTGTCATTGGCGAACATCGCGCCGCGATACCAGGGATGGAATGCGCGGTCGACGACATGGCCGTCCTTGATGACCATATCGATTTTGCGCATGTTCATGATGTCGACGGTGGGGTCGGCGGTGACGATATCGATATCCGCTAGCTTGCCGGCTTCGATCGTGCCCAGGTCCTTCAAGTGGAAATGCTGGGCCGGCCATTTGGTCGCCGACTGAATGATCTTCATTGGCGCCACATGTGCATCTTCCTGGAAAGCGGACATTTCCTGCAGCACGCCGAGGCCTGGGGCGGATTGAGAGTCGTCCATCGACGGCAGCGCGTGACCGCCCGCCGCGATCAGATCGCCGATGAATTTCGCGTGGTTTTTATAGCCACAGGCTCGAATTGAAATCTGCGTCGGCGTCAGCTCTTCCTCCGGGTTTTTGTTGTTGTCTATCAGATCGGCAATGGCATAGGCCGGGTAATAGGACAGCAAAACGGGATCCGAAAGCAGCTCACGGTCTTCCTCCCGAATCCTCTGCCAGCTCGATGGGAAGCCGTGGTCGGCGGCGATGAGATTGGGCACGACCGCAGCGTTGTGCGATGCAAGGAAGGCAACCATGTCCTTCTCTTTCGCCGGGTCCATGTCGCAATAGACATCCGGGGGAAGCCCGACATAACTCTGCCATTTCGCCTGATCGCGATTCATCTCGACGCCGACCAATCCGGTGTGAAGCATGACATCTGCGCCGGCGAGCACGCAGGATTTGGCGCGGGTCTGCGGTCCGACGCAACGGAACACGGCCGCCTTGCCGGCCTTGTGTGCTTCATCGGCATAGGCCGCGAATACTTCCGGGGGCGCATCGCCATCCTGGGCGCCGATCACGTCCGCTCCCATGGCGATAAGCGCCTTCGCACGGGCGCGTGCTTCATCGGGCGTCTTGAGAATCCGTCCGCCATAGGTGGCCACGGGCGTGAAAACCCGCGGGCCGTCATACATGCCGTGATTGATCGCGTCGCGTTCGGCGAGGCCCTGATCGCCGCGTCCGACATTCGGCACGGTCGAAGTGATACCGAAATGCAGATAGGCTTCGCCGAACATCCAGGTGCCGAAGCTCATGGAGTCAATCAATCCGGGCGTGATCCACTTGCCCGTGGCATTGATGACCGTCGCGCCGGCGGGGACCTGAACTGCCCCGGCGCGGCCTACCGCGGTAATGCGGTTGCCCTGGATGATGATCACCGAATTCGCTACCGGGGCGCCGCCATTGCCGTCAATCAGTGTACCACCCTGAATGACCAGCACCTGTTGTTGTGCCTGTGCGCGCGCCGTGAATGCGACTGCGGCCGCGATCGCCGCAATGGCAATTCCATTTTTCAACCATTTCCTCATGATTTCCTCCCACCGATTGCGATCAGTCTACACCAATCGAACGGCGCTAAAAATCGGGCCTGATCGCAGTCGGAATCGGGCCAAGGTTGTTGTTTTCGGCGCAGGACATTTCTTCCAGCGGACCGCCCATTTGGCGGATATCTGTGGCCTTGCCTTTCTCATCGACGCGGCGATATCGCTGAACGGCATTCCAGGGCATGGTGAAGGCACCGGGGTCTTCGACGTGCACCTGCACCTCCAACGCCTTGCCGCCGTCCACGATGCGATAACGCTCCACGACATGCAGGTTGCCGGTATGCGGCGTCAGGAAGCTGTCGACGTAAGTTCTGGTGTTCAGTCCGACGGTATCGACCACCAGCGTGTCGCCTTCATAATGGCCGACCGACTCGCCGAACCATGAGGGCGTCACCTGCGTTGAGTGGGGTACGTCCAAATAGACATGGCGCACCTGATGATCTTCCGCCCACATCAATACGACTTCTTTCGGGGTCTGGACGAAATAGACCGGCTGCACCGGGTAAAGCACAAATCCCGGCACGCCAATTGGCCAGCAGCGTTCTTTTGGCGTCGCTGCATAGTCTCCCGACAGCACCAGGTCGTTGCGCTTTTTCAATTCGTCGCGCGCCCAGGGCTGCAAAATGGGATTGTCGAGATTGGCGGTGGCGCGCATCGGCTGGCCCGTGCCCGCGCGCAAATCATCATTGGTGACGCGGGGTCGCTTCGGATCGGCCATCACCGGACCAGGGCCGCTTGGCGGCGGAAGAAAATCCTGCCCTCGGGACACCCACGCGGTGCCGCTGTCCGGCGCGAAATCGGGCGGCGCAGTAGCCGCAGACGCGGGCAAACACGATGGCCATGCAGTGGCACAGGCGATCAGCGGTAATACGGCAAGACCCCGGATATTCCTGTGCATCACATTCCTCCCCGAACTGCCGGCGATAACCCGCGACAATTTCAACGCATTCAGCGGACGGTTGCCAGTGTCATCACCCGGTTTCGATGTCGGCGAATAGTTCGCCCACCGCCATCCGGCGCGGCGTGAGTTTCTGCCGGAACGCGGTGTCCGCCAGAGCGATCATTGTGGGAAGATTGGCCGTTGTCCCGAATGGCAGCGGATCATCGCCCACAATCTCACGGAATTTCCGGTATTTCCGGTCGCCAGCGGAATCGGCTGCGCCGGATCGCAGCTTCTCGAGCCATCGGTTTTTGGCGGTGGAAAACGCGTCGAGAAGGGAACGCGCCACCCATGGATGCCTGTTGAGGACATTGTCCTTTACGACAACCGTACCATGGATCGGATAGATGCCGGTCTTGCGATGCCACGCAGCTTCCAACCGATCGGCATTGGGGAAGAGCGGCGGATAGTTGGCCTCGCGCACCTGCCAGCCGGCGCCGGCCGGAGAGCCTGAACGGCCAATCCCCGCATTTGCTTCAAACACTGCAGCCAACTCACCATCCGCCATCATGTCCGCAAGCGAGCGGCCTTCCGGTGCATGAACGACATTTTCGGGCAGTTTGAGTTGCGTGACATGTTCTTCGTCGTCGACGACCCAGGTGATCTTCGAATGGTCGACGCCATATTCGTCCAGCAGGATCGCGCGGGTCCAAACGCCGGTCGTGACGGAATAGGCGCGCACGCCCACTTTGCGTCCCGCGAGGTCCTTTGGATCTCTGATGCCGGCATCCGGCCGAACCAACAGCCCCCCATGATGAAAGCGGCGCATCAGAAAGACCGGCAGGGCGGTGAAGGGAGCACCGTACGCGCGCGCGATGATGTAAGTCGTCGGCGCAATGTCGCAGACATCGAATTCGGCCTGCCGGACCATGCGCCGGTAAGCCCCGATCTGCGGGACGACCCTGATGAAATTCGGCTCGACGCCCTCGATTGGAATCGCCCCGTTCAGGATCTCCGCGGTATGCGGATAATCTCCTATGGCGAGATCGAGTTTGATTTTATTTGCCATGGCTCTCGCCTAATCGCGTGGAAACCGAAACAGCCGGGCAGGGTTTTCCACCAATATGCGGTGCCGGGTCTTTTCGTCCGGCGCAATCACTGCCAGCAGGTCGAGAAGATCTCCTTCATTTGGTGTCCGTCCCGGCACGAATGTATTGCCGTGCGGCCAATCGGTGCCCCAGATCACCCGGCCGGGTGCTGCCGCAATGACCGCTTGGGCCAGTGGCACCATATCGAGATAAGGCAGACTTCCGGGCACATGGGCCTGTTGTACGCTGCTGGTCTTGTCGAAGCTGCACAATTTCACCCAGAACCTGTCGTTCTTCAGCAGGTCCAGAAGCAATTGGAATGCAGCGTGGCCAGTACCATCTTTGCCGCGCACGCGCGCCATATGGTCGATGATGGTGATCGTAGGAAGCGAACGGATGAATCGCTCATGTTCGAGAAAATCGGGAGGATCGACATGCAGATCGAGAACCCATCCAAGCTTCTCCAGCTTCGGCAGATGCTCGCGTAAATGATCCTGGCTGCCTGGCCGGTCCTTCATCAGATGGAAGCGGGCGCCGCGCACTCCACCCCCGGCGAGCTCACGCAGCGCCGCGTCGTTCAAACTCGAATCGATATTCGCAATGCCGCGCGCCGATTTACCAACCGCCGCAATAGCATTGAGGATGACGCGATTGTCACAACCATGAGCGGTCGGCGTGACAAAAACCACGCGGGTCAGACCGGTGATCTTCTGGACATTCTGATAATGTTCGACCGGTGCTGCTGGAGGCGTGTACCGCCGGTTCCCGGAATAGGGAAACAGGTGCGGCGGGCCGAAGATATGGGCGTGCGTATCGCAGGCGCCTTCGGGTAAGGTCCAGCCTGGCGCGCGCGTGTTGGGATCGGGCGGAAGGCTTACCGGCACGGAACGCATTGTTGAATCTCCTTTTGGCAGCCACCTCGTTATCCCAACCTTGTCACACGACCGCCGATGGCAACCGGCTAATTATCTGTCAGAGCCTATCACTCGAATCGCGATGGGCTGCAATCCGGGAGCGGCCCATGGACAGGACAAAGGCACAGTTCATCGCTGCGTTGTTATTGATCCTGCCGATGCCGGCCCTCCCTGGCATTCTTTCTCCGGCAGAGGCGGCAATTGCGGTCAATTTGACGGTTGGAATCGCGCCGCCGCCGCTCAGGACGTATGCACAGCCGCCGATTCCCGGGCCTGGTTATTTGTGGATGCCGGGGTACTGGGCGTGGAACGGCGCGGGTTATTATTGGGTCCCCGGCACCTGGATTTTGCCGCCGGCGGTTGGGCTGTTGTGGACGCCACCCTGGTGGGGCTGGAACAACGGAGTCTATGTCTGGCATGCCGGCTATTGGGGCCCCCATGTCGGCTTTTATGGCGGCATCAATTATGGCTTTGGTTACTCCGGCCACGGTTATGAGGGCGGTTTCTGGAATCACGGACGGTTCTCTACAACCGCGCGGTCAACAACATCCGCAATGCGCGTGTCACCAATATGTATAACAAAGCGGTGGTCAACGACCGGACGGTGAACCGCATCAGCTTTAATGGCGGCCACGGTGGCATCAATGCTCGCCCCACCCGCGAAGAGCAAAACACCGCACATGAACCGCATGTGAAGCCGACGCTGTTTCAGACCCATCACATGAATACTGCCCGATCCGACGGAACTCTCGTTGTGCCACCCAATAAAGGCCAGGCGCGAATTTTCGATTCGGACTATTCGAGCCAGCATGCCACGCCCGGGAAGGTTGCGAGGGCCGCTGAAGGCCGCCGCGATTCTACGCCGGCACGCGAGAACGTCGCCAGAGCCGCGCCACATGGGAATGCCGGCGAGCAGCGCGAAGCCGCACAAAGAGGCGGCGACCAAAGAGCCGAACGAGGCCGGCGAGAGTAGGGAAATTACCCTGACCTGGTGTTATGGTTTGGCCCTTCCGGAATGAGGGGCTTTCCATGCCGATTACGCGACGGGCTTCACTCGCAGGAATGACTGGTCTCGCTGGTCTGGGCGCACTCGCCGCTTTTGACGGCGGCCCACTCGCTGCAACCCGGGCATCCTCGTGGACCGTACCGGCCGAAGGGATCGGCAACCGCATCAGGCACATTTCGTGGAGCGACCAGGGTGGCCGGCCCGATGGTGTACAGATCATGCTGAACCGTCAGCATCTGTATATCGGACACGTGTTCAGCGACGGATTCTCGGTGCTGGACGCATCCGATCCGCGCAATATCAAGCCGGCCAAATATGTGCTGACCGCACCCAATACGGCCACGCAGCATCTGCAGGTCGCGAACGATGTTCTGCTCGTCGCCGAGGGCGCCAACGTCATGGCAATGGAATCATATAACGATGCGCGGTCCTATTTCGAGAACACGCTCGCCGATTCCATCACCAGGAAGGTGCCGTTTCGCGCCGGCCTGTCGATCTTCGACATCAAGACCGATCCCGCCAACCCGCGCGAGATCGCATTTCTCCAGATGCCGGGCTTTGGCATCAACCGTCTGTGGTGGACCGGTGGACGTTATGCCTATGTCGCCGCCCATTTCGACGGCTTCGCGGACCATATTCTCGGCGTTGTCGATCTGCAGAACATCACCAAACCGGAACTGATTTCGAAAGCCTGGCTGCCGGGCATGAATCGCGCCGCGAAAGAGCCCAACACCACGCCGAAGGGAAAACGCGTCGCATTGCATCACATGATTGTCGCGGGTGATCGCGGCTACGGCGCCTGGCGCGATGGCGGGTTCACCGTCCATGACATTGCGGATCCGCGCAATCCGAAGCTGCTGTCCCACATCAACTGGTCGCCGCCTTATCCCGGCGGTACGCACACACCCCTCCCGCTGCCCGGACGGAAGCTCGCGATCGTTGCCGAAGAATCGAACGCCGAGAATTGCGAGAAAGGCTTGTTCTACACCTGGGTCGTCGATGTGCGGGAGGATGCAAATCCAGTCTCCATCGCGACGCTGCCCACGCCGAAGGACCGCGACTACTGCACGATCGGCAATTTTGGCCCGCACAATCTGCATGAGAACCGGCCGGGGTCATTCCAGAGCGAAGAAACGATCTTCGCCACCTACCACAATGCCGGCGTGCGCGTGTTTGATATCAGAGACCAGTTTGCGCCGAAGGAGATCGCTTTCTGGGTGCCGCCTGCGCCGAGAAAGCTCATCGACACCCATACCGGCATCGCTCTGGCCCCGCAGACTTGTGATGTCTATGTCCGCCCCGACGGGCTGATGTATGTCAGCGACTGGAACGCCGGACTTCACGTCCTCCAATACGACGGTTAACCCTGAAGCGCGTATTTGCGCATTACAGCGGCGATGGCGCGGCTTGCTTCGTCGTTGCTCTTCTCCAGGCCTGCAATGGCGCCGGCGATGTCCGCCTGGGATTTGTTCTGCGAAAGTTTCAGCTTGCCTTCGAGTGAAACCAACTCGACCTCAAACCCAACAATCGCCTTGAGCAGCGCCGTCATCTGTTCGGGATTCAATTTCTCCGGTGACCACCGATTATCCGGCGCAGCATATGCCTCGTGCTGCGCCGCAAGCGCGGTAAGCTGCCGCCGCAACTCCTCCGTATTCAGCCGCCGCACGGGCCCTGAGCCCTCTGCCGCAAGATAATTCCAGGTCGGCACCTGCGAGCTCTTGTACCAGTTGGGCGAGATATAGCTGTGCGGCCCCATGAAACTGACCTTTGCCGGCTGGCCATCTTCCAGCGCAGCCATCGGATTGGCGCGCGCGAGATGGAACTGCACGCGGCCATGGCCGGAGTCAGTGATGAACAAAGTCGGCGCATAGGCGAGATGAATTTCGCCGCCGATCACTCCCGCCATGACGGCAAAGGAATGTGTCCGGACGAACTCGTGCAGAACGGCACGATCAGAGAGTTGAAACGCAGCCGGAATATACATGATGCCTGAGTTATGCTCGGGCCAGCATCCTACTTCTCGAAAAGCCGCCGTCAAAAATCCGGCTTCTGTGCCCGCGGCAAACCGATCCACTCGTTCTTGTAATGCTCCATCGGATTATCGGCGCAGACCGATTCTTCCCATTCCGTGGCGACCCGGCGGTAGGTGACCCGCGCTGTCAAAGGCGTCTTAAACACATCAGGGTCGTCCATGGTTATATCGAGCTCCAGCCCCTTCAGATTGCGATCCGGCTCGTAACCCGCATTGCGGCCTCCACCGTTGCGCCCGCCGCCGCCGACCGTCCCCTCGCTCTGTTCATAGCCATGCTGCTGCGCATAGGCGCGCGCACCATCGATCACCGTATAGCGTTCAATCGTGTGCATCTTTGCGCTCGTCGGCGTGCCGAAGCGATCGACCGACGAATAGGTATCGGGCTTGATGCCGACTGTGTCGATCACCAGCGTGTTGTCGTCCCAATGCCCGACCGAATCACCCATATGCGACGGGACCACATTCGCAGGATGCGTGCTGTTCATGCGGATGTAGCGGGCATTGTCGTCACCGCCATACAGGATGGTGATGTCGCCATTCTTCCCCTGCAGCATTTCGAGACCGAGTTGCATCGCAAAAGTCATGGGTGGCGCGGGCTGGCGGCACTGATCCTGCGAATTGGGGAATCCTTTTCCGGCGGCAGCGAGGTCGCCCTTCTGCTTCACCACGGCTGCGGCTTGCGGCGTGAGAACCGGATTGTGGTAATCGCCAACCAGCCGCCCGGCATTGGCGGTCCCATCGGGCCGGCGGCTCAAATTTTTCAGCGGCTGCGGTCCCGATGGCATGCCCTCGAAATTGAACGCGTTCTTGCCCCAGCGCAGATCAAACATTCCCGCGCCCTGATCTGCCGCAACCGCCGGCAAGACGAGCACTGCCGTCGTGAAAATGCCCAAGAACAGAGCCTCGCGTTTCATCGCATTCCTCCCAGAATCCGGCGTTGCCGCTGGCACACTTATAGCAGAATCCGGATCGGATTTCGCGCACCTGGACAGGCGCTTTCGGGGCGTGACCCTGCTAAAATGCCCGGAACGACAGAGGCGCGCTGCACCACGATTGGGGAGGCATTAATGACAAACAAAGTCCTGTGGGCGGTTGGATTTACGATTTCGCTCGTGCTCGGAATCCCCACGGCCAATGCGGCGGAGCTGAAGGTCTTTGTCGGTGGCGCCATGACCGAGACGGTCGAGAAGATCGGCGCCGAGTTCGCGAAGGCGACCGGCAACAAGCTCGACTATGTATCGGATACGACGGGATCGCTGCAGAAGCGGCTTCAGGCCGGCGAAAAAGCCGATGTCGTGGTCGTCACGGCCGCAGGCCTGGATGCATTGCAGAAAGAAAACCGCATCGCGCCCGGAACGCGTACGGTTCTGGTGCGCGCATTGATCGGTGTCGCGATGCAGCCGAACGGCACTGCACCCGACTTGTCCTCGCCTGACAGCTTCAAGGCATCTCTGCTGAAGGCGCGGTCGGTCGCTTATGTGAGCCCGGCGGCCGGCGGCACGTCGGGCACTTTTTTCGAAAATCTGCTGAAGCGCATGGGCATCTACGATCAGATGAAGAGCAAAATTGTCTATCGCAATCAGGGCTCGGAAGTGGCCGACGCGGTGGCAAAACGCGATGCGGAAATCGGCATCAGTTTCATCGCGGAATTGGCGCCCAACAAAGGCGTGAAAATTGCCGGGCCATTACCGGACGCAATCCAAAGCCCGACCGATTACGTCGCCGGCGTGACAACGGTGAGCAGCAATCCTGAGGCGGCGCGGGCTTTCATCCGGGCAATGACGAGCACGTCAGGCGGTGCGGTGTTCAAAGCTGCCGGTCTTACAGTTCTTCCCGCAGGCCATTGAGGGACGCGATGAGAAAAATCCTTTCAACGCGCGCACTGGGTCTTTGTGCTGCAGCCATTTTTGTTGCGACGGCGGCAGAAGCGAAGACATATGAGTTGCACCCATCGCCCACGACCGTGCATCGCAGCTTTTTCGATGCATCGCTGAAGCCGGTGCTGACGATTGATTCCGGGGACATCGTGCGGCTTTGGACAGTCGGCGGCAATCCGCGCTATTTCGAGAGTCTCGGCGTGCCGAAAGACAAAATACCGCCGGAACTCTTTGCCGCGTTTGATGGAGTTCCGGGGGCAAATCGCGAAGACCATATGCTCACCGGCCCGATTGCGGTCCGCGGCGCTGAGCCCGGCGACACGGTTGAAATCCGTATCCGCTCGATCGATCTGTGGCTGCCGATCGCCGGCATGGGGATTCGCGCGGGCCGCGGCTCGTTGCCGGAAGAGTTTCCGTATTCGCGCGACCGTGTGTTCTTTTTCGATCCGGCAAAGAAACAGATTGAGTTCGCGCCGGGTGTCGTGGTGCCGACAAAGCCGTTCTGGGGCGTGATCGCAGTGGCGCCGCCGCCATCCATGGGCCGTGTGGCGAGCGGCCCGCCGGGCGTGTTTGGCGGCAATATGGACAATCACGATCTACAGCCGGGCACCAGCCTCTTTCTGCCGGTGCATGCGACGGGCGCGCTGATCTCAATCGGCGACGGGCACGCGGTGCAGGGCGATGGCGAAGTCGGAATGTCCGCCGTCGAAACATCGCTGCAGGGCGAAATCCAGGTTGTGCTGCACAAGGGCATGCACACCAACTGGCCGCGCGCCGAAACGCCGACCCATTACATGACCATCGGACTGGATCCGGACCTGAATCAGGCAGCGAAGATCGCCACGCGCGAGATGCTGAATTTCATTGTCGAGAACAAGCACATGTCGCGTGACGACGCGCTGATGCTGATGAGCGCGGCGATGGATCTGCATGTGACGGAGATCGTGGACGGGACGAAGGGCGTACACGCCATGCTGCCGAAATCGATATTCCGGCAGTGAATACCGAACGGTGCGTTTATTTCGATCCAACGAGACTCCGCTGGTCGTTTAGATAACCAGAGCTGAGGGTGTTTTTGCCTTTCGCTATCTCAAGCAATGTCGGGTAGAACTGAACGAATGTTGTATCCACGGCGCCATGCGCGGAATGGCAGGAGTAGCAAGCCGCCGTCGTTGGTACCAGCATTCCCGGCGCTTTCCCGTCGCTCGAGACGAAGAATGCCCATTTGCCGGGAAAACGCGCTTCGTCTTTGACATGCATCTCCATGTTCAAAACCTGCGTCTGAAATTTTCCGCTTTTGCTGATCGTCCCTGCTGAGGCTGCGATCCGGTTTTCTTTGACAATGATGGTTTTGTCCGGCCAGGTGCCGGTCCTGACGAAAGCCCTGTATGCGTCTCGATTGACAAAGACATTGTCCAGCACGGAACGGTCAGCAGTCGCGTCGCTGTAATTCAGGTCGAGACTGGAAGTCAGAAAGACCCATTCGCGGTAGTCCTCTGGCACATTAAGCCGGTTTTGTCCCTCATAGGGCAGCTGTTGGGCAGCAACGCCGGCGCAGGTCAGCACGCCTGCGAAACAGGCAAAAAGAACAATGCGCTTCATGCGAGTTCCTCCCTCGCGCGACGATTCACCCGGCGCCATTTACTTTGCGATTGTCGGATTCACCCAACCGGGCTGCAGGATACCCTGTGATGGCCGGAAGCTCAGATAATCGACGTGATCCGGGATATCCGCCCATCCGTGCACAACACCCGGCGGCACGATCACCACATCCCCCACCTTCACCACGACTTTCTTCACGCCATAGGCCATCCCGCCGCAGGTCGGCCCGTTGGGTCCGCCCTCGGGATTTTGCGCGTTGTGCCGCCCATTGACGATGTAGCCATCGGTAAACATCGTTCCGCCGCCGGAGGTGATGATATAGCCCTCGGTCTGGAAGTCGTGGGTGATGCCTCCCGGCGTTCCGCCCGGAGGAAGAGTTGCCATCATGCGCCCGCAGGATTGCGCCTGCGCCGCCGCGCCGGCGGCTGCACGTGCCGGGGTTCTGGTCGAACCGCGATGAATCACGCCGAGGGCGAAATTCTCGTAACCCAGACCGACAATCTTTACGTTCTCATCGCGGGTACTCTGCGATTGCTCCGTCGCGCTGATTTTGTCGATGTCTTGCTTCATGATGTAAGTCGCGGTTGCCGGTGGTGTGTTCCCGGCAGCGATGGCTGCCATCGGACTCAAAATGCACGCGATGGCCAGAGCATTCACGGTCGTATTTCTCATGGCATCCCTCCTTCTGATTCCTACTCAAAAATCCGATTTTTCACTAAACGGAATCCCCGCATCGCTTCCGTAATAGGCGTTCGGGTTTTCGGCGCAAATCGCTTCCGCCCATTCGCCCAGCGCAGGGCGGTAGGTCACGATTCCCCGCCATGGCGTCCTGAACATAATCGGGTCTTCGACAGTGACTTCGACCTGAAGTCCTTTCTTACTGCTGTCGGGGTCAATATCACCTCGCGACGACGCATTGGTTGGTACACCGGGAGGAAAATAGGTTCTTTCGTGGCGCGATTCGATTTCGCGCGAGGTCTTTCCGGCAATAAGCCGGTAGCGTTCGACGACATGCAGGGACTCGCTGTACGGCGTGCCGTAATTGTCCACCATCGCGAGCGGCCCGGTTTTCTGGCCGATCGTGTCGATCACCAGCACGTCGCCGTCGTAATGGCCGATCGAATTCCCGGTCCATGACGGAGTCACATGCGTCGGGTGTGGGACGTTCATCCGCACGTGGCGAACCAGGTGGCCGCTCATATAAAGCAACAGCACTTCGTCCTTCCGCTGTACAATCTCCAATCCGATTTCAACAGCCAGAATGTACGGCGTGGGCTCCGGCCGGCATTGCGCATGCGGGTTGGGCGCCAGGCTGCCGCTCATGGCCATGTCCCCCCGGCGCTTTACGATAGCGGCGGCCGCCGGTTTCAGGATCGGATTTGTGTAATCGCCGGCCCAGCGATAATCGTCCATCGTGCCGGCAGCCGTGTGGGCCAGGTTGGTGACGGGCGCGGGACCCGTTGCGGGTGGTTCGAAATGGAGCCAGCGGCCCCAGATGCCGGAAAAATCCGGCATATTTGCCGGTTGTGCTGCTGCGGCCACGGGCAGCGTGCAGAGAACCGCCACGCCGCGCGCGATTCTCATCCATCGATCAGCACCCGGAAGACCTAAAGCCATCGAGCCTCTGCCCAACACCTGAATCGTGTTAAGAATGCCGCGGGCAGACACATCGCGCAATGGCCGGACTTGCGCCGGTAACTTACGGCGGCTTCCGGTTGCGAATTGCCAGATTCGCAGGGGCCAGTTCTTCAGTACTCCCGACGGGAGTGGTTCAGCAGGGGCTATTTCTTTGGCCAGTCTGAAGTGTTTCTATGCCACCAGAACTGAGTCGCTGCCGCCGCTGCCAGCATGAGTCACGAGAGTATTTCCCGTTTTGATGTTGATGCCGCACGAGAGATCGCTGGTGAAAAAGCATTTGCACGCGGCAGCGCCTACTACCGCGACGGTGTGGTGCGCATCCTGGCCATTGAAAAACACCGCGTGCTTGCGCTGGTCAGCGGCACGGAGGACTACCGCGTGGAGCTGACGGGCCACGGCAAAATGATCGCTGGCACGTGCTCGTGCCGTGCCTTTGAGGATCGCGGATTCTGTAAGCACCTGGTCGCGACAGCCCTTGCGGCAAACGCCGCGAGCAGAGGCGCGGAAAGCGACGGCGCCTTCGGGCGGATCCGCGATTATCTCAAGGCCAGGAGCGCCGATGCGCTCATAGGCATGATTGTCGAGTGGGCGAAGGAAGATTACACCCTGTTTCGCAAGCTCGACCTGGCCGCGGCTTCCATCGATCCCGACAGCAATCGGCTTAAGGCCACACTGCGCAAGGCAATTGACAATGCAACGCGCATACGCGGTTTCGTTGATTACAGCGAGGCGGGCGGCTGGGCGAGCGTAGTCGATGAGGCACTTGACGCAATCGAGGCTCTTGCGACGGGCCAGCATGCAGGCGTGGTGCTTGAACTGGCGGAGCGGTCCATTGATCGCATTGAGGCGGCGATTGGAAGTATCGACGATTCCGACGGGTATGGTACCGAATTGCTCCGGCGCGCGGGTCGCATCCATCTTGCCGCCGCCAAGACGTCGCGCCCGGACGCAGTGCCATTTGCCCGCGACTTGTTCGAACGCGAGATGGAAGACGAGTACGAGACATTCGATGGTGCCGCGGCGCGATATGCCGAGGTACTTGGCGATGCCGGCCTGGCCGAATATCGCCGCCTGGCGTTTGCGAAGTGGGACAAGCTGCCGTCCCGCGGCGTCCGCAGTCGTGGTGAGTTGATCGGCGAATATCACCGCCTGGCAGAGATTCTGGATTTCTTTGCCGAGCGTGACGGCGACGTCGAGGCGCGTGTCGCGCTCCGAACCAAGGACCTGTCGTCCCCGTGGAATTATCTCCAGCTTGCTGAGTTTTGCCGTGCTCAGGGCCGGAGCGGCGAGGCGTTACGCTGGGCCGAAGAAGGCCTGTGGATGTTCGAGGATGGGCAGCCTGACGAGCGACTGGTGCTTTTTGCGGCTGGCCTGCTTCAGGGTTCGGGCCGGGCGGACGAGGCACAAAAGCATCTGTCACATGCCTTCGGGAAGGCGCCGAGCCTAGAATTGTATGAGCGACTCCGCAAAGTTGGCGGCCCGTCTGCCGGCGATTGGGCGTTGGATTTCCTTGAAGCAGCGCTTGGCCGTCAGCAACACACGGGGTCGCATCATCCTGGCGATCTGCTGATCGAGGTCCTGATACAGGAGAAACTGTTCGACAGAGCCTGGGCTATCGTGCGGAAGCATGGCGCCTCGGCGCAGTCGAAGGAAAGCCTGGCGCGCGCGAGCGAGGCAACACATCGTGAGCAGGCGATTGACATCTACGTTGAGCGTGTCGATCAGCTTGCCGCTGCCGGCGGCGATCACGCCTATGCAGAGGCCATGCGGTTGATAAATCGAATGGCGGGGCTGCGCGACGCGGCCGGTCAGGCGGCCTATTTGGCGGACCTTAAAATTCGGTTCGGACGTAAGCGCAACTTGATGAAACTGCTGGCCTGATGTGAAACAGGCGGAGATCGAAGCGGAAAACCGCCTGATGCTGGACCGGCAGCGCCAATTCCGCCTCGCGGCAGATGTCGTGACCGGTGCCTGGATGCGATTTGGCGAGGTCGCCGCCGTGGCGGTGATTGGCTCCGTGGCCAAGCCGCTCTGGAAGGAGGTCCCCCGCTTTCGGGAATTCCGGCACGCGCGCATCGAGATCTGGCATGAATGTGCCGATCTCGACCTCGCGCTCTGGCTGGATTCGCAAGAACGGCTCGTTGCGCTTCGCCGCGCTGCCGCTCTCGCATTGCGGGAGGCATTCGAATCTGGAATTGGGATCAGCGTCGCCAGTCATGAATTGGACGTGTTTTTGATCGAACCTGGAACCAATCGCTATATGGGACGCCTCTGCAAGTTCAACCAATGTCCTAAAGGCAAGCGCGACTGTTTGACGCCCGGCTGCGGCGCGATTCCATTCAACAAGCGTATCGCGGAATTCACGCCGTATGCCGATCTGCTGCAACCGGCCGGGCACGGCACACTTTACGTGCGCAGCATCGGCCGGTTGCGCTCTGCGCTTGACCTGCCGCAAACAGAAACCTGACTCGATTTGTTGTGGTCAAGGGCGTTGAGCCGGCGCTTGCGTTCATAACAGCGAAGAAGCGTTACTCCATGTCGAGCTTGTGCCTCTCGACAAGCTCGCGATGGGTCAATCCGGCATGCAGCATTAGCATGATCAGACGGGCATCCAGACCGTAACCGCTTTCAATCGCCGCGTTCAGCCGCTCCTCAATGGCTGCGACGCGCGCGGGATCGTGTTTCTCGGCATAGGTTTTGGGGCCGAGCGCGCAATAGCCCAGAAGGTCGGCCGCGCCGGCCACCGCGCGCGAATCGGGTTTTGCGCCGCCATTGGCTTCCTTCAACTGCTTCAGCGTCGTGATCTTGACGGCATCGGGGATGGTGCGTGGATGAACGCCCGCCGCGCGAAGCGCATAATCCAGATTCTGCATTTCCTGCGAGCGGCCGAAAATTCCGAACATCGGATCGACCCGATATCAGCGGCTGGGCGCCGGCCATGGATTGGAAAAGCGCCGTTGCGATTTCGCCCGTGCTTTCGCCGCTTCTATTGCACGGTCGCGAGGTTGACCGTCAGATCTCAACGAGACAAGCAGCCGGTGCGCCACTTTCGCGACATCATCGACGGCCTCTTGGAATGCTGCCTCATTGGCCTTTGATGGCGAGTTGAATCCGCTCAATTTGCGGACGAATTGCAACGCCGATGCGCGTATTTCCTCCTCGGTTGCCGGAGGGTCAAAGTTGAAGAGCGTCCTGATGTTTCTGCACATGGAATCGTTCCGCGTCTGCGCCGGCCTCAATACAAGATGGCGGGCACTCGTTATTGCAAGGGCGTGCGCGGTTCGCCACGCGCTCAAATCCGCGCGAGCGCGTGAAAATTGCGCGCTCGCAAACAGAAGCTCACGATCTTACCTGAACGAGATCATATCCGTGCGGCTGAGCGTGACCGAGCCCGGCTTCAAAGGCTGGTTCCGGAGATTGGCCGATCCGCTGTTCAACACATTATAGAAGCCGATCGTCTGCTCGTAATCACTTGTCGCTGCTGTGGTGTCCACAGGCACGACAATGGTGTAGCCATGCGCCATCGCGCCGACCGAGGTGTAGGTGATTGAGCCGCTGATTTTCCAGCCGACCATAACGATCGTCTTGATGCCTTTGGCCTTCAGCTCCTTGTCGAGATCGGTTCCATAGAACCGGTCCTGCGCCGTGTTGGTGACGCGGATGTCGCCCGGCTTTGGCGCAATCTCCGGCAGCCACATGGTCTGGTTCTGCGCCCGCGTGCCATATGCAACCGTGGCGCCGGCTTCGCGCGCCTTCGCCAGGAATGGCGTCACGGCCGGAAGCATCCCGTTCTTGCATTTCGGCTGGCTGTTGCAGATGTCCTGCACGTAGTCGAGCACCATGACAGCGGTGGTTTTCGGATCGAGCGTGACACGCGCCGGTTCGGGAGTTGCCGGCATTTCGAGTGTCATCATCTTGCCGGCCGGCGCGTCGCGAGCGGCCACGGCGCCGCACATCCCGAGCACCAGTCCACTTGTCACGAGAACAGTGTGAAACAGCTTCATGTTGCAATCTCCTCCGATGGTTATACCGCTCCGTTCAAATCCTGCCCGACGACCGGCAGCGAACGCAGACGCCTGCCCGTGGCGGCGAAGATCGCATTGGTGAGTGCCGGCTGAATCACGGTTGCGCCAGGTTCGCCGACGCCGCCCCAGCGCTTGCCCGGTGTCGGCGAAATATAAACTTCTGTTTTCGGCGCATCCTTGAACCGCACCACCGGATAGGTGTCGAAATTTCCCTGCTCGACGCGGCCGTCCTTGATCGTGATGTTGCCGAACAATGCTGCCGACAACCCGTAGATCATGCCGCCTTCGAGCTGGGTCTCGACGCCACGGGGATTGACCACAGTGCCGCAGTCGCAGGCGATCACCACGCGATCGGCTTTCACCTGACCGCCCTTCACCGTGACTTCGACAATCATACCGACAATCGAGTCATAGGCCTCGGTGATCGCGATGCCGCGCCCACGGCCGCGGGGCAGTGGCGTGCCCCAATCGCCCTTTTCGACCAGGACATCGAGCACCTGCTGAAAATCCGGACGATGCGCCAGCAATTGGCGGCGAAGCTGCACCGGATCCTTGCCCGCCGCATGCGCCATTTCGTCGATGAAGCTTTCCATGAAGAACGCATTCTGCGAATGCCCTGGCGCGCGCCACGGCCCGAGCGGCACATGCGTGTTCTTGAGCATCGAGATCACGCGGTAGTTCGGCAGTTGATATGCCGCGTTGATCAGGCCTTGCAGCGTCTGCGGGTCGATGCCGTCCTTCACGCCGGCCGGATTGGCGGCGCCCGCGGAATTGCGCATTTCGAGCGCAACCGCCGTTCCGTCGGCGGCAAAACCTGCCTTAAAGCGGATCGCAGCCTGCGTGCGATAGCGGCCCTGGCGGATTTCCTCTTCGCGCGTCCACACCAGCTTCACCGGCTTGCCGACGGCTTTGGAAATCGCCACCGCCTGCGCAACTTCGTCCGGACCCAGACGCCGCCCAAAACCGCCGCCCGAGAAAGTGTTGTGGACATAGACGTTCTCCGGCTTCATGCCGGACGCCTGCGCGCCAAATGTCAGCGCGAGATCGGCATTCTGCGTCCCCACCCAGACATCGACACGATCGGCCTGCACATGCGCAATCGCATTCAGCGGCTCCATGGGGGCATGCGCGATGATCGGCACGTCGTAAGTCGCCTCGATGACCTTTGCCGCCTTGGCGAGCGCGCCATCGACATTGCCGTCGTGACGCGCTTCGGCGCCTTTTTGATCGAGCGCGTCTAGATAGGCTTTGCGGAACTGCGCGCTGTTGGTTGCACCGGCCGCGCCGACCTCCCATTCGATCGGGAGCGCTTTCAGTGCCGCTTGCGCGCGCCAGGTCCGGTCGGCCACCACGGCAACTGCGTCCTTCAGCTTCACCACCTGGATGATGCCGCGGCGTGAGGCGATTTTGCTTTCATCGGCGGATTTCAGCGTGCCACCGAACACCGGGCATTTCATGACTGCGGCCCGAACCATGCCCGGCACCTCAAGATCGATGCCGTATTTCGCCGTGCCATTGATTTTGAGCGGAATGTCCAGGCGCGCGATCCGCCGGCCGATGAATTTGTACTGGTCCGGATGTTTCAGCGCCGGCTCTTTGTCCAGTTTGATCGCGGCCGCTTCGGCTGCGAGTTCGCCGAAGCGGAACGTGCGGCCGGATGGCTTATGCGTGATCTTGCTCATCGCGGCTTCGCATTCGGTGGCGGGCACGTTCCAGCGCTTTGCCGCCGCGGCAATCAGGCGTTCGCGCGCGCTGGCGCCCGCCTGCTGCACGATGACGCCGGTCTCGCGCACGGCACGGCTGCCGCCCGTGGACAGGCTGCCGTAAACCTTGTTGTCCCGCACATTGCGATTGGCCGAAGCATATTCCGGCCGGACATACTGCCAGTCGCATTCCAGCTCTTCGGCGAGAATCTGCGGCAGCGCGGTAAAGCTCCCTTGCCCCATCTCGGCGCGGCCGTAACGGATGATGACGGTGTCGTCGGGCTGGATCACGACCCAGGCATTGATCTCGCCGGGATAGTGCGTGGTGTCATCGTTCCACGGCCGAACGCTGAGGCTTGCCGCCTCGGCCGAAGTGGTGCCGACGCCGAGCGCGAATCCACCGGCGGCGGTCAGTGTGCTGACGACGAATTGGCGGCGGGAGAGAGTTGTGTGGATGGTCATGACTTTCTCCCTCAGCTGCGCATCAAAGCGGCTGCGCGATGCACCGCACGGCGGAGCCGCTCATAGGTGCCGCACCGGCAGATATTGGTGAGATTGGCGTCGATATCGGCGTCACTGGGATTGGGATTGGTTTTCAGAAAAGCCACCGTCGCCATGATCTGGCCGGACTGGCAATAGCCGCATTGCGGCACCTGCTCGGTCAGCCAGGCCTGCTGCACCGGATGCGAGCTGTTCGCCGACAGACCTTCGATGGTCGTGATCTGCTTTCCAGCCACGGTTTTGACCGGCACTGAGCAGGAACGCACGGCCTGCCCGTTGACATGCACTGTGCATGCGCCGCATTCGGCGATGCCGCAGCCGAATTTCGTTCCGGTCAGCCCGATCTCCTCGCGCAAAACCCAGAGAAGCGGGGTTTCATCCTCCACATCGACCTGATGCGAAGTCCCGTTGACGATGATCGTGACCACTGCGTGCTCCCTCCGCTCTCCGCGCTTTGTGCCAGCCGGTGCGAACCAGCCCGCGCCAAACTAGCACGCTCCGTCGCCTGTGGGCAGAGGACCTGTGCCATCGAGAATGGCCACGGGCGGTGCAATGACAGCGGGCGTGCTCCGCGGAACAGCCCTGCGCAAACCGCAAAATACGACTAGGATGCAAAACAGGTCTTAAACATGCCGGTGGCGCACGGTGTTGCGAAGTTCAAAACGCCTTCGCCAAATCGCAGCCGCCACCGCGGTTTTAGCTCTGCACATCGCAGCCCTACGCATTCTGCTGGGCAGATACGGAGATTTTCAGGTTCTCCGCGAGAGACCGCAGGAGCACCTTCTATACTTGCTTACCCTGCCAACTCCGGCAATTCCTCGCCCGCCGCAGTTGACTATCCAACAGTATTACATCTTCGGAAGTGTTTTACCGCCGCTTTCCGCGCCAACGATGCGCGCGTTTCCGGCACCGTCCGCTGATACCCGCCCATCCAGTAAAGCGATCACCCGCACGACACCCGAGACGAACTCGCCACTGCAAGCACTGTCACAGGCACTTGGCTGTACACTCGACAAATACGAAAAACTATCGCTTGAGCAGAAGACGCGGTGCGCCGGGCAAATTGCTCTATCGGGGATTAGCACAGTTTTGGTTCCAACGCGCGATGAGCAAAGGCTGCGATATGTTTTCGAACGCGAATATGCCCGAAAGCAGGCGCCCTTCCTTCTGCCGTGCATCGGTCCTGGAGGAGGGTTGGATTTCATAACAATGGCGCGTTGTGCTGCCGATATTGCACTCAATGGTTTTGATCCTGACAAGCTGCCGACCTACGCCGTCTATCCCGATGACGCGAGATAGTCGGACCTGATCGCTTCTCATTCGAACGCGAGGCTTAACCGCGGATCACGTTCAGCTGCTCGATGCTTCTGTTCAGAAGCTGTCTCTGTAATTGTCTGATTCAGCCAGGTGCGTCGCGTCTTGTTTCCGGGGGTTCCAAATGAATCGCGTGGGTCGTAATGGGTTCACCGCGAACAAGCGCCCGCACAGCCTGTTCCAGCACGCGATCTGCTTTTGTCACGCGCTCATGTTGACGCAGATGTTCCACCCATGAGTCGACCAGGAAAGTCTCAATGTAGCGGTTCTCATTTGCGGTATCCATGAATATGCCCCAGGCATAGGCCCCGTCGCGCTTTCGCTCACGGCTATATTCGTAAATCGCCTCGGCAAACGCCTCCCTGTTTTGTGGGGATACGTCATATTCGACGGTCACCATAACCGGCCCGGCGTCATTCGGAATCTCGGTCGCCATGACCGGCGACGGCCAATGCGCCGACGGAGTGAGATCGAATCCCGCGGCGGCTTGCAATTTCCAGCCGTGCAGCAATGGTACGGCGGCGATACCACCCGCAGCAGCAATGAAATGCGCCAGCGGCAGGCCGCGCAGACTTGCAACCTCACCCCAGATAAGGCTGCCGGCTGTCATGGTGCCGAAGAAAATCGTGACGTACAGCGCGAGCCCTCGCCCGCGCACCCAATCGGGTAATGCGACCTGCGCCGCAACGTTCAAACTTGCGAGTACCGCAATCCACGCCATTCCCGCGAGGAGGCAACCCGCAATGCCGACGGCCGGATTGCGGGCCAATCCCAGGACCACAAGCGCGAGTGCCGTCACCACTTGACCAAGATCAACCACGCGATCCGGACTCAACCATTTGTTCAGCCGGGGAAGAAAGACCGCGCTCAGGACGGCACCTGCACCGATAGCGCCCAGCATCACGCCGTAGAGCTGCGGTCCTCCGCCGATCTGATAGCGCGCAAGGTTCGGAAGAAGCGCCCAATAGGAGCTGGCGAACAGAAAAAACCCTATTGAGCGGGCAAATGTCGCCTTAAGCGCGCCATTGTTGCGCGCATAACGAAGACCGGCCCTGATCGCACTGAAATAGCGTTCCGCAGGCAGTCCCCCGTGTTCCTTCGTGCATGAGCGCCACAGGAAAAACGCGGCAATGACGCCGAGATTGCTCACCGCGTTCAACCAGAATGGCAGGGCTATTCCGGCAAGGCCGATCAAAACGCCGCCCAATGCCGGGCCGATAGCCCGGCTGATATTGATTCCGATACTGTTCGCCGCGATCGCCGCGCCGAGATCATCCCTGCTGACGAGCTGTGGCACGACCGATTGCCAGGCCGGCGCTTCCAATGCCGCCAGGGCGCCAATCAGAAAGACGAAAACCAGAAGGATGACCGGATCGACCAATCGGAATGACACCAGAACCGCAAAAATCGCCGAGACGATGGTGGTTGCGATTTCCAGGACACGAATCAGCCAGCGCAGATCGATGAGATCGGCAAGCGCGCCCGCAGGCAGTGCAAACAGCAGCAGGGGAAGATTGCTCACGCTCTGAACCAGCGACACCATCAATGGATTGGGGTTCAAATCGGTCATCAGCCAGCCGGCGGCGGCGCTGTACATCCAGGTGCCGATATTCGCGACGATGGTCGCAATCCAGATCATGGTGAACAGCGGGCACCGGAACGGCGCCAGAGCGGCAGCGCGCTGTGGCGCTACGGCGGATTCCTTCGACGCTGGTTCTGCGCGGTCGTTCATGCGGCTCTTCGTACTCGACAGTGGAGTCCGAATTCGTCTGCAACCATTATGGCGCGTAACGCTTATACTGGAATTCAGGACCGATCATCGCACCAGAATTCCTTCAATCGGCGTTCCGATTGAAGTTGCGCGGGATTAGGCAGGTCAAGTTTGTGGAATTGCTCGGCTCCGCGCTGTTCGAGCAGACACTTGTTGCAATCGAATGGTTCCGAACAGGACAGTGAACCCGACTGTGTTCCACAACAGCAAGACGGGAGATCTTGAGATGGATATCAAAATCAACACACCTCGTGCCGGCCGGCCCGCCTCCCAGACGGCGCCGTCGAAAAACAGTCAGCCTCAGACTGCGATCGGGTTCATTGGCCTCGGCCATATGGGGAAACCCATGGCGGCAAACCTCGCCGCCGCCGGCCATAGCGTGACCGCCTGTGTGCGGCACGCCGATGAGGTGCAAGGTCTGGCGCCGCCACTGCGAGCGGCCGTGCTGTTCGGTCACGGTGAGAATTTTTCGCGCGGTGTCGATGTCGATGCGTTTACGGCCCTTGCGAAAACAGGAAAGTTGACCGGCGTCGGTGAAGGAGAGATCGATCCGCTCGGGAAATCGTCACGCCTGACGAAGCCGCTGGTGGTGGTTGTCCATGGCGACACCTGGAATCTCGGCCATGAGCTGCATCTCGTCGCTGATATCCGGATTGCCTCGGCGGACGTCCGCTTTGGACAGGACGAGAACACCCATGGCCGTTTCCCAGGCGGAGGGGCAACGATCCGGTTCGTGCGCGAGGCGGGTTGGGGCAATGCCATACGATATATGCTCACCGGCGATCACTGGGGCGCGGAAGAAGCGCTGCGCATGGGGATCGTGCAGGCAATCGCGCCCGATCCCCCGAGCGCGCTCGAAGCCGGCGTGGCCATCGCGCAAAAAATCGCTGCATGCGGTCCGCTCGGAATCAGACTGACGCTGGATTCGGCACATTTGGCGATCGACCAGGGCGATCAAGTCGCTTTTTCCCGGCTCGACGAACAATACGGCTCGCTCTACCACACCGAAGACTTTATCGAAGGCCGCAGGGCCGAAGCGGAGGGTCGGCCGCCGGTTTACCGCGGACATTAAAACTCCGCGGCGCGACATGTATTTGACTGCGCCAAAATGGTCTTTGTGAAGATTATATGTGGCCCGGGAGGGATTTGGACATGAAAATTCGAGCGGGTGCCGAAGTGATTGTGAACGGCCGCACCAAACAGCGTGCGGTACGCAAGATCCACAGCGGCAAAGCTGCACGGCTTGAGCGCGGGAAAGTCGGGAGCAGCGCAGCCGATGCTGATCAACGCGGCGATCCACCCCGGTATCTCTTGGGATATGGGAGCCTCCGGCGCGTTCGTGCCTTTGATCGTTACCGCACCCGGGTGCGTCATTTGCATGAAGTAGCGCTCACTCTGCATGAGGCAGCGCAACATCTTGACAATCGCTTCCAGGCCTTCCGCCCGCGAATGCAAAGGTGGGCCGATGTCCTTCATGTCTCGACCCCGGCGGAACCGCCACGTGTGGCGCGGTGCTTTGCTCCGCCCCATCGGCATCGAGTGCCGTCCGGAATTGGTTTGCTTTTGTGCAGGCGGGGCGCATAGTTGTGTGATGGCCGGGGAAGGCCCTTCGATCATTGAGACGCGCCGGGAGCAGATTTTTCCGATGCTCACGGCCGCCGAAATCAACCGTCTGCGCCGCTTCGGCGATGTGCGTGTCTACGCAAAATCGGGGAACCTGTTGAAAGCGGGGGAACCGATCCCCGGAATGTTTGTCATTCTGGCGGGTGAAGTGGCTGTCACCCTGCGAGACGCACTAGGCCATACTGCGCCACTGATCAATTATGCTCCCGGTTTCTTCATGGGCGAGCTGGGTTCCCTGTCCGGTAGCCGGGCGCTGGTTGACGCTGTCGCGCGAACCCAGGTCGAAGCCCTCGTCATTCCTTCGGCGCGAATCCGCGATCTGATGGTCGGCGAGGCCGAACTTGGCGAACGGATCATGCGCGCATTGATCCTGCGCCGCGTTGCGCTGCTTGAGAGCCAGGCTGTCGGGCCGGTCCTGATTGGACGGGATGGCGAAGCAAATTCGGTCCGGCTGGAAAACTATCTCAGGCGAAGCGGCCAGCCGCATCATCGGATCGATCCGGACACAGACGAAGATGCGCGCGCGTTGATCCAGCGTTTCCAGATCAACCCGGCTGAACTTCCCTTGGTGGTTTGTCCCGGCGGCGCAGTGCTGCGCAATCCAGCCGAGCATGATCTTGCGAGGTGCCTCGGGCTGCTGAAACGCGCCGATTTCGCGCGTCTGTACGATGTGATGATCGTGGGTGCCGGGCCGGCCGGACTCGCGGCGGCGGTGTACGCGGCGTCGGAAGGGCTTTCGGTGATCATGTTCGACGGCAATGCCTTTGGCGGGCAGGCGGGCGCGTCGATGCGGATCGAGAATTATCTGGGCTTTCCCACCGGAATCACCGGGATGGCACTGATGGCGCGCGCGTATAATCAGGCGCAAAAATTCGGCGTCGAGATGTTGATCCCGAACGAGGTTGTTCAACTGGGTTCAATGCCGGGAGAATTTGTCGCCGAGACCAAAGACGGTCAGCGCGTGCGCGCGAAGTCGGTTGTCATCGCAACCGGCGCGCGATACCGGCGGCTGAATATTCCAAATCTCGCAGAATTCGAGGGCTCCCACGTCCATTACTGGGCATCGCCGATAGAAGGCCGGCTGGTTGCCGGCCAGGAGATCGCTTTGGTCGGCGCCGGGAATTCCGCTGGCCAGGCGGCTGTTTACCTGGCCAGCCACGCTGCGAAAGTCTGGCTCGTCATGCGCGGCCGGAGTCTCGAATCCGGCATGTCGCGCTATCTCATCGATCGCATTGCCGCGCTCGACAATGTGGAGGCGATCCCTGAAACCGAAGTGATCGGGCTTGGGGGCGATGGCGGCGTGCTGGAAAAAATTCGCTACCGAAATCGCGCCACTGGCGTGGAGGAGACCCGCGATATTCGTCACCTATTTCTTTTCATCGGTGCCGAACCCAATACCGAATGGCTGCGCGATTGCGGCATCGCGGTTGACGAAAACGGGTTTGTGCTGACGGGTCCATCGCGGGGCGCAGACAGGAGCCCATTCGAGACCAGCCGTCCCGGTGTGTTCGCTGTTGGCGACGTCCGCTCTGGCTCCGTAAAACGCGTTGCGGCTGCGGTTGGCGAAGGTGCCCAGGTTGTGGCAGTCCTGCAGGATCATCTCGCGCGTTTGCGCGAAGGAGCGGCAGTATGAGCAAGAGCTGCACACATCTTTCCACCATCCGCGATGTCACGCCGAGTGCGCTCGGCTGCGAGGAATGCCTGAAGACCGGATCTCCCTGGGTGCATCTGCGCATCTGCCGCACTTGCGGCCACGTCGGGTGTTGCGATGATTCCCCAAACCGGCACGCAACCAAACACTTTCAGGCAACGCGACACCCCATCATCGAAGGCTATGATCCGCCCGAAGGTTGGGGCTGGTGTTACATTGACAAGGAGATGCTCGACCTCTCCGGCCGCATGACGCCGCACAACGGTCCAATTCCCCGCTACGTCTGAAGGAGATCACAATGTTCGATGAAAAGATCCGCGAAGGGTTCGATGTATTCGTGCACGATGCCGGCGAATCTTTTGGTGCCGTCCGTGACGTCGGGCACGGGCGTATTGTCGTTTACGTTGAAAATAAGGGTGACTTCACCATTCCGCTGAGCGCCGTCAAGGACGTGCACGACGAGAAGGTCGTACTCGATTGCGGCAAGCTCGACATCGATCTTCGCCGCGCCATCGGTCACGCACACGAGGCCGAGCGCACGCCCTACGGGTAATATCCTACGGTTTCATCGTGACACGATCGCGCGCGAATGAATGCAGCGGAGCTGGCGATGACGACGGGAGAAACTTCGGGGCGGGTTGCGGTGATCACGGGTGGCTTTGGTGCGCTGGGTCAGGTCGTAGCTGCCGCAGCAATCCAGCATGGTTTTGAAGCCGCCGTACTTGGCCACACGGCCGAACCTCCCGCCGGCATAACAGGTACGCTGGGGCTGAATGCATTCCTGCTCGGTGGCGTGGACCTTGCCGACGAGGCGGCTGCTGTCAAAGCGATGAAAGCGGTGATGTCGCGTTTCGGACGCATCGACGCGCTCCTGAACATTGCGGGAGGTTTCCGCTGGATCAAGATCGAAGACAGCCACTCGGCCGATATCGAGTTCCTGTTTCGGATGAATGTGCAAACCACTGCGAATGCCATACGTGCGGCGCTTCCGGCGCTCAAAAAGTCTCCCGCAGGCCGTATCGTCAATGTCGGCGCGCTCGCCGCGGAGAAGGCGACCGCCGGAATGGGGCCTTACGCCGCGTCCAAAGCTGCGGTGCTGCGGCTGACCGAAGCGCTTGCCGAAGAGCTCAAAGATGGGAACGTCACCGTCAATGCGGTTCTGCCGTCCATCATCGACACCGCGCAGAACCGCGCCGATATGCCGAAGGCCGACTTCTCCCGTTGGGTAGCGCCGGTCGATCTGGCAGAGGTGATGTTGTTCCTGGCTTCGGAGAAGGCCAGAGCCGTCACAGGCGCTTCTGTTGCCGTGCGCGGGCGCGTCTGAAGGCACGCTCACTTCACGCAGGTGTGCCGGCCGCCGTAAGGCAGATGTAAGCCACAGATGTTATCCGAAGTCTCAGGGTTTCGTATTCAGCGCAGTCAAAGATTGCATGTCGCGCAGCATTATTTCCATGCGAGAGCGGGCAGCCTATTTGCGGCAGCAGGCTGATCAGTTTCGCCACCTGGCGAGGGCTGGCCATGATGAAAAACTGACTGCCGAATTCGTGGAGCTGGCCGGGCGCTGCGACACAATTGCGGCCACCATCGAACAGAACCTGCCCATCCACGAGCGAAACTAGACGGGCGAGTCCCGAACTCAGAAATCCGGCCGGTCGGTGTGCGGAACGGGCGGGCTGTCCTTGCCGAAATAGGAAAACGGATTTTCTGCGCAGCTTCTTTCGACCAGGGGGCCGGCGACCGTCGCGCCCGAATTCAGTCCCGGCGGCAATTTGCGCTCGGCGCGTCCGGGTTCGACGCGCGCATAGGTCAGCCGCGCATCCCAGGGCATGGTGAAGGTGCCGGGATCCTCGACATGCACCCGCACGTTCAGCCGGTTACCCCCCGGTTCCAGCCGGAAGCGCTCGATCATATGGATTTTGTCAGTATGCGGAGTGAAAAACCGGTCGACCGGACCCGGCGCAATACCGATTGTGTCCACGACCAGTTCGTCGCCTTCATAATGGCCGATCGATTCGCCACTGTGGGACGGCTTCACGCGCGGTGAATGCGCGGAGGTCAGGTAAATGTGACGAAACTGGTGATCGTCCTGATTGATGATGATCACCCGGTCTGCCGCCTGAACGAAATAATACGGCTGGTTGGGAGTGCGGACGAGAAACGCCATGCCGCCGATCGGCCCGCAATCGATCCCGAGGCTTGGCGCCTTTCCCTGCAGCACGAGTTCATTGCGCTTTTCCAGCGCCTCGCGCGCCCAGGGCTGCAGGATGGGATTGCTCACATCCGCAAGCGGCATCGCGACCTGGCGGCCGGATCTGCGGAATTCGTCGTTGCCGACGCCAGGATGCTTCGGATCTGCAATGATCGGCCCGGGGGCGGTGCCGGTGGGCTGATATCCACCATTCAGCAGCCAACTGACGCCGGGATTGGGCGCGAAATCCGGCGCCGGTGCGGCGAAAGCCTGTGTGCTGACAGCAGCGGCTGAAACCGCAAGAATGACTATGCAATTCGACGCGAAGGACATCCACCCCTCCAATCTGTCGACCAGGGCGTCCGGCCGCCGCTCGAATATGCCACAAACCCAGCCGCTTTATCAGTGCGCATGCATTGCCGCCGGTGCCGGTCCGCTCCGCCGTACCACCACGGCAGGCGCGGACGTCACCGCTTCGCCCGTCACAATGACCTGACCGATCATCGAGGGATGCGGAGAGCAGTTGAAATTGTAAGTGCCCGGACGATTGAAGGTCACCGAAGCCGACTGGCCGGTCGCCAGCATGCCCGTGTCCCAACCGCCGGAATCGGAAGATGACGCATTATGCGTTTCGGTGCCGGTATTGGTGAATGTCACCATCTGTCCGGCTGCGACCGTGATGCGCTGCGGCGCAAAGGCGTAATCCACCAGCTTGACTGCATTCGTCGCTTCGACGGCGCCGTCAAACGCTACGACAGTTTGCGGCGGAGGCGGCGGATCAAACGGCTGAAGACGTCCCCCAGGCGAGCCATTCAGCGAGAAGGCCCAGATCATGTCGCTATTGGCAGAGGTCGTCTGTATGGCGACACCGCCGGCGGCGATCGCCACATATTGCTGGCCATCGATCTCATAGGTGATCGCCGGCGCATCTGCCCCCGCGCCAGTCTGCCACTGCCAAAGGAGATCACCCGACTTCGCATCATAGGCCTGAAAATTTCCGTCCGGTTGGCCGTGGAAAATGAGCCCCGACGCGGTGGCAAGCGCGCCGCTGCCCTGTCCGACCGAATAGGGCAGCTTCTTCTGCCAGACGATTTTGTTGGTCCGTGAATCGACCGCCGACAAAGTCCCGGAATAATGCGCGCCGACGGGTGGTCCGACGGATTTTCCCAACTGCCTGAGGATTCGGCTTTGCGGGCGGTCGGCGGCGGTGACGTAAAACAAACCGGTCTGTGGACTATAGGCCATCGGCGCCCAGTTGGTGCCGCCATTGCCGCCGGGCGACATCAGGATCGGCATGTCATAGATGACGCCGAAAATGCATTTCGTCGTCCATCCGGCGAGCGGCTGCGGACATTGCGGAATCAGCGCGTCGCCGCGCGGGATCGGCTGCGTCGGCGATGTCGCCACGCGGCGGTCCTGCTCCACCGGCTTTTCGTCGATGCCGATCAGCGGTGTGCCGTTGGTGCGATCGAGCAGGTAAATCCAGCCGGTCTTGCATGCTTCCGCGATGCCCTTGCGTAAAATCCCGCCATAAACCTGATCGAACAGCACAACCGGACTCGGGCAATCGAAATCCCACAGGTCGTGATGCACCATCTGGAAATGCCAGGCGTAGCTGCCGTCGAGATGCAAAGCGACAATGGACGAGCTGTAGAGATTGTCGCCCGGCCGCTTGGACCCAAGGCCCACCGCTTCAGGTCCCGGCTGCCCGGTGCTGAAATAAATCAGGCCGAGATCGGGATCGATCGCCGGCGCCTGCCAGATATTCGCGCCGCCATGTTCAAAGGCATGGGCTTTTTCCGGATCGGCATCGTTTGGCGACGGCCAGGTGTTGCCGCCGCGCTCGCCCGGACCTGCGGCCGTCCAGAAATGCCAAAGCTCTTTACCAGTCTTTGCGTCCAGCGCCGTCAGCTTGCCACGCGCCGAACGGTCGCCACCGGAAATCCCGGTATACACGACACCGCGGTAATAAGTCGGCGCGCTCGTGATGGTGTAGCCGTCCTGCCATTTCGCGATTTGCGTTTGCCAGACGAGCTTGCCGGTTTTCGCATCCAGCGCGACGAAGCGGCCATCCAGTTGGCCGAGAAAGACCCTGCCGTCGCCGATGGCAACGCCGCGATTGTCCCAACCGCAACAAACGGTGCTGATGTTTTGGTCAATGCCCGATTTGTGCTGCCAGATCAGCGCACCACTCTTCGCATCGAGCGCGAAGACATCGTCATTGCCGGTCGTGACATACATCACGCCATCCTTCACGATCGGCGTGGTTTCGAGTGAGTATTTGGCGCCGAGCCCGGAGCCGAGATGCGTCACCCATGCGCCTTTAAGCGTCTTTACGTTGTCACGCGTGATCTGCGTCAGCGTTGAATAGCGCGAATTGCTCCAGTCGCCGCCCACATGCAGCCATTCTTTGGACGCGGGCTGACGCAATTCCGGCTCGCCGCCCGGGCGCTCCGCCGCAATGGCCGCAGATGCTGCAAAAATGAGAATGATGAAAATCAGCAGGCGCTTCATACCTCACTCCACGCCCACCTGGGGCCGCTTCAGCCGGAACGCCGGCATCTGATCGCAGCCAGAATACTATTGAACCAGAAATCGCGCACCGGGCCGCCGGCGCGCCCCAGCCCGGATGCGCTGGCTTTCGCTTACCAGGACTTGGTGATGGTGAAGTTGATAAATCTCTGGTCTGCGCTGAGTGCGTTGTAGAACGCGTGGGGCGTGTTGCTGCTCGTCGCGACCGCGTATTGGAATTCCGGTTGGCGATTGAGCAGATTGTTTATCGTCAGGGTCAATCCGATGTTCTTCAGATAGGTGTTGGCCGGCGTGTCGCCGGTATTGTACCCGAGCGACAAGTCGAACGTGTACATGGATGGAATCACATTCGAAAGCGTCGCGACTTGCGTGTTGTACATGGCAAACTGCGGCGCGCCGCCCGCGTTGCACGGCGTGTTCCCTTGCAGGAAGCAGAGTGGCGCAACGGAAGTGCCGTTTGCAGCTGAGATGCTGGTGTTGTTGGGGCCGAAATTAGGGATGTAATTCATGAATAGCGTGGCGGAGAAGGCGCCGTCGGGGCCGCCTGCCCAGCCGAGGCGCGCGCGATAATGCAGCCTTCCGCCACTGTCACGGGTGCCATTTATCACCGAACTATAAAAGCTCACCGGCGCTTGCCCAGGAACCGTGACGCTCTTGTTGTCGATGACATAATTGCCAACAATCCCGGTGTTCCACGCGCCCAGGTCGCCCGCGTCGAAATCGTAACTTGCGCTGAAATCGACACCATCGGTCGACTGCCAGCCGATATTCCGCGTCGCGGCGTCGGCGATAAATCCGATATTCGACACCGCCTGCGTTGCCGGCAGTTGCGACCGCACATTCCCGAGCAGCGCGATGACCTCATTCTGGAAATTGGGATTATTGGCCGGCGTGATATAGCACGCTGAATACAGCGGATCGTCGAGCCGGCTGGTGAGCACATCGCAAGTCTGAAGCTTGTCGCGTATACGGACAAAATAATAGGTTGCCTGGATGTCGAGACCCCGCAGGAACGGGTCGTCGGGAGCAAAGTCGAAACCGCCGCTGACATTCTGCGCCTTTTCCGGGCCAAGCACGAAGTCGGGCCCGCGATATGCGGCTGCGAGTCCTGCGCCGTTGCGGACCAGGATGCCGCCGAGGAATTGCTGCCCGGCACCGCAGGCCGGATTGAGCAGTGCTGCCGCCGACCCGGGCACTGCCGGTGTCCCGGTTTTCAGGCACGAAGCGTAGTTGTTGCTTCCGGCGCCTGCCGCCTGGTTCAGGCCCTGAATGGTGGCACCCGAAATGCTGCCCGACTCCTGGAATGACGGTGCGCGGAATGAAGTGCCCCAGGCGCCAGTCAGTTTCAGCCCGTCAAAGGTCAGCCAGTCGATCGAGACTTTCGGATTGGTCGTGCCGCCGAAATCGCTGTAGTGGTCGTAACGGATGGAGCCCTCGGCCTCCAGACGTTGCACGAACGGCAATCGGTTCGCGTCGCCAATGATCGGCACGTTCAGTTGCGCGAATCCCGCCCACACCGTGCGATGGCGGTATTCCGTGGCGTCCGAAACCTGCGCGGTGCCGGGATTGTTGTAGTTCTCATTGTCCTCATCGAAAAAGGCGTAGTGGTCGTACACGCCGCCAATCGCCATTTTCACGTCGCCGCCGGGAAGCGGAAAGAGTGACCCGTCCGCCGTCGCGCCGTATTCGTGGATCAGCATGTCCTCACGATAATTGCGGAAGCCGGTGATGTACCCAATCGTCGCCGGACTGTTGCAGGTGAACTGCGTCGGATCGCAGAACAGATTGAGATAGGGCACACCCGCAGGCTTGGTGAAGCTCGCGAGCACCGCGCTCGCCGGAACTGTCCATCCCAGAGCCGCACTCACTTGCCCCGGATTGACCAGCCCGGTTTGAATCGCGGATTCTTTGTCCTCGGTCACGACGCCGTAAAGCTTGCCGGTCCAATTGAATGGCAGATCGATATTCAACCCGCCATCGAAACGCTGCGCGAGTTCACCGCCGGAAACATGCACCGGCGTCTCGAGTCCGAAGTCATAGCTGACGCGTAGATTGGTGGGCGCGCCGACAGGATAGAACGGATTGGTCGTTGGTACTGCGACACCCACCAGGGCATTATTTTGCGCCGGCGCTGGCGAGTTCGGGCCCGTGGCGTTCAGAATGGTGAAGCGGCGATTGGAATAGAATCCGTCGCCGAAGAACTGTACGCCGGGGAGAAGGTTCTGATCGAAGGTTACGACCGCGCCGCTGCGCGCCTGGTCGGGTTGCTCCCATCCATTGCTGAACGGATTGATTTGGTTCTGCCCGGCGGGCACCGTTCCGGTGTTGGCAAGAATGTTCGCCCAGGTCAGACCGCTTCCATTCTGACCTTTTGGGATGGCAAAGCAGTTGCCACACGAAAAACCCGTGGTCGCCGAGAACGAACCCGGCGTTCCTTCAACAACCGGCTGCCCCGTCACTGTATTGGTGAACGTGTTCGGATTGTTCGCCGGCAGAGTCGGCGCGCCGAGCGAGATCGTGCCCGGGCGCGAATTCGCGAGCGACGTCCGGTTGTCCAGGCCCCACGGACTGAAGTCCATCGTGAAATAGGACCGCTTCGTGCCGGCGACGTGCTGCTGCTGGTAATATTCGTAGGTGAGCGTGATATCGCCGCTGCTCCATTTTGTGCCGTAGAGCACACTGCCGCGATAATAATCATGGCCATAGCCGGGTGAGACGCCGAAGCTCCCTTCGGTGATCGCGCCCTCATAGCCCCGGCGCAATATCACATTGATCACGCCCGCGATGGCATCCGACCCGTAAGTTGCCGATGCGCCGTCCGCCAGTACATCCACCCTGTCGAGGGCAAGCTGGGGAATAATCGACGGATCGATAATGCATCCGCCGTCACCCTGCGGCGGAAAGCGATAGCCATCGACCAGCAACAATGTCCGCGCGCCCTTTGTCGACAGGCCGCGAAGATTCACATTTTGCCCGCGTTCGATCTGTGCACCGGCATCGGTCGAACTCACAAATGCCGCCACCTGCGCCGCAGGGACCGATTTGAAAAGATCGCCCGTGGTCAATGCGCCGGTTTGTTTGAAATCCTGGACGCCGAGATTTGTGACAGGAACGCCAACCGCGGCTGCGCCATGAATCAGGGATCCGGTCACCAGCACCTGCTCGGGCACCGTTGCCGGCGTGGCTTGGGCCGTTTGCGCGGGCGCAGCGGCAGGCGCGGCCTGCGCAACCTGGTCAGATGCCGCTTGCGCAAAGGCCGGCCATGCGGCGGCGGTGGCGAGCAAAGAGGCTGAACTTAACAGCGCTCCAAAGCGGGTGGCGCGCACAGAGTGGTGACGAAAACAGCTTGGCATGAGTCTCCCCGTTCCTACCCCCGGGACGCCGGGCGCCCCGAATTCCCCTGGTCGGCATATGGCACGTGACCAATTTTTCATGCAAGTAGCACTTGGAATCACCCTGCGTGCCACCCATCAACAAACCCGATGGAACAAGGATTTTGCCATGTCCGCTTTTCAGGCAACCGGCACACGCTTGCAGCCACTCACCGCGATGCGCGCGATCAGGACCTTGCTCGCGACCCAGGACACCAAACAGGTGTTCATTCTTCTCCGCGCCATGCGCGGACGCTCGGGTATCCGCAATTTCCGCCGTTTCGCCGCAAGCCCGGCAGGCAAGCTCGTCCTGCGTGAGCGCCGCGACCTGCTGTCCTTCCTCGAAGACCGCGCCCGGTTGAGGCAATTGCCGGCCGCTTCGGCCGGTCGGGCCTATCTGGATTTCGTCGAGAGCGAAAATCTTTCGGCCAAGGCTTTGGTCACCGCGTCGGAGGACTGGAAAGAGGAAACCTTCCCGCCGGACATCGCGCTGTTCCGCGCGCGGATGCGCGAATTGCACGACGTGAACCATGTCGTTACGGGTTACGGCCGGGACCAGTTGGGCGAGCTGTGTCTCATGACGTTTGTGTACCGGCAAACCGGCAATCTCGGCATGCTGATGCTTGTGGCCATGGCATGGCGCCGGGTGCCGAAGATTGCGCGACCGGCCGTCCGTGAGGCTTGGCGCCTCGGCAGAAGGGCTCGGTGGCTCGCGGGTCAGGATTGGGAAACGCTCCTTACACGCCCGCTTTCCGACGTCCGCCACTCGCTGCGGATTGAAACACCCGTCAAATATCGCGCAGCAATCAATGCCCTGGGGTTGAACCTCTAAACAGCAGAATTGCCGGCTTATTTGCCCACCTGCGGTGCGCCGACACTCTTCGCGTTGCGACCCGTTATGACAAGGGTCGTGCGGTTGAACCTCACGAAAACGGGAGTGCTGTCATGGCGAAGCTGAGCAAATTGCTGGCGACCGCAGCCGCATGCTGCATCCTCGCGGCCGGTTCGGCTCTTGCGCAAGCCGGCGGAGGAGGCGGAGCCGCAGGAGCTGGTGCGGGTGGAGCGGCAGGTGCAACCGCGGGCGCGGTTGGCGGTCCTGGAACAGCCGGCGCTCCGGCGGGCGCGATCGGCGGCATTGGCAGTGCCGCAGGAAGAGGTTTGGGCACGACCGGCGCCAATTCTGGAATCGGCGGTACACAGACTAATGGTACCGGAACCGCAGCCCGTTCAGCCAATTCATCGGGGAACGTTTTGGGTGCGAACGGAGTGGGCGCTAACCGCAGCGCCGGGCGCAGTGCAACAGGCGGAGGCAATGCTGCAACCGCGGGCGGCGCAGGCGGGGCAAACAGCGTCGGCGCGGCGACGGCCCTGGGGGGAAACGGCATTGGCAGAGGCCGCAGCGTTCAAAACCGAAGCCGCAATGCGATGAATCCCCGTGTCACCCCGAGCGACGTCTTGTCCGCGGAGATGCAATTCCTGTGTTCGAACATGATGCATGTCGGACTGGGAACCAGCGGTCCGGCAGGAACAACGTCGGTTGCCGCAGGGCAGGCCGCCAGTCTCGGCGGAGCTCCCATCACCGGAACGCCTGCGGCGAAATCAAACCATGCAGGAGTACATGTCGGGCACAGCATCTGCGATCGCTATTTCGCGAACGCGCGTCCGGTCAGCCATCATGCAGTGAGGCGCGTTGCCCGGGATTTTCTGCGTCACCGCGCAAACGCAGCGCTTCTGAGGGCACACACGGCGCACCGACGCTCTGTCGAACGGCTGGGATAGCGTTCCCATCCGACGGCTGTGACACCCGGCCGAGCAGAGCGAAACGTCTCTAAAAATTCCGCTGGATGCGAAGCGTCACGAAATCACGGTCGGCAAGAGGTTGCTGCGCCGGGCTACCAAGAAAGTGGCTGAACACCAGGCTGCCGCTCCAGAAAACCCGATAAGTCGCTGTTGCGCCAATCTCAACGTCTTTGGCCTCGCTTTCGTGATAGTTCGAGCCGTGTGAATAGCCGCCGAATGCCAGGCCCGCGCCGGCGGTCAGGGTGACATTGAATTCCGGCAGCACCTGAAAATACCCGGCGTCGAACAATCCCCGCAGCGCAACCGCCGCTCCGTTGGTGGCTGTTTGCATGATCGTATTATTCGCAATGTTCATCGGACCGCTGGCGGCGGCTTCGAACTGCACGTCTGCAGTATCCCACAACCTGCTGCGGCCCAGTTTGGTGACGGTCGAAAACTGCCCGTTCAGTGTGTCGCTGGACAGATAACCGGGTCGCGCGGCCATGGAATCAAATCCCGGCAGCTTGATCAGCAGTGCACCGGGCAACGGCATATTTGTTCGTCCCGAAATCTCCGCGGCGATACTGCTATTGCCAAACGCGAGGCTGGCGCTCGCGCCGAAGATCCCGATCCCGTCCGGAAACACCATTTGATATGTGCCGAGCAGACCCCGCCGGTAATCGACAATCGCCGGATCGATAAGGTCCCCGCCATATTGCGATGCTGCTACGGTCTGCTGGTAACCTTGCTGCGCATAGACCGCATTCAGCGCAGTCACCGTACCAGGCCTGAAAACAATTTCCGGGTCGCGGGAATTGAAGCGCAGCGCATAGAGACCAAGATCGAGGTCCTCTGTTGTCCAGCGCAGCGCTGCGCCAAATTGGCCCCACGCGGATCCTGTGCGGTCGCGCACGCGCAGGAGATATTGGCCATTGCCAAAAAGATAGCGCTCACCTCCAGCATCGAAATAGTCCGTGACACTCAGATATGAGCCCACGCCGGGAACGCGCGTTCTCCGCCATTCGAACTGATAGTACGCTTCCAGCGAAAATCCGGCCGGCAGTTGAACATTCGCGGAAGCCTGCGCAACCGGCATATACACATCGCGGGCATAGGCCGCGGGTTGCCCGATCACCCGGTTTTCGTCGACCGGCGCCTGCCCGGCGGCGATGCCGTTTTCCGGGAAGAACAGACTTTCGCCCCACAACAGCGTGTAGCGGCCGACTCGAAACGAGACGGGCAAGCCGGAGATTTCCGCATTGCCGAACAGGAATGCATTGTCGAGTTCGGCCCATGTTCCGTGCAGCGCCTGCACGCCCGTCGGAAACTCGTTGTGCGGAACAGAAACTGGATTGAATGTCGCGGGTGAGTTGTTGGCGTTCTTCTGATGATAAACGAAGTCGTACCAGGCGGATGCGCTTGCGTCGAAACCGAATCCGCCGCGCGACAGATCGAACTGACTCAGCAGATCGAAACGATTGGACACCACGCCCGGCGAGAAATTGCGGTTCGCGTCATCGGCATTGATGTCCCTGAGCAGCAGCGGATTACGGTTTTCAAGCCGGAATGTGGTCTGATACCCAACGGTGTTGTCCCAACGCAAAACCGTATCGCCATTGTCGAACAACACGCCGGCAGAGGCCGCCGCGGCCGGCAGACACATTCCGGCGGACAAGAACAGCCACTTGCTGCCGATCCATCCGGCTGTGTTATGAATCCCGAATGTCCTCACAACGGCACAACCATCGCTGCGTGATTTTTGCGGGTATTCTCGTGGCGGCGATGTCCGGTCCAGCCCTTGGAGCCGTTTCGGCGGATGCGGCGCAGCAATTGCGCACCCGGCTCACTCCCATGGGTGCCGAGCGCGCCGGCAATGCGGAGGGCACGATTCCTGCCTGGACCGGCGGCTATTCGGCCGGGTCCGGCAAACTGCAGGGCCCGCCTCGTCCCGATCCTTTCGCCAGTGAGATGCCGCTCTTTTCGATCACCCCCGCAAATTTCACGTCCTATGGCGACAGGATTCCGGAAGGCGCAAAGGCATTGTTCCGCAAATATCCCGATTACCGGATGGACATCTATCCAACCCATCGCACAGCTGCCGCGCCGCAATCGGTTTATGACAATGTTTTCGCCAACGCGACGCGTGCTCATGCGGCGTCCGAAGGAATCGCGTACGGCGTAGAAGGAGCCGTGGGTGGTATCCCTTTCCCATTGCCGCAAAATGGATTTGAGGCCATGTGGAATCATCTTCTCGCCTTTTGGGGTCCGGCGAGGGAAATGCATTTGAGCACCTATGTCATTTCGCCCGACGGTGCGCGCGAATTGACCTCCGCCTATCGCGAATTCGCGGATTTTCCCTATTACTATCCGCACGCCACGCCGGATTCGTTCGGCGGTTACTATTTCAAGACTCTGCGCCTCGAGGATGGACCGGCGCCAAAAGCCGGCGAAGGTTATCTCGCATGGCAGCCCATCAACACGAAACGTCATGGGTTTGATGCCTGGCGTATCCTTCCGGGCGAACACCGCGTGCGCAGAGCGCCGTCGCTCTCCTACGATACGCCCGATGCCGATGCCGCGGGTTACGAGAATCTCGACGAGTATTACGTGTTCTTCGGTGGACTCGACCGCTACAACTTCACGCTGGCGGGCAAGCGCGAAATGTATGTTCCGTATAACAATAACCGGTTCTATACCCGGCCGGTCAGCGAGGTTGCCGGACGCATGCATGCCAATCCCGGCGACCTGCGCTACGAATTGCACCGCGTCTGGATTGTGGATGCCCGATTGGCGCCCGGCCAGCATCACGTCGCACCCCGCCGCCGGTTCTATCTCGATGAAGACACCTGGTTTGCCGTCTATGCCGACAGTTGGGACGAATCCGGCCGGCTGTGGAAATTCGCCCATGCCACGATGTACTTGGCCCCCGATATTCCTGCAGTCATCCTCGGCAGTCAGTTCGTATATGATCTTCTTCTTGGCGGTTATGTGTTCGGATTCGCCTTCAATGACGAACCCGTAGCTTACAGAATAACTGCGCCCCATCCGGAAACCATATTCCGCCCGCAGTCCCTGGCGGCACACGCGGTTCGCTGAAAACTCAAAGATACAGCCCGGAATAGGCGAGGGCAGCGAGCCTCGCCATCTCGCCCGCCGTCATTCTTCCCGCCATCACCGCGCCGATCACATCGTCCTGCCAGATGCAGATCCGGACATTTCCGCGTTCGAGAATGTCCACCCGCGGCGGGCTGGAGGGTCGCCGGAGATAAACCGTAAAGGCCTGATTGCCGGCATTGCGATAATCCAGCTCGACGGCCTTGGCGCCGGCGAAGCCCGGATAGAGGCGCGCGCCATCGAAGCGGTAGCCCAGTTTTGCCAGATCGGGCACCCGGGCTTTCATCGCGAGCGCAGTGCTGAGCATGGCGTCGCGGCGCTGTGTCGTGGGCAGACTGGCGGCGGCAATAACCTCCTCGGGCCGCGCCGACTGGTCACGCGCCGCGAGCGCTTCGCGGATGATTTGTTCGTCGCTCGCCGCCCCTGGAATGTTGTTTGCGATCGCCCAGCTGAATATCACAACCAGAATAACCGCAGCGGCGGCGAGCAGTTGCTCAGGGATTCTCCGGAATCGCAGCGGCGTCCGCTGTTGGCGCGCATGCTCATCGATTCTGTCCAGCCAGCCCTGCGGCATTGGATCACCGGGCATGGGCGCGTAGGCGCGTTCCAGGCGCAGTTTGTCTGCGCGATAAGCCAGCAGTTTGCGTGACAGCGTGCTGTCCGATTCAACTGCCTGTGCGATCTGCGCGGCTCTCGCGGCCCCAACTTCGCCGTCGATGAAGGCATGCAGCTCTTCGTCGGCGATCGCAACATTCCGTTCAGACATTCCGCTCTCCCTGATGCGGATGCCAATCCGGCTCCAGCATCATACGCAGTTTTTCCCGCGCCCGCGCGAGGCGCGACATAACCGTACCCATCGGCACACCAAGTTCAGCGGCGATTTCCGAATAGCTGAGGCCTTCCACTGCGACCAACAACAGAACCTGGCGATGTTCTAAACCGAGCCGGTTGACGGCGCGGACAATATCGAGATGTTGTGCGTCGCGGTCTCCGCCGGCCGACAGCGCCGCATCGTGGCCCAGATCGTCGATATCGACGGTGCTGCCGCGCGCCGATTTCCGCCGGATATCGTCGATGAAGATGTTGTGCAGGATCGCGCGCAACCAGCTCGCCATGAGGTCGGGATTTTGCAGCGTCCGGGCGCGGCGAAGGGCGCGTTCCAGACAATCCTGCACCAGATCGTCGGCGGCCGCGGTACTTCCCGACAGCGCTCTCGCGTAGCGCCGCAATTGCGGCAGATGGGCAATCAGCGCTACGGAAAACGGATCGCGCGCGGATGCGCTCGCCTCACCCGGCGCCGTGCTTCTGGCAGTTTCCGACGGAAAAGGCAGTATGCGAGCGTCACCGGCTTCGCGAAGGGGTACGTCCGGAACGGGACGGTTCAACCCGGCAGTTTTGCGTTCATCCGGCAACGCGCACAGCCTTTCCGCTCAATCGGGCGCCCAAACTCAGCAGGCGCGGAAAACGGGTGACGACGCGCACCGCCTGATTTGCCCCGGGATGCATCGCGATTTTCGCGAACACGGCGGCAGCACGAATCCGCCCTGCAAACGCACGCTGCCATTCTCTGGCATAGCTGCGGCCGGCCGCCGCCGCCGATTCGCCCCGCCGCAGCGCATCCCGATGCTGCTCCACTGCGCGCGACAATAGCCACGCCGATTGCATCGCCATGCTGATGCCTTCTGCCACGACCGGATGCGCCTCCCCGGCAATATTGCCGGCATAGAATATCCCGTTTGCATAACATTTTCTTATGCCCGGCCTGATTGGCCCGGCGGCAAGCCAATGGCCTTCCAGTTCGGCGCCGATCAACGCATTGCGGGCTTCGGTGCAGGAGGCAAGGATATGTTCGAAACCGGCTTCGGCGGCGCTGCCGCCAGGATTTGATTCGCGGCAATGCTGAAGCACGTGACGCCTGATGCAGAAGGACAGACTCAACAGTCCGCCCCCGGCATGCACCATGCCGCCATATCCGCCGGGGAACGCAATCAGCGGCATCAGATCGATGGGCAAAGAGTCGTTCCGGAAACGGCCCTTGAACGCGAGCAGATCGTAAGCCTGGTGCGGCGGAGCTGCCAAACCCGTGAACGGATTGCGCTCCCAGGAGCCCGTCGCGATCACCACCAGCCGCGCATTCAGTTTTCGTAGGTCCTTGCCAGAGGAAAGGGTCGCGCTGTGGCCGTATGAATCGCGCTTCAGATCCGTCACCTTCCATGGCTGCCATATCTCCACGCCTGCGTCGGCCGCAGCGTTCAGCAAGGCGAGTTCGAGCTGTTCTCTCGTGATTGCCCTGCCCCAGCCCGATTTTTTCACGAACGGCATCGGGGCGTCGGCGCTGATCTCGCCGGCAAACATCGCGACACGTTTCACATCGGGTCCGGATGCCTTGCGATATAGATCGTCCAAAGCAGGGTCCGCGAGCAGCGGCCGGCTGGTTGCGGAAATGAACTCGCCACAGACCTTGCGGCGCGGAAAGGGAGTCTTCTCGACCAGGGCAACAGCGAAGCCACTGCGTGCCAGCAGGCGCGCCGCAGTCGCTCCGGCAGGTCCCGCGCCGATGACGAGAAAATCATGAATCTTCGGCATTTGCGGTTCGCCGCGCTGCGAAGCAATGCGTGAACGGAAATCCCGCGCCCTCCAACAGATTCCAACGCGCCACATCCGGAAACAGCGGGGATATTTCGTGATCCCTGAACCCTGCGCGCACGCTCACCTGTGCGTCATGACGGCTGACGTCGTTGCAGCCGATGGCCCACAGCAGCTTGCTGGAAACGAGCCCCCCCGGACCGCGGCGCGGCTCGCAGGCTGCGAATGCCCGGGCATGCGGTGCAATGGCCTGGAATAGCGAACGCAGCCCGTCCCGCGAGAAGTGATGCAGAAAAAGATTCGCCATGAAAACAGCAGGTGAATCCGGGTTGCGCCGCTTCAGGAATTCGAAAACATCGGCAGTGACGGGCTCCATGGTCCAGCCAAGCCGCCCGACGGCGGCGATGGTTGCCGGCGTTATGATGCTCTGGCGATCCACAGTGATGATCCTGAGGCCCGGCCATTGCCGTGCCAGCCGCCGCGCAAGCGCGATGATAAACACTCCGTCGCCGCCGCCGAGTTCGACGATCTGGTTTGGCGCCCTGCCGGGGCAGCACCACCGCAACAACTGCGCCATATGCCGGCTCTGCCGCATGATCCCGTTAATGCGTTTCAGGTCGCGGCGGGACGCCAGCGCGCGGGGATCATCCGAAGGCAGGACGTCGAGCAATTCGGGCTCAACTATGCGTTCGGTCAACATGCCGGGCTTTATCCTGCCGCCGTGAATTTCATGGTTTCCGCCACCAGACCAGGTCCGAACGACATCGCGCAGCCGCGCGATCCGTGCTCCGCAACGCGCATGATCTGCTCCAGCACGAACATCACCGACGCCGACGACATATTGCCGAATTTGCGCAGAATGTCGCGCGACCAGGCAAGCGCGCCCTGATTGAGCCCAAGCCCCTGTTCCACCGCGTCCAGAATCGAACGGCCGCCGGGATGCACCGCCCAATGGTCGATTTCAGAAGGGTTGGCGGCCCCTATGACATGCGCCTGCTCCCGAAGCGCGCCCCGGATCGTGCGCGGAACGCGCCCGGAAAGCTCCATCAGAAATCCCGAGTCGCCAATCCGCCACGTGATGAGATCCGCCGTGTCCGGAGCGAAAAGCGTGGTGAAGCTCTCAATGGCGATGCCGGTGGGTTCTGCCGATACCACCGACGCGGCGCAGCCGTCGCTGAAGATCATGAAGGACAGGATGTCTTCGAGGTCGAGGGATTCCTGGAGATGCAGCGAGCACAGTTCAAGATTGACGACGAGAACACGCGCGTGCGGCTCCGACCGCACAATGTGCCGCGCCAGTTTCAGCGCATTCATCGCCGCGTAGCAACCCATGAATCCCACCATCGTACGTTCGATTGTGGGTGACAATCCGCAACGCTCGATGATCTGAAAATCGAGGCCCGGAGCGGAGAAACCCGTGCAGCACGTGATCAGCAGATGCGAGATGCTGTCTGGTTCCGCGGTTGGGCCAAGGCGCTCGATAGCGGTTTGAGCGAGCTGCGGCGCATATCGCTCGAACACGCGCATCCGTTGCGCGGTCCCGGGAAAGTCACCGGGACGATAAAAACCCTCCGCTGCTAAACCCCCTTGATTTTCCAGCTGTCCGGGCGCCAGCCAGGAATAGCGATGGCCGATCTCCGCCTTTTGCGACAGGCGCTCAAACAGCGCGAGTTTGCCGGCATCGTGCTGCAGCAATCCGGAAGCGAAATGCAGGAATGTCTGATGCACATCATGCGGCGGCACAGCCGTCGCAATACGATTGATATAGGCTACGCTCACTTGCGACTCCAACTCGTTTATCGACTCGCAGAACTGCGGCTGGATGAGCGGATCAATATCCGCCCATGCCCGATCCATGACCGCCGGCGGCGACAAGCGCGATACCACCTGCCAGCAGTAGGCCGCCGCCAATGCACAGAACCATGTTGCGTTCGCAGAAGCTGTCCCCGCCCTGGGCAGGGTGGGGAGAAATGTCCACGCCATTAATCATTGTCGCGCAGGCGGAGAGTGAAAACGCCAATGCCGGTACCATGACAAACCGTAGCGAACGCATGCCTGACCCCCTCTGACCATGACAAGGGAGAGACGGGCGCCGGGCCGGCATTATTCCCTGACCGGGGCTGCAAAAATCGCCGCAGGGCGGTGGAATAAAAACCCGGGGCCCCCCGTCTCTTGCTGCAAAACCGGCAAGCAAAGCGTTTGCCGGCGGCGAAGCACTACAGCAGCCGCATGGTCGGCGGTCCCAGCAACAGGTCAGCGCATGAGCAATGGAAAGAAAATCGTGCTTCAGTTAGTGCCGCAGGTTTCGCGCCGCCGGTTCCTTGCCGGCGCGGGCATGGCGGCTGTCGGTGGAACGGCCGCAGGCTGCGCCCATGGCCCCAAGATGCCGGGCATGGTCCCGAAAATGGAAGCGGAGTACCGGGACCGCCCGAATGGCCTTGCGCGCTGTGGTGTTTGCAAGCATTTCGCCTCCCCGAACGTCTGCGAAGTCGTAGCAGGACCCGTCAGCCCGGATGGCTGGTGCCGTTTCTACGCATTGTTCTGACCCCGGCAAATTCCCCAATCCTGTTCGACAATTTCGAATGCGGGAGTGGCGAATGTCACGCAACAGCTCCGGATGCATGTCGCGGAGAAACATGATTGCCGCTGCAATGACGGTCGCGGCATCACTCGCGGCGCCACGCGCCGGCGGACAAACCGCCAAGATCTCGCAGGCCCAAGCCGGGTATCGGCCCCGTCCGAATAACGGCCAGAGCTGCGGCGCCTGCGTGCATTTCATGCCACCCGGCTCGTGCGGGCTTGTCGACGGCGACATCAGCCCGCAGGGCTGGTGCCCGCTGTTTTCCGGCTCCTGAACGCCGCGCTCGCGGCCAGGGCTATCGCATATGAACAAATTCCGCCTCCCGCTTGCGGGGAGGCACGCATTTTGTCCTCCGCAAAATGCGGGTGGGGGTATTCGGCGAAATTCCCCCACCCGTACTTGGCTAAGCAAAGTCCGCCCTGACGCCGCGCCGGCGGCCACGCAAAAAATTTTCGCCGCACACGGAATATCGGCTTTCGCCTTCGCGTCATTTGCACAGCAGGAGGCAAGTCATCAGGCAGGCGGATTGCCGCGTTCGGTTCCAGCGCGCTTTCCCCTGATGCTGCCTCCTGCACAACAGGGGGGTCGCATGACGAAAATTCAGCAAGTTCTCGCGTGCCTGGCTGCAGCCGGAGCAATCGCATTGGCGCCTGGTCCCGCGGCCGCGGTCACGGAAGTCGGGCCATACGCAGCGGTCGGCCTTGGCTTCGACCAGATGCCCGACCGTAATCTATTGATCAACGGTACGAATACGGTGAGCTCGCAGTGGAAAAACGGCTGGGGTCTGCTTGGCGCCGTCGGCTATAAATGGTTTTTCGGTCTGCGTACGGAA
>DASUHP010000119.1:0-3018 GCA_036273455.1 Micropepsaceae bacterium | reverse complement strand
AACGTGCCGTTCGATCGCGACTACCGAGTGCCCGGGCTGGACAACAGCGTCATGCCGTGGCGGATCGCGCGGGACGGGAGCGTGACCAATGGGCTCGCTTAGATTCGCCGCCGTTGCGCTGCTGATTGCGAGCCCCGCTTTTGCCCAGACATACGGCATCGGACGTACTCCGTCTTCGGACGAACTCGGCCGATTGGACATCTCCATTGGTCCGACGGGAGAGGAGCTGCCTGACGGCCGCGGCACGGCGAAAGAAGGCGCAACGCTGTTTCAGCGCAAGGGCTGCGTCGCCTGCCATGGCAAAGCCGGCGCAGGGGGCGGGCCGGCGCCCGCGCTGCAATCGAAAAAGGGCTCCGATGTTCCGATCTGGCAACGCGAGCGCATATTGCCGCTGACCGCCCCATTTGCGACCACGGTTTGGGATTACATCCATCGCGCCATGCCCGTCGGGAGTGAGGGCACTCTCACGCCGGACGAGGTCTATTCGCTGACCGCCTACCTGCTCTATTTGAACAAGGTGATCCCGGAGGACGAAGTCCTCGACAGACAGAGTTTGCCGAAGGTCAGGATGCCAATAGGCAATGAGTATGGCCGGCTGCCGGACTGGAAGCACGGAACGCCACGGCTACAGGGTTACCCGTATTAGAGCGCGATCCGATGTGATCGGATCGCGCTCCACCCGAATGCGAATTGAACCGGATTAGCCCGGATATTTGAATTCAGGGGCTTGCTGTAACTGGTCCTTGGTCACGCCCGGCAGCGTCGCGCGCGTGGGGTGATCCAGATTCTGGTTCTGGGCAACCCGCTGGCCGTTTGCCGGAGCAGTGGTGTTCATCTGCCAGTGCAGCTCGCTGAATGGGACGGCGATATTGCGTTCGCCGACGCCGAGAAAGCCGCCGACGCCGATCACGACGCCCTTCACATTTCCATGCTGATCCATCAGCACATCGTCGATGTCGCCGATCTTCTCATTGCGATCGTCGTACACGTCCACGCCCTTGATCTCGCTGGTCCGCCAGAGATCCGGCGTATCCTTGACGATATAGTGGATATTCGCGGTCGTGGTGGTTTTGGTCGTCACATGCGCTGGTGCGGTTTTGGTCGCCGCATGTTCTGTTTTGGCCGCGAGCGCCGGCGCGCCAATGAAGGCCGCCGCAGCAGCGAGCATGAGAATCCGTTTCATTGTCATCTCCCGTTTTGTCAGGCTGCAGGCATCGCGATGGTTTTCGCGATACTTGCTAGCTAATGAAGCCGGGATCACCATGGTTCCCGGCCACGCCCTGGGCGTTGCTGAGACATCGGCGTGACGGTAAGGGATTCTACGGTTTGTTGGACGCCTGTGCGAGCGCGACAATGACGTTCACCGCCATTGCGATCAGCACGGTATTATAGAAGAACGAAATAATGCTGTGTGCGAGAGTCAGGCGGCGCATCCGTGTTGTCGTGACCTGTACATCCGAGACCTGGGCGGTCATGCCGACGACAAAAGCATAATAGAGGAATTCCCAGAAGCCGGGCTCATCCGTATCCGGAAAATTCAGCCCGCCATGTGCTGCGGGCTCACCGGTGTCTCTGCCGTAAAAATAATTCGCATAGTGGAGCGATGCGCTGGTGTGGAGAACGAACCAGCCAAGTGGTGCGCTGATCAGCGCGACGAGCAGGAGAATCGCATCGGGTTTCCTGCCGGCATTCAGGAAGGAGAAGACCGAGGCAAGGCTGAAGGCCACTACCGTCAGGGTAATAATGGCAATCAGCAGCAGTCCTTCGTCTTCCTCACCCGCCCAGGCGCGGAAGCGCTGGGGCGAAGCGGGGACTTCGAAGATCGCCACCAGAACCAGGTAGACGAGATAAAAAATGTCGCCGGTGACGGCAATGCGCGCGTTCAGCGGCTGTCCGCCGGTGGGCAGGAAGGAAATGATGGCGGCGCACAGGGCAAGATAGAACCAGCGATGACGCCGCAGATGTCGAATCAGAATCATTGCCGTCAATTGTGCCGAAAAGACAGCGCGCGGGAAGCGAGCAGACTTCCCCCTTCGTCGGGCCGAACGCAAACCGCCCGACCTGCCACTTCCCCGCGCGCGGGGAGGAAATCGGCGTCCTAACCTCTTTGTGCGTTTATCGGGACGGAGAGGGGCGGCGCGACGGCTGTTTTCCCAAGCTCTATTGGCGCCGGCGTTCTGCGACCTACGGGGTTAGCCGTTGCGGCTTCCATTCACGAGCGCGTGCAGGTCGGTCCACGTGAGCGCTGCGTCCGACGCCCCAGCCATGGCCATTTTGACGTAATTCTGGGTTTCGGCCGGCAGCTTGCGGTGGTGCATGAGGGCGCCCGGGCCGGCATTGTAGGCGGCGAACAGGCGCGGATAGCCGAACTTGTTATAAAGATCGCGCAAGTAAGCAGCGCCCGCGAGAATGTTGTCGTGGACGTTTTGCGGATTCGAACCCAGACCGTCGCGCTTGCTGATGGCGGCATAGGTGTCCGGCTCGAGCTGCATCACGCCAACCGCGCCTGCGCCCGAGGTAATCGGGCGGCCGTCCTTCATCGTGCGGCCGCTGCTTTCGATATTGATGACGGCGCGAATCCAGGTTGCCGGAAGCGCATAGCGCATTGAAGCCTCCACAACGTAAGGCTGCCAACGGCTGATCCGCTGCGCCACCGCCATCTGGTTCTCTTTGGCCGGCGCGGTCTCGCTCTGGACAGGCTGCACTGCTTGAGCGACGCCGCGATACAGCGGCGCCTGGACTGCGTGCCAAGCCTGCGTCTGGCCGAACGGCTGAACGCCCGCCGACTGCATCATCGCAAACAGCGTTGCGAGCACAACGACGATTGCCAGCACGGCCGGTGCCGGGATCAGGTTCGCCGAAGAGAACATCATGGAACGTGTCGTCATCAGATACACTTTCCCTGTTCGCGCGGCTCAAGCCTGCGCGGGTTGCTTCAGATAATGGTGCCTGGATTTGAGACCTTGCCTGCCGGCAAGGATTGGCTTCTTTAGAAGCCGGCGTCTTTCGCCAGACGCG
>DASUHP010000118.1:0-26858 GCA_036273455.1 Micropepsaceae bacterium | reverse complement strand
ATCGACATTCACGGCCATATGGTGGTGCCCGAAAGCGGTGACCTTCTAAAGGGCACGACCCTCAAGGGACGTTATCCCAAGAACCAGATCATGGGCCCGGAGCGGATCGCGCTGATGGACCGCCGGGGCATCGATATGCAGGTGCTGGATATCAATGATTACTGGTGGTACCCCGCCGATCGTGACCTCGCGGCGAAAATCGTCCGTGTGCAGGATGAGGGCGTCGCCCAGTGGTGCAAAGCCCATTCTGACCGCTTTCTGGGTTTAAGCTCGCCCGCGCTGCAGCACCCCGACCTTGCCGCCGGGCAGCTCGAATATGCCGTGAAAACACTCGGTCTCAAAGGCGCCTCTGTCGGCACGGTGATGGGCGAAATTCCATCATCGGAAAAATACGATCCGTTCTGGCGCAAAGCCGAAGAGCTGAACGTGCCGATCTTCATGCATCCCACCAATGCCGATGGCATTGTCGAGGAAAAAGCGTTCGTGGGACGGGGCGATCTCGGCAACATCGTCGGCAATCCGTTCGAGACGGCTTTGTTCCTTGCCAAGATGATCTATGACGGGACCTTCGACCGCTTTCCGGGCCTGAAGGTCTGTGGCGCGCACGGCGCCGGCTATCTGCCGGCCTATTTCGAACGGACCAATGTCGCCTGCGATGTCCGTCCGACGGCGAAATGCGCCAACAAGAAAAAGCCGGCGGAATATCTGCGGACGCAAATCATGGCGGATTGCATGGTGTTCACCGATGAAGGCGTGCGCCATCTTGTTGCCGAAATGGGCCCGAGCCAGATCGTCTACGGATCGGATATGCCGTTCAACTGGCCCGATACGATCGATACGGTCGTCAATGCGAAATATCTCAGCGACGCCGACAAGGAAGCCATTCTCGGCGGCAATCTCGTCCGCGTACTGAAGATATAGGGGGAGCAGCCGCCGAAATTATCTGTCATCCACGGCGCCCTCCTGAGCCTTGGCGAAGGAGGGCGGGAAGGTGACCCATCCGCGCCGCGTCTGCGGCGCGAAAAAATGTTCGTAGCCGGAGGAATCTGTTGATCAAGAGCATACATCCGATTGCACCATTGATCTTCGCAGCGGCGTTCATCTGCGCAACCAGCGCCGCTCATGCCGCCGCTGCGCCGGATGTATCCGGCATCTGGTGGACCAACAGCTACAGCATGCAAATCCGCCCCCAAAACGGCGGCGCGATTCCGTTCACACCGGCAGGCGCGGCCGCATACCGCAAGAATTCTGCCGGGCTCGGTGACGGCAGCATCGTCGATACCGCGCGGAAATTCTGCGTGCCGGATGGTGTGCCGCGCATTCTTGCCAGCCCCTATCCGTTCCAGATCTTCCAGTCGCCGGGCTTTACCACCATCTTCTACGAGCAGAACCATGTCATCCGGACGATCCCGATGGACCGTCCCGTGGCCAGCGACGAGGCGCTCGCCGCCTATCCCTATTTCTCGGGCAACTCGTTCGGCCATTGGGAGAACGACACGCTGGTCGTTGTCACGAAAGGGTTCAATGAGAAAACCTTTGTCGATGCCAGCGGAGTGCCGCACAGCGACCGGCTGCAGGTCACTGAGCGCTTCCGCAAGATCAATGGCGGCAAGGTGCTGGAAGATGTTGCGACCATCGAAGACCCCGTGATGTTTACGCGACCCTGGACCACCCGCTTCACCTATGACCTGCATCCGGAAGTCATTCTCGACACTTCGTTCACCTGTGGCGACAAGCACCGGGACATTTCCCGCGTGAAGGGAGCCAGCCAATGATGGCCCGTAAGCTTCCATTCGTCGCGCTGATCGCAGCGGCAACAGCGCTCAGCATGTCATCGGCGGATTCTGAGACCGCCGCGCCCGACCTCAACGGATTCTGGACCCACGGTTTCAGCCTCGGTTTCGATCCGCCGCCGGAAGGCGGCGCCGGGCCGGTGAAGGACATCAAAACCAGGGCGCAGATGCGGGCCATGGGGCAGTTCCTGGTACATGAGGCCGACACCAACAATCCCGCGCTTCAGCCCTGGGTGGTGGACGCGCTCATGAAAGCCAATGACGCGGCGCGCAGCGGCCACCGGCTGCCCAGCCAGCAGGAGATGTGTTATCCGTCAGGCGTGCCGAATTACTGGACCCATCCACTGATGATGCAGGTGGTTCAGACAAAGGATTATGTCGTCTTTCTGCATGCCCGTGACCATCAGGTGCGGATCATACGCCTGAACCAGCAGCATCCCGCGAATGTCCAACCGTCCTGGTACGGAGATTCCATCGGCCATTTCGAAGGCGACACGCTGGTTGTCGACACGATTGGACTTAACGACAGGACGCCGGTTGACATTTTCCACACGCCCCACACGACAAAAGAACACGTCATCGAACGTATCCGCGTCGTGCCCGGAGCGAACGGCGGCAAAAATCTGGAAGTGCGCTTCACGGTTGACGACCCCGGCGCCTTCACCATGCCGTGGACGGGGATCGAGACTTATCGCGGCGTCGGCGGGGCGAATGGCGCGCACGATCCCGTGGCACAGGACAATCTCCTCGACGAAGAAGTCTGCGCCGAAAACGATGTTGCCATCGGCGTCCCCGAATTCACCATCCCAACCGAAACCGCCAGCCACTTCCGGTAACGCACATTCATCTCTCCCCTTGCGCCGCCGCGCCGAAGTGGCGCTATGGCGCGCCACGAAGGCGGGTGGGAGAGGGCGGCGCGCCCGCGCTTGCGATTTTGCAAGCGCGCATTGGCGCGCCGGGTGAGGGGTTTTTTTAAGTCTACTGCGCCCTGATCCAGCCGCCGCCGAGCATGCGCGTGCCGCCGGTCTCGTAAAATACGCAAGCCTGCCCCGGTGCGACGGCATCCTCTGCGTCATGCAAATTCACCGTGGCCGAACCGTCGCTGGTCAGTTCGACGTCGGCCGGGGCCGGCGGACGTGTCGACCGAACTTTGACCGAACAGGAAAGTGACGTCGTGCCGGGCGCACCAAGCCAGTTCACATCGGACACCGAGAAGGTACTGATGCGAAGCGAACCGCGCGGGCCGACGACCACTCTCCGTGTGGGGGCGTCGATGCGGTTTACGAATAGCGGCTCACCGTTTCCGGGAAGCCCCAGTCCCTTGCGCTGGCCGACCGTGAAATCGATCACGCCGGAATGGGCGCCGAGAACCCGGCCTTCGGCATCGACAATGTCACCCGGTTCAGCCGCCTGCGGCCGCATCTTGCGCACAATGTCGGAATAGCGGCCCTGGGGAACAAAGCAGATATCCTGCGAATCGGCTTTGTCTGCGACGGAGAGGCCCAGGTCGCGCGCAATGTCGCGCACTTGCTCCTTGGCCATGCGGCCCAGGGGAAAGCTCAATTGCGCCAGCTGCTCGCGGGTGGTCGCGAAAAGAAAATAACTCTGATCGCGCCGTTCATCCTCGGCACGATGGATCTCTGCCCCCTCGGCTGAGTCGAGACGGCGAACGTAATGGCCGGTCGCGAGAAGATCGGCGCCGAGTTCACGCGTCAACCCGAGCAGGTCGCCGAATTTGATGCGCTGGTTACAGCGGACACAGGGAATGGGAGTCTCGCCGCGGGTGTAGCTGTCGGCGAAGTCTTCGATCACGGCGCGGCGGAAGCGATCTTCATAATCGAGCACGTAATGGGCAATGCCCAGCCGTTCGGCCACCCGCCTGGCATCGTGAATGTCCTGGCCCGCGCAACATGCGCCCTTGCGATTCACCGCCGCGCCATGGTCGTAAAGCTGCAATGTGACGCCCACCACGTCGCAACCCTGTTGGGCTAACAAAGCCGCGACCACCGACGAATCGACGCCCCCCGACATGGCGACCACGACTCGTGGCCGGTCCTGCGATCCGCTGATGGGGGGCGCGTGGCTCATAGGGCCGCGAATATAGGGGGGGTGGGCCGCCAGGCAAGGGCGACACGCGACCTATGGGCCAGCCTTGTCTAGTCCCTCGCCGCCGCATGGCGCCGGAGATGCCGGCGCATGAGGTTTTGCTCGCGCCGCGCGGCAGCCATCGCTTCGGCACTTTTAGTGGCGTGACGCCGCCGCTGCTCCTCGGCCGCCTCTTCCGCCGTGAGTTCCTCCACCGCCGCCGTGAGCTGCCGTTCGAGCAATTTGCGGTCCTCTTCCAGTTCGCCGCGGGTCTTTTCAATGTTCTTGCGGCGGTCATCCATGGCCTGGAGGACCTGGGCCAATGTCAGCTTGGCCAAAGCGCCTCCGTTGCGAACGCGCTCCCGGTCGGCAGCCTGGTCCAGCTCGCGCAGATTCTCATCGAGGCCGAGCTTCATCTGATCCAGCGCCAGGAGCCGGCGCTTCAGGCTCTCCACTTCGAACCGCTTGGACTGCAAAAAGCTGTTTCTGTTCAACCTGTCGTCCCCAGGAATGGGTCTTTTATCGGCCAGACTGCTTAAACCCCGGTTACGTCCGGACAGCGAATCACCGGGTTCCGGAACCCAAGCTTGAACTGGGCAAAGCTTTGGGAACTCAGGAAGTTTGCAAATAGGGTGGCCGGAAAGTACTCGTTAACCAATTTACGTTAACGTAGTTAATGGGTGGTCGGGGGAGCCGATCATCGCGGGCCCAGGGGACAAGAATATGCGCGTGCTTTTGATCGAAGATGACAGCGCCGTCGCGCGGAGCATCGAACTGATGCTGCGTTCAGAAGGATTCAATGTTTATGCGACGGATCTTGGCGAGGAAGGAATCGACCTCGGGAAACTCTACGATTACGACGTGATCGTGCTTGATCTTGAATTGCCGGACATGAGCGGGTTCGAGGTATTGCGCAATCTGCGCACATCGAAGGTACGCACGCCGGTGCTGATCCTGTCGGGTAACGCCATTGTCGAAGCGAAAGTTAAGGCTTTGGGCTTTGGCGCCGACGATTACATGACCAAGCCGTTCCACAAGGATGAATTGGTCGCGAGAATCCAGGCGGTTGTTCGCCGCTCAAAGGGCCACTCACAGTCGGTCATCATAACGGGTCAGCTCACCCTCAATCTCGACGAGAAAACCGTCGAAGCCAATGGCAGCCGCCTGCACTTGACCGGCAAAGAATACCAGATGCTGGAACTGCTCTGCCTGCGGAAGGGCACGACATTGACCAAGGAAATGTTCCTCAATCATCTCTATGGCGGGATGGAGGAACCTGAACTCAAGATCATCGACGTGTTCATTTGCAAACTGCGCAAAAAGATCGCAGATGCCTGCAGCGGGCAGCACTATATTGAGACGGTCTGGGGCCGCGGATATGTCATGCGCGATCCGGACGAAAAGGTCGCCGCATAAATCAAAACGACAATAGCCGGCCTGACCAGTTCGCCCCGATCGCGTGCTGCGAAGCCGCAAGCGGTGCGGAATCAAAAAATGCGCGCAAGGCGCGCTTGGTGCCGGCCATTTGCATGTCAGACTTGGAAAATCAGGCGGCGAGCCCGACCTTGGCGAATTTGGCGCGCAGGGTGCGTGCGTCGAATGGCTTCATCAGATAGGTATTGGCGCCTGCAGCACCTGCCTCTGTGATCTGGTGCATGTTCTTTTCCATCACGCAGACCACGATAATCGGCTTTCCGCCCCGGGGTTCGCGCCGAAGCTCAGCCATGAATGAGATGGCGCTATTTTCCGGCAAGTCCGCGTCCAGCAGAATCACATCCGGCATCGATTTGCGGCAGTAAGCGAGAGCGTCGGCAGTATTGCCGGCTTCCGCGACCGCAAAATCAAGATCTTCGACCAGAAATCCCGCGACCTTTCGGACCAGCGGACTGTCGTCGACAACAAGGCATCGGCGCATGAAAAATCAATCCAGAGTGCGCACCTCCAAGATGCTGCAAAATGGTAAACAGAGACTAAACTTTTTAAGATGACTCGGCGGAAAGGCGAATTTCTCCCATCGCCGTCACCGTGGACATTCGGGCACCGACATGTTGGGCGAGTCGCGATGTCAGGTAGGGCTGGATCGAGCGGGCATCGAGACCTGACGCTGTTTCGCCGGCAAGCGCGCGTTCCGTCTCGGATGAGAGGCGAACCATCGGCCCCCGCGCGGTGACGCAAAAGCGCGGTCCCGCTGAGCCTTCCGGGCGCTCCACTGTCACCGTTCCGCCCCTCGGAAGGCACTCGGTGATCAACAGGACCGAATTCATCAGCAGTTTCGCCCAGTCTTTGGGCCAGTACACAGACTCCAGAGTCCACACCAGCTCGATGCGCCCGCCAGTCAACAGTCCCGTGACAATACGGCCCACCTCTGCAAGATCAAGTTCCGCCCCGGCGGAGCCGGCGGCGCCAAATGCCAGGCGCGCAAATTGCAAACGCGCCGATGCCTGCTCTGCACTTGCGGCGACCAGCCGAAGCGCATCTGCCCGCATCGCGACATCCTTTTCATCCTCGAGAACCTCAAGCCCGTTGACCACGGCGCCGACCGGGCTCACAAGGTCGTGGCAGAGCCGGGATACCAGCAGGGCGGCGATGTCAATGTCGTCCATGAAATGAAACCTGCTCTGGAACATGGCCTCGCCGAATCATGGTTGTCCAAATATGACTCTGGCGGCTGGTTACTAACGACTGTTTAAGATATTGCGCCGTCCCCGTCACCAATGACCCACTTGCCGTCCACATTTGCCGCAGCACTGGCCGAGATCGCGCAGGCTGCAGGAAATATCGTGATGGCGCATTTCGGGAAAGACGCGCGTGTCCGCCGGAAGTCCGATGCATCGCCTGTCACAGCAGCGGATGAAGCCGCAGAAGCTCTGATCCTTACACGGCTGAATGCGCTTGCGCCAGATGTGCCGATCATCGCCGAAGAGCAGATGGCAAAGCAGCCCGGCCAGGCGGCTGGTCCGCGATTCTTTCTCGTCGATCCGCTGGACGGGACTGAGGAATTCATCCGGGGAGGCGACGAATTCACGGTCAATATCGCACTCATCGATCAAGGTATTGCGGTCTGTGGTGCCCTGCTCGCCCCAGCCAGGGAGCGTGCCTTCGTCGGTGAAAAAGGCAGAGGGGCCTGGGAAATCAGTGATCGCCCCAAGGCGTTCAGGCCGATCCGTGCACGCCGCTGCCCGGCTGAGGGAATGACGGTGCTGGTCAGCCGCAATCATCCGGCAAGCGAGGCCAGGCTTTATGCCGGCCAAACAATCGCCCGCGTGCAGCCAATGTCCTCGTCATTGAAATTTGCAATTCTTGCGGCCGGTGAAGCCGATTTATACCCCCGCCTCGGGCCTACCATGGAATGGGATACCGCCGCCGGGCAGGCCATTCTGGAATCGGCAGGCGGCCAGATGCTAACTGCCTCGGAGCAAATCTTCGGTTACGGCAAACCCGGATTCAGGAACGGCGGCTTCGTGGCGAGAGGCTTAACCTAACGGTCGTAACCCTTGCGGTTGGACCAGAAAACCAGGGCCATCAATCCGCCGCCGACCACCATCGAGAACACGGCGCCCAGCACCAGAGCAATCCGGCCGCTCTCGTCGACCACCGCATCCGTCAGATTCCAGCCCCAGAACGCGAACCAGATGGCAAGCCCCAGCACGATTCCCATGGCAACAATCGCAAGCCAGCCGCCGATTCCCAGGGCCTGATGCTTTCCTGCCGAATCCTTATCGTCACCCATAGAATGATTGCCTTCCTGCCGAATCCGGGAAACGCCTGCCCACAAAAAGACGAAAACTGTTCCTCCTTATAGCCGTAAAGGCGGCGTTTGGTGCGCTCAACGGCCATCGTGATCGGAGGACGAGATGAATATAGTGCGGATTTTCAGCGCGCTGCTCCTGTGTTTCTCAATTTCCGCGGCGGTTGCGGCCGACCGCGATCCACGCGACGACCAGACCTATACGCCCGATGAAATCATTCAGAAGGGTGCCGATTTCTTTGGCGTGACGACGGAGTCCATGGCCAAGGCGGTGGAGCGGGTTTTTGCCAAATATGGCCGCCCCGATGCCTATATCGAGGGCAACGAAGGCTCCGGTGCGTGGATCGTCGGACTGCGCTACGGCGAAGGTGAGCTTTACATGAAGCAGAAGTCCGCGCCTGAGAAAGTCTATTGGCAGGGCCCCTCAGTCGGCTTTGACGGTGGCGCAAATGCATCCAAGGTGTTCACTCTGGTTTACAATCTTCGCGAGCCGGACAAGCTGTTCACCCGCTTCCCAGGCCTCGAAGGAAGTGCCTATGTGGTCGCAGGAATCGGAATAAATTATCAGCAGAGCGGCAGGGTGATTCTTGCCCCGATGCGGACCGGAGTTGGGCTTCGCCTCGGCGTGAACGCGGGCTATCTGTCTTATTCGCGGGAGCGAAACTGGATCCCGTTCTAATTCCAGTGCCAGTAGCGCCAGAACCTGACGTGATGCGCACGGATGATGAAGCGCAGTCCGTGCGCAAGTCCGAACACCACCAGCGCCAGCAGGACCGTACCGACCAGCCCGATCGCTGAGCCGATAATGATGGCCAGGCCATCACGCTCAATAAGCCCGAGGCCGATCAGGACAAGGCCCAGCGCCGGCAGATTATGACCAAACGGGATCGGCAACGTAGATACGGCCGCCAGGATCATGGCGATGGCGCCGACCAACCGTTCGGCCCGCGGGACCGTCACCCAGCCCATGCGTGGGCGCAACAGCGCTTCGATCCAGGACAGCACCGACGCGATGCGCGGGGCCAGTGCTTTGAGCCAATGCGTGCCAATCTTACGCCGGGCCAGGAATTCCGGGAGGATGAGGTGGTTGGCGCCCAGCATCAGCTGGACCGCGAAGACCAGCGGCAAGATGCCGGTGGGGACATTGCCGAACGGCACTGCCGAGGGCAGGATGTTGGGCAGTGCGAAGACCGCGATCAGAACACCGAGGCCGCGATCGCCGAGCCCGGAGACCATATCGGCAATGGTGGTCTGGTCCGGCGGAAGCTCGCGGGCGAACCGGCGCAACAACTCCGAAGTGCGTTCCGGCGGCGGCTCGCCTACCGAGCGCCGGACGAGCGCAGCCTGAACTTCCGACTCTTGAGTCATGGTCATGCGCTGACCGTCAGAGATGTGCCGGGAGTAAGCTTCAGGTTTCGCATGCGTTCGCCAGTGAACCCCTTAAGATACGCGCAGACATAGCGGCAAAGGCCGCCCAAGCCAAGCCAACCGCTCGTGAGGCGGGTGTGCAGCGTCAACTCAGCGGTGAGTTAGCCTAAGTCAAAGATGGTTAAAGAAATGGCTTATCACCAGCAACAACCGTGCGGTGCATGGTGCGGATATCGGGATAGGCATAGCCCCCGGTCGCGCGATGGATCACGCAACGGTTATCCCACATGACGAGGTCGCCGTCCTGCCAGCGATGGCGATACACGAACCCGGCGCGGATCTGGTGCGCAAACAGCGCATCGAGAAGATCATCCGCTTCCGCCTCGCTCACGCCTTGAATTCCAATCGTGAACCGCGGGGACAGGTACAGTGTCTTTCGGCGGGTCACGGGATGTGTACGGACAAGAGGCCAGGTTTGGTCAGGAATCGCTTTTTGCCGTTCGTAGAAGTCCTTGCCATCGGGCCGCCGCGCCGACACCTGCACCCGCTTGTTCTTCAGCTTTGACACGGCATGAATGCCGTTCAGATGGGCAATCCGGGCCTTCATCGGCTCCGCAAGCGCGTCATAGGCGGCAGCCATATCGGCGAATTCCGTGTCCCCTCCGCTGACGGGGTTTTTCACCGCGAATAAAATCGTCGCCAGGCTGGGATAATCGCGGTGCGAAGAATCGGAATGCCAGTAGTCGCCGCCGTCGATCAGACCGACCGGTTTACCGTCGCGGATATCATTGGACAGAATGAGCACCTCGGGAAAACCATCGATCGTGTAATGCGCATTCAACTGATCTTCGAGCGCGCCGAACCTGCGCGAGAACGCGATCTGGGCGGCCGGCGCGAGCTGCTGCCCGCGGATGGCGATCACCTTATGGGCGTGAAATGCGTCGCGAACCTGCGCAAATTCAGTTTCGCTCAGGCGGTTGAGATCGACACCGGTGATTTCGGCGCCCATGGTCGTGCCAAGTCTGCGCATATCCATGTCGGGCAACATGCTTCAAAGGCGCGATTTCAGCAATGACAGAACATATTGCGGTGTGACCGGCGACTGGCGGATGCGCACGCCGAATTCGCGTAACGCATCATCGATCGCCGAAGCAATTGCTGCGGGCGCGGGAATTGTTCCGCCTTCGCCTGCGCCCTTGACGCCCAGCGGGTTTAACGGGGTGGGCGTTTCCATGTGCGACGAGATGATGTTTGGGATCGTGCCGGCCGCGGGAAGCGCGTAGTCCGCGAATGTCGTGGTCATCGGTTGTGCATTGTCGTCGTAGCGCATCCATTCCATCAGCGCATTTCCGATACCATGCGCGACACCGCCCTGGATCTGACCATCGACGATCAGCGGATTGATCAGCGTACCGCTGTCATGGATGACGAAGTAGTTCAGGATGCGCGTTTCGCAGGTTTCGATATCGACCTCGACTTCAGCCACATGCGCGCCATTGCAATAGGCCGCTTGCGCCGGTGTGAACCATGCGGTGTGCTCGAGTCCCGGTGCTTCACCCGGCGCCAATGAAAAACCCGGATAGCCCTGCGAGATTTTTGCCAATTCGCCGAGACCAATTCCCGGCTTGTTTCCCGTGACGGAGCTGATCCGGCCGTCTTCACAAACCAGGTCGGAAGCTTTCGTCGACAGCACCCGCGCAGCGAGTGCTATTGCTTTGTTGCGCACGGCTTGCGCGGCGATTGCGGCTGCCGGTGCGGCATTGGCGGTGATGCGGCTGGCGAATGTGCCGATACCCATGGCAATGGCGGCGGTGTCGCCAAGGGTGACGGAGATCGCTTCCACCGGCACTCCAAATTGCGCCGCGACCGTCTGTTGCAGCATGGTGCGATGGCCCTGCCCCTGTGGCGCCGCCCCGCTCGCGACTGTGATACAGCCGTCGTCGAGAATCCGGATGGTGACGCCTTCGAAAGGACCAAGGCCGGTACCTTCGACGTAACATCCGATCCCGAGCCCGACATAACGGCCCTGTTCGCGCGCCTTGCGCTGCCGTTTGGGGAAATCGCGATATCCGGAAAGATCGAGCGCGCGCTGCAGACATTGCGGATAATCGCCACTGTCATAAACGACCGGCTTGCCATCGCGAAAGGTCAATCCGACGGCATAGGGCATCTGCTGTGGTTGGATCAGATTACGGCGGCGGATGTCCGCAGGATCGGTCCGCAATTCCCGGGCGGCGCGGTCGAGCAGACGTTCCATCGCGAACACGGCCTGTGGGCGCCCCGCGCCCCGTACCGGCGTTGTCGGCACCTTGTTGGTATAGGCCACCGTCACGTCGAGATGATACGCCGGTACGCGATACGGACCGGGCATGGTGGTGGCGGCGATGTAAGGCATAACGACGCCCCAGGGCAGCCAGGCGCCGGTATCATGCAGCATGGACCCTCGCACGCCGATAATCCCCGCATCGCGATCGAGTGCGATTTCGACCGACCAGTACTGATCGCGTTCCTGCGTGGTGGCGAGGAAATGTTCGCGCCGGTCCTCGATCCATTTCACCGGGCGATTGAGCAGGCGCGCGGCGGCGGCAATCACTGCGTCTTCGCCATAGAATATCGCTTTGGGTCCAAACCCTCCGCCGACATCTGGCGCGATGACGCGGACGCGTGCTGGACTGAGTTCGAGCAATTCCGCCAAAACCTGCTTTTCGAGATGTGGCGTCTGGGTGGACGACCACAGCGTCAACGAGCCGTCATGCGCATTCCATGACGCAAGCGCACCGCGGCACTCCAAAGGATGCGCGCAACCCCGGTGCTGCCAAAGTTCTTCGCGGAATACATGTGCGGCAGCCGCGAACGCGCCATCGACGTTGCCATAGGCGGTGGTGAATTGTGTGGCACGGTTATCCGTTGCGCCCACATGCGTAACCGGGGCGTCGCGAGCCAGCGCTGCGCGGCAGTCGGACACCGCAGCCAGCGGCTCGAATTCAACCGCGATGGCAGCAAGGGCGTCTTCAGCGGCGTAACGCGAATCCGCCACCACCACTGCAATGGCTTCGCCGGCGTAGCAGACCTCCTGTTTCGCCAGTGCGAATTGCGTCCGCGAATTTTCGCAGAACGGGTTCGGCACCAGCATGGGCAGTCGGGTCGAGCGCAACGCGGGATTGAGCTCGCTTGCCGCCAGTATTGTGTGTACGCCGGGAATCGCGAGACCGGGCCGAGGATCGATTCTATGCAGCCGGGCATGCGGGTGAGGCGACCGCAAAAAGGCGGCGTACAGCATGCCCGGCAAGCGGATATCATCAACGAACTCGCCACGCCCCCTGAGAAGTTGTGCATCTTCGGAGCGCAAAACCCGCCGGCCGATCAGATTTCCTGCCTTGCTCGCAGTCGAACCGGTACGACGTAAAGCGCTCAATGCTTCAGCCCAGCACGATACCGCACGCGCGATCAGCGGCTTTGGCTTGTGCCGCCATTCCGGCAATGGGGGAGATCAACGCGCGCAAGCAGCGCGCGGGCATACACAGGGATATCGCCGGATATGCGGGATGCATCTCTGCCGACAGAAAGCTTGAACGTGCCGGAGACCCTATGCGAAGCGTCGCGATTGCGCCAGCAGCCGTTATGCCGGGCTATGGCCGATGACGTCGATTACCAGATCGCTTGAACCGCTGAACGAAACCAGCGGGCCGGCAATGACGGATTGGCCATTGCCCGATTTGACTGGCCCCTGGCCAATGTCTCCCATTCCTGCGCGATTGCCAGCAAAGTCCGCCGGTGATGTTCGCTGGACAGCTGTCCGGCGAGCGCGCGGCACTCTTCGGCATAGCCATGGTATCGATCGGTGTTCACCATGCTGCTGGCTTTCGTTTTGGGCCGTGGACAGATTACCGCCCAAATCTCTACCGGGGGGTTAACAATATTGATTCCTCTAGTTGATGATTAAGCTGTTCCAGTGAGCGGTAATACATGTCTAAGCATTTGCCGCGACACTGGTTCAAAACCGGGGGCGGGTCTGAAAGTGCATTCCATTCCAAAATTTGGACTGACGGTTGCCGCATTTGTAATGACGGTTGCGGCGTTTTTTGGCTGCGTTGTGTTCTATACCGCGGCGCATACACCGGGCGTCGCTCCGCTGCTGTGCCCATGGTGCCTTGGTTTTGAACGTCTCGAACCGGGTCTGTACATCGAGAAAACCGCATCCGAAACCGTGCGGCAGCAGACCGAAGCGACTTTACACCAGAGCAAAGCCGCGGTCAGACGCTATTTTGGCCCACTCCAAAGCGACCCCTCGATTTTCGTTTGTGTCACGATGGGCTGTTACGTCGGAGCCGAACGGCGCGGTGGCCAGACCATCGGAATATCGTTTCTGGATTGGGTGATTGTACTTTCTCCGCGCGCCAATATGAAAGTGGCACTGGCGCACGAACTGTCGCATACGGAGCTTCACACCCGCCTCGGCCCGCAGATGTTTGCTGTGCCCATCTGGTTTGACGAAGGACTGGCGGTCAATGTCTCGGATGACCCGCGTTACCTCGCGCCGCCCGGCTCGGATACGCGGTGCACCGTTCGTCCTCCGGCACGCATGCCGCTCAACGGAGCGACCTGGATCAGCGCGACGGAATCGACCAACACACCCTATGCCGAAGCTGCATGCCTGGTCAGTATGTGGCTTGAGCGCCAGGGCAATGTGAGCGCCGTGCCCAAATTGATCTCGGATATCACGGGGGGTGTCCGGTTCGCGGAGGCATATGGCCCTTAGGCGAACGTCCACCCCGATTGATCCGGCCCGCGTGCTGTAAGCGCGATTCAATCCGCCTCCTGTATGTCGGCAGCAGAGAGGCCCGACCGCACACCCATCACAAAGTGCGAACCGCGACGGTACAATCCGAACGGGCACAAGTCCGTCAGCGCTGATTCAGAAAGCTTCTGATGATGTGGGGCGAGATGATGAAAAACCTGGGCGAACGAGCGCGCGTCAATTGCTTGCTCGCATGTGGCGCACAAAAAATAATGGCCGGCTTCGAGGGGCTCACCCAGGGTTTGAGCAACAAGTACCTGGCTTATGAGTTCACGAATTTCCGTGTGCATTTGAGGATTATTGCTTCGGTCGATCCATGACGAGACAGTCAGTCAGCGGCAGAATTCACCGACGCCTCTGTCGCTTGCTGCTGCCGGCTTAACTCACGATCGAGTTGTTCAGCTTCGGCGTCTTGAGTTGCTCGATCTTGCGGCGCCCCAAGCCGGCCAAATTGACGAAACCACAGCGCTCGCCGGCGCAGCATCTGTGCTTCAGTATTTGTCGCGCCGGTCATGTAAGTGCGCGCAGCGTTGGTTGATTTCCCAGGGTGCCGCCGGTCTGGAAATCTGCAAATCCGCACGCCGGGCAGCACAGAAGCGGGACACCTTTGTGCACAGATGGAGCGAGGCTGCAGGTCGTGCAGCAGCATGCTGCTGTTTCGCGAGAGATTTCGCCAGCTGGTGCAGACATTGTGGGGCCTCTCTCGTCACCGTTACTCAAGAGCTGCAATGAGACTTCGGGAAAAGTCTGCGGCTCGTGCACGATAACGTGCGACGGCAATCAAAGATTATTTTGGCGGCGAATTTGATACGACCCGCCGGCTGTGTATCCGGGCACGCTCCTGGTGGAGCCCGCAAAAACCGCACGCCCCCACGACGGCATCGCTCAATTGCGAGGCCACTCGTGCGTCTATCCGCCAAAACCGGGCCGCGTGACCGCCTGTGCTTCCGCCCGATCCGTCGGTGTCGCCGGAAGGCGCATCAATTTTGGGCAGGAGCGGCGTCCATTTGAAACTGGTGAGAGGTCATCCAGCAGGATCTAAGCAGAATTGTCCGATTCCCGTCAGTACGCCGCCGGACATTCGGAATTCGCGGAATGACGAAATCAGGCGGCTTTGCTGCGCCGCGCCTTCTCGATCGCCGCGGCCAATGACTCCCGAAGCGCCTCTTTGGTGTAAGGCTTGTTGAGATAGATCGCATCCTCCACCGCGCCCGGGTTGCGCTTGCGCGATGCATACCCACTGGCAAAAACGATGGGCGTACCTTTCTCGCGAAGCATTTCCGCGACCTCAAAGCTGCTTTTTCCATTGATGTTGATGTCGAGTATCGCCACATCGATGGACTCATCCGCGGCAGCCTTGGCGGCCTCTTCGAGCGAATTGACGACGGTGACTTTGGCCACGCCGAAAGAGGTGAGTGTCTGTTCGGCATCCATGGCGATCAGATACTCGTCTTCCAGCAGCAGAACCGACAATCCGGCAAATGAAGTCATGGCTGTTCCCAATCAGAAAGGAGCGGACAACGTGCATACCACGCCAACGGGCGAAAGCTCATAGGCGCAGTGGCCCTGAAGGTCGTAAACGATGGCGTTCCGAATCAGCCTTGTGCCAAAGCTTTCTTTGACGGCCGCGGGCGATGGACCGCAGAATCCGGATTCCGTCCAGGTCATGGTCAATCGCCGGCCGGCGCCGTCTTCCTGCACGACCCAGGCGACATTCAGTTTTCCATCCGGATGCGTGAGCGCACCATATTTCGCCGCGTTGGTGGCCAATTCGTGCAAGGTCATGGTCAGGGTCAATGCGTGCTTGGGCGGAAGGCTGACATTGGGTCCGGATAGGGCGATCCGGTTCTTACCCTGCTCGAACGGATCGAGTTCGGCCTCGATGATGTCGAGCAGTGAAACATGGCGCCAGTCATGCTGGGTCAGAAGGTCGTGGGTTGCCGCGAGAGCGCCAATGCGCTGCCGCAGTGTTTCGACCAGATCCTCCTGATTGGACTTGGTAGCCACGGTCTGGTTGACGATCGATGCAACGGTTGCGAGCGTATTTTTGACCCGGTGCTGCAATTCGTCCATAAGACGGCGCAGCTCGCGTTCGAGGCGGCGCAATTCCGTGACATCCTTGAAGATGATTCCAACCGCCACCACGCGGCCGTCCTCTTCGTAGGGATAAAAATCGATCAGGAAATCCTGGGCCTCGCCGCCGGCCGTGTCGACGGTCGCTTCGACGCTGGTGATTTCCGCCCCGCGTTCGAACACTTCCGCGATGGGGACGAGCATGCGTTCGGTCAGACCATTGGCGGTATCCGTCAGTGTACGTCCAATCACTTGATCGATCGCGAGGCCGGCAGCATCGGCAAACCGCTGGTTGGCCTTGAGGAAGCGGTTGTTCCTGTCGACCAGCGCCATTCCGACGGGTGCAGTGGTGTAAAGCCTTTCGATTTCATGGCTGCGCTGCCTTGCGATGTCTTCCTTGTGCGCGACATCGGCCTGCGCCTGCCGGATTTTGGTGACATCCGAGAACACCAGCACAACGCCATCGATGGCGCCGGTCATGTCGCGGTAGGGCAGCACGCGCAGAACGTAATGCTCGCGCCCGTTCTCGACATCCAGCTCCTGCTCGACCGGTTCTCCCGTAGCGAGCACATGGCGCCCCATTTTTTCCAGCTCTGACTGGTTGGCGCGCGAAACGACATCCGAGAACGGCCGGCCGCGGTCCTGTTCCTGGAAACGGAAAAGCGACCTTGTCGCCGGCGTGAAACTCCGGATCCGCAACTTCCGGTCGAGGAAGATTGTCGGCACTTCCGTGCTCTCGATCAGGTTCTGCAGGTCGCTGTTGGCGCGCCCGAGCTGGTCGACCTTGTTCTTCAGCTCTTCATTGACAGTTGCCAGTTCCTCGTTTGTCGATTGAAGCTCCTCGTTCATCGACATCATTTCTTCATTGGAGCTTTTCAGCTCCTCATTCGAGGTCTCCAGTTCTTCGACCGCCGAGCGCAGCTTGGAGCGCGTTTCATTCAGCTCGTCCTCAAGCTGACCAATCCGGTCGTCTTCGGAGTAAGTGTCGTCACTCGCCTCGGGTTCTTCACCGGCGCGGGGAAGCCCGGTCGCGTCCTGGAAGACGACGAGCGTTTCGCCGTCGTTCAGCGGATCGGCGGAGAGGTCCACCGAAAGGGAATGACCGTCATCATCCCCGATCCGGACTTCCCGCTTAATGACCCGCTTATGGCTTTTGCGCGCGTTCTCCAGGGCGCTGCGCAGGGCCGATCTCAGACCGCGTTTAGCCAGATCGGTGATCTTGTTGGACGGTGTCCCTTCTGCGAGCTCGAGATATTTCCCGGTCCGGCCCGACGCGCGGATCACGTTGTAATCTTCGTTCACAACGACATGCGGTGGTGCGTAGCGCTCCATGATACGGCGCGCCACTGGATCCGGTCTTTCTCCGGCAATGTTGCGCCGCTCGCTATCCGCTTCGGCCGCCACATGAGTCAGCGGCTGCACGAACAGCGGCATGGCAACCGACTGACGGTAGGCGCCGCGCCGGCGATACACCCGGGCTGCAGGATCGGCCGCTTCGAACAGATCGTTCCGGCTGGCGATATTTTCCGCCGAACCCAGGAACAGCCAGCCGTTGTTGCGGAGCGAGTAGTGGAACACGGGTATCAGGCGCTGCTGCAGGTTTGCATTGAAATAAATCAGCAGATTGCGGCAGACGATCATGTCGACGCGGGAGAATGGCGGGTCCTTGATCAGGTTGTGATTCGACACGCGCACCATGTCGCGGATGCTTTGCACCAGCGCATAATTGTCGTCCTGGGCAAAGAAGTAGCGGTCGAGCAATTCGGGGGGCACTTCCTTGACTGCGCCATGCGGATAGCTCGCCGCACGCGCCTTTTGCAGCATCTGCTCGTCGATATCGGTGGCGAATATCTGGATCACCGGCCGGGTCCGCAGCCGCGCGAGCGCTTCCGAGATCAGGATGGCGATGCTGTAGGGTTCTTCGCCGCTCGAACAACCCGGGGTCCAGATACGGATCGTGTCGCCGGCGCCTTTGTCGCGGAGCAGTTCGGGAATCACTTCGCGGCGGAGATAATCGAAGGCCTCGGAATCGCGGAAGAAACAGGTGACGTTGATGAGAAGATCGCGGAACAGCAGTTCGGCTTCGTCGGGTTTTTCCCGCAACAGTTTGAGATAGGCTTCGGCATCGGCGGCACCGATCACCTGCATGCGGCGCTGAATCCGGCGCAGCATGGTGCTGCGCTTGTATTGGCTGAAGTCGTGGCCGAGGTGACGGCGAAGCTCTTCGCAAACATACAGCAGAAAATCGGTGAAATCGGGAAGCTGGAATACGGTCGCCTGGCCGCGGTCGAAATAGTCGCGGATGGCGACCGGCATCTCGTGCACTTTGAGGATTTTGTCGACCAGTCCGGTGGCTGCCGCACTTCGCGGCATGCCGTCGTAACGGGCCGTGTCGGGGTCCTGCACGAGTGTCAGCCCACCGGCTTCCTTAACCGCGCGCAATCCTTCGCTGCCATCGGCGCCCGTCCCGGACAGCACAATGCAGGCTGCATTCGGCCCCTGATCCTGGGCCAGGCTACGGAAGAACACATCGATGGGACGGCGAAATCCACGTGGTTCGGAAAACTCCGTAAGCTGCAATGCACCGTTCCGGATCGAAAGGCTGGCATTCGGCGGGATGAGATAGACGCAATTCGGCTCGACGGCTGTGCCGTCGGTGACCTGACGTACCGGCATTTCGGTGCGCCGGCCGAGCAGATCGGCCAGCATGCTTTCGTGGTTGGGGTCGAGATGCTGCACCAGCACATAGGCGAGGCCGGCATCGGCCGGCGCGGAATTGAGAAAAGTCTGGAACGCTTCCAACCCGCCTGCCGAGGCGCCGATGCCGACGATGGGACAGGGGGCCGTTCGTGTTGCGTTTGCGGCGTTTGGGGCGTCGTCCGCAGTTACAGTGTCATCGCTGCCGAGCAGCTCCATACTGTCGGAGGTCATGTTTCGCTTTTCAAAGGCTTGAACCGTGCGATCCATAAAACGCAAGTTCCTGAATCGGGTTCCCTCCGTTAACGATCCCGGTTGTAACTCCGTGCAATTGCAATCAGGCCTTTCCGCTGCGCCCGGATTGGTACTTTACCGGTCCGAATTTCAACTCGCATCGCGAGGCGGGCTGGAACGCTTGGCGTCGCCGTCGCGTTACCCGGCGCAACATGGAGTTGCGCGAGAATCGTTCCGCCGGCCAGAGATGAATATCAGGTGAATGGCCATCTCAGGCCCAGTTAAGGCCAGCTGCGGTACATCGCGTCCCAGTTCTCGGGAAAGGAGACTTCAGATGAAGAGTTTTACCAAAACTTTGGTCAGCCTGACGGTCGCCGGAGCAGCCGTTGCGATGGCAGCCCCCGCAAGCGCCGGTGTCGGTGTGTCGGTGAATCTCGGCTTGTTTGGACCGCCGGTTGTGGCTGCACCCCCGCCGCCCCCGGCCTATGTGGCTCCAGCTTACTGTTATGGCGCCTATTACTATGCCAATTGCGGCTTCCAGGCTTATGGCGAGCCGGTGTTCTGGAATGGCTACTGGTACAACAATGCGCCGTACCGGATCATCCGTGGACGGCGCGAATTCTGGGTCAATGGTGGCTGGCACGACGCCCGCGTGGCCGAGCGTCGCGATGGCGATCGCCGCGATTTCGACCGTGACCGGCACGATAATGGCAATCACCGCGGTTTCGACCGCGATCACCGCTGATCAAAGCTGTTGAGAGAAAGGCCGCGCGGAAAATCCGCGCGGCCTTTTTTTATTGCTTGCGGTTGGGCTTCCGGGAGACGCCGCTCGGGGCTTCGCTGGCCGGTTCTTTCCAGCGGTGTACCGTACCAAGATCAATCCCGAACAGGTCGAGCAGCCGGCCAACCGAATGATCGATCATCTCATCGAGTGTCTTCGGGCGCGTGTAGAATGCCGGCACGATGGGAGCAATGATGGCGCCGGTTTCGGAGAGCTGCGTCATGCTGCGCAGGTGCCCGGTATGCAGCGGCGTTTCGCGCAAAGCCAGCACCAGCCGCCGACGCTCCTTCAACACCACATCGGCCGCGCGCGACAGAAGGTTGTCGGTCACACCGTGGGCGATTTCGCTCATGGTATGGACCGAGCAGGGCAGGACCAGCATGCCCATGGTCTGGAACGACCCAGATGAAATTGCCGCGCCGATATCTCCGAACGGATGAAACACCGACGCGAGTTCGCGCACCGATTTTGGTTTGACATCGGTTTCATACGTCATGGTCAATTCGGCGGCCGGGCTGACCACAAGATGGGTTTCGATGCCGGTCTGTCGCAGCAATTCGAGCGCGCGAATGCCGTAGACGACTCCGGAGGCGCCGGAAATTCCCAGGATCAGGCGCGGCGGCGGTGTGGGTTTGGCCATGGGGAGTCCTAATTTTTGTGGGCCGAAACGCTCCCCTCATCCAGCAGCGCCAGAGCGCGCGTAGCTGGGCTACGCGCGGGCGCTGCGTCCTTCTCCCTCAAGGGGAGAAGTGAATCGGGATGCGACGCGGCCACGATTGGTCTATTCCTTTTTTTCGACGGAGCGGACGGGCGTTTCGGGGATCAACCCGGGCCGGCGGCGGGCGAAAGTGTCACGTCCGGTTTCTTCCCATTTTCCCTCGACCGCCGCTTTCGCCCATTCCGCCCATTTCGGCTCCCAATCGCCAAGCGAATAGCCGTACCAGGGCGGTTGCGGGTTGAGCTCCGGCAGTCCGAGTTCGGACCATATCGTCTTTGCCCGTTCCATGAATTCCTGGGCCGGAAGGGCAAAGGGCGGCATTTTGCTTTTTGGGGTGGCATCGATCAGCAGGGACGAATCGCCGGATTTCCCGCCCGATTTCGGTCCGTGTCCGCCGGACTTGTAGGGCGTGAGATGCAGATCCTCGCCAAGGTTGGTGCGATAGGCGAGCGACCAGAACACGGCGTCGGCATTTGAGGCATCGATATCTTCGCCCAGCGCGATGACGATTTTGCCGCATTGGGCCTGCAAGGTGGATGCGCCCTGCAATCCGCGCCACACTTCGCTGCGCGGAGTCCCATGCGCGAAGCTCAGGAATATCACCGGGCGCACATTGGTCAGTGGCTCATGCATGACCACCCGCGTGATGCCCCTGATGCCGAGATGATCGCGCAAATGCGACAGGAACAGCGGCTCGTAGGCCACCTTCTTGGTAACACTCGACTCCGACGGTGTGACCTGGCTGATGATCGAAACGAATACAGGTTTCCGCTTCATGGTGATGGCGGTGACCTGCATCGACATATTGTAGTCTTCGAGCGCGACATGACCGTGCGATTCGCCGAACGGTCCTTCCGGCTCAAGCAGTTCGCAATCGATCACGCCTTCAATGACGATCTCCGAATCCGCAGGCACTTCAAGATTGTTGGTCACGCAGCGCACGGTGCGCACCGGCTGCCCGAGCAATGCGCCGGCGACGCCCATTTCGTCAAAATCGACAGCAAGCTTTTGCGGGCCAGTGAAGAAAATCGCCGGCGCGCAGCCGATGACAATGGCGATCGGCATTGGCTCGCCACGCTTCTGATATTTCTGCCAATGGTAATAGCCGCCCGCGCCGGTCAGACGTGATGCCATGCGCACGCCGAGACGGTCCGTGGCCTTCAACTGCCCACGATAGGTGCCCATATTGCGTACGCCGGTTTCCGGATCGGCCGTGATGCACAAGGTCGCTGTCAAATAGGGCGCGGCATCAAAACCGGGCGTCGAAATCGGCACCGGCAGAGCGGCAAGCCCGCCGCCCGCGTCGCGCAATGCATCACCTTTGACCACGACTTCCTGGCAGGGGGCCATATCGACCCTCACCGGCGCAATCGGGTTCTGGATCGCGTCCAGCCAGGCGGTTCCAATCTCGCGCACCGGCACGCCGAGTCCGAGCGCGTAGATTTCAGGCGATGCAGCCAGTGCTCCTGCCACGACGGGCATATGAAATTTCCTGCCGTCGCTGCCGACGACATTGGTGAAGACGAATGCCCGGCGCTTGTCTTCCGGCAGCGCGCCCTGGAACTGCCACCGCGCGAGCGGATGCAGCTCGGTGTCCTTGTTGATTGGCCTGTCCACCCGGACGACAAGCCCGCGTGCTTCGAGTTGCGCGAGATGGACCTGGAAATCCCTGGCGGGCCGGCCCTTCGGCTCTGCCGGTTGCACATCGCGTGGAATGACTGTCATGCCGGGAATCCCGTGTTTTCACAGCGAAAATAACGAAACCTGCGCCAACGGCAACAATGGTGCGAATTTTACGATTAAGGTTAATGGCTCCTTGGTCGAATTGCCCCATTGTGGCCGGACAAGAAAAAGTCGACGGCCACATTGGCATGTCGCCCATCCGGCCATGCGGAGTGTAACGTGAAGCGAATATTGCTGTTTGGTGTGCTCCCTCTGGCGTTGACCGGCGCCAGCTGCGCCACGGTCAATCAGGGCAACACAGTCAAAACTGCGATGACAAGGCCGGCACCCAAAACGCCTGCCCCGGCACCTGGTGCGGCAGCGCCAGCCGCGGCGGCAACTGCCGCCTCGCCGGATGTGCTTTTTTCAGCCAATGTCGATGTCGGCGTGTTCCTCGGGCAGGCAATGCAGGCCCGGCAGAGCGGAGACTTCACGCGGGCAGTCAAAATCCTGAGCCAGTTGGTTCTGGTGGCACCAGATGACCCGCGGGTGCTGGGCGAATATGGCAAGGCGCTGACCGCGTATGGGCGCTATGACGACGCCGTAGCTTTTCTCGACCGCGCGATTCAGCTGCAGCCCGCAGACTGGACACTCTATTCGGCGCAGGGCGTCGCCTATGACCAGCAGGGCAAATTTCAGTCGGCGCAGTTGTGCTATGCACGCGCAATGCAGCTCAAGCCCGGCGAAGTGACAATCATCAACAATGACGCGCTCTCGCATATTCAGGCCGGCGATTACGCCGGCGCCGAGCATTTGTTGAATCAGGTGTCGCGCACCTCGCCCGATTACGCCCGGATCAGCAACAGTGTCGCGCTTTTGCAAAGGCTGAAACCCGCTGCGCCCGCCACGGCCGCTGCGCCGCAAACGGCACATGAGATTGCCGCGGCCGGGAACAGAGTACCGATGCCCGGCCCCGCGGTTGCGTCAGCTTCGGCGCTGCTTCCGAAACAGCAGGTCGCAGTCGCGCCGCCGCACTCATTGCTGCCAACTCAGGAGAGCGAAGACGAGCCACCTCCGACCCTGCCTCAAAAACAGGAATTTGTAGAGGTGACTCCCGCTGAGCCAATTCTTCCGGTAGACGGTCCGGCGGCACAGCCGAAACCAACCAAACCTGAAGTCTCGCCGTATCGCAGCGCGCTCGACAAACTGAAGTCCGACCCCACAGTGGTCATGCAGCGCTTGCCGTCCGATCATTCGGACACCGTTGTGCAAAAACCGCACCTGGCCAGAACCCTCGAGCCTGCCGCGCTGGTGATCGATCGCGACCCGCCGGTTGCGAAACCGCTGGTTTCGGGCCCCCGGTTCTACGTTCAGGCGGGATCGTTTCTCTCCGATGCCCGCGCGCGCCAGGCGGCCATTGGCCTGGAATCGCTGGATGTGAAGATCATGCAGGGGACGGTCAATGGCCGGGAAGTATTCCGTCTGCGGATCGGTCCATATGCCGCCAGGAGCGATGCGCAGAAGAGCTATGAGGAAGCCAAAGCGCTCGGCCGCTCTGATCTGATCATCGTCAAAGAGTAGTCGGTCAGGGACTCGGCGGTTCGATCGGAACGAAATCCTTGAAGCCGCGAAGGATCGTTTGGATGGCATCGCGCGACGGATTCGACAGTTTCGCGCAGTAAAGCTCGACATTGCGTTCGGCCGCCGCGTCGCGTGAATCGGCCAGGGTGCCGATGGAGGAGGCAAATTCCTCCAGCCGATGCTGTTCGATTTGCTCCGATTCCAGTTCCAGGCGTTTGATTTGGGACCGGAACGTCTCGCTGACCGGTCCGGGAATGAATTCAACGCCCGATTTCAGGCCACGCCGCAGCGCGCGCAGCGGCCTGACCACTGCGTCTCGCCACTGGGCGACAGCGGAATCGAGCCGCGCAATCTCCGCCGCGCCGAGTTGTCTCCTGTGATCGGCAAGATACAGCACGAACAGCAGGATATTCACATCGGCGCCGGCATTATCCTGGAGGACGAGGCATGCCTCGGCGATGTGCGGACGCGCATAGAAGCGCAGTGAAAAACGCCAGAATGGCGACTCGCTGCGATGTTTGGTTGATTCGGTCATTCCAGACTGCCGGTCACACCCGGAACGGATTGCCGGACCGAGCCTATTTGAGCACGCAGCCTGCGGGAAGCACATAATGCGGGTCTACGGTTGGCCCCTTCGTCGCCGCAGCGGGCAAAAAATCATTTGACTTCGACAAGCTCGATGGCTTCGTGGCTTGGGCCTTCGATCATGACTGCGCGCGTGTCACCGAGCCGATAGGGCTGTTCCAGAAACGTCACGCCCTCATTTTTCAATTTGGTGATCCATGCATCGAGATTGGTGACGGACAAGCCGACATGATCCATCAGTCTTCCGCGCGTGGCCACCAGAGGCGTCCCGGTCTGGCGCATATACCAGTTCATTGACACATCGCCGAACAATATGCCGGCCGACGGTGTACGGAACATTCCCTGCTGTTCCAGCGCCGGCCAGGTGCGGTCGGGCGCTCGTGCAACAGCGCAATCATTTTCACTTTTGAGCTGCTGGCCGGGCGGCAGAGCGGCATTCAGGTGCTTTGCGTACCAGATCTGGGCGCAGAATGGCTGTTCCTGATACATGTGGACGTGATTGAAACGTTCGGCCGGCATATTGCCCTGATATTCGATGAGCGCGCCGTCCGGGCCCTGCATATAGGCAAAACCGGCTCCGCCCAGTGGCTTGACGCCGGTGGCTTTCGCTTGTGCGATCTGCGCTTTCGTCAGCCCGAGCAATCCGCCGGTTCCGGGCCAGGTGTCGCTGCTGACGAAAACCGAGCCGCCTTCATCGCTGGTGTAGAGCGGCAACAGCTTGACTTCAGCGCGCGTGCGATACAGCGCATAGCTTTTGCGCTCATCCGTAACGTGCCAGCCAAAATGCCAATATGCGGTCGCCTGCGGATCGGAAACCGGGGGCGCCGCAACTTTGCTGAACAGGATCATCACGTTGTTCGGCGAGCGCAGCGCCTGAAACCCGCCCCATTGCGCGGCTGAGGTGCCGGGGAATTCGCGTGCGTAAAACGCCGCTGCCGCTGCCGGGTCGACCGAGTTCAGATGCAGATGATGGAATCCGGGAGCGGGCAGGGTGGTGGTGGAATCGGCGGCTCCTGCGGCACAGGGGATCAGGACGGCAAGGGCCAAACCGGTCAGCAATGGTCGCATCGCGCTCGCGCCTCATAAATTGGGCATGGCAGAGTAAACGATTGCTGTGAATCCCGGAAATGTGCCGCCGCTGGCCGACCCGCTTCCGTGCGCTCGCATCGCAGCGCCAAGGCGCTGCTGCGCACACATTCCCCCGCAAAGGGGGCTATCGCATATGGCATCTCTGGACCAGCCGGATGCGATGCCGTGCCGGCCAACAATTCCACCTCCCGCTTGCGGGGGGGGCGCCCGGACGCGCCGGAGATGCGCCCAATTCAATGAATCTGCCGCGGCGCAGAGCGCCGCGTGCGGGGCGCAGCTTTTTCGCGTTGGGGTGAATTCTCCGCCCCACCCGCATTTTGTCGGCAAAATGCGGCTCCGCCTGCACATCAGCTCCGCTGCTGTGCGACGGCTTCAACCCCGCAAGGGGAGGCGAAATTTATTCATATGCGATACCCCTGACCCGCAAGCGGTGCTGGTTTTACTGGCCTTCGGCCTCGCACATGAGCGTCGCCGATCTTATTGGGGACTGCCAAGCTTGCCGACGACCGATTGGCAATTCCCCAGGATGGTCCTGAAGCTACGTTCAGTGTACTGATCAGGGGCAAGGTTCAAAGCAGTGGGGCACTCAATGGCATCTCCGCATCGCCCACTGGGCCTAAATGCCCCCAACAGCGGACTTTTCGGAAGCTCGGCCGATAGGCAGTAGATGACCCTAAGCGGACGTTGCACATGAGCGCCGTGCGAATCGTTTTCGTTTGCCATGACCGGGCGCGCACGAGATTAACCGCTCGTACTGCTCGCGCTGCTGCGAGGCCTCTGCCTGCAACCAGTCGCGGAATGCGCGCAGTGCCGGCTCGTCCTTGCGAACGGGCCGGTATGCCAGATACCAGCTCTCATACTTCTTCCGCACAATCGGGAATGGCGACACCAGACGTCCGGTTGCGAGCGCATCGCTAATGTATGGAAGTTGGGCAACTGCAACGCCTGCTCCATCGAGCACCGCCTTGATTCCCAGCGGCGAGCTATCGAAGACTACTTCGGCCGCAGGCTGAATGGGCGGCTTGAGACCAGCCGCATCAAACCACCACTTCCATTGATCTCGGAGATGCGCGACCACAATTAATGTCGCGCGATGTAGATCGCGGGGGTGCCGGAGTCCTTTTGCTATCGCGGGAGTGCATACTGGAACGAGCGTTGCCGCGAACAGTTCCTCGGCAATGTAGCCTGGCCAATCTCCCGTTCCGCGTCGCACAGAGCAGGTCCAATCATCGTTGAGCGGAAGCCGCATTCCGCCGGTCGCCATGCGGAATTCAACTTCTGGATGCTTCCGATTAAACGAAGGCAGGCGCGGAATGAGCCAGTTCAGCGCAAATGCCGGCGCAATGCCGGCGACCAACACTGGACCTGATCGCATAGCTGACACCTGATCTGTCAGGCGATCGATGCCCTCAAACGCAACTGTGAGGCCGGGTTGAAATGCGCGACCCTGATCGGTGAGTTCAAGCTCATTCGCATGACGGTGAAACAATGCAAATCCAAGCCGCTTCTCCAGCAGACGAACCTGCTGACTCACCGCGGCTGGTGTGACGTGAAGCTCTTTTGCCGCCAGCGTGAATCTTCCAAGACGCGCAGCCACTTCAAACGCGCGCAGTCCATTCAGATAGGCAACGCCTCTCGTCACACAA
>DASUHP010000117.1:0-13420 GCA_036273455.1 Micropepsaceae bacterium | reverse complement strand
ATCGTGATAGCCTCAAGCCACGTGGAAGAAAGCTTCCGGCGTGACCCTCTCTGCTATGCCAAGTTGTTCCGTAATCCGTATGGGGTCGACACAACGATGTTTCGAGGCGCCGAGCCGAGAACTCATCATGGAAAAATCCGGTTTCTTTACGTTGGTACCTGGTCGTTGCGGAAAGGATGCGATCTCCTCACCGAAGCAGTGAAACGTGTCGGCAATATTGAGCTGATACACGTCGGGGCTGTTGCCGATTGTGCATTCCCGGAAAGCGACAGCAAATTCTGCCATCGTGATGCAGTGCCGCAGTGGGGGTTGCCGAAATACTATACGGAAGCCGATGCCTTTGTGCTCGCATCCCGGGAGGATGGGTTCGGTATGGTGCTCGGCCAAGCGCTTGCAAACGGTCTGCCGGTAATTGGGACCGATCACACCGGCGTACCCGACCTGGCCCTCACGGCCGCCCTATCCGAGCGGATATTCATCGCCCGTCATTCAAGCGCGGAATCCCTCGCCACTATCCTTGTGCGCGTTCGTGACCGCCTGCTCCAGGACGGACCTTTCCCTGCGCTTTCGGAAGCAGATCGAGACGCTCTGTCCTGGTCCGCGTACGGACGTCGTTATGACGCGGAGCTGGCGCGTACCTGCGGATGGCGCGTCGCAGCATAATGCGTGCGATCCATGTTATCGCTGGATTGCGCCCTATCGACGGCGGACCTGCTTACAGTGTCCCGCGGCTCTGCGAGTCACTTGCTCTTGCCGGGGCAGAAATCGAACTGATGTCGGTCAGCGAAACCGGCGCAAGTTGCACCCGCACCGGCCAAATCCGGGAGCGGCGATTTGCGTGGGATTACCCGGATATTCCGGTGTTGCGTGCGCTTCGCGCATCGTCAGATATGTCGCGCAATTTGCGCTGCGAAGCCCGGGCCGCAGACGTGATACACAATCACGGTATGTGGCTGCTGCCGAATGTCTACGCCGGGCGAGAGGGAGCACGGGCGAAGCGGCCGCTTGTAATCGCTCCCCGCGGAATGCTCAGCCCGGCAGCCCTCTCCTTTTCGGCCTGGGAAAAAAAACTCTTCTGGCGTTTGTTGCAAGCGCGCGCGAACGCGACGGCGGCCTGCTATCATGCGACGAGCGATCAGGAAGTTCAGGAAATCCGCGCATTCGGGATCAGCGCTCCGGTTGCCGTCATTCCCAATGGAATCGATGTTGAGGAATCCCCAAAATCTCATCAGCCGGCCAAGCCGCGCACCGTTCTTACCTTGGGACGGATCCATCCCAAAAAAGGACTGGAGACATTGCTGCGTGCCTGGCAACGCGTGGAATCATCACGGCCCGAATGGCGTCTGCGCATTGTCGGCCCTTCTGAGGGCGGGCATGATGTGCAGCTGAAAAAACTTGCGGCGGACCTGGGCCTCGCCAGAATGACGATTGAAGACGCGGTATACGGAGTCGAAAAAGCGCGCGTTTACCGCGAGGCCAGTCTCTTTGTGCTTTCGACTTTGAACGAAAACTTTGGGATGACCGTCGCGGAAGCCCTCGCAGCCGGAGTTCCGGTTGTCGCGACAAAGGGCGCGCCGTGGAAGGGTTTGGAAGAACAGAGGTGCGGCTGGTGGGTGGACGGACAAGCCGAGAGTCTTGCGACGGCTTTGCTGCGGGCAACTGCAATGCCGGAGCGAGAATTGCTTACGTTGGGCGAAAGGGGACGCGCATGGATGAAGCGCGATTTTTCATGGGCGCACGTCGCCACCGAAATGCTGCAGCTTTACACCTGGCTGGCAGCGAAAGGCGAGCGGCCGCAATTCGTGCATTTAAATTGACCCGCGACTCCTCCTGCCCAGGAGGGCAACATATCGGATGACGCCAATTAAGACGCAGATCAAACGCTGGCTGCCGAAGCCTGTCCTGCGCTCGATCGCAAACCGCCGGCTAAACTGGGACATGCACAAATCCCATGGCAAAACGCGTGCCGAAATCTTTTCCGAGATTTATGCAAAGAAGCTCTGGGGCAGCGGCGACGAACGATTCTGTTCCGGCACCGGTTCTGCCGAAGACATCATTGGCCCGTATGTCGGCTTTGTTCGTTCATTAATCCAGCGGGAACGGATCACAAGGATTGTCGACCTCGGCTGCGGAGATTTTCAGGTAGGACGCCTCCTGGCCGGTCCGGGCGTCTCATACGTCGGTTGCGATGTTTGCGCCGAACTTGTGCGCCACAATGCAGAACTGTTTGGCAATGATCAGACCACCTTTGTTCACCGGGACATCGTGAGCGATCCCCTGCCCGATGGTGAGCTGTGTCTGATCCGTCAGGTATTTCAGCACTTGCCAAATCGCGATATTTCGGCCGTTTTGCATAAGGCGAGAAAATACCGGCTGCTGCTGGTCTCTGACGAGCAAGTTGGCAATGACAATGCCGCCGAAAATTCCGATATTCTCCCCTATCATGGCACCCGGCGCGCATTGGGACACGGATTAAAGCTGGAGCGGGCGCCCTTCAATATTCCGGTTGAGACGGTACTCACCCAGGCGGCGGGGAGCGATTACTCCGCACAAACCGGGACATGGTTACGTACGGTGCTCATCCGAAATGGCTGAGCGTGCTGCCGCCCCCGGCGATCTGCAGCGGATGTTGGAAAAGATCACCCCGGTGCTGCTGACTTTTAATGAGGCGCCCAATATTGCGCGAACTCTATCCCATCTCGGTTGGGCAGAGGATGTTGTCGTTGTGGACAGTGGCAGCACCGACTCAACACTGAACATTCTTCAATCTTTTCCTCGCGTCCGGATACATCACCGCCCGTTCGACAATCACCCTGCGCAGTGGCAATACGCCGTGGAGCAAACGGGAATTCGAACGGAGTGGATTTTGCGCCTGGATGCCGATTACCAGCTATCGGACGAACTCATCCGCGATATGGCATCGCTGGAACCCGGCGCCTCGGTCGCTGCGTATCAGGTCGATTTCGACTATGCGGTATATTCGCACAGGATTTTATCGTCGCTTTATCCGTCAAAGCCCGTGCTGCTGCGCCAGGGGCGATATTCGATTTCTGATTTGGGGCATACTGAAGGCTGGATTGTCCATGGCTCGGTCGGTCGATTGAAGTCACGCATTGTTCACGATGACAGGAAGTCGATGCGGGATTGGGTAATCGCCCAAATCCGGTATATGCAGCGCGAAGAGGTGAAGCTGCGCCAGAAAAGGACCGGCCTGCGCGATTGGCTGCGCCTTCATCCGCCACTTATGCCGGTGGTTGTGTTTTTTTACTGTCTGTTCGTGAAAGGTCTGCTGTTCAGCGGCAGGGCAGGGATCATGTACACTCTGCAAAGGCTAACTGCTGAGACGATTCTCGCACTCATTATTCTTGAGCAAAGATTCTTGGCGTCTGGCACGGTGCAGGGTTTTGCCGAACCTGTAACAAAAACCGGGGATGTCGCGGCTTCCCTGAAGCGTCCAACCGAATGACATTAGTCGGGTTTTTGGATCGCAATTTTATAAAGCGGCCCAAATTGCGCCGGTTTTTGACCCGTTCCATCTTCGGCAGTTCGCGGATGACGATTTCGCTTCTGGGCGCGGAGATCATCATAAATTCCGAGCTCGAGAACGGCTACTTGCGCGCGTTTCAAAAGGCAAAGTGGCTGAGCGTGTTCCGCGATGAGGCTGGTGTTTTGATCAATCTCGCAAGCCTGATCGATGACGATTGCACGTTTATAGATGCCGGCGCAAACATTGGAATTTATTCGGCCGTCATCTCGCGGCTGACCGCCGTCAAACGCAATTTGTCAGTCATGGCGTTTGAGGTTGATCCGGAAACCTTTGCCCGCCTTTCAGAGAATGCGCACCGATATGGATTTCAGGCGAGCAATGTCGGGTTGGCCGAATGTGAAAAAGAGGTGGAGTTTATTCGCGGAGCGGTGTCGCATGTTACGACCGCAGTGAATTTTAAAAGCCGGTACAATATCCCCGGCGAAACTTTCCTCGCGCGATGTCTTCCCTTATCCGCTTTTGACATCCCTGGCTCTTCCATTGTGCTTAAGATTGACGTGGAAGGGGCGGAATACGAAGTGCTTGCGGGTGCCCGGCCACTATTCGCCAACGGGCGCATTAAAGCCGTCTATCTGGACGGTTTCTCCAGACCTGATGATGTCATTCAGGTTCTTGAGGAGTTCGCGTTTCGCCTGTTGGATGGGCGAACGCTCGCCCCCTTTGGCTCTGGAAGTTTTTCCCTGTTGGCCGTCCGCTAATCTGGATTATTCAGGCAAGGGCGTGCGAAATTAAAAAACACGCCATTATGCGGTTCTAAGCCGCGGTCGCCGTCTGCGAAACCACTGAATTGCCATCCATTGCAAAACGGCAAGGCCGCCGCCGACGAATGCGCCCAGCGCAACTGACGTGAGTAATTCGCGGACGGGCCGCGGGTAAACGGGATACGAACTTATCCATGGCTGTTCAAAAAGATCGGCAGCATACGCCGAATTCGACTGGGCCATCATCGCGTTCCTCTCCTGCTCGCTGAGCGCAGCCGCGAGCGCGGTTCGGTGTTCGGCAAGCGTGACCTTCGCCAGCCGATCGTTAAGAAATGCGATGTTATCGTTCGCTCGCTTCAGCGCTTTTCGCCGTAATGCGTCATCCGCGGCGTGATGCGCCGCCGCCAGGAACTGGAGGGCAAAATTTGGATCGTACCATTGACACACGATCTTGGCGATATATGGCCTTCGGGGATCCTGCTCCACGTTGGTCGTCATTGTAAGGAATGTCAGCATGTTTTCGCCATTCGGCGCGTGCCACTTCACCTGAGGAAATCCGAGCAGATCTTCAAACCATTTTTCCCGCGCCTGGGTCGGCGACATAGCCGGCTCATGCCAGGTTTGCGTGGCCTCATCCCACTCGCTGGCAAATATCGTATGCATAAACGTGGCATTTTTTGCCAACTCGTCAGCCATATCACGGGAGGTATAACTGTCCTGGTAAAGGCGGAAATCATTGCCTTCCGATACTGTTGGCCCATTCAGATTGAGTATTGCCGCCGCCCCTGCAAGCGCACCGCCGCCAGACGAACCACCTCCGGAATTTTGGGCCGCCGTAACTTCAATTTGGGCCTGGTACATAGGGGACTCTGAATGGAGATTGTCCGCAGTCCAGGCCACGAAACCCAAAATGGAAATGACGATGATTTTCCATCCCTGCACCAGGGCCCAGACGATTTCGTTCTGACTGGGGAACTTGATCGGCGGAGCAGGCGGGACCAACTCGTGTGACATATGTACCTTGAACCGATTGGGAATTCGTGATTGCCCAACCACCCTTATGGCCGATACTCGCCGGCTTGGAAAGCGGGACTTACCAAATTGTTGCCGCGCGGCTTTGGCCCTTCGGCAATAGCATTGCGCTACGAGCGGAAGCATAATGCCCCGCGCCTCTACCATACAGAAACGAGAACTGCGGTGCAGCGTCTGCCCGGCAGCGTGTATGGTCAGGTTCTTCCGCAATTATTCGCCGATTGCGCGGAAGCTTTGTCTAGCCGATTACTTCAGCTGACGGTTGCTCCGGCTCGCGGCTCTGACTCCCGCGCTTCAGTCGCCACACAAAACTACAACAATGAACGTCAGCTGCAGTCTTGTCCGACACACCGCAGCCATGGGGAACAACTTGACGCTGCGTTGGTGGCGATGCCGTTAGTGGTACCGCGCTTCGAACTTTCGATCATGAACAGCTAATTTGCCGGTGCGAAGCTCTCATTGCGATTTTGGCGATTTGGCTGTCCAGCCGGTGCGCGTTGATCCGATGCAGCGAGCCAGCCTACTGCCGGGGAAACTCACCTGCTGAACGGCACACTCAATATCGGCTTTGGTCGCCCCTGATTTGGCGACATGCAGGAAAAGATTGTATCTGGACTTGCGTGACGGCAAGTTGCTGCCGCAGGAGTGCTCATGACGTTGCAGGTTACACCTACGGGCGCCGCGTTGGGCGCGGAAGTCAGCGGAGTGGATTTGCGCACCGTTTCGGAGCGCGAATTTGCGCAAATACACCGGGCCTGGATTGACAATCTGGTGCTTTTGTTCCGCGGACAAAAACTCAACGATGATGAACTGATCGGATTCAGCCGGCGGTTTGGCGCACTTGACTGGGCGCCGATACAGGAAACCGGGCGGCGCTTTGTCGACGGTAAGCCGGAAATCTATGTGGTTTCGAACGTGACCGAGAACGGCGTGCCGATCGGCAGCCTCGGCTCAGGCGAAGCGGTCTGGCACACCGACATGTCCTACATCGAGGACCCGCCCAAAGCGAGCATGCTCTACGCATTGGAAGTGCCACCAGCGGGCGGAGACACCGGCTTCGTCAATATGTATCGTGTCTATGAGGCGATGCCCGACGCGTTGAAACGACGGATTGAATCCCTGAAGCTGAAGCATGACGGCACCTATAACAGCGGTGGTTACGTGCGGCAGGGCGTCCAACCGGTGGACGATCCTGTCAATTCCGCCGGCGCTATTCATCCCCTGGTGTGCCGGCATCCGGAATCTGAACGCCGCGTGCTCTATCTCGGGCGCCGTCGGAATGCCTATATTGTCGGTATGCCGCTGAATGAGTCCGAAGCGCTGCTCGACGAATTGTGGTCCTATGCCTCGCGCGATGAGCTGACCTGGTACAACCGCTGGCGCGTCGGCGACCTCGTGCTGTGGGACAATCGCTGCACCATGCATCGGCGTGACTCGTTCGATGCCGGTGACCGGCGGATTATGCATCGTACGCAGATCAAGTGCGAGACACGGCCCGCGGCATGACCCAGGGTTCGCGCCGATTTTTGCGGCCTCCGGGCGTCGTGCTGTTGCTGCTTTGCGCCATGTATTTTCTGCTGTTCGTCAATCGCACCAGCATCGCAATTGCCGGCCCGCTGATGAAGGCCGATCTGAGGCTCTCCAACACCGAACTTGGCCTGGCATTTTCCGCGTTCGCTTATCCCTACGCGGCCTTTCAGCTTTTCGGCGGTATGCTGGGCGACCGTTTCGGCCCACGTCTCACACTCGCAGTGGCATCGCTCGCGGTCGCGCTGGCCACGGCGTGGACCGGCGCTGTGGGCGGCCTGCTGTCTTTGTTCATGGCACGCGTCGCACTTGGCATTGGTGAAGGCGCGGCGTTTCCGACCGCGACGCGCGCGATGTCGGTGTGGATGCCAAAAGGGAATTGGGCGTTTGCACAGGGCATTACGCATACATCGTCGCGACTCGGAAACTGGGCGACGGCGCTGATCATTGCCGGACTGATCGCGCTGATCTCATGGCGCGCGTCCTTTTATCTGCTGGCGCCGATCAATGTCGTTTGGATGGTGGTTTGGCTGTGGTATTTCCGTGACCGCCCGGCAGATCACCCCGGCATGACCGCGGCCGATCTTGCCGGTTTGCCGGTTCGCGAGCGCGGTGGACGACACGGCGTACAGTGGTTGAAACTGGCGCGGTGGATCGCGCCGGTGACTTGCGTGGACTTCTGCTATGGCTGGACGCTGTGGCTGTTCCAGAGCTGGATACCCTCATTCTTTGTACAGAATTATGGCCTTGATCTGAGCCGGACGGCGCTTTTTTCGGCCGGCGTTCTGTTTGCTGGCGTGATCGGCGACACACTGGGCGGGATCGTCAGCGATCACATCCTGAAACGCAGCGGCAATTTGAAGCTGGCGCGCAACGGCGTGATCTTTGCGGGTTTTGCCGGTGGTTTTGTCTGCATGCTTCCGGTCCTGCTGGTCCACAACCTGACGGTCGCATCGATCTCCCTTTCACTGGCTTTTTTCTTCAGTGAATTGATCGTCGCGCCGATCTGGGCCGTGCCGATGGATATCACACCGCGCTATGCCGGCACCGCCAGCGGGATGATGAATTTCGGTTTCGGTCTGGCGGGGATTATTTCGCCTTTGGCGTTCGGCGTGCTTATCGACGTGACCGGCACATGGACGGTTGCGTTCGCGCTATCCATCCTGCTGCTGTTTTTGGGCGCGGTTCTGACGCTGCGGCTGCGGCCAGATATTCCGTTTACCGAGGAAGTGGCGCAGGAAACCGTGGCCGCCATATCTCCCGCAGGCATCGCCCGCCAGAGTGGCGCCTGATCTGTCCACTCCCAATCAGCGTTTGGGAAAGGGGAAGCGCGGCACGGCAAATGGCCGGATTTCGGCGGGATAGGGCGAGGAGTTATCGTCCGCATCCAGTGCGATTCCGGTTTGGACGCCGCCTTGCCCGATGACCAGCGGGTTGCGCTGATTTTCCAGGCTGGAGACGTTTTCCATCCGCGGATACTTCTCCGGCCGCCTGGTGTAGCGCCGCGTCACCTTCCACGGCTGGGTGAACGCCACCGGATCCTCGATGGTGAGCTCGTTTTGCAAAGTCTTGTCGTCGATCTTGCGGATGCGCTCGAAGATATGCGCGGCGTCGCTCAATGCAGCGCCGCTGCGGTCGATCGGAATTCCGCCGCGGATGCTGACGGTTTCGATTGCCAGCGTGTCGCCTTCCCAATGGCCGATCGAATACCCCTCGAAAGTCGGCCAGAGTTCGTCCTTGGGCGGGAAAGGGCGGCCGTCGGTGTAAATGTAGCGCACGTCGGGGCGTTCATAGATGATCCAGGCCTGTTCGGGGCGCAGGACAAATTGCAACCCGCGCGCCGGAGCGACCATGCGCATGAACCCGCCGGGATAGCCGATCGTCAGCGGATCGACGAATTTCTCCGGCTTGATCACCGTCTCGAGGAATTCGGTATATGCCTTTTCCCATTCTGGCTTGTATGGCGGGTAATCCCTCGCGTCGGGATTGTTGGCGAGTGCCACTCCCCTCGATTGGTCGACAATCGTGCCCCGGGTGGTCCAGATACCCGACCAATCTGGAAGGGCGGCAAAGGCTTTCGCCCGGTCATCGGCAACGCATTCGGCGGCAGTTGCGGGACGGCCCGCGACCGTTAGCGCCGCGGCGGCGATCAGGCCCGCACCTGCCGCGCGCCGGTCGGGACGGAATGAATCACTCATGGAAATCCCGATCAGTAGGCGGCCGGACCGCGGAGGCTCAAAGTCGAGCCGTTATCCTTCTTGACTTCAACCAGGCTGCCACCGGCAGCGCCGCTTTTGAGCGGATGCATACGCACTGAAATCTTGTCGCCTGCCTGAAGCGATGTGGGCTTGATGCCGGCGCGCAACAAAACGATGGGCGCAGCCGTTTCGATGCTCCACTCCACCGGCGCCGCACCCGCGTTCCCGGGCACCAGAACCTGAATCCAGGAATGCGGATTGGTGTACTGGAATTCCTTCACCGTTCCGTTGATGACCACTTCCTTGGAGGAATCAAACATCGCGTCGGAATGATGCGCAGCCGCGGGGATTGCGGCGAATAGAACGACACCCACAGCGGCAAATCCGGTTTTCAGCATCCTTGTCCTCCAGCGTTTGTCAGTATGTTACGACATCTCGTCACCGGTTGGAACCGAGTCGCTTATAGCGCGCGATGACGTCAGGCGTCGCGGCCTCCGTCAGTTCCCGCATCATATTGGCGAGCTTTTCTCCCGAAATCGCGCCTTCTACCGGTAAGCCGACCCTGGCGGCATCGGCGCGGTACTCCCTGTCGCCGCACATTTGGACAAATGCGCGGCGCAGTTCCGCGAGCCGTTCGCCTGGCATATTGGGGGGGCCAATGACCGGTAGGCCAAATGTTTCCATCGCCATGACGACGGTGAGCAGCGGGTGGTCCGATGCAGGCAGTACGTCACGCACAAGTGGCAGCCCAGGGTGAACATTCGTATTCTGAAGGATCGGCACCAAAAGCTTTTTTTCGACCAGCTCTTCGCGCAATCCGAAGGTCGATTCGACCGTGAAATAACCGTCGATCTCTCCCTGTTCGAGAGCGACGATGATGCGCGCGCTCGAAACATAGCCCGCGACTACGCGCACCGGCAGTCCGCGCTCCGCCAGCATGAAGGGCACCATCGCGGTGGGCGTGAGATTTCCCAGCGCACCGAACACAATGGTCTTCCGTGATTTTTTAAGGTCATCGAAGCTGCGGACGCCGGTCGTGGAACGCACATAGACGACGGAGTTCACCGCGCCCGGGCTGCCGATATAGCTGAATTTCGACGGATCGAAACGTACGCCTTCGGTTTGTATCGCGCCTTCGACGAACCATGAACGTCCTGGTACCGCGATGGTCAATCCGTCAGGAACGACGCGCTGGTACAAATAGTTCGCCGCGATAATTCCCGCCGCCCCTTCCATATTCTGGACCAGAAAGCCCGGTGATCCCGAGATAAATCGCGGCAGATGGCGGGCGAAGATGCGGGCGTCGGTATCGACGCCTCCACCCGGCGCAAAACCCACGACCATGGTCAATCGTTTGCCGCGATAAAGAGCATCCGCCGCGCCGAGCACACGGGTTGGAAAGGCGGCCGCGGCGGCAAGACTTGCCAGAATCAACCGGCGGCTTTCGGATTGGCCCATGCGGCAGCATAGCATAGACTGACAGTGAAACAGCGGGGTCACGCCGATGGCTTCATCACTGGTGAAACACTTGCTTGCCGGCGTTGCGGCCGCCGCGATCGTTGCGGGGTTTTCGGGCACCGTGGCAAGTGCCCAGCCCAATGCCGGCGTCACCGCCGGCACATCCGATATCGCCGGCGTGGTCACTGGCCGCAATGGTCCGGAGGCCGGTGTATGGGTGATTGCCGAAACCAATGACCTGCCGACCAAATTCACCAGGATCGTGGTGACGGATGAACGCGGCCGCTTTCTGATTCCCGATCTTCCCAAAGCCAATTACAGCGTCTGGGTCCGGGGTTACGGATTGATCGATTCTCCGCACGTGCCGACGGCGCCCGGCAAAACGCTCAATGTTGCCGCCGTCGAGGCACCCACAGCCGCTGCGGCGGCGCAATATTATCCACCGATCTACTGGTTTTCGATGCTGCATGTGCCGGCGAAAAATGAATTCCCGGTTGGACATGTCCAAAGCCAGCAGGCCTGGTTATCGACGCTGAAAACCGGCGGCTGCATTTCATGTCACGGGCTTGGCACGCCCGGCACGCGCGTTCTGCCCAAAGAGTTCCTCGACCAGTTCGATAATCCGATTGACGCCTGGACCCGGCGCATCCAATCGGGTGGCGCAGAAGCGCAAATGGCACGCGATATCGGAAGCCTCGAACCGGCACGCGCGATGACGCTGTTTGCCGATTGGACCACACGCGTTGCCAAAGGAGATTTGCCGTTCGCCAGGCCCGACCGTCCCACCGGCATCGAACGAAATGTTGTGGTCAGCGAATGGGAATGGGGCCGCAATATAGCCTATCTGCACGACGAGGTTTCGACCGATCCCCGCAATCCGCGCGTGAATGCGAACGGCAAGATCTACGGTTCGCCGGAAGACTCATCGGATTACGTGCCGATTCTCGATCCGGTCACCAGCACCGCGACCGAAGTGAAGCATCCGGTGCGTGACCCCAAAACACCCTCGACGAAGCGCAACCTGTTCGCGCCCTCGGCCTATTGGGGCGAAAAACCGATCTGGGACAGCCAGACCATCATGCACAATCCGATGATGGACGAGAAAGGCCGCGTGTGGTTCACCGCGCGCATCCGCCCGGCGCCGAATCCGGCATTCTGCAAGCAGGGATCGGATCTTCCATCGGCAAAGGCCTTTCCGCTCGACACGTCGGGACGGCAGTTGTCGATGTACGATCCGGCGAGCGGAAAATTCACGCTGATCAGCACCTGTTTTACGACGCACCACCTGAACATGGCGTTTGATGCCGACAATACGGTCTGGCTTTCGGGCGGCATCGGCGGGCCGGGCGTGCTCGGCTGGTTCGACCGGAAAGTCTATGACGAGACTGGCGATGAGGCCAAAGCGCAAGGCTGGACGGCATTTGTCGTCGATGCAAATGGCAATGGCAAACGCGACGCATATACCGAACCCGGCCAACCGCTCGATCCAAAGAAAGACGCCCGCGTTCTGGTCACCACCTACGCGGTCGCCGTCAGCCCGTCGGATGGTGCGGTGTGGGGCACGGAAATGGCCTATCCCGGCCGCGTTGTCCGTGTCGCCCCGGGAAAAAATCCGCCGCAGACGGCGTTGGCGGAAGTCTATCAGGTTCCGCTTCCCGGTTTTGGGCCGCGTGGCGGCGATGTCGATTCCAACGGCGTGTACTGGGTCGCGCTCGCAAGCGGACATCTGGGTAGCTTCGACCGGCGCAAGTGCAAGGTGCTGAACGGGCCAACGGCGGTCAGCGGCACGCATTGTCCGGAAGGTTGGAGCTTCTACACTTTGCCGGGCCCGCAGATGCAGGGCGTTCAGGACCCGGGCAGCGCGGAAGCAAGCTATTACGTTTGGGTCGACCGCTTCGATACATTTGGCCTGGGCAAGGATATCCCGATTGCGATGGGCAATCAGAACAGCGGTATCCTTGCGCTGGTGAACGGTAAATTCATCCGCTTCACGGTGCCCTATCCCATGGGGTTTTTTGCCAAAAACGTCGACGGGCGCATCAATGATCCGGCCGCGGGGTGGAAGGGCAAGGCGCTGTGGTCCACTTACGGAAATCGGACCATGTTCCATCTCGAGGGCGGAAGAGCCAATCGTCCGCGTGCGGTCCGCTTTCAGCTCCGTCCCGATCCGCTGGCGCACTAAAGGCGCCGGAGCCGATTGATGGAATCCTGATCTGGTGCGACAATGGCGCCGTTGGGATCTTTGGGAGGGGAATTCCATGAAAAGATTCGCCATCGCCGTCGCCGCATTATCGCTTTCTTCCACGGCGGCACTCGCACAGGCCGAAGGTGATGCAACGCGGGGGCAGCAATACTGGACCAGCCCGTTGCATCAGTGCCGGAATTGTCATGGACCCCAGGGCGAAGGGCAGTTCGGGCCCGACCTCGCCGGGCGCGGATTGAATGGCGCGCAGGTTTATCGCGCGGCGCATCAGCCGTGGGGCATCATGCCCGCGTTCGTTGACACGCAGCTCAATCAGCAGCAGGCGAACGATCTGGCCGCATTTTTCGCCAGTATGCCAAAACGCCCCGCGCCGGCGAAATGGCGGTTCGAAGCCACGTCCCATATGCCTGCCGGCCAGCAAATGCTCATCAATATGGGCTGCGGCCAATGCCACTCGCCCAATTTCCAGGGCCCGCGCGGCAATCTGGGCGCTGTGAATGCCGATTTCGAATATTTCGCCAACCTGGTTTACAACCACACGACCGCGACGCCGGTGCATCGCGCTGCACTCGGCGTGAATGCCGCCAACGGCGCCAATCTCGACATGGGCAACTTCAGTCGGACGCGCTTGTCCGAGGCCGATCTCCGCCAGATTTATGATTGGGCGCGCAATCAGATTGGTTTCCGTCCGTTCCTGCAGGCACGTCTCGGGCGCGGCACGCCCGCCGCCAATGGCGTCACTTATCCGCTGACG
>DASUHP010000116.1:0-5648 GCA_036273455.1 Micropepsaceae bacterium | reverse complement strand
CGCTTTCCACTGCCGAGGTCCTTTCGCGGCGTCTTGTCATTGCGTTCGGCGGCCAGGATCGCCCAATCGCGTGCGGCTTCAGCCGCGATTTGCGACAGCCACAGCGATTCCCCGGTTGTGCCGGGCGCGATCTGGAATATGTCGGGCGCGTGGTCATTGTTATGCGCCACCATGTCGAGCACGAATACGCCACGGATCTTGGTTTGTGACAGGTCGTGTTCGTGGCCACCTGTTTCCCGCAGCCGCAGGCGGCCTTCGATAATTCTTTCGGTCAGTGCACGTGCACCCAGGCAATCGGCGGGGAATTCCTCGCCCGTCAGATGCACCAGCCAGATATCGCAATCCAGCATGCCGCGCCGGCTGAGATCGAGAAAATTCCGCGCGCCCAGCATCAGCGTCGCGGTTGCCGAATGGTTGTCATCCGCCCCTGCAGCCGCCAGCCGCGCACCGTCTCCCTTAATGCCGGGCCGTTCCCCGTAAATGTCCTCCATATAAGCGGTGTCGTAATGGTCGCCCATGATCACCGCCTCGCCCCGGTTCCAGCCCGGAATGATGGTGATCACGTCGCGTTCGCGCCGGCGGCCCTGCTGATTGTCGAGCCAGCCGCCCATCCAGGGAAAGTCGAAATCGGTGTGCCAGCGGAACGGCATATCGCCGGTGATGGCCCGTCCCGTCATTTTCGCGCGTGTAATCAGTGCGCCGTAATGGTGCAGCAGATGCTCCGCCAACGGATCAAGATCGGAATTCGGATGCGCTAGCAGCTTTTGCGTAACGGAATCGCGTACACAATCGCCACTGTTCTTGTTGAGATAGCGCCCCTCGGCGAGCTCCATGATGGTTTGCCAATAGCGCACTTCAAACGCCCGCGTCCCCGTCTGCGCAAAGGTGAGCGCTTCTCGGCGCATTCCTTGTTTGCCAGCAAATCGTCCCCCCTCCGTCACGGCGCTGTGGCCCCGCGCCACCTCGTCAGCGCGCGGGGGAGGAAAACGCGCATCCATTCTCGGCCAAAGTTCAACCCGATCCGTGCCATTCTTCGTCGCGACGAAACATCCGTTCAGACCGCATTCGATCACCCGCGGCGCCTGCTGCCTCGCATCCCAACACGCGATAACAGGCCGGTGCCAGAACACGGCATGCTGGCCAACCTGCATCGGAGGATAGAAGAAACGGTAACCGAACGATCCGCCCTGCTCCATGCGCTTCATTGCGACCTCGATCTCCGCATGTCCGGCAGCGGGACCATGCAGTACGGCATCGAATTTGCTCGACCAGATCTGCGCATTGCGCGCCATCGGCTTGCCGTAGAGCCGGACATCGTCGGGATGCGTGCTGAACAGCGCCGCGTGTACGCTGTCCTCGCGTGCAAACTCCGTATCATCATCGGTGCGCAACACGCGCTGCCAGCGATGCGTACGCCGCACCGTCTCGTGCAGGGCGCCGAGTCCGGGATCATGTTCGGCATGGCCGGGACGCCGGCGATGCAGCCAACCCGATTGCGGCACGCGAATGCCTTTTCCGTCATGCCGCGCGACCACACGCTGCAACAGGATTTGATCCGCATAAGGCAGGCTGTTGCCCAACGTCCGGAGCAGGGGTGAACCCCAGAACGCCATGCCCGGCGGCGACGGCAGCAAATGTAGTTTGCCTGCCAGATAGGCCCGCTGAATCGGATCCGGCAGCAGCACGAATGGCGTAAACGTCAGCACATATCGGCACGAATCCAGATCGCTCTCGTCCAGCAGGAATATCTTTGTCCATGCCGGCAACGGATCTTCATTCCATTCCGGCCGGTCAGGCAGACGGCTTGCAGGCCGGATGCGAAAGCCGAGTGCTCTCAGATCGCGCAATTCGTCCGGCGAATGGCCAAATACGGCACCGACAATGTTCCGGATGCTGTCCAAAGCCTCGGCTTGAGGAATTTCGGTCTGGGGTGCGCGGAAAAAGCTGCGCCAGAATCCCCGGGCCGGACCATCGCTGCTGGCGCCAAAGAATGTCCAACGCACGCGCCCCTTGTCATCCTGGGTTTTGGACAGCGCGAGAGGTGAAAGAAACACGTAGTGCTCGCCCAAGGGCACGTGGCCGTGCAGCATTTCCGGCCAGTAGGGATTTGCCTTGAAGTGATAATAGCCGGTGTGGTGCGTTCCGCCGGCGCGGGCCAGCGCCATTATATGTTCGACGATCTGTCGCCCGATGACCGGAAGGCCCGGCAATAACTCGCGTTCCAGTTCCCTCGACGTGATCTGCCAGCCCCAGAGATCATCATCCCGGAATGGCGACTCGTATTCGAACGTCCCGGACGGTTTGATCCCGATCCGTGGCGGCGGCATGAACTCCGAATAGGCGGCGACCGGAAACTGCCCTTCGCCACGAAAGGCACCCAGGGCGGTCACGAGCGCGCGCCATCCGATGGCAGTCATCTATGTGCGTCCACCCTGGTTCCGGCCCGAATTATGTCATCTATTTTGGAACTCGGCGGTAAAGGGAACCGATTTGCGGGCAAAAGATTTGGGAAAACCGGCTGGCCATCCTAAATGAGCAGTTAGGGACAGCCGCACCGGCGGAACCTGAGTGCCGGTCCGACAATTCCGAAGATGATCCAACCTCCAGGTTTTTTGCATATGAACCTTCCCGATCCCGCCGCCGCCGAACGTCTCGACCGTTTGGTGAAAGCCGCATTGACAGCCGGCGCCGACGCCGCTGATGCGGTCGAGTTCAAAAGCATCTCCCAGGGCGTGTCGTACCGGCTGGGCAAACTGGAAGACGTCCAGCGTTCCGAATCGGAAGATCTCGGCTTGCGGGTTTTTGTCGGACGTCAGGTTGCATTTGTCTCGTCCACCGACTTCTCAAAGCAGGCCCTCGCGGCGCTACCGGAACGGGCGGTTGCGATGGCGAAGCTGGCGCCCGAGGACAAATTCGCCGGCCTCGCGCCACGCGACAAGCTCGCGACATCATTTCCTGAACTTGACATCCATGATCCGGAGGAACCTTCGACCGTGCTCCTGCTGGAACAGGCCCGCGACGCGGAGAGCGCCGCGCTGGAGGTGCCGGGTGTGACCAATTCAGAGGGCGGCGGCGCCGAATATGGCCGCAGCATGGTAACGCTGGCGACATCCGAAGGCTTTCTCGGCGGTTATAGCGTCACCAGCCGCGGCGTTTCGGCTTCGGTCATCGCGGGCGATGGCACCGAAATGGAGCGCGACTATGACTATACGCAGGCGCGCTTTGGAGCCGATCTGGAATCACCCGTGGAAATCGGCAGGCGCGCCGGCGAACGCGCGGTCAAACGGCTAAAGCCGCGCAAGGTGAAGACCCAGTCGGTGCCGGTATTTTTCGATCCGCGCGTGGCGTCGAGTTTGCTTGGCCATTTCGCCGGCGCAATCTCCGGCGCAGCAATTGCCCGCGGGGTCAGTTTCCTGAAAGACCGCATGGGGCAGGACGTGTTCTCGCGCGCAGTCACCATCATCGACGATCCGCATCGCAGGCGCGGTTTACGTTCCAAGCCCTTTGACGGCGAAGGCGTCGCCAACCGCCGAACGGTTCTGATCGATCAGGGCCGGCTGACGACATGGCTTCTGGATTCCGCTTCCGCCCGGCAGCTTGGGCTTGAAACCACCGGGCATGCCTCCCGCGGGACCGGCGGGCCGCCATCGCCATCCACCTCCAATCTGTTCATGGCGAAAGGGGAGATGACGCCCGAGGAACTCATGACAGATGTCCGCGAGGGACTGTATGTCACCGAACTGATCGGCATGGGCGTCAATGGCGTCACCGGCGACTATTCGCGGGGAGCCGCAGGATTCTGGATCGAAAATGGTACGATCGCCTATCCGGTCAGCGAGGTCACAATCGCGGGCAATCTGAAAGACATGTATCAGAAGCTGACTCCGGCAAACGATCTCGTGTTTCGTCACGGCACCGATGCGCCGACGATCCGCATCGATGGAATGACGGTTGCCGGCGCCTGATTCTGCCGCCGATACCGCCCTGCTCGCCAATACATTGCGGCGGGCGGGCGAAATTGCGCGGCACTATTACGGCGGGAAATACCGGAGCTGGGAGAAATCACGCGGCAACCCGGTGACCGAAGCCGATATCGAAATCGACCGCTTTCTGAAGCACACGCTTCTGTCTGCCCGGCCCGAATATGGCTGGCTGTCGGAAGAAACGGAGGACGATCCCGCACGGCTTCAACGCGAATTCGTCTTCATCGCCGACCCGATTGACGGTACGCATGGTTTTCTCAAGCAGCGGCCGCATTTCACCATCGTGGCCGCCGTCGTGCATCAAGGCCGCCCGGTTTCGGCTGCGATTTTCAATCCCATCACCGGCGAGATGTTCGAGGCGGTTAAAGGCAAGGGCGCAAAAAAGAATGGCGTTGCGATTTCAGTGAGCGATCGCAGAACATTTGAGGGGGCGCGTATCCTCGCCGAGCGAAAGCTGATGGAGCCGGCGCGCTGGTCCAGCCCGTGGCCCGATACGCTGACTTCCGAAACCCGCTCCTCCGCTGCCTATCGCATCGCGTTGGTTGCAGCCGGGGAGTTCGATGCGACGTTGTCGCTGACGCGCAAATCCGACTGGGACGTGGCCGCGGGAGACCTGATCGTTCACGAAGCAGGCGGGATAATCACCGACCGCGAAGGCAATTCGCTCGTCTACAACCGGCAAAGCACAGAGCATCCAAACCTTGTCTGCGCCAGGCCAGAGCTTCATGCCAGGCTCCTTGCCCGCCTCAAGGATTATCGCCCGGCGACGTGATGTCGTGCTCAGCCTCGCCAGGCATGGTAAGAGCCTGACTCATGAATGCGAATCTGGCTGGTTCCAAAGCGAAGCTGTCGCTGCAGGGTAATTTTGCCCTGAGCCGGAGGCTGTTGCACGACTATGTCGGACGCCAACGGCTGACGCTCGTCTTTGCCATGATCTGCATGGCAGGTGGCGCTGCGACCTATGCGCTGCTCGCCTGGCTGATCGACCCCACGGTTCGCTTCCTCTTCCTCGAAAAGCGCGCCGACATGGTGCTGATCATTCCGGCGGCCATTGTCGGCACGGTGCTGATCAGGGGCGGATTCAATTTCGGCGAAACGGCGCTCACCAATCTCATCGGGCAGAAGCTCATTGCCGACGCCCAAAGCGATATGGTCCGCAGTCTCATTCGGCTCGACCTGCAGCAGCTCAACGATGTCCATTCGGGCCAGTTCATCTCGAATTTTCTCTACGACGCGACATTGCTGCGCGACGCGATCATCAGGGGCGTTGCAGCCATCGCAAAAGAATTTCTCTCGCTGGTCTTCCTCGCCGCAGTGATGATCTATCAGGATTGGCGGCTGACGCTGCTTTCGCTGATCGTGCTGCCGATTATCGGCTGGGTGACGCGCAATCTTGGCCGCACGATCCAGAAATTCTCGACCAAAGGCATGGTGGAGACGGGCGAGTTGTCGGCTGCGCTGTCCGAGATTCTCGACGGGCGCCGAATCGTGAAAGGCTATGGTCTGGAAATTCCGCTGGCGAGCCGCGCCGAAGCGCGCATCGATCAGCGGCTGCATTATCTGGTGCGCTCGCTGAAAGCCCGCGCACTTTCGGCTCCTGCCGCAGATTTCTTTGGCGGTCTCGCTGTCGCGGCAGCGTTCCTCTACGCCGGCTATGAGGGGCTG
>DASUHP010000115.1:0-16089 GCA_036273455.1 Micropepsaceae bacterium | reverse complement strand
TTCAGTCGGACGCGCTTGTCCGAGGCCGATCTCCGCCAGATTTATGATTGGGCGCGCAATCAGATTGGTTTCCGTCCGTTCCTGCAGGCACGTCTCGGGCGCGGCACGCCCGCCGCCAATGGCGTCACTTATCCGCTGACGGTGACGAATGGCGGCATGGCCGGAAAGGGCATCGGTGCCGAGGGTCTGACCGTGCAATTGCAGATTCCTGCCGGCACGACAGTGGTCGCCGCGACCGGTGCCGGATATCAGGGCGTAAGGGGCAATGCCGCAGTGTGGACCATTCCGAGCCTCGCGCCGAAAGAACAGCAGAATTACACCATCACGCTGTCCAACGCCGCGGACGGAATCAAAGGCAATGTCCATTGGTCGATGCCCAGGCCGAGCCCTGATGACGTGGTGAACATCGCCGTTCCAGCCGGATAGCACAGCTTCGTTGGGTCCAACCTGCGGCGCGACGCAAACGTTTCAAACCGCGTGCTGTATCGTCGGTGGCGGGCCTGCGGGCATGATGCTGGGTCTGTTGCTGGCCCGCGCCGGCATCGACGTTTATGTGCTCGAAAAGCACAAGGATTTCCTGCGCGACTTCCGGGGCGACACGGTGCATCCCTCGACGCTTGAGGTGATGTCCGAACTCGGTCTGCTGGATGAGTTCCTGAAACGGCCCCATCAGGAGCTGCGGCAATTTTCCGGCATCGTGGGAGGTGCACCATTCAAGATTGCCGATCTTTCGCATCTGCCGGTGCGATGCAAATTTGTTGCCCTGATGCCGCAATGGGATTTCCTGGATTTTCTCGCAAGTCACGCCAGGCGCTATCCGAACTTCCACCTCTTGATGCAGGCGGAAGTCACCGGTCTGCTGCATCAAAACGGTGTCGTCGCCGGCGTCAAAGCACAGACGCCGAATGGGCCGATAGCAATCACAGCAAATCTGGTCGTGGGTGCCGACGGCCGGCATTCTACGGTACGTGAAGCGGCCGCGCTGCCGCTCGATGAATTCGGGGTGCCGATCGATGTGTTGTGGATGCGGCTTCCGAAACGGCCTGGCGATCCGAATGCCGTTCTCGGGCGAATCGCCACGGGAGCGATCTTCGTCACCATCGACCGCGGCGATTACTGGCAATGCGCATTCGTTATTTCGAAAGGGGGGGCCGAATCGTTGCGCGACCGCGGCATTGAAGCGTTTCGCGATGTGCTGGCCCGCGCCGCACCGGATTTTGCCGATCGCGTCACCGCATTGCGAGATTGGGACGATATCAAGCTGCTCACGGTGGTCATCGACCGCCTGCGTGAATGGTGCCGGCCGGGTCTGCTGTGTATCGGTGACAGTGCGCATGCCATGTCGCCTATTGGCGGAGTAGGCATCAACCTCGCGGTCCAGGATGCTGTTGCGGCAGCGAATATTCTTGCCGGCAGTCTGCAACGCGGATCGCCCGGCTTGCACGAGTTGCGAAAAGTCCAAAAGCGGCGGGAATGGCCGACACGCGTCATTCAGCGAATGCAAATCCTGATTCAAAACCAGGTTATGACTCGCATTCTGCAATTGCAGCGCGAGCCGAGGCCACCAATGGCGTTAAAGCTTCTCGATCGTGTGCCATTTTTGCGCCGCATTCCGGCGCGGCTGATCGGAATGGGCGTCCGGCCGGAGCATGTGCGAATTGAACCCGCGTGAGTCTGGTTCCGTCGAGGATGTGATTTGAACGCGGGAACCTCTGGAACGGCGCGGGTCGAGCCCGCGTTTCCGAATGCGATTGAAGGCGTGGAGGCCCACAGGCGGTCATCATGCCGTGACGCAGGAGGTTATGATGAACAGCAAGCTCGCGTTGATTGTCGCCGGTGCACTGGCCGCAGGCACTGCTTTTTCCGTTCCGGTTCAGGCTGCCCCGGCAGGCGTGAAGATCGGCGTGCTTACCTGCAGTGAGCAGGCCGGTTGGGGTTTTATCATTGGTGGATCGCAGCATCTGAATTGCCGGTTCACGGACAATAATGGCTTCAGCAGCTTCTACACCGGTCACGTCGCCAAACTCGGCCTTGATATCGGCCACACCAAGGGTGGCGTGATTACCTGGGCGGTGTTTGCGCCATCGTCAAACATGCGCCCCGGCGCACTCTCGGGCACCTATGGTGGCGTGTCGGGCAGTGTCGCGCTTGGCGCCGGCGTCGGCGCCAATCTGATGGTCGGAGGCTTTAATCGCGCCATCCAGTTGCAGCCGCTGAGCGTCGAAGGATTGAGAGGGACCGAACTCACAGCCGGTCTCGGATCTATCGACCTCAAATATGTCGGCTGAAGTTATGTAGCGAAAAGCCCCGCTTCGGCGGGGCTTTTTTTCAGGCGCGTTACCTGGGACGGTCGTCGAAAATGAATCGCGCGAGACTGCCCCCCTCTCCGCCATTCTTCAGCGGGTTGACGTGGACGACGATGTGCTCGCCGGGCTTGACGAAGTTTCTGCTCAAGCCCTCACGCGCCAGGGCACCGGCAGGAGGCAATTCGATCAGCCATTCCTTGGTGGTGTTCTGCGGGCCCATGACTTCCAGCCGCACCCAACTGTGCGGATTGGTCCATTCGAAGCTCTTGACGGTGCCTTCGAGCTCAATCGTCCGGGTAACATCGAAAAGCGCAAAGGAATGGTGTGCCTCCACTGGTGCAACGCCAGTCACTGCCAATGCTGCAGCAGCAGACAACATAACCGGGAGCGACATTTTCATTGCGGCCTCCGGTGCCGGAACACGCCAATAGTATATTCCTCTTGCTGCCGATATGAAACACGGTCGGCTTGCCGCGGGCATCGGCTTGCGACAGCATCTTCTGCAACTTTTGACGAAATACTCCTTGGACCCGCAAGAACAGAGTTTCGTGCCGGAAAGCGCCGTAACCGCGCATGTCATGGCCATGCGCGCCGCCGAAGGCGCCGGCGTGCCGCAAAGCTGGGATGACGCGCTCAACCATCTGCAATATGCGGCAGAGCAACGGCTGGCGCTCGCCCGCGCGGAACTGGCGGCACTGGCCGGAGATTGGGCGCTTGCTGCCGAGATCTCCTCGGGAAAGCCCCATGAAGCGGATTGGCGGTCACTAAGGCGCCGGATCAGCATCGCCGACTGGCTGCAGTCGCCACCCAAAAGGATTGTTTCCGCAAGTCCGCGGATCGCCGCTGTCGAAGGCTTCGCATCGCGGGAAACTTGTCAATGGCTGATCGGCCGGGCACGCGACGGGCTTTCCCGCGCGACCGTTTTCGACCACGAAACTGGCCAAGCCCGTACCGAAACCGTTCGCACCAACAGCCAGTGCTATTTCAAACGCGACGACGGCGATCTGATCCTCGCCTTCCTGCGTGCGCGCATCTCCCGGGTCATTGAATTGCCGGTGGACTGGATGGAAGTCCCGATGGTTCTGCATTACGCGCCCGGCGAGGAATTTCTGCCGCATGTCGATTTCCTTGATACGGAGCATCCTGGCCACGCGATCGACCTTGCAGAACGCGGCCAGAGAGTCCTCACGTTCCTGCTGGTGCTCAATGAGGGTTATGAGGGCGGCGAGACGGAATTCACGGAATTACACAGCCGCTGGAAGGGCCGCGCGGGAAGCGCGCTGTTTTTCTGGAATGTCGAACCTGATGGAAGGCCCGACCTGCGTACCGCGCATGCCGGGCTGCCGCCGGCCAATGGCGAAAAATGGCTGCTCTCGCAATGGGTGCGAGTGCCGGCCAGTGTCATGCCGCGATGACCTCGAAACGGCCCGCGATCCGTCTGCGTTCGGGGCAAGACAGGCGCATCAGGAATGGATCGCCCTGGGTATTCTCAAACGAAATCGACATGGATCAGACGGCGAAAGGGCTCGCACCCGGCACGCTGGTCGAATTGCAGTCCGCGGAAGGCGCCAGTCTTGCCTGCGGCTATTTCAATTCCAGGAGCCTGATATCGGTACGCCTCCTCGCGCCTGCCAGGACCGAAATCGACGAGATTTTTTTTGCCGCGCGTTTCGAGCGCGCCGGGAAACTGCGCGCGAGCTTCTATTCGTCGCCATATTACCGGCTGGTGGATGCCGAGGGCGACGGATTGCCCGGTCTGGTCATCGACCGGTTCGGCGATATCTGCGTTGTCCAGATCACGACTGCGGGCATGGAGAATCTGCAGGACGCGATCGTTTCGGCACTTATTCGCGCCATCGCGCCCGCGGCCATTATGCTGCGCAACGACTCGCCCGCGCGAAGCCTCGAAGGACTGCCGCTCTATTCGCGCCTTGTCAAAGGTGAAGCTCCAACGCGCCTCACGGTGTACGAGAACGATGTGCGCTATTTCGCCGATCCGGCCAAAGGGCAAAAGTCCGGATGGTATTACGATCAACGAGACAATCGCCTGTTCATGGCGCGATTGGGTTCGCCGACGGTGCTCGACGCCTATTGCTACACAGGCGGTTTTGCGGTGCTCACGGCAGCAATGGGCGCGACTTCGGTGACCGGACTGGATTCGTCCGAGCCGGCGCTGGCACTTGCGGCCGAAGCTGCGGCCGCAAATGGTGTTTCTGCGAAGTGCCGCTTCACGCGCTGCGACGTCATAGATGAACTCAATCGGCTGAATAGTGACGGCGAGCGGTTTGGCGCTGTTATTTGCGATCCACCGCCTTTTGCGCGCTCCCGCAAGGATATCGAACCCGCAGCGCGGGCATACCGCAAGCTCGCGCGTTTGGCCGCAGGGCTGGTGGAATCCGGCGGATTCCTGCTGCTGGCGTCGTGTTCCCACAATATTTCCGCAGACCGGTTCGCGGTGGAATGTGCCGCCGGAATTGGCCGGACAGCAAGAAAATCGGCACTCATCCGATCGGCCGGCGCCGGTCCGGATCACCCGGTTCATCCGATGCTGCCGGAAAGCTCGTATCTCAAAGCGCTGGTCTACACGCTCGATTGAGCGAAGGTCCGAAATCTCACCTTCAGAGCGCCGCTTCAGGTTCCCGAGCGCGTGAAAATTCGCCAGAGGTGAATTTATCGCAAGGGATGCGGCCAGCGTAATTAAATCTCAGTCTGCGAACCAAGTTCGACGACGCGTCCCGGCGGAAGACCCAGGAATCGGGCCGCCTCCAGCGCCGAAGCATAAAGCCGGATGAACAGCATGACCTGCCACCGCGCCATTGCCGAAACCCGGGCGGGGACGAGCGTCTCGCGGCGGATGAAAAAGGTCGTGGTGTCGATGTCGATCGCCAGACCAAAAGCGCGTGCAGCCTCGAGTGCTTCGGGAACAGTCGGCGTCTGGAAGAAGCCGAAATGGATTTCGACGGTGTAAAATCCCTTGCCGAGTTTGTGGACGGTCAGCCGCTTTTGCTGTGGCACGAAGGGCACATCCTGAACATCGACTCGAAGAAAGATCACGCGCTCATGCAGGACCTGATTGTGCTTAAGATTGTGCAGCAGCGCGCCCGGCACCTCATCAAGGCGCGGCGTGATGAACACCGCGGTTCCGGCGACTCGCACAGGCGTCCGGTCGGCACGCTGGAGAAACAGTTCGGTTGAAATCCCGCTGCCATAGGTTTTTTCCATCAGCACACGCCGTCCGGTGCGCCAGGTATTCATCAGCAAACTGACACAAGCTGCGACCAGCAGCGGAAACCAGCCACCCTCGACGAATTTGAGTGCATTCGCGGAGAAAAATGTCAGGTCGATAATGACAAACAGTCCGAAGATGGGCAGTGATATGCGCCAATCCCATTTCCATTGACGTCGGGCAATCGTTGCAACCAGTGCCGTGCTGATTACCATTTGGCCGCTGACCGCGATGCCATAGGCATAGGCGAGAGCGTCGGAAGACCTGAACATCAGCACGACCAGTACGGTCCCGAACAAGAGGAGCCAATTGACCCGCGGGACGTAGATCTGGCCGAATTCCGTCGCCGAGGTGTGGCGAATCTCCATCCGCGGCAGCTGTCCCAATTGGACCGCCTGTTGCGTGATGGAGAAGACCCCGGATATCACGGCCTGCGAGGCGATCACGGTGGCAACCGTGGCGAGTAGCACAATCGGGAAATGCGCCCAGGCAGGAAACGTGGAAAAGAAGACACTGTCGGCGATTTTGGGATTGCGCAGGACGGCAGCGCCCTGGCCCAGATAGTTCAGGATCAAGGAGGGCAACACGAGGATCAACCAGGCAATGCGAATGGCGCGCCGCCCAAGATGCCCCATATCGGCATAGAGCGCCTCGGCGCCGGTGACGGCGAGGAACACGACGCCAAGAGTGAAAAAACCCATTTTCGGGTTCGCGGCCACGAGCGAAACTCCGTACCAGGGATTGATGCCGAACAAGATGGATGGAGTCTGCGCAATGGACATGAAGCCGACATAGCCGAGGACGCCGAACCAGATGATCATGATCGGCCCAAACATTCCGCCGACGCGGGCTGTGCCGCGAGACTGCAGCAGGAACAGGCCAATCAGGATCACGACCGTCAGCGGTAGCACCAGCGGTTGCAGCCCGCGATTGTCAACCGCAATGCCTTCGACCGCGCTCAGGACGGAAATGGCCGGGGTCAAAAGACCATCGCCATAGAACAGGGCCAGTCCCAGCACACCGGCGACAACGATGCCGGATTTCATCCGTCGGCTGAGCCGCTGTGAGCGGTGGGCGAGCTGGGACAGCGCCAGAACGCCGCCTTCCCCATTATTATCTGCCCGCAGGATGAAAATGACATATTTTACGGTCACGACGATGATCAGGGACCACAGGATCAACGACACGACGCCGAGCACGGCGCGGGTCTGATCAGCCATGGCCTGCACGGCTTGTATCGACGAGCGGAACGCGTAGATCGGACTGGTGCCGATATCGCCGTAGACGATCCCGAGCGCGGCCAGGGTCAGCGTTGCCTGACGCCGGATGGGATTTTGCGGCACTTCCGGCTCACCCCGATGCGGAGGGAGCCGGGCTTCCTGCAAATTTGTCACGGCGGATAAACGCGTTCCCAGCGCATCCGATGCCAAACGGCCGTTCTGGATATGGTCTCGCACGCGACTGACAACACTCTATTGGGGCGAAGGGCGGGGAAATTAGCCCTCTGCGGCCATGCCCACAAGCCAAGACTTCCGGCGGTGGCGCGAGGATCGCCTAATTAACGGGTCGAACACCGGTTCGTCTGTAAACAGACATTTAGGGATCGCGCTTGACCGGGATGGTCTTGGTCCTATGCTGCTTTTCTGATTTGCGCGTTTTCGTGCTTTTGTCGCTCGCCTGCGCTGGAATCTCAGGCCAGAATGGAGTGAATGCACCATGGCCCTGCCGGGGGCAATCGCACGCGAAGCAACTTATATCGGAGCTATCGCGCGAACCCTGCTGCTGACGCGGCGCGTGCGTCCCGATGCCAAACTTTCGATCACCCGCTGGACGGACCGCTGGGTGCGGCAAAGACCCAACAGCCCGGCCTTGTTCCATGAGGACCGGGTGTTGACCTGGGCCGAAGTCGACGAAGCAGCAAACCGTTATGCCCGCTGGAGCAGGGAAATCGGTCTCAAAAAAGGCGACGTCGTCACGCTTTTTATGGACAATCGTCCGGAATACATCATCGCCTGGCTTGGCCTGGTGAAGCGCGGGATTGTTGTTGCGCTGGTCAACACCCACCTTACCGGCCAGCCTCTCTCGCATTCCCTGGCGATGGCCGGCTCGAAACATCTGATCCTCGGCGGCGAGTTGTCGGACGCCTATGCCACCGCCATCGCGGGCCTTGAATCACATCCGGTCTTATGGTTGACCGGCGGTGCGAAGCCAGGATTTGAAAATCTCGATTCTGCGCTCGCCCGACAATCCGGATCGCGGCTCTTGCCTGAAGAACGCGAGGACGTGTTCTGCCGTGATCGCGCATTCTATATCTACACATCTGGAACAACTGGTCTGCCAAAGGCTGCGAATATCAGCCATATGCGCCTGTTGCATATCATGAGCGCATTCCAGGGCGCGGTGAATGGCAGCGCTCAGGATCGTATGTATAACGTGCTGCCGCTCTATCACTCCGCGGGCGGCATCGCGGCGCTTGGACCGGCTTTTCTGGCCGGCGGATCGGTGATCATCAAAAGCAAATTCTCCGCCGGGGAGTTTTGGGATGATTGCCGCCGATATCAGCCGACTTTGTTCCAATACATCGGCGAGCTGTGCCGCTATCTTTTGAACGGACCGCCGCACGTGTATGAGCGCAAACATTCACTCCGCATTGCAGTTGGCAACGGCCTGCGCCCGGAAATTTGGGCGCGATTTCAGAGCCGCTTCCAAATTCCCCGCATCATGGAGTTCTACGGCGCAACCGAAGGCAATGTCGGCATGATCAATTATGACGGCAAGATCGGAGCGATCGGTCGCATCCCGTGGTACGCGCGCAGCATTCTCAAGGTCCGGCTGGTCACATATGACGTCGCAAAAGGCGAGGTCGAGCGTGGAGACGATCGCTTCTGCCACGAAACTGCCAACAATGAAATCGGCGAAGCGATCGGGAAAATCGATGCCAGTGATCCGCGTTCGCGGTTCGACGGCTATACCAGCCGCACCGACACGGAAAAGAAAATCCTGCACAACGCATTTAAAAAAGACGACGCGTGGTTTCGCACCGGCGATTTGATGCGGCGCGATAAGCATGGCTATTTCTACTTCATCGACCGGACCGGCGACACTTTCCGCTGGAAGGGCGAGAATGTCGCCACATCGCAAGTCGCGGAGGTGCTGTCGGTCTTTCAGGGCGTCAGCGAGGCCAATGTGTACGGCGTCGAAGTTCCGGGCGCCGAGGGCAAGGCCGGCATGGCAGTCCTGGTCACCGCACAAAAATTCGATTTCGACCGCTTTCCAGAATATCTCGACAGCAATTTGCCCTTCTTTGCCCGTCCTGTGTTCCTGCGGTTTCAGAAGCAAATCGAAACCACAAGCACATTCAAACAACGCAAAATTCAGCTGCAACAGGAAGGCTTCGATCCATGGTCCATCCGCGATCCACTATTCGTGCGTGATGCGGCGACCGGCCAATACCGCGCGCTGACGCCGGAGCTGTACCGCGATATCTGTAATGGGAGCATGAAACTTTAGGGGCATAGATGCGCACCGTGAATGTTCTGATTATCGGGCTGACGATTGTCGTTGCGACGGGGATTGCCAGCGCCGCGGCGATGTACAGCGGACGCTACACGATCATCACGATTTCAGGGAATAATGTCGCGTGGAAGCTGGACCGGTGGACGGGCCAAGCTTATGGATGCGAGGAATCGGAATTCGGTCCGTTCTGTATTCCGGCGCCCGACCGAATCAAACACGGTCCGTAAACGAGAAGCGGGAATATAGCAGCGGTTTCGCTGAGCCCCGCCGGGCCCCCACGCGCGGAGGACAAATCGCTAGAAGCGATTTGCGCGCGTGGGGTGCGGCCAGCGAATTGTAAGCGGTCTCGCTCCTCGCTCCTCTTTACTTGCTTCTGCTTCCTGAACGGGAGGTCGTGCCGAAGCTCAATTACGACGGCTTGCGGCTGCGGCTCGATGAACTCGACTTCCGCTTCGAGGAAGTGGTCTTGCGTGCCCGCGTGGACGAGCTGTGGGACCGGCGGGGCGAACTCGCCTTATGACGGGTGCGGGTTGCGCTCTTGCCGCCCATCGCGCGCGAGCTTTCGCGGCGTCCGCGGGCACCGACATGCGACTTGCCTTCGCGTGCCTGCTGCCCGGTCCGGCCGCTCGCTTCCTTACGTCGGGACTTCGTTGCGGTTTTGCGCTTTTGCGACTTGGTCTGATACTTCGACGATCCGGATTCATGCAGGGCGATGGCAATCGCCTGTTTGCGGCTTTTCACCTTGCCGCCTTTTCCGCCCTTGAGTTCGCCGTGCTTGTATTCATGCATCACTCGTCCGGCGGTTTTGCGTTGCCGGGCCGTGGTCTTGGCCATCATTCGTCTCCTGCCATTTGCGCCCGCTCCCGATTCGCAAACGCAAGCTGTGCGCAGCGGTTCCACTGCCGGCTGACGATTAGCCCATGTAATCAGTCGAAATCCTTCGCCAATTCGGTGCGCTTCTCGGGGCTGACACTCGCCATGTGACCGTAATTCTCATGGCCGATCCCAAGCACGACCGGCTCCGCCGGATTCCGGAAGCGGTTGATTTGCTCCGGCGTGAACCTGAACCGTAACCAGTGTACTGACGAAGTCTTGCCGTCCGGTGTGGTGCGGTCGGCGTAATCTGCCGGACTTGCCGCGACGCGTTCCGGCCCGACTTGCATCCAGACGCTTTCCTCAATGCCGCCCAGCTTCAACAGCGTCGCCGCCCGGCGTGCCGGCTCGTCGATTTCGATCATCATCGTTGCGATTAGTTCCGAGCCCTGGGGGATGAGCGGATTGTAGGTTTCCAATTCGCCTGCGACCTGGGCTTCGCCGCCCCGCTCGATGTGCAGCATCTCCTGCACCTGGGCGAGCATCGTCGCGAAATTTTCAAAGTAGAACGTGACGAACGGCCCGACTTCGATGCGCCGGTCGCGCTTGACCGGAATCATGTCACGCCGTCGAGTGTCGCGTTCGCGGGCATAAATATCGGGAGAGAGCAAATCTGCAGCGATGATGCGGTGTTCGCGGGCTGGCATTTTTTCACCTCACATCAGGCGATAGGCGTGGGCGAAGACCTCGATCGGGTGTTCGGATCTTTGCGCGGGCAGCTCCGTACCTTCCCTGGCAGCGGCTTCACGCGCGCCCTGGAACAGGTGTTCGGCCGCGAGCGGGCAATCGGAAACCACATGTCCCCGCGCCTGCGTTGCCACCGTGCGCATCGCCGGACGGCCGACTTTCATGGCAATCGCATGCGTCGCTTTCAGCACTCCGAATGTGCCGCCGTGGCCCGAGCAGCGTTCAATGACGTCGACTGGCGTGTCCGGGATCAGGCGCAACAGCTCGGCCGCTTTGGAACCCATGTTCTGCGCCCTGGCGTGACAGGCCATGTGAACCGTGACCCCCTCGGACAAGGGCGTCAGCCCGGGCGGCAAACCATATTGTTTCGAGATGTCCAATACATATTCGTCGATGTCGAATACCGCCTCCGACAACCTTTTCACATTGGCATCGTCAGGAACAATCAGCGGCCACTCGAATTTGAGCATCAGGCCGCAGGACGCGGTCAGCGTCACCACGTCATGGCCATTATCGATCAGCCGGCAAAGCTCGGCGGAGATATTCTGCGCCTGGTGCGCGACTTTTTCGATTTCAGCCTGTTCGAGGAAAGGCATGCCGCAACACCCCGGATACGCCGCCGTGCTAGCAACCCCGATATGGTTGAGCACTGCGCGGGCCGCCATTGCCGTAGCGGGTTTGTTGTAATTGACAATGCAGGTTGCGAACAGTGCCGCCTTGCGCTTGCCGAACGCCGGTGCGTGCGCATTCGGCGAAAGCGGGGCGTCGCGGTCCTGCATCAAGAATGTTCGCGACGCATATTTCGGGAGAGCGGCATGGGAATCGATCCCGAGCAGTTTCTCCATCAGGCGCCGCGACGGTTTGTTGCTTTTCTCACTCGCCCAGTTCGCCAGCGGGGCAATCGGACGCACAATTCGCCCATTACGGTCGGTTTCCGCCAGTTGGCGCGCCGTGAAGCCGGTCTTGTTGTCCGATGCACCCGCGATTCGGTGGCGCAACAACAGATGCGGAAAATCTACCTGCCAGGGATGCGGCGGGACATATGGACATTTGGTCATGAAGCACATGTCGCACAGCGTGCAGGCTTCCGTGACTTTGGAAAAATCCTCCGATTTTACTCCATCCACATCTTCCGTAGGATTGCTGTCGATCAGATCGAACAGACGCGGAAAGGCGTCGCAGAGATTGAAGCAGCGCCGGCAGCCGTGACAGATTTCAAACACCCGGCGCATTTCCGCATCCAGGAGAGCCGGATCACGGAATTCAGAATCCTGCCAGCGGATGGGGTGCCGGGTCGGAGCCTCAAGGCTACCTTCGCGGGACATGGTTTGGCCTCCTTCCTGGCCGCTCCGCACGCGCGGAAATCGCCTTCGGCGATTTCCGTTTCGCGTGTGGGACGCTGCGGCGCTTCGCCCCGCCGCTCCGGCGCGCGGAGTTCTGCCCGTTCGCCGCACGCTCGGACTGCAGCGGCTGCCGCGATCCGATTCTTCGCGCCTGAGGGTGCTTACGAAAACATTCGGGGGACCCGGCAGAAGCAAGTCCCCCGCAAGAACAACGGCGAGGTTACTTTCCGAGGGCTTCGAGAGCCTTCTGGAAACGGCCGGCATGGCTCTTCTCGGCCTTGGCGAGAGTTTCGAACCAGTCGGCGATTTCGTCGAAGCCTTCCTGGCGCGCGGTCCTCGCCATACCGGGATACATGTCGGTGTATTCGTGGGTCTCGCCGGCAATCGCGGAAACGAGATTCTTGTCCGTCGGCCCAATCGGTTTGCCGGTCGCAGGATCCCCGACGGCTTCCAGGAATTCCAGATGCCCATGGGCGTGGCCGGTTTCGCCTTCCGCGGTGGACCGGAACACCACGGCGACGTCGTTATAGCCTTCGACATCCGCCTTCTGGGCGAAATAGAGATAGCGCCGATTTGCCTGGGACTCGCCCGCAAACGCCTCTTTGAGATTTTGTTCCGTCTTGCTGCCCGGAAGCTTCGCCATGTGACTTCTCCTTCGTGAAAAATGCGAGCACGTGCCAACTTGAAAATGGCAGCGCCAGACACCCGAGTCAATAGTTTAGAACTATTCTAAACTATCTCGTTTTCAGCCGGACGATGACTTCAATGCGCTCGACCTGGGCGCCGTCTGGTGGAGATGGCAGCCCGGCCACACGGATAGCGCTCCCGTCGATATCGACCAGCCGGCCATCCTCTTCGCAATAGAAGTGATGGTGGTCGACCGTGTTGGTATCGAAATAGCCTTTCGAACCTTCCGCAGTGACTGAGCGCAACAACCCAGCCGCAGTGAACTGGTGCAGCGTGTTATAAACAGTGGCCAGTGAGACGCGCACACGTGCTGCCTGCGCTTCGGCGTGGAGATCTTCGGCGGTGAGATGGCGATGCCCGAACCGGAAAAGCAGCTTCGCGAGAGCAAGTCTCTGCCGCGTCGGCCGCAACCCTGCCTGGCGCAGACGGGCGGCAAAATTCTCGTCCAGGAGGCCTCTTGCGGTCATGCTCATGGTTCAAGGTTTCTGCAAAGCCCGCGTCAAAATTCCCGCACGCGCACCTTGCGCGCGGGCTTAACCGGCACCATCCTACAACAATGCACGCCAGCCGGCCAGACAATTTAGAATTACTCTAAACGGCACCGGCGCAATTATGGTCAGGCGGGCGTGGCGACAAGCGCGCCCGGATGAGACGTGGACAAGCAGATCCGTAAAGCCTCCTTTGATTTCCAGTCCCTGCTGGCCTGCGCAAGGGGTGACTTGTTCGGCCCCGGCAATGCCCGGCTGCCGCTTCCCCCGATGCTCATGTTTGATCGCATCACCCACATCTGCGACGCCGGCGGCTTATTCGGAAAAGGCGAAGTCAAAGCCGATTTGGACATCAAGCCCGATCTGTGGTTCTTCAAATGCCATTTCAAGGATGATCCGGTGATGCCGGGTTGCCTGGGCCTGGATGCGATGTGGCAAATGCTGGGGTTTTTCCTGGGTTGGCTTGGCGGGATCGGCAAGGGCCGCGCGCTGAGCGTGGGCGAGGTCAAATTCACCGGCATGGTGCTTCCCTCGGCAAAAATGGTCAGCTATGCCATCGATCTGAGGCGGGTTGTCATGCGGCGTCTGGTGGTCGGCGTTGCCGATGGAATCATGAAAGTGGACGGGCGGCCGATCTATGAAGCCAAGGATTTGCGGGTCGGATTATTCGTCGAAGATGGGCAAGCGGCCCCCGCATAACCGCTTGATTTGCAAGCAAATACAGGCAGGTCAACGGCCATGAGACGGGTTGTGGTCACCGGGCTCGGGATTGTTTGCCCAATCGGCAACAACAGTCAGGAAGTGGTGGCGAGCCTGCGCGAAGGCCGTTCTGGAATCGCCGCGGCTGAGGAGTATCGCCGGCTCGGGTTCCGGAGCCAGGTTGCCGGCACGCTGAAAGTTGACCTCGACGCAACCGTGGACCGCCGTGCACGCCGCTTCATGGGTGATGGCGCCGGTTTCACCTTTCTCGCCATGCAGCAGGCGTTGACCGATGCGGGGCTGGAACCGGATGAGATTGTCAACGAGCGCACGGGGCTGATCATCGGCTCAGGTGGCCCATCGACACGAGCCTTGGTCGCTGCCGCCGACACGGCTCGCGAGCCGGGCAAGGGGCCGAAGCGTGTCGGGCCGTTCGTGGTGCCGAAGGCCATGTCTTCGACCTGTTCGGCAGTGCTCGCGACCTGGTTCAAGATCAAAGGGCTGTCCTATTCGATCAGCTCGGCCTGTGCGACCAGCGCGCATTGCATCGGCAACGCGGCAGAACTGATTTCCTGGGGCAAACAGGACACCATGTTCGCCGGCGGCGGTGAGGAGCTGGACTGGACATTGTCGGTGCTGTTCGACGCGATGGGCGCGCTGTCCCACCATTTCAATGAAACACCGGAACGCGCCAGCCGTGCCTATGACAAGAACCGAGACGGCTTCGTCATTGCCGGCGGCGGCGGCGTGCTCGTGCTGGAAGAGTTGGAACACGCGAAAGCCCGCGGCGCGAAAATCTATGCCGAACTTGTCGGGTACGGCGCGACCTCCGACGGCCATGACATGGTGGCCCCGTCCGGCGAGGGCGCCGTACGCTGCATGAAGCAGGCCCTGGGCAAGCTCGTCTCCGAGATCGATTATGTGAATGCGCATGGCACGTCCACCCAGGTCGGCGATGTCACCGAGATCAAGGCCATGCGTGAGGTATTCGGCACGAGGATGCCGCCCGTGAATTCCACCAAGTCACTGACCGGCCATTCGCTGGGTGGCGCCGGCGTGCACGAAGCGATCTATTCCATCCTGCAGATGCAGAACGGATTTATTGCCGAATCCGCGAATATCGAGGAGATCGATCCTGAAATCGGCGATGCACCGATTGTGCGGCGGCGTATCGACAATGCAAAGATGGACAGGGTCATGTCCAACAGTTTTGGTTTCGGCGGCACGAATGCGTCGCTCGTATTTCAGCGCTACAGTTGACCAGCCGTTCGGCGGGTAAGAGGACGAATGGCGGAGAGCAGCACTTCAATTTCCGGTTTGATGGCCGGCAAGCGTGGCGTGATCATGGGAGTCGCCAATGATCATTCCATTGCCTGGGGCATCGCACGCTCGCTGGCCGCACACGGCGCGGAGCTCGCTTTTACCTATCAGGGTGAGGCGCAGGGCAAGCGCGTCCTTCCCCTGGCCGGGAGCGTAGGTTCAGATATTGCGCTCGCTTGCGATGTCGCAAGTGATGAGGAAATCGACCACGCTTTTGCAGCGCTTGCCCGCCGCTGGGAGCGCATCGATTTCCTGGTACATGCCATCGCCTATTCCGACCGGAACGAACTCAAGGGCCGCTATGTCGAGACCAGCCGCGGCAATTTCCTCAGCACCCTGAGCATATCCTGTTATTCATTTACCGCAGTCGCCCGCCGCTGCGCCCCCCTGATGCATGACGGCGGCGCCATGGTGGCGCTGACTTTTGGCGGCGCATCCAGGGTGATGCCGAATTATAATGTGATGGGCGTGGCCAAAGCGGCGCTCGAAGCCAGCGTGCGTTATCTCGCCGCCGACCTCGGCAAGGATGGGATACGCGTCAATGCGATTTCCGCGGGACCAATGCGCACCCTCGCGGGCGCCGGGGTCGGCGATGCCCGCATGGTTTATAAGTGGAACAAGGCGCATAGCCCGCTGAAGAAAAATATCCAGCTCGAAGACGTCGGCGGCACGGCACTGTATCTGCTGTCATCGCTTTCTTCGGGCGTCACCGGCGAAGTGCATTTCGTCGATGGCGGCTACAACATCATCGGGATGCCGCTGACGCAGGACCTGAAGGGCTGGATCGCCCCTGAAAACGGCGACTAGAGCAATTTCGGATTGAGATTACGCGTAGCCGGCATGGCTAAAGAAGTTTCTGCACTCGGCGGGCGAGAAGGCGTCGAGGACTGCACCGATGCGATCCCAAAGGGCAGGGATGGAGCGCTCGGCCGCTTTGCGCAAGT
>DASUHP010000114.1:0-15754 GCA_036273455.1 Micropepsaceae bacterium | reverse complement strand
CGCGTAGCGGCATGAAGCCGAACAGCTCGATCCGGGTGCGGCTGCCACGGTTTTCGATGATGCGCAAGATCGCCCGTTCACAGGCAATTGGTTGCACGGTCGGAACACTGGAAGGACTCATGCCCGGCGCCGGGGGCACAATCGCATCCTTCATCGCCTATAACGAAGCGAAGCGCTGGTCAAAAAATCCCGACAAGTTCGGCAAGGGTTCGGAGGAGGGTGTCGCCGCACCTGAAGCCTCCAACAACACGGTTGCCAGCACCGCGCTGATTCCGCTTCTCAGCTTCGGCATTCCCGGTTCGAATTCGGCGGCAGTGCTTCTCGGCGGCTTGCTGATCCACGGCTTGCTGCCCGGACCGCGCCTGTTTGAGCAGAATGCGGATGTTGTACACGGATTATACGCCGGATCCTTTGTTGCCGATGTGGCGCAGGTGTTTGTCGGCAGCCTCATCCTTCCGCTGGCCGTCTGGCTGGTGAACCGGCCGCGGCAGTATCTGTCAGGTTTTATATACGCGCTAGTCTTGTCCGGCGTGTACACCGTGCATTCTTCCCTGTTCGATGTTGGCATTGTGCTATGCGCGGGGATGCTCGGCTATTTCCTGCGCTTCTTCGGTTATCCGGTGTTGCCCGCCGTATTGGGCGTGGTCCTGGGCGGGTTAATCGAGTCCAATTACCGGCGCTCGCTGGTGATTTCCGGGGGCGACAATATGATCTTCCTGCAGGATCCCATCGCCGTTGGTTTTCTCGTGGTCGCCGCATTGATTCTTTTCGCATCATTGGCCAAGGAATGGCGCAGCGCGCGTGCCAACCGAACCAAGCCGAGTCTTGCGTGACCATCTCCGAACAAATTGCCTCATTCGCTGCCGATATCCGTCCCATAGACCTTCCGGCCGCCGTTCGCGACACGGTCCGCAATCTGCTGGTCGATGTTGCGGGCCTGTGCCTTGCGGCGCGCAACAGCGATTACGTGAAAGCCTGCGTCGCGTCGGCCGTTTCCGAAGGCCGCGCCACTGCGATCGGGCATGACGGTGGTTTTGGGCCCTATGACGCCGCGCTGATCAACGGGACCGCCGCGCATGGCGAGGATTACGATGACACATTCGAGGGCGGGCCGGTACATGCCGGCGCGGTGATTGTACCTGCGGTGCTGGCCGCCGCGGAGCATCGCGGCCTGGCTGGCGACCGCGTGCTGGCGGGCATCGCCGCGGGCGCCGAGATCATGTGCCGCATGAGTCTGGTTGCCCCGCAGGCGACGCATAAAGCGTGTTTTCACCCGACGGCGGTGTTCGGCGCCCCAGCGGCTGCAGTGGGCGTTTCGGTTGCACTGGGTCTGCCGCCGGCGCAGATCGCCAATGCCATCGCGATCTCCGGCAGTCTCGCGTCCGGGATCATTGAATATCTCGCCGATGGCAGCTGGACCAAGCGTCTGCATGCAGGGCAGGCGGCGCAGTCGGGTCTGCGTGCCGTCTTCCTCGCCGAGTCGGGGTTCATCGGGCCCAAGACCGTCCTGGAAGGACAGCACGGTTTCTACAAGGCCTTTGCGCCTTCGAAGACACCGGACTTCTCGCGGCTGGTGGACGGATTGGGACGCGAATGGGTGATGGCGGCGCTCGCCTTCAAACCCTATGCCTGCGGAACCATGACGCAGCCCTATATCGACTGCGCCATTGAACTCGCGCACAGCGGCGTGCGCGCCGGCGATATCGAGACCATGATTTGCGAAGTCGGCGAAGGCACGGTGCACCGGCTGTGGGAGCCGTTACGGGTAAAACAGTCACCGCCCAACGGCTATGCCGCCAAGTTTTCGACGCCGTACTGCATGGCCGCGGGTTTCATCGACGGCAAGGCCGGGTTTGAGCAATTCACCGATCAGCGTGTGGCCGATCCGCATCTGCGCAAACTCGCCGGCAAGATTTCCTATGTCATTGATCCGGACAATCCGTATCCAGCCAATTTCACCGGTCATATCCGGGCCGTTTTGGAGGATGGCAGCGTGCGCGAGGTACGGCGCGGCCATATGCGCGGCGGCGCGCATGAACCGCTGGCGGCGGCGGAGATTTCCGCCAAGTTCAACGACAATGCTCGTTTCGGCGGCTGGTCCGCGGAACGCGCTGGCGGGCTTGCCGCCGCGTTGGATGCCATCGTCCGTGGCGACACAGTGAATCTCGCACCTGCGAGGGGGAATTAGTTTATGCGGGAATTGGAAGGTTCAGTTGCGATCGTCACCGGGGCGGCGCGCAATATCGGCCGGGCCATTGCGCTTGATCTTGCAGACGCCGGTGCCGCAGTTGCAGTCGTGACACTGTCCGACACAGCTGGTGCGAAATCGGTTGTCGCCGAGATCACTGAGCGGGCCGGCCGCGCGATTTTCATCCAGGCCGACATCACCAAAGCTGACGACGCGAAGCGGATCGTCGATGAAACAGTTGGGCGCTTTGGGCGGCTCGACATCCTGGTGAACAATGCCGGCGTGCGTCCGGAAAATCCGATCGAAAACATCACGCTCGATGAGTGGCACAGCGTGCTTGCGGTGGTCCTGGATGGCGCGTTTCTGTGTTCGCAGGCCGCATTGCCGGCACTCACCCAGGGCGGCCGCGGCTGCATCATCAATATTGGCGGACTGACCGCCTATACCGGTGCACCGCAGCGCGCCCATGTCATCACGGCAAAAGCAGGTTTGGACGGATTCACCAAGGCGCTCGCGGTCGAACTCGCGCCGCGCGGCATCATGGTCAATTTGGTGGCGCCGGGATTGATCGACACCAAACGCAAAGGTGGAGACCCGGCGCACCGCAAATCGCGCACGGTTCTGGCGGGCCGTCTCGGCCAGCCGGAAGATATCGCGGCAATGGTGCGCCTCCTCGCCGGGCCGCGCGGGCGCTATCTCACCGGCCAGACCATCCACATCAACGGCGGCGTCTATTTGCCGTAAGGACTATTCTGGATCGCTTCCGATCGGAAGTCGCCGCACGCGTATTCTCCCGGGCTGCAAAACGACAATGCTGCCGTTGCTCAGTGATTGCTCGACGTCCGGCAGGGCTCGCAGTATAGCCGACAATTGGCGTGGTGGCGGATCATCGCTCAACCCGCCGCGAAACAGAATGAGGGATGGCGTGGATTCTGCTCGTAAGGCAAGAAGGACGGCGAAGTCCGTATCTGAGGAAACGATTATCCGTTGCTCGGATTGAGCAACTAAGAACAGTTCGCCGTCGGCTGCAGATTCACACCCTCGTTCGAGCACGTGAACCGCGTCATGTCCTTGCTCGCGTAAGCCGGATGCAACAAACGGCGAAACGGCGTTGTCGACCAGGAATTTCACTGATCGAGGAGAGGCAGTTCGCGTTCGCGCACTGCCTCAGCCGCATACTCGAGTGCCTCGCGAATGTCTTCGCGTTCAAGACTGGGGTAGTAGCCGAGTATCTCGTCTTGGCTCATTCCTTTGGCGATCATCCCGACAACCACTGAAACCGGGATGCGCAGCCCGCGAATGCAGGGCAAGCCGCCCATCTGATTGGCGTTAACCGTTATGCGCGTGTACTTCATTAGCGAATTATCCCACTGTTGGACCGCTGCTCAAATAGCTAACGACACCCCCTATTTGTTTTCCGGGGTCGTCCGCCGCTCTTTCCATTCGCACGCGCCGCCGCAACTTTCGCGCGGCTCCGTGATCTTCCGCCTTCACGCCCAAGCTGCGCCGCAACCCAGGACTTTGTCCAAAGACGCCTTTCAGGAGTGCAGGCACATAGACGCCGGCGTCCAGTCCGGGAAAATGTACCCCGAACCCTGACGGGCTGATTTCGATCCGGGATAAATCCGCCGTCCCGCGGAGCCAAGGCGGATGGCATATGCACCGAGCGCATTCGGCTCGAACGGATCGCGGTCCAGCGCTCTCGCAAAGAGTTGTTCCGCTTCGAGAAGCCTGCCGCGCGACCAGGCACACGCGCTACCAGCTTGCCCAAGCGCCATTTAGCGCTTGACCGTGTGAGCGGATAGGTGTAGTCCTAAATACATAGGTGAATTTGTACTTCGACGTTCGCCCTGTGGGCTTCCGACTCCGCGCTAAGGCGAACAACGGCGGACAGAAAGGCGCGGCAGCGGCACCTGCTAATGGCGTGAAATGCGTTTGTGGCCGGATCATCACTGCACAGAAGCCGTCATGTTTACACCTGCCTATACACTTATACACTTATGCAGTTGCAATTCTCACCGCCGTCGCCAATCGATTCGAGTCTCATCAATGTGTGCAGTCCAGTTGTCGTAGCGGTTTGAATTGAAAATCACCCTATGGATTCAACCCCGGTGCAGTAGTGCAATAGTGCAGTTGAATTTTAAGCGCGCTTTCGCCCGCCGATACCGCATCAACCCCTATCGGTCCGATCAGAAATTTCACTGATCGACGAATGGTATCACGCGTTCCTGTACGGCCTCCGCCGCGTATCGGAGCGCTTCGAGTAAATCGTCGCGTTCCAGACCGGAGATCCGACAGGATTTCGTCTTCAGTCACACCGTCGGCGATCATCGCAACGACGGTCGAAATGCTGCGACTGCGTCCCAATAATGCGCGTGAATGTGGCTCCGGGGGAGCCGAACTCCCCTTAAGCTGCGGCGGCTTTCTTGCGGTTGGCGGCCAGGCGCGAATCCACCAGCGCGACGATCTGGTCGACCACCGGATGGCTGAGGCCCTTCTGGCGCGCAATCAACTGCACCAGCTTGTCGGCGCGTTCGATGTTCGGCGCGCCATTGGTGAGAGCACGTGCCGCTGACGCCGGCCGGGTCAGGCTTTGCGCCGCAGCCGCATATTTCTCGAACGGCACGAGGTCTTCGCGCGCCGCTCCCAGTTTCACGCAGAGGTCATTGACGAAGTTATAGACCGATGCCGAGGTCGCGGGGTCGCTGTGGACAGCTTCCTGCGCCGTGCGCATGCCATCCGCCGTGATGCAGCGATAGTTTCCGGCGAGCAGCATCGCCCATTTCGCCAGCGGCACGAAAATCGAATTGTGGACGCGGAGTTTGACCGGCAGCTCGATCTCGCCCTCCGGAGTATCGAAACGCGCGGCATCGACATCCTTTTCCAGTGCTCGCAGGATCGCGGTGTCCTGATCGGCGCCAAAACGCGCCACCTTGAAATTGGTCGGCAGGGTCACCATCAGGACATTTACCTTCTCGTCCGGCGGACGGATTGCCTGCGGATCGGGGCTGCACAAAGTGAGTTTTGCCGGATCGAAACTGTCCCACACGCTGGCATCGGTATAGGCCGGCTTCAGCGCATCCGCATCCAGTCCCGGAATCCGCTTCATATAGGGCAGGGGCGGCATATTCATGATGGACATGCAGGGAACGCGCGATTTGGCGACCGCGTCGAGCAATTCGCGCACACCCGGTGAACGATACTGCGGCTCCTGCATCGCGAGACCGATCAAATCATATTTGGACGGATCGACGCCGGCTGCACCGCCGGCCGTGACCTTACCCGGCAGTTTGCGCGAATCGAGTTCGACCGGTGCCGCCCGGCCGCGGATCGGCAGGCGCACGCGAAAACCTTCAGTGTTGATCAGCTCTGCTTCGGCCGGAAGGCAGACGAGGTGAATCGAATGACCGCCGAACAGCAGTTTCGATGCGAGCAGTGATCCATAGGACGCACCGAGGATGAGAATTTTATGGGCCATGACTTTCCCTGTAGAGTTGATGCGGTGGTTGATCCGTGCGCACCAACCCACCTCCCCCTTGCGGGGAGGTCGAAAAATGCGCGGCATTTTTCGGGTGGGGGGAATCTGCAGCACACCCCCACCCGCGAATTTCTGGAGTGGAAATTCGCGTGCCTCCCCACAAGGGGGAGGCCGACGACGAACTCAGGTTTCGCCAGTACGAAATCATCACGCGAGTTTTTTGATTTCCTTCGCTGGTGCGGCGGCTTTGCAGGCGCGCTCGGCGGCGGGCCGCGCAATGGCGTTCAGACCGGCGCCGCCGTGCCCGATGTGCTCGGCCATTTGTGCCCGCATGCGCGGATCCCAAAAGCGCCGGATGTGATCCGCGGTGTTGGTGATCGCTTCCGCTTCCGGCTGCAGGCGGAAGAAATCCGCGATCTGATTGGCCTGGTGGACCAGAGTCTTGACTGTGGTGGAACTCATTCGGCTGCCACTGTTTCGATGCGCTGAATCCTGTGCAGGTTATCGAGATGTTCCTGCCATGTGGATTCGTGGTTGGTGAGACGGACCTCGACGGCGGTGACCTTGTATTCGGGACAGCTCGTCGCCCAGTCGGAATATTCTGTGGTCACGACATTGGCGCCCGACTCGGGATGATGGAAGGTCGTGTAAACCACACCCGGCTGGACCCGTTCGGTGATATGCGCGCGCATCGTGGTTTCGCCCGCACGGCTCACCAGAGCGATCCGGTCCCCTTCGCGAATGCCGCGGTTCTCGGCATCATGGGGGTGGATTTCGAGAACATCCTCATTGTGCCAGACGACATTCGGCGTGCGCCGCGTCTGTGCTCCAACATTGTATTGCGACAGGATGCGGCCGGTGGTGAGCAGCAGCGGGAAACGGGGCCCCGTGCGTTCATCGGTCGGGATGTACTCCGTCAGCACGAATCTGCCCTTGCCGCGGACAAATGTGCCGATATGCATGATCGGCGTACCTTCCGGGGCCTTGTCGTTGCACGGCCACTGCACGCTACCGAGCGCATCGAGCTTGGCATAGCTTACACCGGCAAAGGTCGGCGTCAGCCGCGCAATCTCGTCCATGATCTCGGACGGGTGGTTGTAGTGCATGGGATAGCCGAGCAGCGCCGACAGTTTGCAGATGGCTTCCCATTCCGCCATGCCGGACATCGGCGGAATCGCCTGGCGGACGCGCCCGATTCGCCGTTCGGCATTGATGAAGGTGCCGTCCTTTTCGAGGAATGTGGCGCCGGGCAGGAAGACATGCGCGTAGGCCGCGGTCTCGTTGAGGAAGAGATCATGGACGACGATGCATTCCATCGCCTCGAGCCCGGCAGCGACATGCTGCGTATTGGGATCGGACTGCACAATGTCCTCGCCCTGCACGTAAAGCCCCTTGAACGTACCATCGACCGCCGCATCGAACATATTGGGGATGCGCAGGCCGGGTTCCGGATCGAGTCCGACACCCCAGGCGCTTTCGAACAGAGCGCGCGTCGCATCATCGGTCACGTGCCGGTAACCGGAGAATTCGTGCGGGAAGGAACCCATGTCGCAAGAACCCTGGACATTGTTCTGCCCGCGGAGTGGATTCACGCCGACGCCGTTGCGGCCGAGATTGCCGGTTGCCATCGCGAGATTGGCCATGCCGATGACCATGGTCGAACCCTGGCTGTGCTCGGTCACGCCCAGTCCGTAATAGATCGCGGAATTCCGGGCGGTTGCATACAGCCGGGCCGTAGCGCGCAGCTCCTCCGCCGGAACGCCGGAGATTTTCTCGACATGCTCCGGTGAATTCTCGGGCTGGCTGACAAATTTCGCCCAGGCTTCGAATTCCTTTGCGTCGCAGCGTTCTTCGACGAATTTTTTATTCACCAGTCCTTCGGTGACGATCACATGCGCCAGCGCATTGACGACAGCGACATTTGTGCCGGGAAGCAATTGCAGGTGATGGGCCGCCGCGACATGCGGCGTGCGAATCAGATCGATCTGGCGCGGATCGATGACGATGAGCTTGGCGCCTTCGCGGATGCGCCGCTTCATGCGCGACGCAAACACCGGATGCGCATCCGTCGGATTCGCGCCGATCACCATGATCAGATCCGCTTCGGCCACCGAATCGAAATCCTGGGTGCCGGCGGAGGTGCCGAATGTGGTTTTCAGCCCGTAACCCGTCGGCGAATGACAGACGCGCGCGCAGGTATCCACATTGTTGTTGTGGAAGGCCGCACGGATCATTTTCTGCACCACGTAGGTTTCTTCATCGGTGCAGCGCGAGCTGGTGATTCCGCCAATGGCGCCGCGGCCATATTTGGCCTGGATGCGCTTGAATTCCGAAGCAACGTAATTGAGCGCGTCGTCCCAGGTGACCTCCCGCCATGGATCCTTGATCGACTTGCGGATCATCGGGTTGATGATGCGCTCCTTGTGGGTGGCGTAACCCCAGGCAAAACGTCCCTTGACGCAGGAATGGCCGTGATTGGCCTTGCCGTCCTTGTATGGCGTCATGCGCACGACCCGATTGCCCTGGAGTTCGGCTTCGAATGTGCAGCCGACACCGCAATAGGCGCAGGTGGTGATCACCGACCGCTGCGGTGTCCCCCATTCGATAACGGATTTTTCCGTCAGTGTTGCGGTCGGGCAGGCCTGCACGCAGGCTCCGCAGGACACGCATTCGGAATCAAGGAAGTCTTCGTCCATTCCGGCCGAAACATGCGAGGCGAACCCGCGGCCGTCGATGGTCAGTGCAAATGTCCCCTGCACTTCTTCGCAGGCGCGCACACAGCGCGAACAGACGATGCATTTTGCCGGATCGAAGGTGAAATAGGGGTTTGACTCGTCCTTCACCGCGTCGAGATGGTTTTCGCCGGCATAGCCATAGCGCACATCGCGAAGGCCCACGGCGCCGGCCATATCCTGCAATTCGCAATCGCCGTTGGCGGCGCAGGTCAGGCAGTCCAGCGGATGATCGCTGATGTAGAGCTCCATCACGCCGCGGCGCAATTTCGACAGCCGTTCGGTTTGCGTCGATACGCGCATGCCATTTTCTGCCGGCGTAGTACAGGACGCCGGCGTGCCATTGCGCCCAGCGATTTCCACCAGACAAAGGCGGCAGGAACCGAAAGGCTCCAGCGAATCGGTCGCGCAGAGCTTCGGTACGTCGATGCCGGACAGCGAAGCGGCCCGCATGATGGATGTGCCTGCGGGCACGGTGACAGGGCGTCCGTCGATTTCGAGCGTCACCAGCTTTTCGCTTTGCCGTTCGGGCGTGCCGCGGTCGATATCGTTCGCGTTGATTCCTGATTCCAGAGACATGATGGGCCTCGTTAAGGCTTACTCCGCCGCGGCGCGTACCGCGCCACGGTCGAAGTCTTCAGGGAAATGTTCCATCGCGCTGACCACCGGCATGGGCGTCAATCCGCCCAATGCGCAGAGCGATCCGTCGCGCATGGTTTCACAAAGATCGCGGACGAGCTCGGTATTTTCCACGACGCGCTCACCCCGGATGATCTTTTCCATGGTTTCTGCCCCGCGGCGAGCGCCGATGCGGCAGGGTGTGCATTTGCCGCAGGATTCAATGGCGCAGAAATGAAAGGCAAAGTGGGCCTGTTGGGCGAGATCGACGGTGTCGTCGAACACCACGACACCGCCGTGTCCGATCATTCCGCCTTTGGCCGCAAAGGATTCATAATCCAACGGCACGTCGAACAGGTTCGTTGGCCAGTAAGCGCCGAGCGGTCCACCGACCTGCACCGCGCGAACCGGGCGCCCGCTATAGGTGCCGCCGCCGAATTCCTCAACGATTTCACGCAAGGTCAAACCGAAAGCGCGCTCGACCAGACCGCCATGTTTGATGTTGCCGGCAAGCTGCAACGGCATGGTCCCGCGTGAGCGGCCCATGCCGAAGTCGCGGTAGAATCCGGCGCCATTGGCAAGAATGGCCGGCACGGTGGCGAGCGAAATCACATTGTTGACGACGGTCGGCTTGCCGAAAAGGCCGGCGATGGCCGGCAGCGGCGGCTTGAAGCGGATTTGGCCGCGCTTGCCTTCAAGGCTTTCCAGCAGCGAGGTTTCTTCGCCGCAAATATAGGCGCCGGCGCCAAGGCGTGCTTCGATGTCGAAGTCATATTTGCTGCCGAGAATGCCGCGGCCCAGAAATTTGGACTCGCGGGCAATTTCGATCGCGCGGCTGAACTGCCGGAATGCGTGCGGATATTCCGAGCGGATATAGACATAGCCCTTCGTGGCGCCGGTCGCGACCCCGGCAATCGCCATGCCTTCAATCAGCGCGAACGGATCGCCTTCCATCAGCATCCGGTCGGAAAAGGTGCCGCTGTCGCCCTCATCGGCATTGCAGACGATGTATTTCTGCGGCGCTTCCGTTTGCAACACCGTGCGCCATTTGATGCCGGTCGGAAAACCTGCACCGCCGCGCCCGCGCAGTCCCGACTCGATCATTTCCTGGACAATGGCCATAGGTGCCATGTCGAGCGCGCGCCCGAGGCCCTTCAAGCCGCCCTCTGCTTCGTATTCCGCTGCGGACAGCGGATCGGTGATGCCGCAACGTGCGAAGGTCAGCCGCTGCTGCTTGGCGAGGTAAGGAATGTCATCCACTTTGCCGAGTTTGCGCGGATGCGCGGCAGCAAATCCCGCCGCAAAAATGGTTTTGACATCCGCGGCGCTGACCGGGCCATAACCGATGCGCCCTGCCTGTGTTTCCACTTCAATCAACGGTTCGAGCCACAGGAGTCCGCGTGAGCCGTTGCGTACCAGAACCGCGTCGAGGCGCCGGCTTTCGATTTCGCGTTGCACGGCGACGGCGACCGCATTGGCCCCCATTGACTGGGCCGCAGCGTCGGAAGGAACGAAAATCCGAAAACTCATGCCTGCTCTCCCACCAGAGCGAGCACTTTTTCCTCGGTCGCGCGCCCATGCAATTCGCCGTCGACCATGACTGCGGGCGACAGCGCGCAATTGCCGAGGCAGTACACTTCTTCCAGCGTGACACGCCGGTCATGCGTGGTGTCGCTGATGTGGATGCCGAGTGCGCGTTCGAGCCGCGCGACCAGGTCTTCACAACCCATGCTCTGGCAGGCTTCGGCGCGGCACACTTTGATCACGTGCCGGCCGGCGGGGTCACGGCGGAAGTCATGGTAAAAGCTCACCACACCATGCACTTCGGCGCGGGTGAGATTGAGAATATCAGCCACCAGTTTCACCGCAGGCTCCCCGACGTAACCAAACCGCTCATTCAGGGCATGGAGGATCGGCAGCAGTGGACCTTCGAGATTTTTCAGGCTTTCGATGGTGCCGCGGGCAGTTTCCGGGTCCCAATTGTGATCGAAAGCCGGGGGGGTTTTGTTCAACACGAAATGCTCCGAGAAATGACGCCTCGACTGAGCCCGTCGCCCGGCCCGAGGGCTAGCCGCGATATCCGGCAAATTATGCCGGAGCGATAGCTACTTAACAATGGAATTGAAAGGATCATGGAAGACCAGGAAAGCGTCTTTGCGGGCGAGTGCAATAAGCGTCAAATTTGATTTTTTGGCGATTTGGACGGCAAGTTCGGTTGGTGCCGAAACGGTTACCAGCGCCCTGATGCGTGCCAAAATGGCTTTTTGTACCAGTTCATAGCTGCACCGGCTGGTCAGGAGGGCAAAGCCGGCGCCGGGCGCCTGTCGCGTGCGTGCCAAATTTCCGATCACCTTATCGAAAGCATTGTGGCGGCCGACGTCTTCACGAATTGCTGAAATCGTCCCATCGGGCTGGCAGAACGCCGCGGCATGTACGGCGCCGGTTGCCCGGTTCAGCGTCTGGCTTGCCGGGAGCGCCTCAAGCGCCGCGAAGATGGCAGGCGCGGTCAGCCGCGGGGCGCCGGTCAGCGGCACGAGTTCGGGCAAGGCTTCGTCGATGGTGCTGATGCCACACAATCCGCAGCCCGACTGACCAGGCAGCGCGCGGCGCCTTTCCGCGAGGCGGGCGGACCGTTCCTGCTGCAGCCGCAAATCGATTCCAATTCCGCGCGCGCCAAAGCGGATGTCGATGCGGACAATCTCGGTGGCTTCGCTCACGATGCGCTCAGACAACGCAAAACCCACCGCGAAATCTTCGAGATCGGCCGGCGTCACCATCATGACAGCGTAAGGCGAGCCGTCGAACTCGATCGCGACCGGCGCTTCATTGGCAAGTTCGCGATTTTGAACGAGCGACTCGCCGCCCGGTGTCACACGGATCACCGGATGGGTGCAGGAAATCGCGGCGTTGGATTCCGGATCGACTTTCAGCGCGGCGTCAGGCATCGGACAGTATTCCATCGCGCATCAGGGATTCGGCCAACGCCAGATCGTCCGGCGTGTTGATGTTGAAGAACGGATCGATGGCCCGGGTGTCAAATTCGACGCGGGTATTGGGAAAGCACTCGACCAGCCTGTCCACCTTGCGCAAACCGCGCTTCACCAGAATCTCATCGGCGGACAGCGCCAAATCGGTCCGCCAGGCGGCAAAGACCGGGTGATGGCGGCTGCCGCTGGCAGCAATGCTGACCGGGACATTTGATGCCCTGGCACCCTCAATCAGCCGCTCAACCAGGTCCTCAGGCATGAACGGGCAGTCGCAGGCGAAACTCACGAGCCACTGCGCATCGGGGCGGTTCTGCCTGGTCCAATCAAAGCCGGCAAGAATTCCGGCAATCGGCCCCGGATACCCGCCGACACCATCGGGAACGATGGTTCGGCCGAATCCGGCAAAGCGGCCGGCGTCGCCATTGGCGTTGATCAGCAACTCATCCACCTGAGGCGCCGCGCGGCTGACAACATGCTGCATCAGTGTTTTGCCTGCGAGCGTCAGCATCGGCTTGTCGGCGCCGTTCATGCGCTGTGCCCGTCCACCGGCGAGCACGACTCCGACGGCCATCTCCTTTGTCAGAACAGACCCACGATCTTGCCGTCCGGACCGACATCGATGGCTTCGGCGGATGGCACCTTGGGCAGTCCCGGCATGGTCATGATCTCACCGCAAACCGCGACCACGAATTCCGCTCCCGCCGAGAGCCTCACCTCACGGACATTGATGATGTGGTCCGTCGGGGCGCCCTTTGCGTCCGGATTGGTCGAAAAACTGTATTGGGTTTTGGCGATGCAAACCGGGAACCGGCTGTAACCCATGGCTTCGAAAGACGCGAGCTGATCGCGCACGCTCTTGTCCGCCGAGATGTCCTTGGCGCGATAGATTTCGCGGGCAATGGTGCGGATTTTCTCATAGAGCGGCAGATCGTCGGGATAGAGGAAATTGAGCTTGCTCTTGCCCGACTCGCAAGCGCGTACAACCGCGCGTGCCAGATTGGCCGCGCCTTCGCCGCCAAGCGCCCAATGATCCGCGAGATGGCATTCGACGCCGAGTTTCTCGCAGGTGCTGATCACCAATGCGTTCTCCGCATCCGTATCCGACGAGAAACGATTGATCGAGACGATCGGGATCAGTCCGAATTTGCGGACATTCTCGACATGCCGGACGAGGTTGGACATGCCGGTTTCGAGCGCGGCGAGATTTTCCTTCTTCAAGTCGTCTTTCTTGACGCCGCCATGCATTTTCAGCGCGCGGATCGTGGCGACGAGAACCGCGCATGACGGCTCGAGTCCGGCCTTGCGGCATTTGATGTCGATGAATTTCTCGCCGCCGAGGTCGGCGCCGAAGCCGGCCTCCGTCACCACGTAATCGGTAAGTTTCAGTGCCGTTGTTGTCGCCAGAACCGAATTGCAGCCATGCGCGATATTCGCAAACGGGCCGCCATGGATGAATGCCGGATTGCCTTCGAGCGTTTGCACGAGATTCGGTGCGATCGCATCTTTGAGCAGCGCAGCCATCGCGCCCTGTGCCTTGATATCGCGCGCGCGCACCGGCTTACGGTCGCGCGTATAGGCGACGACGATATTCGACAGCCGCTTCTTCAGGTCTTCGAGATCGGAGGCGAGACAGAAGATCGCCATGACCTCTGAAGCCACCGTGATGTCAAAGCCGTCCTCGCGTGGAAAGCCGTTGGCGACGCCGCCGAGCGAATTGACGATCTGCCTGAGCGCGCGGTCGTTCATGTCCATGACGCGCTTCCAGGTCACCCGGCGCTGATCGATGCCGAGCGCATTGCCCCAGTAGATCTGGTTGTCGATCATCGCCGACAGCAGGTTGTGCGCCGTGGTGATCGCGTGCAGGTCGCCGGTGAAATGAAGATTGATGTCTTCCATCGGCACGACCTGCGCATACCCACCTCCGGCCGCGCCGCCTTTCATACCGAAGGATGGTCCGAGCGATGGCTCGCGCACACAGAGCATCGCCTTTTTTCCGATGTGATTTAGCCCATCCGTCAGGCCGACGGTGGTCGTGGTTTTCCCTTCGCCTGCGGGCGTGGGCGTAATCGCCGTCACCAGCACCAGTTTTCCGTTTGGCCGGTCGCGCAGCGACTTCACATAATCGAGTGAAACCTTCGCCTTGTAGCGGCCATAGGCTTCCAGGCTTTCGGCCGGAATGCCGAGGCGCTCACGCGCGATGTCGGCAATCGGGCGCAGTTTTGCTCCTTGCGCGATTTCAATGTCGGATTTCGGATTCTGGTGCTGCGAGGCGGACATGATAACTCCGTAATCGGATGGTTCAGCCGAGGCGTGTCCCGGTCTGCAGATTGGTCGATTTGGCGAAATCGCCGGCGGAAATCTTGCCGCTGTCAGCAGGCTTCAGGCGCAACACGCGGATACGGCCATCGGCACAGACAACGGAGAAGCCGTCGCTGCCGATCTCAACCACTTCGCCGATTTTCCCCCCGATGCCTTTTGGATCTTTGGCCGGCAGCGGTTTGGCTTCGTAGATCTGCAGCGTCTTGCCGTCGAGCATCGTCCACGCGCCGGGTGCCGGATTGCAGCCACGGATCAGGTTATGAATCTGCCGCCACGGCTTGCCCCAGTCGATGCGGGCAGTCTCCGCCGTGCAGCGGCCCTCATAGGTGGCGAGCGATTCATCCTGTTTGATTCTGGGGGCCTTGCCGGCTTTGACGAGGTCGAACGCCTCCATCATGGCTTCGACGCCCATGGGAAACAGCCGGTCAAAATAGACCGAGCCCAGCGAGTCGGTATCGCTGATCGGCGTCTTTTTTTGCAGCAGCACATCGCCGGTATCGAGCCCGTCATCGGGCCAGAATATCGATAAACCGGTTTCGCTTTCGCCCTGGATGATCGGCCAGTTGATTGCCGATGCACCGCGGCCTTTGGGCAGCAGTGACGGGTGATATTGAATCGAGCCGTGGGTCGGGATGTTGAGGAAGTCCGACGGCACAAACAGCGTGACGAATGCCATCACCTGCAGATCGGGTTTCAGTGCGCGGAATTCGTCCCAGACTTCCCGCTTGCGGAAGGAAGCCGGCTGATACACCGGCAAATCCGAAGTGAGGGCCGCTTCCTTCAGCGGATCCATTTTCTGCCCCGGCTTTTCCGGCGCGACATAGACCGCAACGACATTTTCGCCGCGCTTCAGCAAGGCTTCGAGAACCGCCTTTCCGAATGCCTGCTGCCCATGGACGACGATGCGCATTCCGTTTCCTTTCTAACGTTGAAAGGGGGCCGCAGACGCGGCCGATCCCCTCCGACGACCTATTTATGCCGCGCTGCGTTTTTCCGGCGCGGTGATTGCCCCTGAGGTTTTGATCTCGGCGATCTCCCTTTCGGAATAGCCGAGCACCTGGGTGAGAATTTCCTCGGTATGCTCGCCCAACAGCGGCGCGCGCTCAACCTCGCACGGCGAATCCGACAATTTGATCGGATTTCCGACCGTCAGATATTTGCCGCGCTTCGGATGATCGACTTCGACAACCGTGCCGGTGTCGCGCAGTGAGCGCTCCTCTGCCAGCTCCTTCATGGAAAGGATCGGGCCGCAGGGGATGTCATATTTGTTGAGGATGTCCATGGCCTCGAATTTCGATTTGGTCATGGTCCATTGTTCGATCCGGTCGAAGATCTGCTTCAGACGCGGCAGACGTGCTGGCGGCGTCGCATAATCAGGATGGGTTTTCCATTCCGGTTCGCCGATGACATCGCAGATTTCGTTCCACACCGG
>DASUHP010000113.1:0-42998 GCA_036273455.1 Micropepsaceae bacterium | reverse complement strand
GGTTCACACGCCGCGAGGCGCCGAACTGTTGCGCAATTTCACCCAGGTGATTGCTGGCATTCCGCCCGACTGGAACATGCGGAAGTTTCGCGTTGAAGCCGTTCGCCGTATCCGCGAGCAGGTCGGCAAGGGCCGGGTCATCTGCGGATTGTCCGGTGGCGTCGATTCCGCAGTGGCTGCCGTATTGCTGCACGAAGCGATCGGCGATCAGCTCATCTGCATTTTCGTCGACACCGGATTGATGCGCGCGGGCGAAGCGGAAGAAGTCGTGTCGCTGTTCCGCGGCCACTACAACATTCCGCTGATCCACGTGAACGCCGGCGACATGTTTTTGTCGCGCCTGAAAGGCATCGAGGATCCCGAGCGCAAGCGGAAGATCATCGGGGCGACATTCATCGACGTCTTTGCCGAACAGGCGAACACCATCGGCAATGCGCAATTCCTGGCGCAGGGGACACTCTATCCCGATGTGATCGAGAGCGTATCGGCGCTCGGTGGTCCTTCGGCTGTCATCAAATCGCACCACAATGTCGGCGGCTTGCCCGAACGCATGCATCTGAAGCTGGTCGAACCCCTGCGCGAATTGTTCAAGGACGAAGTGCGCGCACTGGGACGCGAACTCGGGCTGCCGCAAACATTTGTCGGGCGTCATCCGTTTCCCGGACCCGGACTTGCGATCCGGATTCCCGGCGAAGTGACATCCGAGAAGCTTGCGATTTTGCGCCAGGCCGACGTGATCTTTCTCGATGAAATCCGCCGCGCCGGACTTTACGATGAGATCTGGCAGGCTTTTGCCGTGCTGCTGCCGGTGAAAACCGTGGGCGTCATGGGCGATGACCGGACATATGAATTTGTCTGCGCGCTGCGTGCCGTGACGTCATCCGACGGTATGACGGCGGACACCTATCCGTTCGCGCATGAATTTCTCGCCCGCACCGCGACGCGCATCGTCAACGAAGTGCGCGGCATCAACCGCGTGGTTTACGACGTCACCTCCAAACCCCCCGGCACGATCGAGTGGGAGTAGGGCCGTCCATCGGACCGCCAACGGCTGAAGATTCGCGACCAAGGACCTTATGGCTACTATTAAAAATGATTTCCCACAGTTGTGAGAGTGCGCGTGCCTAAAGACTCTTGCGGAAGGCGTTGCCCAGCAGCGAACAGGGCCTGGACCTCGCCTCGCAAATTTTCAGGCAGCCAGCCAAGATCGCTTGGCGTGGCGTGTTCGCCGCGCTTCAGGGCCGTCCGTATTCCGTGCTTGAGTAGCCATGCGTAAAGCCCCGGTGCCGGCTGAAGCGAAATCCCGCCCCGCTTGGCGCGGCGTTCTGCGGCCCGGCTTGCGATACGCAGGCCTGCAGGATCGATGTCGCCAAAATAGAATAGCGCGTCAGCTTGGAAGCGGGCGAGCAACTCATCAATGAACGTCTCGTCGTACCCAAGGCTCTTGCCGTGGCCGCCACCCGCATAAGCGACAGCAGCGTAGCATCCCGCGCTACGATTCCATTTGGAAAATGACGCCCAGGTATCGTTATTCTCGACTATGAGTATTGGGTTGCCGCGCGCGGCGCCAAGCCCGGCCTCGAAGGGCAGAGGAATCGGGCAAACGCGGCAGCCCAACGCGCCAAGGCTCAATTTGTCGAACAGAGTGGTCGCGCCACCGCGAAGTCGATCGAGCCGTTTTTCGTCGCCAAAAATCTCAAGCGAGCGTTCTTTGATCGGAACGATGAGGCTCAAGTCGGGATCGGTTTTGAGCCATTCGTTGATGCGCTTGGCCGATTCGAGGCGCAGCCGGTTGCGCTCGCCCGCGGCGAAAGCAAGCAAAGGATGCCAAGCATAGCCGGTCGCAACGGCGGGGGCGCGCTGCGACCGAGGCGTCGTGAGCACAATAAATCCCGGAAGGGCCGCACCACCGGCACGATCCCAGCTTCGCGTTCCCTTCGGCAGTAGAACTTCGCCCGTGTCGGCGGCGCTGCGCAGCGCTTCCGCCAACCGCGTGCGCCGGTCCGGCTGCTCCGCGAGTTCGGGACAGGCGGTTGCAAATTGCTGCCGGAGCATCTCAAGTGGAATGCGCCGCCGGCCCGTTTTCTTCAGGGCGCGGACGAGGCGAGTTCCGGGCTCAGGCGGCACGTTCGACCCCCTTGAGGAGATAATCACCGGAGCGAACCCGAATGTATTTCGGCTGGCCGTCCAATAGGACCCGCTCGCCCTGGATCAGGCGCGTGATGGTCGGAAACATATTCAGGACGTGCTTGTCTTCGCTGCAGGTGGTGACGAAGAGCTGGATGTCGAATACGTCGGCCATTGTCTTCTGCAAGACGATGTGTTCCATCATGTTCGATATGCCGTAGGTGTTGTCGAGCATGAGGAAGCCCCCGGAGGCCGCGCTCTTGCCGTCTATTCGCTCGTCCATCGCCATCTTCTGAATGACGGTATAAAGCATCATCGCAACGGTGACGCCTTCGCCGCCCGAAAGCCCGATGCGGTCCACTCGCATATAGGGTTCGATGGCGTCGCGCTTGGGCTTGAGAATCTCGATTTCCAGGGCGCGGCCGGCGTGCACCCGGCTGAGAAGTTCGGCCGCCAGCGTGGCTCCGTCCGAGGGAACTCGGCCGGTCAGCACCTGCTCGTCGAGCCACATTGACAAGTAGTTACGCACCAACTCAATCGGCACGTCACGCAAGCGCCGCTTGATCTTCAGGATGCGCTCACCACCGTAGAATCCGATGTGATCCGGTATCTTCGAACAGCGGGCGGCGCGCAGCAATAAATCATCGGCGTGGACGACGTGGAGTCGAAGCTGTTCAAGGCAGGCGTTCTGATCGCGAATCTGATTTTTAATTTCGTCACCGACGACGCCGATGCGTTCGGTGATCCGTGCCTGCAGCATCTCGCGCTCATGGCCCGCCGACCGGTGCGAGTAACGGCGAAGGTGGTCGGCGACTAAGGGTTCAAGGCGCCGAAAGCTTTCTCCCTCGATCAATTGCCGGACTTCCTCGAAATACGCCTCCGCTTCCTCTTCCAAGCGTCTGATTGTGGCACGCGCCTCGCCGATCCGACCGATAATTTGGTCAAGCGCCGGCTCAAGCTCCTCGTGCGCGACACTCAAATCCGGCAGTTCGTCACGGCTTGCGTCGGGAAGATGTCCTTCGGCTCGCTTGGCGAGCGACTGGATGCGGCTCAGCTTGTCCTTGATGTCGTTCTGGCGCGTGCGCAAGCCGCTGGATTCGCGTTCAATAGTTTTGATGTCGGCTTCGAGCGCTTCCGCCTGTTCTTCGCGGAGCATGGCTTCGTTCGTGCAGAGGTCGGCAGGCGCCTGAGCCAATTCAAACAAGGGAATGGGTTTGATACCCCTCTTTTTCTCGGCGCGCTCGATCTTGCCGCTCACGGGGCCGAGCGCCGATTGCGCAGATGTCAGCGCGGCGTCGGCCCGCGCGACGGAGGCACGGCCCTGCTGTTCAACCTGTTCGGCTTCTTTAATAGCGCGCGCGAGATCGGCGATTGCGGCAAAGGGCCCCAAATCTGAATCCGCCAATCCCAGCCTTGCCGCTGTGTATTCCTGTTCAAGCCTGAAGACACTTTGCTTGACCCCTGTGAGCTGGAGTGAGACGGTCGCCTGCCGCGCGTCGCGTTTGCTCGACAGGGCATGTTCCGCCGTTTTGTAGTGGCCGCGCAAATCTTCGAGGGTCCCGGTGCGATCGGCGGCGCCACGATCCGTCTCCGGGTAGTGCGCCTTATCGAATCGACGCGCTTGCGCATTCGTGCGCAGGGCTACCGCTTCTCCGTGGTGTTCTCTCGCAGCGAGATGCGCCTTGCTGGCCGCAGCGCGGGCTTTAAGCGCGGCATCCTGTTGCCGTTGCTGATCCGCGGCTGCAACGGGAATCCGCGTGGACATCTCAACAATAGCGGGATAGCGGCGCGAGAACTGCTCGACTGCCTGCTTCGCCAGTTTCAGCTGGCTGATTATGTCGGCAATCACGCCGAGGCTCTTGCGAAATTGCACGCGCACCTGCGTGATCGTTTTTTGCCGCACCACGGCATCCTTCGCCTGCCGGTCGGCCCGCTCCTGGTCGGCCTTGAGCGTCTCGGAGCGGCGCAACACGTCGTCCGGCCGGTCGTCTCGGTAGACCGAGTGCAGGTCCCTGAGATTGTCTACAAGGCTGTGCAGCGCTTCAATCTGGGTCAAGCAAGCCGCTAACTCTGTCTCCTTGAGCGCGAGCGCCTCGACGAGCCGCGCTTTCTCTTCTGCTGCGGCTTGCTTGTTGACACGGGCGGCGCTGAAGGGGCCAAAGACGACACCTGTTTCGGTTGCAGGCGCTGTGGTGCATTCGAGCGCAGCTTGCGAGACAACCACCGGACCTTTCAGTTTGAGGCGGCTGTCGCTGGCGAGAGCCGATAGGCGCTTGCGATCGAAGCGTGCAACAAATACCCCGCCAAAACGTGCCGGGTCGTTGCGTAAAAGCTGAAGCGCCTGCTCCGCGTCCGGTTTGAACTGCGCAAGATAATGTTCCGCTGCTTGCGCGTCGCGGATGCCGGCCTCCTGAAGCGCACGCGCCACAACAGCGACGTCGGCCGGCGCGGATGATATGCCCTCCGCGTCGAGAAAACTAAGTTCGCCAGCGATGGCCTCGCGGTCGGTCGCTAGCTTGCGGCGCGCTTCCTCGCAGACCGCGCGCGCGGCGCGGGCCCGCTCCGGCAGGTCCTGTCGGTACGGGTCTTTGGCGTCGCCGGCCAGAATTGCGGTCAGCACCTCGCTGTCGAGAATCGCCTTCTCCAGAGCGCGCCCGGCCTCGCCGAATTTGGCGAGACGCACGGCTTCTTCGGCGCACCGACTGGACTCCGCGAGCGCTGCAGTGCGGAGGCCTTCGAGTTCGCGCGATTCTTTCTCACGCTCCTCGTCCTGCAATTGGAGCTCGGCGGCAGCATCGGCCTGGTTTCGCAGTTCTCTGTCGATCCGAGTCAGGGCCACACTCGCGCTCTCGCCCTGTTTGAAGGCGCCGGTGCGCTCAAGTTCCTTGCGTTCGCGATCATGCTCGGCCACGCGCGCGGCGAGGCGGTCGATTTCCGCTTTCAGATCGTTGGCGCGACGGGTGGCCTCGCGGTCGGCCGTGTCATGCAGCTCGGCTTGCTGTCGCGCTTCGGCGGCATGGCGTTCGTGGATCTCGGCGTCCAGTTCAGCCTCGGCGGCGAGTTGCTCCAGTAAGGCGTGAAGATTGGCCCCGGCGCGCATAAGAAGTGTGCGGTCGGGGGCAAGGTCGCGCTCGATGCGCTCCAGTTCGGCTTCAAACTCCTGCAGTTGCCCTTGCGCCGACGAAAGCCTGCGGCCGATATCCGCCGCGCGGACCGACTGAAGCCTGCTGCTTGAGGCGGCCAAATTCGCGTTCGAGCGCTCCAGCTCGGCTTTGGCGTCGCTGATGCGCCGGTCGGCCGCTGTCTTTTCGAGAAAGAGAATCTCGCCGCGAAGCCGTTGCTCGCGGCCGCGGGCGTCCTCAAGTGCTTGCTCCTTGATCGCGATTTCGCCCCCGACGATTTCGCGCTCGACCTCGAGCTTCGTCTGGTCAAGCTTAAAGCGGCAGAACAGGCGGCCCAAGCGCTTGAAATCTTCGGCGCGCTCGGCCTCGGCGGTCTCTAACGCCGCAGCGGCGGAAAAGAATGGTTCGAAGGCGTCGGCGAGCTGGGTAAGAACCTTGAGTTGGTCCTTTCGCTGCGGCAGGCCGCGGATTTTCGCAAGGCCGATCTCCAAGGCCTGCACGACGCTCTCGGCTGCGTCGGATGGAATCATGAAGGAAAAAATCTTCTCGAGGAACTGCTGCTCGGATTTGAAATCAAGGAAGGCGGCGCCGATGCCGCCTTCGGCCGCGCAGAAGCGACGCTGCACCTCGATGACCTTGAGTTCAATACCGAGTTCAGCCGTCAAATGCTTACGCCAGGCAGTCAGCGAGTCCGTGGCGAAGAAAGTCGGATTCGCTCGCATATCGCGGGCCCAGCGGGTGAAATCATCCAGCGAACGCAGTGGCGCCTCTGCCGACAGTCCACGGAAGGGCAAAGTATCGAACGTGCCTTCGGCGTCCGCCTGGAAGGCGAAGAAGCGCCGGTGTCCTGGTTCGCCGTCGTCGCCTTTGGAGGCCGGCGTGAGCCAAAACACCTGGCCGACGACATGGCGAACCGGCTTGTTGTTGACGCCGGGCTTGACCAGTTCGAGCGCGACCACACCGAGCCGCCCGGGCATGAAATAATGCTCGATCTTGTGCTGGCGGTTGATTTCCGTGCGCAGAAATTTGCGCCGGTCCGGCTCAAAGATGCTGAACAGGAGTGCCAGAATGGTGGTCTTGCCGACGCCGTTAGGCGCGTGGATGACGTGATGCAGCGCCGTTCCGCTCGAATCAGTCGGCCTGATCAGGAGCTCTTCGAAAATGCCATCGCGGTAACCGCAGGCGTCGAGATAGGCCCGGCTGATCTTAAGCATCGGCGGACTCCTTGGCCGCGCTTGCGGCACGGGCGACATCGAGAAGCGTGACGGCGGCGTGCTCGGCAAGCATCATGCGAAATCGCGGCGTCGCCACATAAAGATGGTTGCCGTCCTGCCGCTCATCGACGGCAACGAAGCCTGTCTCAGAGAGATGATTAAGCACGAGCCCCACGAGACCATGCAGGTGGCTGCGCGCGGTGCGCCGCGCATCCTCGACGATCTCCGGCAGCGCGCGGATATATTGCCAGCCCTTGCGCCACCGGGTGGCGACCGCATGGCCCGTCCGATCCTGCGATTCGAGCGCCTGGCACAATTTGGTCAGGCGATCGCGAATTTCAGAGAGGGTGGCGCTTGGCGACATGATCTCATCATTGTCGAGCGCATCCTGCGCCGGGTAAAAGGTGGCGCAGGCCGCGACCAGGACCAGAGCGACGACAGCGGCATCGTCATTGGAGACATGACGGCGGAAACGAGAGATCGTGTAGGCGAAGACGGATTCCGTATGCGTGCCGAGCACGATGCCGGTGCGCGCGCTGACGCCGACCACACGTAGTTTGAGGCCTTCGGCGACTGAGGCGACGATCGTCTTAAAAGCGCCATCGTCCGCCCAGCGGCGCACGAGATCGCGGTATTCCGGGTGGGCTTCGGGGAGCGCGCGCGGATGTAAACCCCACTCGATGAGGCGCGAAGCCTCCTTCACGTCATTGGGGAGCATCCAGCCCTCCCGCCACCGCGCGCGAAAACCTCACATCGGTGCCTTCGACAAATCCCGCATCGAACCGGGTGCCGAGGATGGATGCGCCACCAGCAACATCCGTCGTGCGCGGATCGATGGCCTGCTCCAAAACCAGGAACAGACACCGTTGAAATGAATCGTCCTCGGGGCGGGCTTGCGCCGCCTGCTCCAGAATCTCGCCAAGCGTGATGGCTCCTGCGGCAAGGATGGTCGTGCGCGCAAATTGCTCGGCCCGCGCGATAGTCGCCTCGTCGAATGGCAATTCCAGCGCCGCCGTAGGCTCGGCCAACTCGAAGGCCGGATCGAGGATGGCGGCCTCTTCGGTCTCAGGCTCGAACGCCGCGACCACGGCGGCGATATCGAGCACAAGCGGCGGCAGCGTCCCGGAGATGGCCCCAAAAACACCGGGCGCATTGGCGATCAAGAATTTACCAGGGGTGCGCAGCAAAGGATCGAGAATCTCGTTTTCCAGGTCGGGCAGGCGCGCCAAAGGCCGCAGCTTGAGGGCGTCCGCCTGAAGCTGCAAATACTCTTCGGCCGTGTTCTGCACCACGACGATGAGTTTGCGGTGGCGTGTCTGCACGTCGAGTAACAGATTGCGGATTCGCGACAGATGGCGCCGGTCCGTGTCGTCGGTGACATCGGCCGCCGTGTCGCTGAGCTGCGCGAGCATTGCGCCCTCGCGCACAACTGAGGCGTCGAGCAAACTGCGGGCCTCCTCGATCTTGGGGCCTAGCTCTTGATGCCACATGACCTTCAGAATGGCGCGGCGCGCTTCGGCCATGAGGAGACGGAGCGCCTCGGCGAGTCGGATGCTGTTGGTCCGGGTGCGTTCCGCCGCAGACACCGCGTGATCATAGAGACCCCGTTTGAGAAACTCGCCGACGATGATCTCGCTGACTTGCGTGGCGGTGAGCGGATCATGTGCCAGCAGGCTCAGATGCATTTCGATCGCCTCCTGTGTTAGGCGATAGCCGACGGTGCCGTCCGGGAGCGGCTCCGGGCGCAACAAGGCAAACTCGAACGTGACGTCGTCAGGTTCATCGGGGTCGAACAAACGGACCTTGAATCGCGCGCGGCGCTCGCGAGCGTTGATCAAGCCGTCGAAGACATGCTCGGCCAATGCTGCGGCGTCTGAGTCGGAAAGGCTCTGCGACTGAAGCCGCGCCAAATCGGCTAGGTAGTCGATTAAGTCGGTGCGGCTGCCTGTGCCCCCCGCGCCCATGCGGTCGATCAGCAACTCAATCGCGGCGAGCGCCAAATACCGCATGTCCACGCGCTCCGCGGCCTTCGCGTCGACATGCAGCATTCCCTTGTTGTCCTCGGCACGCTGCAAGGGCGCAACCAACGAGAGAGCGCGCAAGTGGCTAGTAAGGCGCGGCACCGCTTCGGGAGGTATGGAACGCTGGTCGGACATGAACTCAATCGGTCTTAATCGTTGATTCCCCGTCGCGGAATGGTGCGCAGCAACACACGATCTTCTTAGCTCCGGTCAGCACATAACGAGATTGAGGCGGCGTCCACCGATCATGGTGCCGGGCAAGCTCGATGAAATTCCAACATAGAACAATTAGAGAACATGCGCAACCGAAGCGCGCAACTCCTGCTTAAGGCTTCCGGCAGAGTTGTCGACAGAAAGGCAGTAGTCGTCGACGGGCTTCAGGTCGGGGAATCTGTTTCGTGGCGGCGAATGACGCGGAGTAGAATGGGCCAATTTCTTGCTGGCAGTAGGAGCTCGCTGCCGACGCTGTCGTAGATTGCTCGCATCATGGATATGGCCCTCGAAAACACCACACACGGTTTTCCGGTCTATCGCCGCTCCAGAAACCCTCGTCCTGCGAAGATCGCAGGCATTGCCTTCTTGATCCACGCGGTCCGCGTTGCCGACTGCTTGATCCGCGCGGTCCGCGTTGCCGACTGCTTTGCGCCGGTGAAGTGAAACAGGTATCCCCTTTGGCGGCCCGGCGTCAGCGCCTCGAGCGCGCGCTTGAACCGCGGGTCCTTGCGGAATTTCTCCTTCAACTCCGCAGGGATGGGAATCTGGGCCGGCTTCGTCTCGACCTTCATTCCGGCGTTTCGCGGCCGCCACGGCCTCGCGCAGATAGCCCTTTATCGTGGCTGCCTTCGCCGCAATTTCATTGGCGCTGGTGAACTTCATCACCCGCGCTGCCTGGATCTGCCCGAGCTGCACGAGCAGCTTCTTCGGGTCCTTCAGCAGCGCACCCTGAAAAAATCCCAGCGCGCAATATTCCTTGAAGCCCTGAATGATGACGACGTTTGTTCCATCCAGCGTGTAGCAGGGCTTTCCCCACTTGCATTCCTCTTTCAAGTCGAACCCCGACAGGATGTTTTGCAGCGCGGCAATCTCCGCCTGCCAGCGCTCGCGATACGCCATCTCCATGCAGTACTCCGTTGTTGCCGGGTGGGTCGGACATCACCGGCATGCCCGTGTCCTGACGGATTCGCGCCGTCTGCATGTTGCCGTCTGACGTTACAGTCCCAAAGCCCGCTGCTCCGGGCGCAGCTTCACACCTTCCAGCGCCAGCATCTTCGCCTTTGTTTCCGCACCGCCTGGCGCCGAGAATCCGCCGATCTTTCCGCCTGCCGCGAGCACACGGTGACAGGGAATGATCAGCGCCGCAGGATTCTTCGCCATCGCCTGGCCGACTGCGCGCGCCGCTTCCCAATCTGTGCGGCCGATGGCCCCGGCCAACCAGCCATAGGTCGTCGTTTCGCCATATCCGATGCGCCGTGCCGCGGCATAGATCCCGGCAAAGAGACTGTCCTGACCGGCGAGATCCAGTGCCACGCCTGAGAAATCGACCTTCTCGCCCGCAAAGTAACGTTTCGCCGCATCCACGATCTGTGCCATGGGCGGCGGTGGCACCGCAGCTTCCGCGCCGGGTGCGCGCCGCAAGAGATTGCGCATCGCCGCGTCCACGTCGGCAGAGGGCAGCTGAAAGCGCGTGACGCCGGCAGTGTTCCAGGCAATGCCGGCAAAGCCCAGCGCCGTATCGAACACGACGTAGCAGGTTGTCATGCACACATGATCGGGCTGCGCCGCTCCGAAAACAATCCGCTTCTTGCGCAGCGTGGTTTATGGCTTATCTCAACCATAGTGTTTGCAATCGGTGGAGACATCATGACGAAGGTGCGCGTTGGGGGATTTTCGGTCTCGCTCGACGGATTCGGAGCAGGGCCGGAGCAAAGCCTGGAAAATCCACTCGGCAAACGTGGACGGGAGCTGTTCCAATGGTTCTTCGGTACGCGCAGCTTCCAGGCCATGATCGGCAACAGCGGCGGCTCAGGCGGCATTGACGATGAATATGGCCACCATTCGATGGAGGGTTTCGGAGCCTTCATCCTTGGCCGCAATATGTTCGGCCCTATCCGCGGGCCGTGGCCGGACGAAAGCTGGAAGGGTTGGTGGGGCAACAATCCGCCCTATCACGCACCGACCTTCGTGCTCACGCACTACCCGCGGGATCCGATCGAGATGGAAGGCGGCACGACCTTCTTCTTCGTGACCGACGGCATCGAGGCGGCCCTGGAACAGGCGAAACACGCGGCCAATGGCCGGGACGTGAAGATCGGCGGCGGCGTCGAAACGGTGCGTCAATATCTCCGCGCCGGACTGATCGACGAACTGCACTTCGCGTTGTCCCCGGTCGTGCTTGGGCAAGGCGAAGCAATGTTCGCCGGGATCGACCTTCCGGCGCTTGGCTACCGGGTCACCGAACATCGGGCGACCGAGCACGCCACCCACGTCGTGCTCAACCGATAGGCAGCCTCACGATCTATCGCCGCTCCAGAAACCCTCGTCCTGCGAAGATCGCAGGCATTGCCTTCTTTATCCGCGCGGTGCGCGTTGCCGACTGCTTTGCGCCGGTGAAGTGATACAGGTATCCCCTTTGCCGGCCCGGCGTCAGCGCCTCGAACGCACGCTTGAACTTCGGATCGTTGCGGAACGTCTCCTTCAACTCCTCCGGCACCGGCAAGTCCGGGGATTTTGTCTCGACCTTCATTCCGGCCTTCGCTGCTGCCATGGCCTCGCGCAGATAGGCTTTGATGGTGGCCGCCTTCGCCGCAATCTCATTTGCGCTGGTGAACTTCATCACCCGCGCCGCCTGAACCCGCCCAAGCTGCACCAGCAATTTCTTCGGGTCCTTCAGCAGCGCGCCCTGAAAGAAACCCAACGCGCAATATTCTTTGAAGCCCTGAATGATGACGATGTTATTCCCGTCCGTCGTGTAGCAGGGCTTTCCCCACTTGCACTCCTCTTTCAGGTCGAACCCGGACAAGATCTTCTGCAGCTCCGCAATCTCGGCCTGCCACCGCTCGCGATACGCCATCTCCATGCGGCACCTCTGTTGCAACGACAGAATGGCGGAAGCAAATTCGTCGATCGTCGCCGATAGCTTTGATTCGTGTAGTATCAGGGCATGGCCAGGCTTGTCTTCGGAATGATTCAGTCGCTCGACGGCTATGTCGACGGCGTTGCGGGCAAACTGGAATTGCCGCCACCCGGTCCGGAGCTGTTTCGTCACTTCCACGAGTGGGTGCGCAACCTGAGTGGCAGTGTCTATGGCCGCCGCATCTACGAGGTGATGCGCTATTGGGACGAAGACCGTCCCGAGTGGAGTGAGACGGAACGCGACTTCGCGCTCGCGTGGCGAAGACAACCGAAATGGGTGGTGTCGCGTTCGCTGAAACCGGCCGGCCCCAACGCCACACTCGTCGCCGATGATATCGAGACGGTGATCCGTGGGCTGAAGGCCCGGATTGACGGTGAGATTGAAGTCGCCGGACCTGATCTGGCGGGGTATCTGACCGGCCTCCGGCTTATCGATGAGTATCGCCTCTATTTCCGCCCGTTCGTGCTTGGCCGCGGCAAGCCATTCTTCGCCGGCGCGCGCCCACCGCTTCGCCTTCTCGCCTGCCATGCCATCGGCGAGGATGCGGTCAGACTCACCTACGTCCCTGCCTGATAGCTCGTCCGGTGCCATCGGCCCAGAGGCATTTCGGTCATGATTGTGATCTTAAAACTTGCATCCTTGTTTCTGGTGGTGGCCACGGTAATTCCATCTGTCGCGCATGCACTGGAACTGCCCGGAAAACTGCGGCTGACACGGGAGCAATATCTTGCCGTGCAGACCATATACTATCCTGGTTTCACCGCTATCGGCGCTGCTGAGCCGCTTACCATCGTCGTTCTCGCGGTGTTGCTCGCGCTTACCCCCGCCGGGACGACGACGTTCTGGCTTGTTGCTGCTTCGCTATTTTCGGTCGCGATTACGCACGCGCTGTATTGGGTTTTGACCGCACCGGTAAACAAAATCTGGCTTAGGGGGCAGGCACTTTCGAGCGGTGCGCAACGGTTCTTCGAAGCGGGCGGCTCTGTAAACGAGAGCGATTGGACGATCCTTCGCGACCGGTGGGAACGGTCTCATCTCTATCGGGCGGCGAGTTCGATAATTGCATTCGTCCTGCTGGTGGTTGCGTTGTTGACGTAGCCGGTAGCGTAGAAAAATTTCGCCGAGCCTGTCGAATCCCGGTTTGGCCATTCGACGTGTAGTCAGAGCCGGGGAGCAGGCCGCTCGATGCGTCCGCCGCCCGCGGCTCCGAAACCAAAGGAAAGACGAACCATGCGCTTCATGATGATTATGATCCCCGGCGTCTACAGCAAGCCCGTGCCGCCCGACTTCATGCCCGACATGGAGGCGGTGAAGCGGATGGGAAAATACAATGAGGACCTGCAAAAGGCGGGTATTCTGCTGGCAATGGACGGGTTGACCCCGCCCTCGGCCGGCGCCCGCGTCTCCTTCGCTGGTGGCAAGCCCAGGGTGATGGACGGTCCCTTCGCCGAGGCGAAGGAGGTCATCGGCGGCTACTGGATCATCCAGGTGAAATCGCGCGAGGAGGCGATCGAATGGGCGAAGCGGTGCCCGGCTGGTCCGGACGACGTGATCGAAATCCGCCGCTTCCATGAGCCCGAGGATTTCGGGCCGGCCATCGCGCGCGAAGAACGCGAGCTGCTGGAACGGATCAGCCGGAACAAGTGATGGGCCGCCCTCCGCGAATGAGAGGAATTGGTCCGCCATGTTGCATCGTGACGCGGCGTGATCTAATCGGCGGCCATCATGGCCGCCGATATCACGCGCGCGATCGAGGCGATCTGGCGAATCGAGACGGCGAAGCTCGTTGCCGGCCTGGCACGTCTCGTGCGCGATGCGGCACTGGCCGAGGACCTGGCGCAGGACGCGCTGGTCAGCGCACTCGATCAATGGCCGAAGCAAGGCATCCCCGACAGGCCCGGCGCCTGGCTCATGGCGGTTGCCAAGCGCCGCGCCATCGATTTCTTCCGCCGGAACAAACTCACGGCGCAAAAATACGAAGAGCTGGCGCGCAGCATTGAGACGCTGCGCGAAGACCCTGATCCCGCGGCGACTCTCGACGACGACATCGGCGACGATCTGCTCGGCCTGATCTTCACCGCTTGCCATCCCCTGCTGACCGAGGAGGCCCGCGTCGCTCTTACCTTGCGTGTCGTCGGCGGATTGACAACGGAAGAGATCGCGCGCGCTTTCCTGGTCTCTGAGGCGACGATCGCCCAACGCATCGTCCGCGCCAAACGCCAGCTGTTTGAGGCCGGCATTCCCTTCGAAGTCCCCCGCGGCGATGAGCGCGCCGAGCGGCTCCCCTCCGTTCTTGAGGTCGTCTACGCCATCTTCAACGAAGGCTATTCGGCGACCTCCGGCGAGGACTGGATGCGGCCGCAACTCTGCGAGGAGGCGATGCGGCTGGGCCGCATCCTCGCCCAACTCGCACCGGGCGATTCCGAAATCCATGGCCTCCTTGCCCTTATGGAGCTCCAGGCGTCCCGTCTCAAGGCGCGAAGCGGACCGGCCGGCGAGCCGATCCTGCTGCTCGACCAGGACCGCAGCCGCTGGGACCTGCTCCTCATTCGCCGCGGATTCAGCGCGCTGCGGCAGGCGGCGGGGATCGACGGCGCCCGCGGCCCTTATGCGCTGCAGGCAGCGATTGCCGCCTGCCATGCGCTCGCGCCAACCGCTGCCGACACGGATTGGCGGCTGATTGCGGCGCTCTACGCCGCACTCGCGCAGGTCATGCCGTCGCCGGTCGTCGAGGTCAACCGGGCCGTTGCGCTCGGCAGGGCGTTCGGTGCCGCCGCGGGCCTCGAGCTGGCAGATGCGCTGATGCAGCAGGCGGCGCTCTCCAATTATCATTTACTGGCGGCGGTCCGAGGCGATCTGCTCGAGAAGCTCGGCCGGCAGGAGGAAGCGCACGCCGAGTTCATGCGCGCGGCCCGGCTCACCCGTAATGCGCGCGAGGAATCGGTGATGCTCGGACGTGCCAATAGCATCGTGCGGAAGCTGTAGCCGAGATCGTCTGACCGGGCGGTCACTGCCACTGCCGCGACGACGATGCAGCGGAGCTTGATCCCCGGCACCATTGAATGGGATCAGGCGCTAACACTGGCGAGTGAGGCCCAACGCTGCCGAATCTTTGGCGACGGCGGATCGAGTCAGAGTGATTCCATTACGATGTTCGTAAAGCGGGCCATACAAGAAACAGCCCGCCGAATATCACGCTGATCACCATAAGTATGACGCCAAAAGTCACGTCGCTCAGATGCATGACCGAAAAGCCGCTACTGCCTTTCAGCTGCTCCAGCTGCTCTGTGCATTGGGCGATGGTGCGGTATAGCTGATTGATTTCGAGCATATCAGCTTCGGTCAGACGCTTTTTTGGCAGCGTGCGATCGGTATAGAAATATTTGGTCATCGCATTGAATTCGAGATCGCTGCCGACATAGACTTCGTCGGGTTTCAGGTCCGAGGCGACGTATCTGTATTTTGAGTACAGCAAATCCTGCGTCGTGCGGATATCGGCTGTTGCGAAATCGGGCTTGATGGCGCCGTCATGAAACCAGCCGGGCCCGAACATGGCCACGTCCATATCTGACGATCTTGTCTGATAACTGACCGGCTGATTGATGATGGCTTTCACACGCGCCACCGCGTCATCCAGCTTCGCTTGTACGGCGGCAATCTGCTGAATCTTGCTGGCATCATCCTGCGCATAGCCCGACAGTGGCGCGGACAGTACAGCGACCACCACAGCCAGCAGGAAAAATGACGGCCTGATCAGAAGCTTGCGGGCACTCGACAATTGGCGCTCCCTTGAGGGATGCCGACGGTATCCGTCACTGATTAAGATAAAGTAGCAAATTCGGCGCGAGGTCAGGAGGCGTTCAATGATCAGCATTGAGATATGTATCGACGTGCCCGACCTGACGCAGGGCGTCCGTTTCTACTCAGATGCCTTCGGATTTTCGAAGGGTTTGGAGCCTTATCCGGGTGTTGCTGTATTACAGGCTGGCGCCGTGGCAATCACTTTGCTGGAAAAGCGTGAACAGAGCAAACCGTCACCGAATACGCGGGATGTACGACACTATGACCGCCACTGGACGCCCGTGCATTTGGACTTTCACGTCGACGATTTGAAGGCCGCGCTCGATAGAGCGGTAAATTCGGGGGCGATAAAAGAGCAGTTCTTTGAAAGTGCGCAACACGGATCGGCGGCGTTCTGCTCCGATCCCTTTGGTCATGGGTTTTGTCTCCTGGAACGCAAATCGCCTTAACTTTGCTACGTGGACAAGTCGGATTGGATGGACATGGATCTGGGTAACACCTGATCAAGCTTCCTGCCTGATCGCCCACCGGCATGCTACGAAGCCTCGAGATCGGATTCCGGTGACAGCTTCTCGAGACGGGCGCGCACGGCGGAAGGTTGCCGCTGAAAACGCGCAGCCAGTTCGGAAAGCGGCGTTCCCGCGGCACAAAGGGACAGCAACTCCGCGTCTTCCTCTTTGGTCCATTTTGCGTAAGCACGGGGATGATGCTGCTTGATTGTCTGCAGGCGCTCGTCATCGGTCACTACCGCGAGGACCGGTCGCGGAGACGCTTCATCCGGGCAGACATCATCGCCCGGTCCTGTGTCCCGTACCTTCGTGATCGCGAGAAATGCCTCCCCATAGCGTGCGAGCTTGGCCTCTCCGACGCCGGCGATTGCTCCAAGTTCGGCCATGGACCGCGGACGGCGCGCGGCCATTTCCGCAAGCGTTCTGTCGTGGAAGATAACGTAGGGCGGTACGTTCTGCATCCTGGCCAGTTCGATGCGCTTCGCGCGCAGCTTCTCGAAAAGCGCATGGCCGGCTGCGGGAAGCGCTCTGCTTGCCTCCCGGCGCCGGGATTTCCGTTCCGGTCTTGCCTTCTTGAAGACGCGCAGATCGAGCTGCGGCTTCTCGCGCAGGAATTGGCGGCCTTTGGGAGAGATGAACAAACCGCCCTGGCCTGCCACGTCCACCGAGATCAGTCCGTGAGCGACGAGCTGGCGCAGGATTGACCGCCAGGCATTGCGATCATGCTCCCTGCCGATTCCGAAAGTGGAGAGCTTGTCATGGCCTAGATGCGCGATGCGCGCGTCCAAATCGCCCAGAAGAACCGAGATGATGTGCGCCTGCCCGAAGCGCTCGCCGGTGCGGTAGATGCAGGAGAGCAGCTTCTGGGCGGCAACGGAGCCGTCAAAAGTCTCAGGCGGGTCGAGGCAGATGTCGCAATTGCCGCAAGGCGGGCAGTCGTCACCGAAATAGCGCAAGAGTACCTGCCTGCGGCACTCGCAGGATTCGGCGAAACCCACCAGCGTATCGAGCTTGCGGTGCTCGACCTGCTTGCGGGCTTCGGAAGCTCCCGACTCGGCGATGAAGCGGCGGCGCAGTGCGATGTCCTCCGACCCATACAGCATCAGCACTTCGGCGGGGAGTCCGTCGCGGCCGGCGCGGCCGGTCTCCTGGTAATAGGATTCGATGCTGGCAGGCATGTCCGCATGCAGCACGAACCGCACATCGGATTTGTCGATGCCCATCCCGAACGCGATGGTGGCGACCATGATAAGACCTTGCTCATGCTCGAACCGGCGCTGGTTTTCCTCTCGCGCCTTCATTTCCATGCCGGCGTGGTAGGGCAATGCGACGAAGCCGTGGGCATTGAGGGTTGCGGCGAGTTCGTCGGTCTTTCGTTTGGACAGGCAATAGACGATGCCGCTCTCGCCCCGGCGCACATCGAGGAAGCGCAACATTTGCTGTGTCGTGTTTATTTTCCCGGCGGCGCAATAACGGATGTTGGGACGGTCGAAGCCTGAGATGAAGCTGTTTTGAGCGCCGATCTTCAGATGTTCGACAATCTCGGCTCTCGTTGGCGCATCCGCCGTGGCGGTGAGCGCCATGCGTGGCTGATGCGGGAAGATATCCGCGAGGCAATCGAGGGCGCGGTATTCGGGCCGAAAATCGTGGCCCCATTGCGAAAGGCAGTGCGCCTCATCGACGGCGATGAGAGACAGTCGCGCAGATTGCAGCCGAGACAGGTTCTCGGACTTCAAGAGCGTTTCCGGGGCTATGTACAGGAGGTCGAGATCGCCACGTTCGATATCGCGCCAGAGGAGAGCCCTTTCCGCGCCCCGGAGTCGGGAATTGAGCGCTGCCGCCTTTACACCGGCCTGTCTGAGCGCCGCCACCTGGTCTTCCATCAGGGCAATCAGGGGCGAGACGATAAGACCAAAGCCTTGACGGGCCAGCGCCGGGATCTGGTAGCAGAGCGACTTGCCTCCACCCGTCGGCATCAAGACGAACGCGTTGTTTCCCGCAATGACATGCTGGATGATGTCCAGCTGCCGCCCGCGAAAGCTGTCATAGCCGTAAACAGTCTTCAGAATAGCGAGCGGGTCGGCCGGCACGGGGGACTCAAATCCAACAAGAATGGTTTTTCTCGACTAGCGAAATGTTCCCATGGACGCAGCGCCGGTCAAGCCTGCAAATCGATAGGCACTGCTGATGAGCATTGAATTTTCAATCGAACCCACGCTTTCAGCGCAAGAATTTCAGTCCATTCTGATAGCATCGACGCTCGCTGAAAGGCGTCCGGTCCAGGATATGGCGCGGCTGGATACCATGTTGCGGAAAGCCGATTTGATCGTGACCGCTCGCGAGACCGGAAAGCTCATCGGCATCTCCAGGGCTATCACCGATTTTTCCTATTGCTGCTATCTCTCCGATCTTGCCGTTGACCAAGGGTACCAACGGCGGGGCATCGGCAAACGGCTCATTGCTGAGACGCATCGAGCCGCGGGATTCAACACCACTCTGATCCTTGTCGCCGCTCCAGCCGCCGAAGGCTACTATCCCCGGATCGGAATGACGCACCTGTCGAGTTGTTGGGCCATCCCCAGAACGGGATGAGTGCGCCGTCTCACAAAAAAGGGTATCAGCCGTCAGCGCGCACGCCGCGCATAACTGTCGGAAGACAATTATTGACGCGCATCGAGGTATTTCTGCAGCGGTTCCCAATATTGTCTGTGCCACCCGCCGTCGGACATCTCGCCGTTGAGATGAGCGCGCATGCCGTCGGGGAATGCGTCGTGCGTCATCATGAGCCGCGTTCGCGAGCCCGTGGGTTGCAACTCGAATGACACAATTGAGTACATGCCGTCGGGCCAGAGTTTGACTCGCCAGGCTTGAACGATCCGCTGGTTCGGCACGAGTTCAACATTACGCCCGGTGATCATGCCGCCGAAGCAGGAAAACTTGCCTCCCGCGTCCGATTCTATCTCGGCCGGTGCACCAGTGAAGGCGCTGAATTGTTTGCCGTCGAGGAGCGCGGTGTATACGCGCTGGGGACTGGCGTTGAATTCGATTTCCTGGTGGATCGCGTTGGACATGCCGAATCATTGCTCCGCCATTTGGGATTCCGGGCTGCCTGACGGCGTGCACGCCGCAAACATCCCTATTGGATGACGAGACCAAAATATGATCAACATCATATTTTCGGACTCCTGCACATCCCCGCGGCATAGCAATCAAGCCAGAGAGGAACGGCATGCCCTACCCCATTGGCCATAGGGACAAGATCCGAACCAGGATCATTCATTCGGCGCGACGGCTGTTCAACCGTAACGGATTTGAAAACGTATCCGTCAATCAGATCATGGCCGCGGCAGGGCTCACGCGCGGCGGCTTTTACCAGTATTTCAAGAGCAAGAGCGACCTCTATGTTGAGGCGCTGTCCTGTTTCTTTACCGACCCGAACTGGAAAAACACCTGGGAGGGTGTATTGAGATCGACCTCGATGCCGCGCTTATTGGGCCGCAGATTGTTCGAGCGTATTTGTCTCGACAGCATTTCGAGAACGTCGACGACTCTTGTCCCATGATCGCTCTTCCGGGCGATGTTGCGCGCGGCGAGCGGAAATCAAAGCAGGCGTTCGAAGGTGTATTCAGTGCCATGGTTGGTTATTTACAACGCGACGTTCGCAGCCGCAGCCATCACGCGACAGCGGCTGCCCAGGCGATCGCTGCTCTCTGTGTCGGTGGTATGGTCGTCGCGCGCGCGATGGATGATCGCGAGGCTGCCGATGAATTGCGGGAAGCCTGCATGCGTGTTGCACTTAAGCTCGGAGGATGGCGCGAATTTGCGGGCCATGAAACCGGGGGTCGGGTGCCCCCTCACCAGATGAACGGGATCAGGCGCCAGCGTACACGTCGCGCGTAATCATCATAACCGTCGAGACCGAGACGCAGCGTCTTTTCCTCGATGCCGATCCGGATGCCGAATAACAGCGCCAGGACCGGTACAGCCAGAAGCCCCCACCATGAGCCGAGCACCAGCGATGTAGCAGCAATGTAGAACAGCGCGCCGAAATAGAGCGGATGCCGCACCAGGGCATAAGCCCCGGTCGTAATGACCTCCTGCCCCCGCTCTCTTTGTATTTTCACGACCGGCGCCGCGAACGTGTTGACCCGCATGACCCAGTACATGAACCACATCACGCCGAGCAGAAACGCGCATCCTGCCAATTGGACGAAAAGCGGCACCCTCGACCAGTGCCAGCGCGCGGCGTCCGCTGCCATGAAACCCATTCCACCGAAGATCACGAGCAGGATCGGTATGATAATCAGTTTGTCGGCGAGCGGCTGATCCTTCTGCAACGGCGGTTTCAGGCGCTCTCTCAGCAGCCCGGGATCGACGTGCATGATGTGCGCCCCCATGAGGACTGCGAGGCCAACCATGATGCCGAGATAGAGCCATCCACCGATGTAATTTGTGGTGCCCGCAGCAAAGAAGATGATTGCGCCCATGACGCCAAACCAGGCGATCGTCTGGATAATGAGATTGAGGACCAGACCCATTCTCGCCGGCTCCCGCCGAAGCTGCAGATCGTCCTCACAGCATGTGCGAGTTGCCGCGCCCCGGCAACCGGCGAGACTTATCTGTCGGTACTGGGCTGAAATTTGCGAAACCGGATCAGCGCCTCACGCTCGCGCTCATGACCAATGGCCGCGGTGCGAACCCGCAACAGATCCCGCCGCGCGACCAGACCGACAACCATGCCGCCGGAGCGCTGCAGGATCGGTACGCGCCCGACATCGGCCGCAGCCATGCGATCCGCCAGTTGTCCCACCAGTTCGTCGCTGAAGCCGCTGATGCAATCGCTTTCGTCGACGACATCCGCGAGCGATTGCCCGGCCGGCCAGCCATCGCGCGTCCAACGCAATACGTCGGCGCGCGCGACCATGCCGTGGAGACGTCCGGCCTCATCGACGACAGGATAGCTTTTATGGCGCGCCGGTGCGTCGGGCGCCGTGAAAGACGCGACTGCGTCTTTGACCGGCATCGAGCCGGGAAGCGTGTCCACCGGCTGGGCCATGATATCGGCAACCCGCATGGTCTCGAACGGATCGACGATATATTCGCGCATTACGTGATGGCCGCGGCGCGCCACCTTCTCGGTCAGGATGGAGCGCCGCAGCAACAGCACGGTCGTGGTGTGCGCGATGATGCAACCGACTGCGAGCGGCAGCAATGCGCCGAAATTGCCGGTAAGTTCGATGGCAAAGATGATCGCGGTCAAGGGCGAGCGCATTGTGCCGCCCATCATCGCCGCCATCCCGACAAGCGCCCATAATCCGATATCGCCGGCCGGCATCACGCCGCCGAACAAGGCGCCGAGCGCGCCACCCATGATCAGCAGTGGCGCCAGCACGCCGCCGGATGTCCCGGAGCCAAGCGCAACCGACCAGATAACCGCCTTTACGCTGACCAGACGGAGCATGGCATCTGTCGTCATTTCGCCATGCAGGAGCGCGGTGATGTTGTCGTATCCGACCCCGAGCGCATGCGGCTCGATGAGTCCGCCCAGGCCAATCGCGAGGCCGCCGATCATCGGCCACCACATCCAGTGAATTGGCAAGCGCTGGAAAATGTCCTCGCTGGCATAAACCATCTGGGTGAGAAGTCCCGATGCGAGGCCGCACAGCACGCCAAGCCCAGCGGCAAAAATGAGAGCCAGCGGCGGCTGTGCCGGAGTGATGGTCATGGGAAAGAGGAAGCCGGTGCCCAACAGCCAGGGACGCCAGGCTGCGGCGACAATGCTGGACACCGCGACCGGCACGAAGCTGCGCGGCTTCCATTCGAACAGCAGAAGTTCGACCGCCAGCAGCATCGCTGCAACGGGTGTGCCGAAGGTCGCGGCCATTCCGGCCGCTGCTCCCGCGACGAGCAATGTTTTGCGCTCGGCATTCGACAGGTGGAAGAGTTGCGCGAACAGCGATCCAAATGCGCCGCCGGTCATGATGATCGGACCCTCGGCGCCAAACGGCCCACCGGTGCCGATCGAAATGGCCGAGGACAGCGGCTTCAGCAGCGCGATCTTCGGCTGAATCCGGCTGCGGCCAATCAGGATGGCTTCCATGGCCTCGGGAATTCCGTGGCCGCGAATTTTCTCGGACCCGAACCGCGCCATCAGTCCGATGATCAGACAGCCCGCGACCGGCACCAAAACCGACCATGCGCCGAGCGTGTTGCCGGCGATGGAGGCCGGCGCGGCGCTGAGCCGGCCGTAATAGGCAAGGTTGGTCGCGAGGTAGATCAAATGCAGCAGCGCCCAGGCCGCGCCTGCACCTGCCGTTCCGACGACCAGTGCCATACCGGTGAGAAGAAACAGCCGGCGGTCGGCGGTGAAATCGCGCAGCCGGTCGCTGGAAATATGGGTGGCGGGTGATTTCGGGGAGAAGTTCAATGGACTGAAAACCGGGACACGGGCTTCAAATACAGCGGCGGATATTGAGACAGGCTTAACGCAGGGGGAGAGAGGCGAATATATGACCGCGCGCTCCATGGAAAGAGCGACTGTGCGATCCGCGAGAATCCGCCGCAGCGTCTTTCAGCGCTGGGATTCCGGCGCTAATCTCATCGCCGAGTGGAGGCAAATGATGCGTGTTGTTCTGGCTGTTTCGGCCGCCCTGTTGCTCGGCACTGCCGTCGCGCATGCAGCGACCGAATATGAGCAGGCCTTCGGCGCCTATCAGAAAGGCGATTATGCGCTCGCGCTGAAGCTGCTGAAGCCGCTCGCCGAAAAAGGCAATGTCAACGCCGAGTACAATGTCGGCGTGATGTACAACAATGCGCTGGGCGTGAAGACCGATTATGCCGAGGCCGCCAGGTGGTTCAAGCTCGCGGTCGCGAAGGGCAACATGTATGCCGAGGTCGACCTTGGCAAGCTTTACGAATCCGGCCGTGGCGTACAGAAGGATTACAAGGAGGCCGTGCGGCTGTTCCAGCTGGCCGCAGTCAAAAAGAGCCCGGCCGCGCAACTAGAACTCGGTTCCATGTATGAGCGGGGGATCGGTCTACCGCAGGATTATAAGGAATCCACCAAATGGTACCGGCTCTCGGCCGATCAGGGCGACAGTGACGCGCAGTACAATCTGGCGTTGATGTATGCCGGCGGCCACGGCGTGCCGCAGGACATCAAACAGGCAGTTGCCTGGTACAAAAAATCCGCCGAGCAGGGAAATTCCAGCGCCCAGTTAAACTTGGGCGCCCTGTATTATTCCGGGGAGGGTGTGCCCAAAGACCCCAAACAGGCACTCAGATATTTTCAGTTGTCGGCACAACAGGGTAACGGGCACGCGCAGTTCAATCTCGCGACCCTTTACACGCAAGGCGATGGCATCCCGCAGGATTTGCCTCGCGCGCTGATCTGGTTTGCCGCGGCGGCGGTAAATCTGTCCGGTAACGAAGCAAAAATCGCCGATCAGAACAGCAAGGCGGTCGCGGCCAAAATGACTCCCGCACAACTTGCAGCGGCCCGGCAAATGAGCGGCAAATGCAAGGTCGGCGACTACAAGGCCTGCGACTGACCTCCGCGCCGACACAAACTGACGGATCGAAAGGCCTTTTGATCCGTTAATTTCAATACTAAACTTGTCGGCTGGGGAGGTGGCTTCGGGCAGGAACTCCGATGCTGGGTCGATTTCTCTCTGATTTCGTACGCGAAGGACGTCTCACGGTCATCTGGCCGGATGGGCGCACAAATATCTATGGCGATGGCGGCAAGAAAGCGGCGCTGCGATTTCACGGCGCGCTGACGCCGCTGCAAATCTGGCGCAGGCCGGAATTGGTGCTGGGCGAAGCGTATATGGACGGCCGGGTCACGGTCGAGCGCGGCACCATCGCCGACGTGCTGGAAATCCTGATGTCCAACTACGAGCAGTACCGGGTCGGCAACTGGTACCGCCTGCGGCGGGCCATTCGAATCCTGTTTCGCCGGTTTTCTCAATTGAACCGCATTTCGCGCGCGCGCAAGAATGTCGCGCATCATTACGACCTGTCGGGCAAGCTGTACGACCTGTTCCTGGATGCCGACCGGCAATATTCCTGCGCCTATTTCAGCGATTCCAGGGTGACGCTGGAAGAGGCGCAGTCGGCCAAAAAGCGCCACATCGCATCCAAGCTGCGCCTGGATCGTCCTGGCCTCAAGGTGCTTGACATCGGCTGCGGTTGGGGCGGTCTGGCGCTCGACCTTGCCCGGCGCGAGGAAGCCGATGTTCTCGGTATCACGCTCTCGACCGAGCAATTGGCCATGGCCAAAGATCGTGCGGATGCCGCGGAATTGTCGCAGCGCTGCCGCTTCGCATTGCGGGATTACCGGCAGGTCGAAGGTACCTTCGACCGTATTGTGTCGGTCGGCATGTTCGAACATGTCGGTGCGCATTATTTCGATGCGTTCTTCACCAAGATGCGGGAGCTTCTGGCGACCGACGGTGTCGCACTGCTGCACTTTATCGGCCGTGCTGACGGTCCCAGCGCCACCAATCCCTGGATAGCAAAATATATTTTCCCCGGCGGCTATACGCCGGCATTGAGCGAGGTCATGCGTTCGGTCGAGCGCTGCGAATTAATCGCGACCGACATCGAAATCCTTCGCCTGCATTATGCCGAAACGCTCAAGGAATGGCGCAACCGCTTCTGCCGCAACTGGGACAAGGCCGCAGCACTCTACGACGAACGCTTTTGCCGCATGTGGGAATTCTACCTCGCCTCATCGGAAATGACTTTCCGCTACGGCAATCAGGTTGTGTACCAGATACAGCTCGCCAAACGAGTCGATACGGTGCCGGTGACGCGCGATTACATGTTCGATGCCGAACGCGCCATGCGGTCACGTCAGGGACTGCCGGGCCGGCGAAAACCGGAAGCAGCTTAGGCGCGCCTGTCGATATCTGTGGACCGACTGCACGGCGTGTTGCACGACGGCGTCATCGCGCGCAATGATTTCTCCCATCGCCCTTTTGCGAATCAGGTCCCACAATGGAATTGGAGGTCCATCGGCAGCTCCCATATGATGTCGATGTCGAGCAGGCTCTGCTCGGCGCGGTGCTGGTGGACAATTATTCGCTCGACCTTGCGACACGCGTTCTGACGCCCGAACAATTCTACGATCCGCTGCATCAGCGGTTGTTCACCGCGATGGAGCGCATGTGGGGAGCGGGCCAGATTGTGACTCCGCTCACGCTCAAAGTCGCGATGGAGAAAGATGCCGGCCTCGCTGAAGTCGGCGGGCAAACCTATCTGGTCAATCTCGCGCGTGCCGCCCCGGTTATTCCGAATGTAAAGGAGTATGCGCGCATCCTGGCGGACTTTGCCATCCGCCGTTCGCTCATTCACATCGGCGAAAATATCGTCAATACCGCCTATGAGGCGCCGCGGGAGATTGGCCCGTCAAAGCAGATCGAAGACGCGGAGAAGTCGCTTTATCAAATTGCAGAGCAATCGAGGTTCGGTGAAGCAACCCAATCGTTTCAGGAAGCGATGGCCCGTGCCATCCAGGCCACCGAAACTGCGATGCGCAAGGGCGCAATTTCGGGTGTCGCGTCGGGTTTTACCGAGCTGGATTCCGTACTTGGCGGATTACATTCGTCGGACCTTATCATCATTGCCGGCCGCCCCGGAATGGGTAAGACCTCTCTGGCCACAAATATCGCCTTCCACGCCGCGAACGTGTGGATGAAAGACAAAGCCGACGGCGCCGACCCGGCGCGGGGCGCGCCCGTGCTGATGTTCTCGCTCGAAATGTCGGCCGACCAGTTGGCGGCACGCATTTTGTCCGAACAGACCGAAATCGAAATGCGCAAGATCAGGTCGGGCCGCGCAATGACTGACAGTGAATTTGTCCGACTAACCCAGAAGGCGCAAAACCTCAGCACTCTGCCGCTCTACATCGACGATACCGGCGGAATTTCCATCGCGCAGATTGCGGCGCGCGCACGCCGCTACAAGCGCGAAAAGAAGATCGGAATGATTGTGATCGATTACTTGCAACTGGTGGAACCGGCGACGCGCCGCTCCGACAACCGGGTGCAGGAAGTCTCCGAAGTGACCAAGGGCATGAAGGCGCTCGCGAAAGAACTGTCAGTGCCGGTGATTGCGCTGTCGCAGCTATCCCGCAGTGTCGACAGCCGCGATGACAAGCGCCCGGTGCTGTCTGACCTGCGCGAGTCCGGCTCGATCGAACAGGACGCCGACGTCGTGATGTTCGTGTATCGGGAGGAATACTATCTCGTGACGCATGAACCGGATATCGGCACGCCGGAATATGAGGCCTGGATGAAGAAGATGGAGCGTGCCCTCGGCAAGGCCGACATTATTGTCGAGAAGCACCGCCACGGCGCGACCAAAGCCATCCAGTTGAATTTCGATTCACGCTTCACCCGGTTCTCCAATTCCGCCGACGAACACGCCGGCCTCGCCCGGTAAACACCGATTGTCGTAACTAACAGTGTCATTCCCGGCCGAGCGCCCCGCGCGCTGCCTTACTGATTCCGCCAGTGCGGCTTTGCCGCACTGGTCGGGGGCGAGGGGAAGGCCCGGCGCGCCTTGCGCGCCTCGTTTTTGATTCTGCCGCGGCGCAACACGCCGCGTGCAGGCATCCGCGCCGCGTCCGCGGCGAGTGAAGATTTTGGCGCGCAGACGCGCACTGGATGGATTCTCCCCTCACCGCTCCGGTTCGCCGAGGATGACACAGACTGCATGACGATTTACTACCCTCTGCCCCCACCCGCCATTGGTGGCGCCGGTCCGCGAAACGTCTGGATCAGCCGCAATTCATTCTGGTCGAGCTTCCCATCATGATTGGCATCAAGCCGGACGAAGATCGCGCGCGGCAGGGCAGCGAATTCATCGAAATCGAACCTGCCGGTGTTGTCGGCCATGGGCTCGTAGCTGGCCCCGAGCACGCTGGACCGGCGGTTGTTCTCTGCCTGGGCTTGCTGCACATCCAGATAGCCGCGATGGCCGGTATCGATCGCCGCGAATTGCCGGTGCAAACCGTCTTCCAGCTCTTCGCGTGTCACCACGCCATCGCTGTTTTCGTCATAGGTGAGCATCAGCCTGACCTGCTGCTCAAGCCCGGCGACGCCTGGATTGCCAGTGCGCACGCCACCGCATGCCGCCACCATGGTTGCACACAGTATTGCCAATGATCTGTTAAGGGCTTTGCTCATCATCACCGACTATACTCGTCGCACCCGAAGCTTCGTGTAAATTTCCTCTTAAGCGAACCTGACGATCCGTTCCTGGCCTGCGATTCTGACCGTTACCGGCCCACGGCGAACCATGTAACTTCAAATCATGTTTCCTCTCTCCGATACATCGCGCCACCTCCACAGCCGGCCGGTCGTCACGATCGGGCTCATCGTCGCCAATATCCTGGTTTTCGCATTTGAACTGAGCCAGCCGGAAGATTTCGTCATCGCGTGGTCGGTCGTTCCATCCGACATCGTGTCCGGTCAGCACTGGGTGACATTGCTGACCGCAATGTTCATGCATGGCGGCTTCATGCACATCATCGGCAACATGGTTTTCCTCTGGGTCTTCGGCCCCGAAATGGAAGATGCGATAGGCCGCGGCAAATTCCTGCTCTTCTATTTCGCCGGCGGGTTGGTCGCCTGGGTTGCGCAGATCGCCGTGGACCCGGCATCCATGATTCCCAATCTGGGCGCGAGTGGCGCGATTGCCGCTGTGATGGGCGCGTTTCTCGTCACCTTTCCGCGCGATCGCATCCGTACCGTTCTGATTTTTGGCATCTTCTTCACCGTCAGGATGATCCCGGCGGTATTCCTGATCGGCTTCTGGTTCGTGCTGCAATTGATCAGCGCAGGCGTTTCCACCGAACAGGCGGGCGGCGTCGCCTATGTGGCCCATATCGGCGGGCTGTTGTTCGGCGCTGTCACCGGCCGCTTGCTCGCATGGCGGGATGTGGCAACCCTGTCGTCAGAATGAATCGCTCACGGTCATGCGGTGAAGAATTTGGCGAACCGGTCATAGACCTGATCGGCCACATCCCAGTGCAGGTAATGACCGGAATTGAACGGTTCCATCGTGACAATATCGCTCGCATATTGGCGCCACACCGTCGGATATTCGTCCGTCACCGGCCCTCCGCGCGTGCCCCACAGGATCAGCAGCGGATTTGGAATTTTCCGGCCCTGATCGGCCCCGTCCATCGCAAAGTCCACCGTGACATTGGCGCGGTAGTCGCGGCATGCCCCCCTGATTGTTTTCGGCGTCCACACGCGCACGAATTCGTCGAACACCGGCTTCGGCTGTGTCGCGAGCCCGGTGCCGCCCCGGCCGCGTAAAAACCAATCCGCCGGCACTGCGCTGATCATGGTTTCGGGGAATGGCTCGGGCTGCGCGAGAAATCCCCAGTGCCAGGCTCCGACAAACCAGTCCTTCGTCGTGTGCGTGAGCACATGATAGGTCGGCAGCATGTCGAGCAGCGCCAGCTTGATCACCCGCTCCGGATGGTCGAGGCACATGCGGTGACTGAGACGGGCGCCGCGATCATGGCCGACGAGATAGAATTGGCGGTGGCCGAGCTGGTCCATGACCGAAATCATGTCCTCAGCCATGACCCGCATACTGTAGTTGACATTGTTGGGACCGGGATCGGGGAGCGAGCTGTCGCCATAGCCGCGCAAATCGGCGAGCACGACGTGATAGCGCTGCGCCAGCTTTGCCGCGATTTTGTACCAGGCGACATGGCTCGTCGGATAGCCGTGCAGCATCAGCAGTGGCGGACCCGAACCGCCATGACGCACCCGGATGATCGCGCCATCGGTCCTCATATCGACATGTCGAAAACCGGGGAAAAACGCGGCGACTTCCGCGCTGCCCCAGCGGGCTGGATCGCGCGCGTAATCACCGGCCGTCGCTTCCGCGATCACGCCCGATGTTTGCGCCAGCGCGGGTGTGGTCACGCCGGCCGCCGCCGCGCCGATGGCAAGCGATTGCACCAGATCGCGCCGGCTGACGCCTGTATCGGGAGAATCTAAATCCGTCATTGCCATCTCCTTTTCGGCCGTCAGGCCGTCAGCAAATCAAGAGTCGCTCGCGCCGTCTCGGCCGGCGCTTCCTGCGGCACGTCATGGCCCACGCGCGGGATCACACGCCGGTCATACCGGCCGGTGAAGAAGCGCGCCTGCGTGTCGGATGCGCCCGCGCCATTCACGCCATCGCCGCCGCCCTGAAGCACAATGGCCGGCACAGTGATCCGCGGCTGTTTTGCCAAGGCGGCCTCGATCGAGTCATAGGCGTGATCGCCCAGGACATAACCGAAGCGATGACGGTAGGAATGAATGACCACATCGACAAAATCGGGATTGTCGAAAGATTTTGCCGTCCGGTCATATGTTGCGTCACCAAATTTCCAGTTCGGCGACCATAATTTCCACAACAGCTTGCACAGATCGTGGCGGTTCGCCTGCAAACCGGCGCGGCCGCGCTCGGTGTGGAAATAATATTGGTACCACATGCGGTTTTCCTGCTCCGGCGCGGCGGGCTTCACGGAAGCCGCAATATCCTGAATGGTGTATCCATTGCACGATACGAGCCCGCGCACGCGCTCGGGCCACACCGCCGCAGTCACGCATGCCGCACGTCCGCCCCAGTCAAAGCCCACGAGCACAGCTCTCGGAATCGCAAGTGCATCCATGAGATCGACGACATCGCGCCCTATGGCAGCCTGCTGGCCGGAGCGCATGGTCGAAGACGAGAGAAACCGTGTCTCGCCGTAGCCGCGCAAATACGAAACGATGACGCGATACCCGGCGGCTACAAGCGGCGGCGTCACTTCGTCATAGGCGCGCGGATCATAGGGAAAACCATGCAGCAGCAGAACCGGAAAGCCGCCGGGCGGTCCACTCTCCTCATAGGCGATTTCCAGCACGCGCGTGCGGATGCGACGGATCGGCCGCGGCGTTGCGTTTTCTGCAAATCCACGCGCAACAGGCGCAAAAGCTGCACCGGCAATCAGGCCACCAAATGCGCGACGATCGATCATGCCAAGCCGCCGGCCCTCCCCGCCCTGCACCCGCAACATATATCAAATTCACCACGAAATTGATTTCTGCCTCCAACAGTGCCAGCTATTCCTGTGAAAGAGGCGTATCGATGCTGAAATTCTTGCCCACACAAATATGGCGCCTGGTGGCATATTTCATCGGGGCCGGAGCGATGTTCATCGTGCCCGGCGCAGCGGCCGAAAACACGCAAATTCCCGTCCTTTCAGGAATTGGCGCCGGCTGGTTTGAGGTCGGAGACGATTTCCTCTCACCGCAATCCGGGCCCGGTCCCGTGACCGCAGATCCGGCCTATCCCTATCAGAGCAATACCAGCGGTAAGCAGCCCACCTTCCGCGTAGCGGACCTCAACAGTCCCATCCTGCAGCCCTGGGTCGTCGAGCGCCTGCGGAAAAGTAATGAAAGGGTGCTGTCCGGAAAAATCCCGTTTCAGGCTCACGAGCGCTGCTGGCCAACCAGCGTTCCGGGCTTCGAAGTCTTCTCGCTGCTGCGGCCAATCTATTTCCTGCAGGGGCCGGAAGAAGTCACGATCATCAATGAAGGCAATTTTGAGGTCCGGCATGTTTACCTGAACGTGCCGCATTCGAAGAATCCGAAGCCGAGCTGGTATGGCGAATCGGTCGGCCATTACGAAAATGGCGACACGCTGATCGTCGACACGATCGGCATGAATGACAAGAGCTTCGTCGACAATTACCTGACGCCACACACCACCCGGCTGCACACCATCGAGCGTTTCAAGCTGATCGACAGTGGCAAAGCATTGCAGGTACTGATTACGGTTGACGATCCCGGCGCCTTCAAGACGGCCTGGTCCGCGGTCCAGGTTTACCATCTGCAGCATCGGGGCGATTGGGACGAAGATATCTGCCCCGAGAACAACAACGCCTATTTCAACTATGAAATGGCGCCCATGCCCCGCGCCACCATCCCCGACTTTTAACGGCCCTAACTTCGTTCCATCTCCACCTCCGCCTTCAAACTCTCCACATCGCGGAAGATCGACGCGACGGCAAGCGTGCGCCCGCCCTTGTTGAACCGCAGCAGGCAGTCCTTCGCCGCGATATCGCCCTCGACGGCAATACCGTCCCAGCTTTCTGCATGCCCGACATAGTTGATCGGAATGTCGTAATGCTGGCTCCAGAAGAACGGAACGGCGGTGAACCTCTCGCGCTCGCCGATCATGTTCAGTGCCGCCCTCTGACCCTGCCGTTCCGCGACAACCCAGTGTTCGACCCGGATGGATTGACCGGTATGTGCGTCGGGCCAGCGCGCAATGTCGCCGGCGGCATAGATTCCAGGCGCACTGGTTTCAAGATACCCATCCACCGCGACGCCGCGGTCGATCTTGAGCCCCGCGCCTTCCGCGAGACTGATCCGCGGCCGCACACCCACGCCCATCACGACCAGATCTGCGTCGAGACTCGCACCGCTGTTCAGGCTTACGTGGCCGCCATCGATGGCGCGTGGCGTGTCTCCGAGATGAAAAACCACGCCGTGTTCCTCGTGCAGCCCACGGACGAAATCGCCCATCTGCGGCCCCAACACGCGCTCCATCGGGCGCTTCTCCGGCGCGACGACATGAACCTCGATGTTGCGGGCGCGCAGCGACGCCGCCACCTCGAGTCCGATAAAACTCGCGCCTATCACGACCGCGCGGCGGCCGTTCCCGGCGCCCGCGATGATCCGGCGGCAATCCGCCAGTGTGCGCAGCGTGTAAACCTGCGGCTGATCTGCACCCGGCAGGGACAGACGAACCGGCTCTGCGCCTGTGGCAAGCAACAGCCGGTCGAAACCGATAGTGCTGCCGCCGGCCAATGTGATTTCGCGATTGTGTGGATCGATCGAAGCGACCTTTGCACCCAGACGTAAATCGATTTTATTGTCGGAATAAAAATTGTCGGGGCGCAATGGCACCCAATCCTCCGGCGCATTGCCGGCGAGATAATCCTTCGATAGATTTGGCCGATCCACGGGTGCCGCATCGTCGTCGCTGAGCATGGTGATGCTGCCGTGGTAATCGACACGGCGGAGCATCTCTGCCGCGGCAAATCCGGCAGCACCTCCGCCGATGATCACAATTTTCCCCGGCGTGCCTTGCGCCCGGGCCGCGCGTTTCGGCTTTGACTGCGCGCGTTTCTGGCGCACGAAAATCTTCCCGGCGCTTTGCTCCACATCCCAGCAATCGATTGGCGCCAGCGCCGGCGCATGCAGGGCTTCACCGGTTTCGAGATCGAAACATGCATGATGCCACGGACAGCGCACCGCGTTTCCGTCAATCAGTCCATCGGCGAGCGGTCCATGGTAATGCGTACAATGCGCCCCAACCGCGAAAATCCTGTTGCCGCGGCGCACCAGGAGCACTTCATCTTCGCCGTCATGGCCGGTCAGCATCGCACCGTCGGCGAGGAGATCGGCTGCAATTCCCTGTGTCAGGTCCGGTCCCGCGGGTTTCTTTTGATCTTCTGCCATGCTGTCCTCCGCTAATCCCGCGTGTCCTGAAGGAACCAATCGGTCGGGATATCATGCCCGAGCCTTTGCTCTCGCGCACGCTCATAGACGCGCGCTGCCACGGCCTCGAACTGCGCCCCGATCGCGCCGACGTTCAGGAAAAATGTGGTCTGCGATGCATTGGTCCGTCCCTTCGCTTTTCCCGCGATCAGATCAGTCAGTGTCGGCATTGCGATGATATCAGGCGGAAGATTTACGTGCGGCACGCTATTCCGCTCTTCTGCCGTGCCCGCGACATAGGCGAGAAAACCCGCGCGGGCGTAGAACGTCCGATCGGATGTCTGCGCCAATTGCGGTGTCGCTTCGCCGGCTCTCATGGCGACGTCGACGCCTCGTGGCAGCGACGGTTCGATATCGGGTGAGGTGAGATTGGTCACGTGCATTCCGGGCTCGAGCCATTCATTCAGGAACACCGGTTCATTGGACGAAGTGCATATCGAAACGATATCGACGCCCCTGACCGCCTCCCGCGCCGATGCCGCTGCTATTGCTTCAACCCCGTGCCGCTGCTCGACCTCGCGAATATAGTTGCGCAGGTTTTCGGCGTTTGGGCTGTACGCCTTCACTTTGGTGATCTCGCGGACATGGCAGATGGCATCGAGATAGGTGCGCGCCATGCCACCCGAACCGATCATGCCGACAACATGACTGTCCTCGCGCGAGAGATATTTGACACCGAGGCCCGCCCCGCCGCCGACGCGCATATGCTGAAGATAGCCATCATTGATCATGGCGACCGGTGTTCCGTCGCGCACGCTGAATAGAAACAGCAGACCGCAGAATGTTCCTGGGTTCTTCGCATATTTGTTTTCGCGAATCCGGCCGTGTTCACGCGGCCAGTTCACCATGTCGGACAGCACGCGCGCACAGACATAACCATCGCGGCGGCTGCCGCCGGTCATCACCGCCCAGCGGTAATACGGCGCCTGCGCCTGTCCCGAAGGCACATAAAGGTCCATGCGCCCAAGGCCGGTCGCGTCGCCTCTGACCATTTCATGAAACACGCCATCGAGCGCCTCCAGCGTAAGCCCCATGTCGAGGACCTTCATGACATCGGAATTATTGATCAGCAGCATTCAGTGATCCTGGCGGGAGATTTCGCGCAACAGCTTACACGAATGCGGCGCGCGGAAGTGATCAGTTTGCGCGCGACTGCACGTCGCGTTAGTTTCTCCGCATCCGTGGGAGGAAATGATGTCTGCCAGCCGCATCGCGTCCTGTGTCGCCGCCATCGCTTTTGCATTCACTGCGCTATCCGCCAGCGCTGCCGATACCGGCGAACCGCTGTCCAAAACCTACCGCATCACGCGCGCCAAGGACGTCGAGTTCCAGAAAACTCCATCGGCCAAAGTGTTCGACAATCTCTACTACGTCGGACCCGCCTATGTTTCGGTCTGGCTGCTGACCACCCCGCAGGGAGACATTCTCTTCGACTCTGCCCAGGAACCCTATGTCGACTGGGTGATGGACAACATCCGCAAATATGCCGATCTGAAGGACATCAAATACATCATCCTCAGCCACGGCCATCTCGATCATTTCGGCGGCGCAGCGAAAATACAGGCCGCATCCGGGGCGCATGTGCTGGCGGTGGACGAAGACTGGAAAATGATCGCACAGGTGGGCAGCAATCCGGGCCGGGATGGCTCCCCGCCGCCCGCGGTGCCGAAGCACGACATGGTGATCAAGGAAGGCGACACACTCGATCTCGGCGGGCAGCATCTCATCTTCCACCAGACTCCAGGCCACACACCCGGAGTCCTCACCACTGAAGGAATCGTGGTCTATGACAATGGCGCGCCGCACAAGGCGATCCTCTGGGGTGGTGTCGGCTACCGCGGTGGTCTGAAGGAGGCCGAGCAAGCCGTCACTTCCACGGCGAAAGTCGCCGCCATCAAAGGTATCGAAGTGAACCTCCAGGTCCATAGCTGGGCCGAACCGGCTGGCTATCCGGGCGGCGGCGTCAATGAACGCATTCTTGCACTGAAGAACCGCAAACCCGGCGATCCGAATCCGCTGGTCGATGCCGTGGCATGGAACAAATTTGTCACTTTGACCGAGGCCGCGGCAGCGAAAAATGTCGACAAGGAAAAGGCCAAACCCGCGGCCAAATAGCTGTGGACGTGGTTGAACCCGGCATAACAATCCGCCAGCTGACGCCAGCGGACCTGCCGGCGATGGAAGCCATGAACACAATGTTCGGCGCGGCGTTCGATGAGGTCGATACCTACACCGCAAATCGCCCGAGCCGGACCTATCTGCAGAGCCTGCTTCGCAACAATCAGTTCATCGCTCTGGCAGCAATGGATAATGGCGATGTGATCGGCGGGCTCGCGGCATATGAACTGCAAAAATTCGAACAGGAGCGCAGCGAAATCTACATCTACGATCTCGCCGTTGCGGCGCGACATCGCCGCAAGGGAATAGCAACGGCGCTGATCGAAAAATTGAAACAACTCGCGGCATCCCATGGAGCCTGGGTCATTTTCGTTCAGGCCGATCGCGTCGATGCACCGGCCATTGCGCTCTATACCAAACTGGGGATTCCTTCCGACGTGCTGCACTTCGATATCGGATGCGATCCCCCGCCAATCCGGAGATGAACCGCAGCTAATCGGTCATCATGCGCGCGCGCCGATCATGGCCATGAAAGCCTGCGCTGCCCGCGAATGATAACGCTGGCGGTGGCGCACCGCGTGAAATACGCGTTGCGGCAGCTTGAATGCAACGCGCACCAGGGTCCCGGCCTTGAGTGCGGATTCGACGGCAAGTTCGGAAATCGCAGTGGCGCCAATGCCGGCTTCGACAGCGGCCCGCACCGCTTCAATCGACGGAAGCTCGATCGCCACCCTCAACTGCCCGGGATTTATACCGCGCGAACGTAATGCCGATTCGAATTCCGAGCGCGTGCCGGAGCCCGGCTCGCGCAGCACCCATTCTCCTTCCAGAAGTTTGGCTGCTCCCATGGAACGCGCACGCGCCCAGGGATGACCGGGAGCTACAACAATGACGAGTCGATCCTGATCAACAGTGGTGAGCACAAGCTCCGGATCACTGACCTGGCCCTCGATAAAACCCAGGTCGGCAATCCCACCACTCACCGCCTGCGCCACCTGCTGCGTATTGCCGGCCGACAGCCTGACATCCATCAGCGGATAGGCCTTGCGGAACGCAACGAGCCGCTCGGGCATCCAATAGCTCGCGATGGTCTGGCTCGCCTGCACGGAAAACGTGCCGCGTTTCAAACCACTCAGCTCTTCGAGCACCCGCTCGGCGGCCGTGGCGCGGGCGAGAACGGCGCGTGCCTCATCGAGAAACACACGTCCTTCTTCGCTCAGCACGATTCCCCTTCCCACGCGATGGAACAGCGTGATGCCATATTGGGATTCGAGACTGGTGATCGCGGCGCTGACCGCCGACTGAGTCAGCCGCAGCGCTTCGGCCGCACGCGTGACGTGTTCGCGTTCCGCCACAGCGACGAAAAGCCGGAGCTGTTCAAGGGTCATTTGCCCAAATTAGGCGAACAACTCGACCAAGACGAGGCTGAAGCACGCGATGAATGCCCATGCCGCGGCGGCAAGCCCGACCGGCCTGAAGCCTGCTGCTTTCAATTTGCGGAAATCAGTTTCCAACCCCATCGCTGCCAAAGCCATCGACAGGAAAAATGTCGTGGCCGTCACGATCCAGGCCTTTGGTGCAGCCGGAATGGAGATGACGGTGTTGACCAGCATCATGGCGATAAATCCGAGTACAAACCATGGCGCCGGTGGCGCAGCGCGCTTCGCGTCATTCTTCGCTTGCCGGGCGCGGCGCGCGGCAAGAAAGCCCAGTGTAACCACGACCGGCGCAAGCATCATCACGCGCGTGAGTTTCGCGATGGTTGCGGTTACGCCGGCGCGATTCCCATCCTGAAAGGCGGCCGCGACCACTTGCGCGATTTCATGGATCGAGCTGCCGCTCCACAAGCCGAATTCATGTGCGTCGAGATGGAGCAGCCCGGGCAGTACCGGATAAACAAACATCGCGAGCGACCCGAATACGGTGACGCAGGCCACGGCATAAGCAACGTCCTCGTCGCTTCCTTCAGTCACGGTATTCGTCGCAATCACTGCCGATGCACCGCAAATCGAAGTGCCCGCGGCAATCAATTCGGCAAGCCGGTGGTCGACTCCCATCAGCTGCCCCAGCCATTTGGTAAAGGTGAAAGTGGCTGCCAGCGCGAGCAGGATGATGGCAATTCCCGCAATGCCGATCTGCATCACCTGGGTTAGCACCAGTTGCAGACCGAGAAGCACGATTCCCAGGCGCAGAATGCGCCTGAGGCTGAACACAATACCCGGTTTCGCCCAGGCCGGGGTGCCGGCCATGTTGTGCAGCGCCATTCCGAGAAAAGTGGAAAGGATCATCGGACTGAAGATGCCCAGCCCGGGCAGCCGGCGCAGCAGGAACGCGATTGCTGCAATTCCGGTGGCAAGAATAACGCCCGGCAGGACTCCAGCCGAAATGGCGGCATCTCGTGGCGCCGGGCTGTCCTGCAGTGCAGGCTCACAACCGGCAAGTTCGCCTTCCCCGACAATGTTGTTCATCAGAACGAATCCAGGCCGCTGCAGCTCTATCCCGTAATCCAATCAAGCTGTCCAACCTATTATTCTGATCTGATTGATCTGATTTTGAGATCACTCGGACGCGTGGGCAGAACTGCTGCGTCGTCTCGCCGTTCAAATTCAGCCGGAGTCGCGACCCGTGCCCCATCCCGCTTTTGTCCGGGCGTCCTCCGGGGTGGCGGGCAACCAGAAATTCAGGATGTTGCAGGCTGTTGCGAGAAATTAAACAATTCCGATTAGGCTTGCGAATGCCTTGGGGAGGCAAGCCATGTTCGAATTTATCGTTTCCGGTATTCAGGCCTGGAACCAGGTGGGGTTGTTCGCCGGTGCCGTGATCTTCCTCGGCATTGGCGGCCTGCTTCTCGGCAATTCGCTCTACTGGCGCGTCCACGCGATTCGCGCGACCGGAACGATCATTGGCGTTCTGAAGCAGGATGCCGCCTTCTTTCCGGTTTATCGCTATCAATTGCCGGACGGACAGTTTCACGAGGCAAAATCCGACACCGGGTCAGGAACAATAAGCGGGAAGGAAACGGGACGCGTCGTCTCCCTGATGATCTCCGCGCACAATCCGGCCGAAGCGCGCGAAGCCGGGTTTTACCTTTTCGATTTCATCGGCGTCATCTTTATCCTGCCGGGAATATGGCTTGGCTACACGGCGCTGACGGCATTCCCGATCACCCGAATGACCTGGGTCATGGCTATCGTATTCCTGATTCATGTGGCCGAGCGGCTGCGCGGCGTTTTTGTGCCGAAAGGCCGGCGTGTCTCCGTGGCGGAGTGGAAACAGCAACGTGGCATCGGCGCAGGCGCCACCATCGATTTGAGCAAAGTCGTACAAGTCGAGTCTTTGCGACTCGCTCCGGAGCCGGCGCAAACGGCTCAATTCGCGAACAGTAAGTTGGTCATTCCAGTGCTCGCATGTTTTGCCGTGCTTCTGCTCGCCGCCGGAGCTTATGAAAGCTTCTTCGTGTTCCAACTCGAATCAAACGGGATGCGTGCGCCCGGTGAAGTGGTCCGGCTGGTGGAATCGGATTCCGGCGGCAGCGGCGGCTACACCTATTATCCTGTGGTCCGGTTCCATACGGCGGACAACAGGACCGTCGAATTCAAGGATAGCATTGGTAGCAATCCGCCCACGCGTCGCCCCGGCGATGCAGCAACGGTGCTTTATCTCCCAGCCATGCCGTTCAAGGCGATGATCGACCGGGGGTTTCTGAACTTTGTCATTCCGGCATTACTGCTTCTCGGGTCCGGCTTCCTGGTTTGGCTGCTGTGTTATGTCATCCGCTTCCGCAAGCGGGCGGCGGCGCCCGGTTTTGCTGTCGCGAGCGGCGCAGTTTGAGGCATTGACCGGAAGGATGTATTGTCGGGCCCTGTTGCGAGACTCCATGCACGAAGGAGCAATCGCCATGACATCCCGCCGCGAATTCGTCACCGCCGTGTCGGCCGCAGCCGCAGCAACTGCCGCCGCGCCAGCTTCGGCACAGGCGCAGGCCGGAGCGAATGTGCGCCATTCCAATCCGTCCGGCATGTCGCAACCAACCGGTTACAGCCAGATGGTCGAGGTCAACGGGCCGCATCGGCTCATCTTTGTCGCCGGCCAGACTGGCACCGATGTCGCCGGCAAACCGGCGAAAGGATTCCGCGCCCAGATGATGCAGGCCTATGCAAATATCCGCACCGCGCTCGCATCTGCCGGTGGCACCATGAACAACATCGTGCGGCTCACGACCTATGTGACCGACATCGAGCAGAACGCCGACGTTTATCGCGAAGTGCGCGCCGCCACTTTCACCGATAAAAATGCCCTGCCCGCCTCAACTCTGGTGCAAGTGGTGCGGCTCGCCGATCCCGCTTATCTCGTTGAGGTGGACGCAATCGCGATCCTGCCGCCACGGGCGTAGCGGCGTCAATCAGCGCCGGCCGGCCAACAGATTATCGGCATTGCGATAGTGCTGCCGCAACCGCGGCAACATTTCCTGCGCATACCGCTCAACCACCGGGTTTGTCGCGTTGCTTGATTCATCTTTGTAAAGATTATTTACCTGCGTCGTATCGGCAAGGATTCCGGTGAGATATTCACGGTCGGGGTTCCCGGCTTTGCCCAGCGATTGCTGTGCCGCCTGCACCTGATCAGGTGGAATTTGCGGCAAGCTCATGCCGAACTCGGCCGCAATTTTGTCCAAACGCTTCTTTGCGCCATCCACGAAACGGACAGTGGCCTCGGCGAAACGCCGAATCGCCGGATTCTTCGTCCGCTCGGTCGCGACCCTGCTCACTTCCCGCTGGAGCATCAGGCTCTGCGTCGCCGTCATCAGAAACGTCTTGTCCCGTTCCGACAAACCCTCCTGGGCGGCGGCGCGGCGTTCCACTTCCGAAAACCTCCTGGACTCCGCGGATTGCGCCGGCGCGGCAGGATGTACGGGTTTGGACGAAACATCAGCGGCCGAATTGGCCGCGCTCGTGAGGTAGAAAAAGCCGCCAACCAGGCAGGCAACAAAAGCCCCCCGCCAGGCGAGGCGGCGCGTGTCGGTCGCCGGAGAGTACGGTCTGTTCATTTTCGCCACCTAAATGTCAGGGACCCGCGGGGTCAGGCTTCACTCTTGCCAGCTCCGGCCCGTCACGGACCGTCCCCGTCCGCTCATACGGGGCCAACCGGCTTTGGGTTCCCGAAGGTCCCGGGACAGATCTGTGACATGCGCGATTTGGCTGGACAGGGCCGGGTTTACGCGGCGCCCCGTGCCGCCCGCGCCCGCAACGCCGACAGAAACGCGGCATAGCTCCAGGTGAGATTGTGCACGCTCTTCTCATAGCCTGACGCGGCGTCGAACTGTTCGCTCAGCTCGTAATGATCGGAATGATAAAGAATGGCGCGCAGCATGGCGTCGCCCCCGGCCCTCAGAGCGGCCGACGCATCCGCCGGCTTATTCGCCGGGGTAATACCGATTTGGGCGAAGAACGGGGCGGAGAGAGCATCGAAGGGGACCGATGCCGTGCTGTCGATCTCGTTCGCGAGGGTGTAATAGAGCTCGGCGACATTCGCGGTGCACAGCGCCCATGGATGGCCGCCGCGGACCGGCTGGCCGACATCGCCGTCATAGGTGTCGCCCGGATAGCGTCCAAACATGGGTCCGACGCCCCGGACTGTATCGGCCAAATTGATCGGATAGACATTCGGCGAATTGGGATCGGCCCAACAACTGCGCAACTGCGCCGCCGAGGCCAGCAGCTTCGTGTCGGTGCACGGCACCGATCCGTATACGGACGCACAGACGATGTCGATATTGACGTCGTAGCCGGCGTTGCCCTGCAGCGCGGATTGTCCCGGCGCACCACCCGGCTGCAGCATCGACACATAATATGAGCCGTTCCAATGGCCGGCCAGCGCTGCCTGAAGCGACGTGATTGCCGCGGCGATCTCCTGCGGCACCGGAATCCCAAGCTGGTTGGCGGCAATCGCCTGGAAGCATCTGAGCTGAACAGAGCGGGCGAAGAACGACATCGCCTGATGCTCCTCCCACAGATTCGTCGTTGGGTTCTGGTAGGCAGACAGCAGATAGCCGAGATTGACCGCAATCACCTGATTGGCAAGCGCCTGCGTCGCCAGGTCGAGCAGGGGATACGCGCGCAGCAGGGCGATCGTCTGCAATGCCGGCCCGTCGCTCTGCTCCGTCCACGGACGGGAATTGCCGGAGATCGTGAAGCAGGCATGGCCTTTTGTCGGCTGCGCGTTGTTTTGGCAAACATTCGCGAAAGTCGCGTAGTCCACGAGTGCCTGAACGGTTCCATCGGGATTGGACGGCAGGTTGCCCTCGGCGAGCTCGATTGCGGTGATGGCGGCATCCCTGACCCAGTTGAAAACATAGTCCTGGTCGACGCCTGGCGTATTGGCCGGAAAAGATGGCGCGGCAATAACGCAGCCCGGCAGTGAAAACTGATCCGGGTTTACCGGATCGGAGACGACAAAGCCGTCGCTGGTCACATTGCGCAGAAGCAGGAGCAGCATATAGGGCGCCAGCGCCGCCAGGTCGGACTGCTGGTGCGCGGCTGCAGGATGCTGTTCCGCCAACGCATTATTGGCAGAACTTTTCGCTCGGACATTCATGTTTGCGGGCATCGCCGAAATTGCTGAAACTGACGGACGGAGCTGTCTGTCCCCGGGTTATCGCGCTATGCCCGGATCGACAACAAGGGAAAAACCGGCCTGTGTCGTCATAACCGATGGCACGCTCAGACGAGCAGCGGTAAACTGGATCAGCGGAATTTTGCGGGGAACCCATATGAACCGGACGATGCTGTTGGCGGGCTTGACGACTCTGGCGTTGATCCCGGGTGCGATCTTTGCGCAGCAGGCACAAAATCCGCCGCCGAACCAGGTGAACGATCCCACCGGCACGCCACCGGGAGTGATGCCGATGCAAAATCACAACTCGGTCGGCTTCCCCGCACCGCGCACAGTCGAAGGCCAGCCGATTGAAACGCGCCAGCCCGAACTGGAAGGCGACCATCCGGTGTTCCCCGGCCAGACACGCGCGCCCTATCACCACAGCGTCAACTACAACGTCAACACGTTGAGCGAAGGGCTGAAGGCGCCGTGGAGTTTCCAGTTCCTCCCCGGCGGCACGATTCTCATTACTGAAAAAGCCGGCACGATGCGCATCCGTGAGGCGAATGGATCAATGTCCGAACCGCTCACCGGCGTTCCCAAAGTGCTCGCAGTTGGCCAGGTGGGCCTCCTCGACGTGGCGCTCGATCCGCAATTCGCGTCCAATCACCGCCTCTACTTCACCTACAGCGAGCCCGTCGGTGAGACCTACAGCAACATCGTCGTTGCCCGCGCGGAACTGGATGGCCACGCGCTGAAAGACGTGAGAGTGATTTTCCGCGCCAAGCCTGCATTGCCGGCGCGCGCGCTCCAGGCCAACCAGGGAGGTCGCATCGCGATTGATCGCGACGGCAATCTGTTCGTCATCATCGGCGACCGCTCGAAATCTCCGCCCTGGGACATGGCGCAGCGGCTGGACACCGATCTCGGCAAGATGATCCACATCACGCCGAATGGCGATCCCGCGCCGAACAACCCGTTTCTCGGCAAGACCGGCGTGCTGCCCGAGATATGGTCGATCGGCCATCGCAGCGAGGAAGGCCTGACCATTGATCCCGCCACCGGGCAGCTGTGGGAAGTGGAAGACGGCCCGCGGGGCGGTGACGAGCTGAACAAGATGGAGCCCGGCAAGAATTACGGCTGGCCGGTGATCACCCATGGTATCGACTACCCCGGCGAAGAGATCAATGGCGGCCTGGTCGAGAAGCAGGGCATGGAACAGCCGCGCTATTATTGGGACCCGGTCATCGCGCCATCCGGCCTCGCCTTCTACCAGGGCAATCTGTTTCCGCAATGGAAAGGCAGTGCGTTTGTCGGTGCGCTGCGCGGGCAGATGCTCGACCGGCTGACGCTCACCGGCGACAAGGTCGTCGCCGAGGAACCTCTGCTCGTGGAGCTTCATTCGCGCATCCGCGACGTGCGCGTCGGACCGGACGGAGCGGTCTATGTCCTGACCGACAACGCCACCGACGGCAAGCTTCTGAAGCTCACGCCGAAATAACAGCACTCCATTTGCCATGGGCGGGCACGAAGCGGCCCGGCCATCCAGCCGCGCGGGGCCGCGCGAAGAACTGCATCAATCGGATGCGGCGGAATGTCTTTGATAATTCGCGCGGCAATTCGCTTGCATTTGAAGCGAAGGCGACGCGCCTTTCCCGCCATCCGTTCAGCGACAAATGCGCAAACAAAAGCAGGAAATCTGAAACCGGCGGCACGGTAATTTGCGCATCCATGGCGGACGCGCCACCCGGCTGGGTGAGACCCATTTCCGGAAACTGAACATGAGGGAGTGGGCGC
>DASUHP010000112.1:0-10360 GCA_036273455.1 Micropepsaceae bacterium | reverse complement strand
ACCGTTGGAAAGGTCGGACCATCCGGCCCCGAGACCGAGATACCAGCCATCGCCGGCAAAAGCTGGCGTGGCGAAGTAAAGGAGCGATGCGCCCGCAAGCGCCGCGGTTCTAATTTTCATTGTTTTAACTATCCCCGTTTTGCAACAGCAGTTGTCTGCGAAGAGGCGCAAACCAACACCGTGTCGCCGCCATTGCGGTTGCGACGCGGCCTTAACGGTGATTTGCGTTCTCAGTTCCGGACCGGCAATGAAATTTTTTATCAAACATATTTTTTATTCGGAAGTGATGCAGAGTTACAACAAATAGCAAGATCAATGCTGAACCGCAACTTATGCTTAAAAATTGGATACTGCGGCAATACTTGCTTTGAAAACAAAGGCATACCGTCCGCGGAGCATTTCGAGGGAACAGTCATCCCTGCGTGCGGCCAAATTTTCCAGCCGCTGTAGAAGACCTGAGCGCGGGCAGACGTGAAATAGCGCCAGCCAATATCGAAGGGCGGCGGCCGCCGCGGGCCAAAGACCATTCAGGTCGCCAAAATCGACCAGGTGGATTTGCCCGCGAGCTGTTGCGACTTGCGCGGCGGCGCGAAGGGCGCCCTCAAAATCGCCGATCATCGACAGGCTGTAAGAGAAGACCACATGGTCAAATCCCGCCTGCCCAGCGAATATGGATGAGAGTTCCTCGGCCAACCCATGGGCCAGCGTTACGCGCTCCGCCAGTCCGGCGCGCCGCACCGACTGGGCCGCGCTGCGCAACATTTCGCTCGATGCATCTACGCCCCACAATTCGGTTCCGGGGTAACGCCGCGCGATCTTGATCAGGTTGCGTGCTGTGCCGCAGCCGACCTCCAGGATACGATCACCCGGAACCGCATTGATCCCGGCAATCAGCCTGTCCCGGCCGGCGAGATAATGCCGCCGCGTCAGATCGTAGAAATGTCGCTGATGGCGGTAGACCCGGTCCATCAGCGCAAAATGGCGATGAGGCGGATCAGAACCCTCGACGGGCATAGACATGGAATCCGCCATAGATAGACGAGCGGTCGCGCGCATGCAGGTTGCGGCTCTCCTCGCTCAAATAGTTCCAGCCGGCGAGCAGGGACTCCGGCAGTTTGCGCGCGAGCGGCGATTCCAGTCCGGCGGTGCGGAAAATGACACGCGCATCCTGCGCGGATGCGGTGCGGGTGATTTCCGTCCACAGGCTGGCGATCTGGGTCTGGGTCATCCAGTCCTGGGCATCGAGCAGCACAAAGCGATGCAGGCTGCCGGCGGGTTGTTGCGCGAGAAAATCGGTCATTGAGGCGTGGTGGACTTCGACACGCCCGGAGCGCGATCGGATCGCATCATAGTTTTCCAGCCGAAGATAAGGCGGCACCGCTGTGCGGTGTTGAAGATCATAGCCACGGCTAAATGCCTGCCATGCGAAATAGTTTTCCGCGATCGGGAAATCGCAGGCCAGACGCTCGACGCGCGCTCGCAATGTCGTAATCGGATTTCCGTCGGCAGCCGATGCCACCAGCTCGTCATACTGCGCCGGAGGAATGCCGAGTCCGTAAAACGACACCGGCATGCGCGACAAAAACCGGACCAGACGGTTGTCGAACAACGGCGCGATTGTCCGGTCGAAGATCAATCTCTGTTCCCCGATATCGCGCGCGGTGAGCATGTCGGCAAGCCGCTTGCCGTTCAGCTTTGCGAGGGCGTGCAGGATGCCGATGAACCGGCCGAGCAGACCATAACGGTACAGATTGCGCGCAAACATGTTGATACGCCGGCCGCGCAGCGGGATACGCTTCTCCCAATATTGCCGGGTTGCAGGGTCCAGCCGCTGCGCCAGAAATTCGTCAAATGCACTGCGGTTGTTTTTGTCCCTGGCGTTGCCGAAAAACCGGAAAAACGACTCATAGTCCGGCAAATATTCCAGTGCCTGAAGTTTCAGCCGGGTCAGCGCGACGTGGTTGGGATTGAGATCGACCGCGATGACGCGCGCGGGATCGGCTGTGAGATAGTTCAGGACATTGCAACCACCCGAGGCGATGGTGATCAGCCTGTGGCTGGAATTCAGCCGCAATGCCTCGAGATCGACCACGGGGTCTTCCCAGACCTGGTTGTAGACGAAGCCCTGGAACATCAGGGTGAACAGGCGTTCCAGTGCGCCCCGTTTCGTTGCGGCAGGGCGCTGATGCGCCGCGCGGTTGAGGAGAGCGTTTCCCATCGGTGAGTCTTTTCAGCGGATTTGACGCAAAGCAAGTGCAATTGAGGTGCGCACACACGCCCGTGTTAACGCGGTTTTAGCAGGTGCCCGGCTGCAATCGGCGTCCGAGACCAAGCACGGGTTCTTGATATGCGCAAATTGCTGCCGCCACTCCGCCGCGTCCGAATTTTCGGCCGGTCGAACTCTGGGAATATCGCAATCATTGCTGCCGTTTCCATGCCCGTTGTGGTGGCTTTTTGCGGGCTGGGAATTGATACCGCCGCCTGGTTCTACCGGGCGCGCCAACTGCATGGCGCGGCGGATATCGCGGCGTTCAATGCCGCTGTGGCATTGAATGCGGGCGCTTCGGGATCGGCGATCACGACAGCGGCAACCACAGCCGCGACGGCCAATGGCTGGAACAGCGGCGCCGGCACGATCACTGTGAATAATCCCCCCGCAGCCGGGACTCACGAAACGAGTGATTCCATCGAGATCATTCTTACCGAGCCCGCTCCCCGGTATTTTTCCGCGATTTATCTGACGTCGAACTTCAACATTACGGCGCGATCCGTCGCCACGAAGCACGGCTCGCATATTGCCTGCGTGATCGCACTTTCTCCGAACGCGTCGCCCGGCATATCGATCGGCGGCTCGGGCACGATGGATTCATCAAACTGCGACATCGTATCCAACTCCACGACGTCAGACGCGATTTCCGTGGGCGGGAGTGGATCACTGACCGTTCCTTGCGCCGTGTCGGTGGGCAGCAGCACTCTGACTTCAGGTGTGCACCTCACGAAATGCACGACCATGACGAATGGCGCCCCGCCTGCGGCCGATCCGTATTACAGCGTACCGGCACCGGCAATTCCTGGCACTTGCCAGACAGTAAGCAACAAGCAGACGTCCTTTTCGCCTGGATATTATTGCAACGGCATCTCCATTAACTGGAGCAACGCGGTCACGTTTCAGCCCGGCCTCTACTACATCAGCGGCGGCGGCTTCACCGTCAACGGGCAGGCGAACATCACCGGCGCCGGCGTGACGTTCTATCTGGCCAACGGCAATAGCGTGAACATGAACGGTGGTGCGACAGTCAATTTCTCCGCGCCAACCAGCGGCACCTATTCTGGAGTCACATTTTTCGGCGACCGATCCGACAAGACCAGTAACCCGGTCTTCAATGGCGGATCAGCACAGGTGATCACGGGCGCTATATATTTCCCGACGCAAGGTGTGACTTATTCCGGCCACGGTTCGGCGAACAGCCAGTGCACCCAGCTGGTTGCGTATACGGTGACAGTCACGGGTAATGCGAATTTCAACGCCACGTGCCCGGGCGACGGCATGACGACCGTGAATGTGGCCGACGCTGCGCCGGGAAGCGTGTATCTCTCCGAATGAAGTGAACGCAGGCCTCGCTGCCCGGAAGGGCGCGAGGCCAAATGCGCGCCTATCGCGGAAGTCCATCGAATTCTATAGGCTTGCGCGTGCGCGCCCACGCTTCTACTGACTGGGCATGGCAAACGGGAATGATCCAGCTGCGGCCACCGCGGGAAGCGATCCCGCGGCGCTGGAATCTTTGCTCGCCCTGCTGGATCTCGAAGGGCTGGAGAGCAATTTCTTCCGTGGATTGTCGCCACGTGACCGCTGGCAGCGCGTCTATGGCGGACAGGTCCTGGGACAGGCGCTGGTGGCGGCTTACCGGACAGTCGAGACCCGCATCTGTCACTCGCTGCATGCCTATTTTCTTCGCGCCGGAGATCCCCGCATTCCGATCCTCTACGAAGTAGAGCGCAGCCGTGATGGCGGAAGTTTCAGCGCGCGGCGCGTCGCTGCGATCCAGCATGGGGCCCAGATTTTCACCATGTCGGCGTCATTTGAAGCACCGGCGGAAGGGCTTGAACATCAATCTCCAATGCCGTCCGTTCCGCCGCCTGAAGAATTGCGGTCCGAGCAGCAGTGGCGGCAGGAAATCCTCCCGCACGTGCCCGAACACGTCCGCGGCTGGTTCATGCGGGCGCGCCCCATCGAGGTACGCCCGGTGATGCCGGCGAACCGGTTCACCCAGGAACGCCGCGAGGCACGCCAGATCGTCTGGTTCCGCGCGGTGCGACCGCTTCCCGACGCACCGGCCATGCATCAATGTGTGCTCGCCTACGCATCGGACATGACACTGCTCGACACATCGCTGCTGCCGCATGGCTACAACCTGTTCACACCGGAACTGCAACTGGCCAGCCTCGACCACGCGATCTGGTTCCATCGGCCATTCCGCGCCGACGATTGGCTGCTTTATGTGCAGGAGAGCCCATCGGCGGCGGGAACGCGCAGCTTCAACCGTGGTGAAATCTTCCGCCGTGACGGCGCATTGGCGGCCTCGGTGGCGCAGGAAGGCTTGATCCGGCGCCGTTCGCCGGCGGCATAATTCGCATATCGGCGCAAAACTCCGGCATTGATTTACCGGCTGTTTACGGCCGATGCGCTGAAATAGGCGCGCCGCGCAACAGGGCGAATAGTCATGAAAACTTTAAAGATCCTGAACCAGCTGTGGTCCGGCAACGGCGGCAATGCCGCCATAGAGTTCGGACTCATTCTGCCGATCTTTTCGACGATCGTGATCACGATCGCCGATGTGTCGAATATCGCTGTCGGTACGGGTGAAATGCAGACCGCGGTGCGCGCCTCGGTGCAGTACCTCATGAATGGCGGAACCAGTACGACCACCGCGCAAACAGCGGGTGTCAACGCCTGGAACAACAAACCAAGCAACGGAGCGGTGACCGTCACCGAAGCCTGTTACTGCAGCGGCACCTCACATTCCTGCACCACGCTGTGCAGCGATAACACCACGCCGCAGGCTTACTACACGGTCACGGCCACCGGCACATTGGGCGGCGGAGTCATCAGCGAAAGCCAGTCAGCCAGCGAGACGGTGCGGATGAGATGAAACGCCTGGCTCAACATACAAACGCGCTCAGCCGCGATTGCCGGGGAGCCACCGCCCCGGAATTCGCGGTTGTCGCGACAGTATTCCTGACCTTTATCATGGGCATCTGCTATCTCGGACTGATGCTGTTCACCTATGCCGGCGTGCATTGGGCGGTAGAGGATGCCTCGAGAGTCGCAGCGTTAAATACCTCTGCGACGTCAAGTGATCTTCAGACCGCAATCAACAATGACCTCACGTCGATCGGCCTGCCCAACGCGACCAGCGTCACGTATACCGTGGTCACCACTCCGTTTCAGGTTGCGACTGTTGGGGCCACTTTGACACAAAGCTATGTCGTGCCGCTGCTCTCGACCGTGACCATCACCTATTCGGCGACGACCCAGGTCCCGCAGGGATTCTGAACCGGGCCGGGCGGCTGGCATTTGGACGTCGCTGGTTAAATTCATCGTCGGAGTGCTTCCCGCTTGCTCCCTCAAGTGCGGTAAAGCTTTGAGACTGGCGGCGGCAATCACTCTGCGACGCCCACCCGGTTCAGACCGATCGGCAATGGGGCGGTGGCGATCGGCCTGCCCAACGCGACCAGCGTCACGTAGACCGTGTCAAATCACTCGGTTTCAGGCTGCGATCCGGCGCCAGTTTGGCCGCGGGCGCTGCCCTGCCGCTGCTCTCGATTACGAGCATCATCCATTCGGCGACTACGCCGGTCCCGCCAGGATTCTGAACCGGGCCGGGGACCGGCTATTTACTAGCGGTCCCTGCCGCAGCTGCGGCCTTCACGCCGTCGTCCGAATGCTTCTGCGTCTCACCCACGAGTCCGTTAAATGTCGGCGCAACTGTTACCTGTTTCGGCCCTTCATCGGTGTCGTCGTCGCCGGGCGCGGGCTGCTGTTGGCAATGTTCGGCCGTGCACGTCATGGTCGTGCGAGCTATTCCGCGTTGAACCGTAATCTCGCCGACATCGCGGTTGGTGACAATGATCTGGTCGTTGACCGTTTCATCTCCCGATGCGTCGAGCGCGACGAGATTGGTCGAGCCGAATGCCTTGCCGAGGAGAAAAACGTGGCGCGCGTCGACCACGGTGATGTCGGCGACAGCCGGGTTGCCAACATAGATGGTCTTGGCCGGCCGGCTCAGAGTAATTGTTTTGACATTGTCCAGGGGAACATCGATTTCGCCGGCGAGCGCGGGCAACGGAATCAACGCTGCTGCCGCGGTAACCCAAACCAGACGATTGGACACGAAAGCCATGGCCTATGCTCCGATGGTACAGGGACAAATTAAGCCGGATAGCGTAAATGAAGCGTGAAGTGCGCAATGTCACCCCACCCGCCCGTTGATCTCGCCGGCGCAGCACTACGTCCGTATGCGGAAGACAAGTGGCGCGGCTTCACTCGCAGCGCGACGCCCGGTTATGCCGGCAACCGAAGCGAAAAGCGCCGGGTTCGAGGCTGGTCCGGGCCTTTCGCGGGCCATGGCTAAAAGATCGTAACAGTGTTCCGTCGAATTGCAGTGATACCACTCCACCACAAAGCCCATTCCGGCACTCCGCGATCGCGCCAACAGCTTGCGATTCACCTCCCGTTAATCGCCGTCACCTAGGTTGTGCGACGCGTGACGGATCGCGCCTGGCAGGGTGATCAATACTGCGTTGACCACCGCCGGCATCAGTCAGTCGAGCAAGTCCAACACCATCGCGACTGCCCTGCAGTAAGCGTCGCAACACCAGGGGTAATACCGATGAAAGCGATACTCTCTCTTTTCACCAAAGACCGGTCGGGCGCAACGGCGATTGAATATGGCCTCATCGCGGGTCTGATTTCGGTGGTCATCATTGGTGCCGTCACAACTGTCGGATCCAATCTGAACACTGTGTTCAACACGATCGCCACCAAGTTGGGATAAGGATGCCCAACCGCAACCGGCGGCCGTGTCTGGCTCGCCGTGACAAGGACGCCGCAACGGCCGCCTCAGGGCGGCTGTTGCGCCAGGCAGTCTGCCATTTCTCCGAATCGGCAAACTGGCTGGATTTTTGATCAGCGGCTCTTCCATGCCGGCCCGGCTATGCGGCAAGCTTCCACCTTCGTTCGGGGGAGCTTCCGGCTTGGCGCAGAGGGCTTCGGTGGACCGGCCGGCAGGCAAGCAACCGGCAACCAGTTCAGCGGAACATTCAGTCAGGGAATGGTAATGGCCATATCGATTTTTCTTTTCGGGTTTTTTCCTGCTCTGCTGTTGGCAGCTGCCGTATATGACCTGTGCACCTACACGATTCCCAATCTGCTTCCGGCCACGCTCCTCGGCTTGTTTGTCATTTACATGGTCGTGTTGTTCGCGGCAGGTGACCCGCTGCCCTTGCGAAGTCTGGCGATGCATGCCGGCGCCGCTGCTTTGGCGCTGAGCGCGGGTGTTGCTTTGTTTGCCAAGGGGTGGATCGGCGGCGGTGACGCCAAATTTTTTGCCGCGGTTTGCCTCTGGGTGGGGTTCGGAACCATGGCGGAATACACTATGGCGGCATCACTCGCGGGTGGCGCGCTGACTGTGCTGCTGCTCCTGATTCGGAGGCTCCCGGTCGGGGCATTCATCAAGGCGCGCTGGGTGCTGCGGCTGGCCGACCCCGAAGCAGGCGTTCCGTATGGCGTCGCCCTGGCGATCGGCGCTATCATGGTGCTACCGTACACGGACTTATTTCGGCTGTCCGGCGCACATTAGAACAGCTTAGGCCCAGCCGGCCGCACGGCCGTGGCCGGCCGATGTATCGTTGTGGGGCATGGCCTGCGCCGGATCAGCCGAGTGCCGCCGGCCGGTTTTTCCGAAATAATATATTGCGCAGCGGAGTCCAGAGGAGTTGCGCCACAGTTGTGAGCTCACGCATCTCGCCGGGATCGAGTCCAAGCACCAGGTCGCGGCGATCGGCTTCCGTCGGCTGGTAAAGAGTCCCTGCCAGACGATCCCAAATCGTCAGACCGAATCCAAGATTCTTCCCGTAATGCTTCGGCCTCGCGCTGTGATGAATCAGGTGAAGCGCGGGGCTGTAGAAGATCTCACGAATGCCCCTGGGGAACATCAACCAGACATGGCTGTGGGCAAGATTGCTGACCAGCAGCGTATGCCATAAGAACAGCAGCAGGTTCACACCGGTTATCTGCAACTCGGCCACCGGGCCGCCGTAACAATACAGATACAGGGCGGCGGGGAGGCCAATGCAGAAGGCCATGAACTGTATTCCCAGCACATCCACGACAGGATGCACGCGCAATGCCGTCAGCGGCGTCAGAACTTCGGCCGAATGGTGGACCTTGTGGAATTCCCACAATAATGCCGAACGATGTTGCAGAAGATGGAAGTAGAAATTGCCGCAATCCGCCGCGACAAAGCCGGTCGCGGTGAACATCACGGTTGCGGCGATACCGGGCGCTGCCGGCGAAGTGGGACCAATCACATGGTTCAGTAGCGCGGCGCCGCCATGCGCAATCGCCTCGACACTGATGGTAGCCGCGCCGATCTGGAGCGCCAGGATCAAGTGGCTGATGAAGACAAATTTGTAATCGGTGATTGCGGATGGGTGGAAAAATATGCGTGGATCAAATACCTCGCGGATCGCTGCGGCCACCGAATTATTGCCCGATGCCCGCAGCCGGCTGCTGCAGGCTACAAGCGCGACAGCTGCGGCGCAGAGCAGGTAAAGCCAATAGTAGGAACTTGCGGCATCGAACAGGGCCGTCGCCGGCTCAAAAAGAACTGAGGTCAAACTCCCGGGCATTCGCAATCCGTAATTTTTTGGTCAGGCACGGCTAGCTCAAGTTGGTTGAAAGCGGGTTTAGATTTCCTGACGGTGAGAGAAATTAAGCCGCAATTCGCGGCAGGCTTCGGTGAACCCACGCGCGGCGGCGCAATCGAACAAATTTCTTTCCTTATACAGACTTCTAGCGATCGCATTAATCCAATCCCAACCAGTTTTGTGTTGTTCTTCTCCCAACTTAGGGAGAGGCCGGGATGAACATCGCCCGAGTGGTTGTTTTGGGGATCGCAGGCGTCGCCGCCTTCGGCGCTGTCCTGGTGGTTCGAACAGAAATGAAGCCGAAAGCAACCGCGGTGGTCGCGGCGGTGCCAGTCACCACGTCCGAAGATGTACTGGTCGCCGCCCGCGATATTCCGCCGGGGCAATTTCTCGACGCACCGTCGGTTCGATGGCAGACCTGGCCGAAAGCGGGCCTCGCTGTCTCGTTCATCACCAAAACCAAACAGCCGGACATTGCCAAGGCGATCGACGGGATGATTGTCAGAGCGCCACTGGTCAGCGGCCAGCCCGTCACCGATGCCAATACCGTGCGGGCAAATACACCTGGATTTCTCGCCGCCACGCTGGGCTCCGGCATGCGCGCGATCAGCGTCGCGGTATCGGACCGAACCGGCGCCGGTGGCTTCATCCTTCCCAATGATCGCGTCGATGTCCTGCTGACGCGGGATATGGGCGGCAACAACGGCAAAAATTTTGAAACCAAAACCCTGCTCAGGGACGTACGCGCACTGGCCATCGATCAGATCATCCAGCAGGACAAGGATAAACAGGCCGTGGTCGGACATGTGGCCACGCTGGAACTGACGCCTGAGCAGGCGGAACTGATGGCGCAAGCCGAGCAAACCGGCGTGATATCGCTGGCCCTGCGCAGGCTCGGCGAAAGTAACGGTACGCCGGTGACGGTGGCCGCGGTGATCAGGCCGCGTATCGTCGCGGCGCGACCGGCGGGGCCCCCAACTCCGTCGATCAAAGTTTATAAGGCCGGCGTGCTGCAGACCGGTCCGGGTGGCGGAGGATCGGGGGCTGGTGGAGGTGGTGGCCAGGGCGTGGGTGCCGAGGCAATACCGGCAGCGTTGGGAGCAGCACTGTGATCAGATTTGCCAAATTCGTTCCCGCAATGGGCGCGTTAATGATCTCTGCCGCTGCCCTTGCGCAGCCTGCGACGGCACCCACCGCTGCACCGCTCGGTGAGTCTCGCATCATCCACATCACGCGCGATTCGGCGAATCCGATGCAGCGCGTGGTGCTGGCGCTGAACCAGGCGGTCGTCATCGAACTTGACCGCGATGTGCGCGATGTCGTTGTGGCAAATCCGAAAATTGCCGACGCGGTGATCAGGACACCGCGGCGTATTTTCCTGATGTCGCTTCAAGTCGGCCAGACGAATGCGCTGTTTCTCGATACGCAGGGC
>DASUHP010000111.1:0-4806 GCA_036273455.1 Micropepsaceae bacterium | reverse complement strand
GATTTCCATCACGCCGCGATTGTCGCGCTGACCGGCCACAACGGCGCCTATTACTCGGATTTTCATGGCACGCCGCAGGAGCTCATATCGGCGGCAAAATACGGCTACCTGTTTCAGGGCCAGAATTTTCACTGGCAACACAAGCGGCGTGGAACTCCGGTACTCGATCTCGATCCGGCGCAATTTGTCCTCTTCCTGGAAAATCACGATCAGGTTTCGAATTCGGCCGCCGGTACCTGTCTTGCGAAACTGTCGAGCCCCGGACGCGTGCGCGCCTTTACGGCGCTAAATCTCCTGCTCCCCGGCACGCCGCTGCTGTTTCAGGGCCAGGAATTTCATTCGTCCAAACCGTTCGTGTTTTTCGCGGATATGCCGGCGTCATTGCGCGATGCAGTCGCGCGCGGGCGCGGCGAATTCCTGTCGCAGTTTCCCAATATCCGCAGGCTCGATGACCTGCCCGGCGACCCTGCGACTTTCGAGAAATGCAAACTCGATTGGAGCGAATTCGAACGGCACCCGCAGGCGGTTGCGCTCCATCGCGATCTGCTGGCACTCAGACGCACGGATTCGGTATTCTCGCCCCAACGCGCGCGGGCCATCGACGGCGCAGTGCTCGCGGATGAAGCATTCGTGTTGCGTTTTTTTGGCGAGGCCGGCGACGACCGGCTTCTGTTTGTGAATTATGGTCCCGATATCGATCGCGGCTCATTCGCCGAACCGCTGATCGCCCCGCCGGAAGGCGCCGCGTGGCGCCTGCTGTGGTCCAGCGAAGAGACCAGATATGGCGGCTTTGGTGTGGCGCCGTTTGAAGACGACAAAGGCTGGCATCTCACCGGCCACTCCACCCTCGTCCTCCGCGCCCAACTCACACGCAACTAAGAATCATTTGCCCTTCCCCTGACGGGCTTTGCACGAATATGGCTATGGGCCATGTTTTTGTTGGAGGCAATTTTTGTGTAGACAAGGCGCAGGCCAATTCTCGTTCCCGGCGACGCGCCGTGAATCATTTTGATTCAGTTCTCTTCAATGCAATTTCAAGGCTGTCTGCGTGCCGGTCGCGTGCCCCGGCGAACTGTGTGACGTGGCTGCTTTCGGCCTATCTCCGAACGCTGGGTGCGTGGAATCATTCGCCTGAGATTCGCCATAAGCGGGCGCTGACTCATGAGTTGTCGCAGGCAGTGGACTCGTCCACAGCAGCGCACTGTTCTTTTGAATTCTGTGATTCCGGAGGACCTGAGGATGTTGTGCGCGACGGCTCACTTTCGACATCGGTAGAACGGCTCCTGAGGCGGGAACGAAGCCGATCGAGGTACAAATACACGACGGGTGTCGTATACAGGGTTAGAACCTGGCTGAGCGCCAGCCCACCGACCATCGCATAACCCAGGGGCTGGCGTAGTTCTGAGCCGGTACCACTGAAGAGCGCGAGCGGAAGTCCCGCCAGAAGCGCTGCCGTGGTGGTCATCAAGATCGGACGAAATCGCAAGAGGCACGCTTCGCGAATGGCTGCCTCCGGCGACATTGCGCGTTCGCGTTCCGCAGCGATTGCGAAATCCACCAGCATGATCCCGTTTTTTTTCACAATACCAATCAGGAGCAGGATCCCGGCAATTCCGATCAGTGACAGGTCGATATGTGCGATACGTAGCGCGATCAATGCGCCAAGCGCCGCCGAAGGCAAAGTCGAGAGGATTGTGAGAGGATGAAGGAAACTCTCGTAGAGAATACCGAGAATGATGTAGACGGCCGCCAAAGCAGCGACGATCAGCATGAACTCATTCGGCAGCGCACCCTGAAACGCCTGTGCATTTCCGGTAAAGACGCCTGCGACGGTCGCGGGCATTCCGATCTCATTCGCGGCATCCTCGATGGCCGTTATCGCCTGACCGAGCGCCACTCCACTCTGAAGATTGAATGATATTGTCACCGCCGGAAATTGATCGTCATGCGCAATGGAAAGCGGACCCGGAGTTGTTGCGACGGAAACGAGGGTTGAAAGCGGCACTGCTGCGCCAGTCAGCGGCGATTTGACATAGATCCGGTCAAGCGTCGCGAATGAGCCTTGCAGTTCCGGCGTGATCTCCAGCACGATCCAGTAAGTGTCTAACTGGGTGAAATATTGCGTCACCTGTCGCTGCCCGAACGCATCATCGAGCGTCTGGTCAATGGCATCCGGTGAAATCCCAAACGCTGCCGCGCGATCCCGGTTGATGACCAACCGCAATTGAGGCGCGTCGGCAAACCGGTCACTGAGCACGTCGGTGATTTCCGGCACTGTGCGCAGCCGGTCTATCAGTCGCGCTGACCATATCGCCAGCTCCGCAACATTCGTGTCCTTTAGCGTGTACTGGAAATTGCCGCGCGAGGCGCGGCCACCGAGAGTTATGTCCTGCGTCGCATTCAGCGCCAGCGTCACGCCCGGGATTCGGGCAAGTTGCGGTCGCAGCCGGGCGATGATTTGGGCGGCGGTAGCATCGCGCTCGCTACGCGGCTTCAGGGCAATAAAGAAGCGCGCGGTATTCGCGGTTTGCGCGTTGCCGGCGAGTCCTGTGCTGCCAGTTTGCGACGCGAATCCCGCGATATCCGGATTTCGAAGAAGAATTTCGCCCAATTGCCGCTGAAGACGCATCATCTCGCCGGGCGAAACAGCTTCGCCTGCTTCCGCCAGCCCCTGGAGCATGCCGGTATCCTCGATCGGCAGGAAACCCTTCGGAATCGCCGTTGCCAAATACGCCGTGAGCACGAGGGCTCCGGCAAATGCCCCCAACGTCATGGCGCGGTTGCGCAATGCCGCATCGAGTGTTCGTTCATACACACGCTGTAATGCGGGAAACCACTGTCCTTCCGAAGCGGTTGCCGTGAGGTTGCGGGCGCACAGCATGGGAGCGAGCGTCAGCGAAGCGAACGCGGAAACCCCGATGGCGGCAGTAATGGTGAGCGCGAATTCACGGAACAGCCGGCCCATGATGCCGCCCATGAACAGCAGCGGAATGAATACGGCTACGAGCGAAATGCTGATGGAAAGCACGGTGAACACAACCTGGCGCGAGCCGGCCAATGCGGCGTCCAACGCCGGGGCGCCCGCTTCCATGTGTCGATGAATATTTTCAATGACAACGATTGCATCATCCACAACGAAGCCAATCGCGATGGTCAGCGCCATGAGAGATAGATTGTCCAGGCTGAAATTCAGCACATACATGGCGGCAAACGCACCGAGCAATGCGAGCAAAATCGTGGCGCCAGAGACCGCGGCAGCATGTTTGCTGCGAAGGAACAGCAACAGAACTGCAACGACGAGAATGATTGTGAACACCAGTGTAAATCCGGTGTCGAGAACGGATGAGCGAATCGTGCCTGTGCGATCGAGAACGGTTGTGAGGGAAATTGCAGCCGGCAGATTGGCCGTCAGGCGCGGTAACACCGCGCGTATCCTTTGAACCGTGTCGATGATATTGGCGCCCGGCTGCTTGTAGATGTTCAGAAGGATTGCCGGGCGATTGTCGTCAAAGGCGGCGGAATAGCGGTCGGTCGCGGCAGCAATTGCGCGGCCTATATCGCGCACACGTACCGGCCCATTGTCCCGGTAAGCGATGATCTGATTATTGTATTCGGCCGCTTCGGTGATCTGGTCATTGGCCACAATGGTGAAGCTGGCTTTCGCTCCGTTGATTGATCCTTTTGCGGCGTTGCTGGTTGCATTCACAACAGCGCCACGAAGTTCTTCCAATGTCATTCCGCTGGCGGCCAGCTTCGAGGGATCGACCTGTACCCGGATCGACGGCCGCTGTTCGCCACCTATCGAGACCTGGGCAACACCGGGGACGTGCGCAATCTGTTGCGCGATAAAATTGTCGGCGTACTCGTCAACCATGATGATCGGCAGTGAATCCGAGCGTACCGACAGCATCAGGATCGGTGCATCGGCAGGATTGAATTTTCGATACGTGGGCGGCGACGTCATGGCCTGCGGCAGTGTCCGCCCGGCGGCAGTGATTGCCGCCTGAACATCCTGCGCCGCAGCATCAATGTCGCGATCCAGATCGAACTGTACTGTGACGCCTGTTGCACCAAGCGCGCTAAAGGACGTCATCTCCGTCACGCCGGCGATTTGCGCCAATTGACGCTCCAGAGGCGCGGCGACGGAGGTGGACATGATTTCAGCACTGGCGCCGCTTAGCGTCGCAGTGACGAGAATCGTTGGAAAATCGATTTGCGGCAGAGGAGCAATTGGAAGCCGCGGAAAAGCCGCCAGGCCGAGCAGCGCAATCGCCGCCATGAGGAGACATGTGGCGACCGGACGGCGGATGAACGGCCCGGAAAAATTCATTTCACATGTAGCGTCCGTTTGCCGTGCCTTTCTACGCGTCGAGCACGAGCAGAACCGACAGCGACAAAATAAATCGGCCGATCATTTGTCGAACTCGACCTTCGCGGTGCTAACACATGCTTCAAGGAAATTCCCTTGCCCGGCGGCTTCGAAGACCGGCCACAAGCCCTTCTGCCAAAGACATAAAAAAAGCCCCAGACAATCTATCTCTCCCACGGGTGACAGAATCGGGCTCCGCGAATTCAGGCATCAATTCGAGTCCGCATTTTCAATGAAACGGTTTCGAAGACCAGCGATATGATCTAATGCTTTGCGCAAGTAATACTTGGGGTCGCTTGTGTGACGAGAGGCGTTGCCTATCTGAATGGACTGCGCGCGTTTGAAGTGGCTGCGCGTCTTGGAAGATTCACGCTGGCGGCAAAAGAGCTTCACGTCACACCAGCCGCGGTGAGTCAGCAGGTTCGTCTGCTGGAGAA
>DASUHP010000110.1:0-10445 GCA_036273455.1 Micropepsaceae bacterium | reverse complement strand
GGTGGGATCCACGCCCGGAGGGGTCGTACCGGAATCGAGCAGTGCCTTGGCGGACCGCATCAGCTTCCGCCGCGCCATGACAATACCCTTGTCGGTGCCGACCAGATTTTCGCGCGAACGGTCGACGATCGGGCCCATGCTCTCCTGGATCGAAGCATCCTGCATGGCGAAGCCGGAAATCCCGCCATAGGTGCGGCCGCGCTTTTGCGCCGCGCGATCCATCAGATAATCATTGTCGCGATTGGCCAGCGGCCGGAATGTTCCGGGATCGACCGGCGTGTGGATACCCGCACCTTTGCGCATCTCTTCGACCAGTTCGGGCTCGAGTGGTGACTTCACGCGATAATCGAAGCTCCACGCCATGCAGTTCTCGTCATCCGCCGGAATCCAGAAATGCCCGTGGACGGGATGATCGCCGCGCGGCGGAATCATGGTGAATGACGGCATCACCCATTGCGTGATGCGCCAATAGTAATTGCCGTTTTCCGCATTCCGGCGCGCGCCGATATAAAGACCGCCCGGGCTTTCGACCACGTCGAAGACCGGCATCAGATCGCCCATATTGTATTTGTTGCCTTTGGCGCCCTTGAATACCGGGTCTTCTTCAAGATCGCCGCGGTGAAGGAACGAGACGTGGCTCGAATCGATGCCACCTTCCAGCGCCTGCAGCCAGTTGCATTCCTGCCAGCGCTTCGACACATAGCGGTGCGCGTCCGGAACCGTGGCGAATTCCCATTCCGGCAGCGGCGGCTGACGGTCCGTGGGGCCCATATAGGTCCACAGGATTCCCCCCCGCTCCACCAGCGGATAATTGGTCATCCGGATGCGCTGGCAATGCGTGCTGCCCGGCGGTTCGGACGGAATTTCCAGGCAATGTCCGTGCACGTCAAATTTCCAGCCGTGATACGGGCAGCGGATGCCGTTTTCCTCGTTGCGGCCGAACCACAGCGAAACGCGGCGATGGGCGCAGAACTCTTCGATCAGGCCCAGCCTGCCTTGCGTGTCACGGAATGCGATCAGCTTCTCGGACAGAATCCGCACCCGCACCGGCGGGCAATCCGGTTCCGGCAGTTCGGTCGCCAGGAGGGCGGGCAGCCAATAGCTGCGAAACAGCTGGCCCATCGGCGTGCCCGGACCGGTCTGGGTCACATATTCATTCTGTTCCTTGACGAGCATGGCGGCTTCCGTCTACTTGTTCGCTATGCGAACATTTGTTGTGTGTTGCGAACATTTTAGCCGGGCGGCCGCTGCGGTCAATGCGGCAAAGCCGCTCCCGTGAGCAGCCCTGAGACCGATAATTCCCGGTCTTTTGTCACGGCGCTGGCGCGCGGTCTTGCGGTGCTGAAGGCGTTTGATGAAAATCATCAGCGCATGACTTTGTCCGAAGTCGCGAAAGTTGCAGGAATGCCGCGGGCGAGCGCGCGACGCGCGCTGTTCACCCTGCAGGTGCTTGGTTATGTGACCAGTAACGGGAAAAGGTTTGATCTATCGCCCCAGGTGCTGACCCTGTCACGCGCCTATCTGGCGTCAAGCCCGATGCCGCGTATCGCGCAAGGATTTCTCGAGACCATCAGCGAAAGACTCGGCGAATCCTGTTCGCTTTCGATCCTGCATGGCGATGAAGCCATCTATGTCGCGCGCTCGACACGCAAACGCATCGGTTCGCTGCACCGCGATGTCGGCGCGCACTTGCCGGCCCATTGCACGTCGATGGGACGCGTCCTTCTTGCCGCGCTCCCGGACACAGAACTGGACGTCTATCTCGCGCGAGCCGAACTTACAAGGTACACGCCGCATACGCTGACCAGCGCCGCAGACCTGCGCGCGGCCATCGAAAGAGTCCGGCGCAACGGCTACTCGCTGGTCGATCAGGAACTTGAGATCGACTTGCGCGCCGTTGCCGTGCCGGTACTGAATGCTTCGGGACGGGTGATTGCGGCGATGAATGTCAGCGCACAGGCGAGCCGCAAGAGGAAAAAGGAGCTGACGGATGAATTTCTGCCGGCGCTGCGCGAGGCGGCGGTCAGGATGCGCCCGCTGCTGATCGGGTAGTTTTTCCGGCCACAGTGTCGCGCAGAGGTACCTCATCGTGCAGTCCGAGCACCGTCTGGACCAGCGACAGATGCGAGAAGCCCTGCGGGAAATTTCCAACCATTCGCTTTGCCCGAGTGTCGTATTCCTCGCTCAAGAGGCCAAGATCGTTGCGCAAGCCGAGCAGCCGGTCCACCATTTGATCTGCTTCCGCTTCACGTCCCTGGCGCTGCCATGCATCGGCGAGCCAGAAGCTGCAGGCGAGAAACACGCCTTCACCGGGTGGCAATCCATCTTTGCCCGTTTCACTTCGGTAACGCATGACAAAACCGTCGATCAGCAATTCGCGCTCAATCGCGGCGATCGTGCCCGCCACGCGCGGGTCTTCGACCGGCAAAAATCCGACATGCGGAATCAGCAACAGGCTGGCATCGAGGTCGTCTTCGCCAAAGACCTGGGAAAATGAATTTTTTGCCGTGCAGAATCCCTTCTCGCAAACTTCGCGGTGAATCTCATCGCGGACGCCGCGCCAATGCTCAACCGGTACATCAAAACCGGACGCCTCAGCGTCCTTGATGGCGCGATCAAATGCTACCCAGGCCATGACCTTGGAATGGGTGAATTGGCGCCGGCCGCCGCGCATTTCCCATATCCCGTCATCTGGCTCACGCCAAATAGATTCGAGATGTTGCAAGGCACTCAGCTGGATGTCCCAACCGGCGTGCATCGGGGTCAACCCGCCCTGGCGGGCGATATGCAGCGCATCGGCCATTTCGCCCCAGACATCGAGTTGCAACTGTCCCGATGCCGCATTGCCCACACGTACCGGGGCAGAATTTTCATATCCGGGCAGCCAGGGCACCTCCCACTCTGCAAGCCGCCTTTCGCCGGCAATGCCATACATGATCTGCAGCGCGCTCGGCGTGCCGGCGACCGAGCGCCGCAACCACTCGCGCCACGCTTTGGCCTCTTCATAATAACCTCCGCCCATAAGCGCGGTGAGCGTCAGAGTGGCGTCGCGAATCCAGCAATAGCGATAGTCCCAGTTGCGTGGACCGCCAATCTGTTCCGGAAGCGATGTGGTTGGCGCCGCAATGATTCCGCCGGTGCGGGAATCCGTCATCGATTTCAACGTTAACAGCGAGCGAATCACCGCCTCGCGCCGCGGGCCGTGATAGCGGCAGCGCGCTGCCCAATCGCGCCAGAATTTCTCCGTATCGCGCGCCGCGGCTTCCGCACCGATCGGCGGCGGTGGCGGACGGTAGGAGCGGCCATAGGTCAGCACAAATGGAATTCGCTGGCCCTTTTTGACGGTGAATCGGGCAACGGTCGACAGGTCCTCGCCCTTGAGAGGCACGGATGTCCGCAGCGCGACACGATGCGGGCCGGCGATCGCACTAATGCCGCTCCCATCCTCGAGCTTCGTTACCCACGGAACCGCCGATCCATAGTCAAAGCGCAGCGTGAGATGCATGCACACCGGGACTTCGCCCTGGCGGCCTTCAACAATGCGGATCACCGAGGACGGCACATCATTCATGGGCATGAAATCGATTACCGCAAAGCGTCCCAACGCCGTCTCGAACTCGGTCTCCAGCAGCATGGTTTCGCCGCGATATCGCCGGCTGGTTTTGAATTCATGCTCGGCCGGACAGATCGACCAGCGCCCATGGTCCGAATTGCCGAGCAGCGCGGCAAAACACGAGCTGCGGTCGAAGCGCGGCCAGCACAGCCAGTCGATCGAGCCATTGCGCCCGACCAGCGCGGCGGTGGTGCAGTCGCCGATCAGCCCATAATCTTCGATGCGCTGTCTGCTTTCCGGAGTCGCCATCTATCCCCCGGTGGCAAATCCTGGATAAAGTGTCATTCCTCCGTCCACGAACAGAGTTGTCCCGACGACATAGTCGGACTCATCGGATGCCAACCACACGGCGGCGCGTGCAATATCTTCCGGCTCGCCGATGCGGCCATAGGGGACCAAAGTCAGCAGCGCCTTCAGCGCCTGTTCGGTATCCCAGGCGGGCCGGTTGATACCGGTCCGGATCGCGCCCGGAGCGATGGCATTCACGCGAATCCGGTGCGGCGCCAATTCCTGGGCCATGCTTTCCATCAAGAGTTTGATGCCGCCCTTTGAGGTGGCGTAATTGACGTGGCCGCTCCACGGGATTTCCTGATGGACGGAACTCATGCAGATGATCTTGCCCGCCGCCGATGAAACCGCCGGCACCACGCCGCGGCGGATGAATTCCCGCACCGCCTCGCGCGCGCAGAGAAACTGCCCGGTCAGGTTTACCGAGATCACCGTGTTCCAGCGTTCGAGCGTCATTTCGTGAAACGGCTGGTCCCGTTGCAAGCCGGCATTCGCCACCAGGATATCAATGGTGCCGAGCTGCTTCACCGCTTCGGCAAACATCGCGGCGACCTGGGATTCGGACGAAACATCGGCTTTCAAGGCGATGGCTTTGACGCCAGATTTGCGGATCGTCTCGACCACTGCGTTTGCCGCATCGTCGCCCACGACATAGTTAACAGCGACATCGGCGCCGGCCTGCCCCATGGCAATCGCGACCGCCTCACCGATGCCGGAATTCGCGCCCGTCACCAATGCCTTCTGGCCGGCCAGGGCAAGTTTGATGTTCATCGGCGGGGAACTGTCTGCCTGGATTTCTGTGTCCGCCGGAAACGCCCGGCGGTGCTTGGCGGAAACGCGCAAGCAGCAGCCCGGTTCAAGCTGAAGCGCTTGGCATACTTGTATCATCGAATCTGATCGCCGCGGCTAAAGTGTCAGAACGTCAGATTTGAAGAAAACAGCCGTTCGGGTAGAGATGTGCCGGCGCGGTTTCTTGACCGGAAGATGATCGGTTACAGGAGCAGATTAATCCGCCTCGGCCTTACCGATCAGGCGGGTGACCAGATCAACCACCGCCTGAACCTTGAAAGGCTTGCGCAAGAAGGCCGCGTATGGGCCACAAGCCTCAGTGACTGTAGGCTCGAAGAATGAACTCATCATGACGACCGGGATGTCGCGAGTAGCCGGATTGTCCGTCAGGGCCTTCAGCGTTGCCGCGCCATCCATAATGGGCATCGTGAAATCGAGCAACACGAGGTCGGGCTTCGTCTCTTCGATTCGATCCAGGGCCTGTTTGCCGTTGGCGGCAGTGACAGCGCGATAGCCTTGATCAGCGAGAAGGTCCGTCAGGAATTGGACGATCCCGTACTCGTCATCCACGATCAGTATCGTTTTCAACGGCTATCCTCCACGGGAGGGCATCGACGCGCGCCTCCTCCGCGGGCCACCGGTCAAGTCGGTCAACATCGTTTCGGCACGCTCTGGAGTCTCATCGACCACAATCCCTTCACTGCCGATGACGAATTCGTGCAGGGAAGCGTCGAAGTCACTGTCACGCATCTTCAGGATTGAGATGATCCGGTGTAATCCGGAGCGCAGCTCGACGAACCGCATCAACAGCACGTTCTCGGCCATCGCCGACGCGCCCCGCAGAGACACAGCGCTGGGCGGTGCTCCAGGGATACCGCCGACCGCATCGTCCGTCTCTCCGCTGTAGAGACTGGTGACGCCAAGCCCGCGCAATTCATTGGCAAAGGCCGTGCAGAAACGGCGGATACGCTCGGGCTCGGCTGTCGCTTCCTGAAGACCAGCGAGCCCATCAATGAACACCCGGCGGACGTCCCGGCGCCGGACAGCCGTCAAAAGCCGGTCGCCAAGTTCGTCGAGCACACCCTCGGTCGCAGGCTGCCACAAGATTTCAAGTGCGCCTTCTTCGGTCAGGCGTCGAAGATCAAGGGATAATGCATCTGACTTGGCGAGCAGCCTTTGCGATGGCTCATTAAAGCTGAACAGAAGACCTGGCTCCGCTTTCCCACACTCGCCGAGAAAGTGAAGTCCGAACGTCGTCTTTCCGATACCGGGCGGCCCCACGAGCAGAGTGGTCGAGCCACACGGGATACCGCCGTGGAGCAGGCGGTCGAAGTGCGCCATGCCGGTCGACAAACGCGGCGTGTCCTTCACCTCCCGATCTGCCGGCCGGTGGCACAGGGCCTCGATCCGCGGAAAAACCTCGATGCCGTTGTCGCCGATGTTGTATGCGTGCCGCCCGCGCATGTAGCCGCTGCCGCGGAATTTTTTCACCTCAAGCCAGCGTTCGGCGCGCCAGCCGTCCTTTGTGCGGTCGCCGAACTCGATGAGCCCGTCCACCATGGTTTCCTCCGGCGATATGGCGCGTCCGCCGGTGGCGCTCGTCAGCAGGAACATGGTGCAGTCGATCAGATGCGCCGCCGTCTGCAGCTCGTGTATGAACGTCTTAAACGCCGTATCGGACTCAGCGTGTTCGGCAGTGGTCACCAGCCCGTCAAGAATAAGCAACGTCGAGCCGCGCGCCTGAACCTCGCGGCGCAACACATTGAGGAGACCTTTCAGGCCCTCGTCCGCCAGCGTCTGGAAAGCACTGACGTAAGTGAGCGCCTTCGGAAGAACTGATGCGTCGTAGAACGATAGCGTACGCATGTGCATCAGCATGCGGGCATGGTTCTCGGCCAGAAGCGTGACGTAGAGCGCCTTGCCGCCGGCCGCCGCATGGGCATAGCAGAGCTGGTTGCCGAAGATCGTCTTGCCGGCGCCGGGCCGGCCCGCAACGATGTAGATGCCGCCCTTCATGAACCCGCCGCCCAGGATAGCGTCAATGCCGGCGATGCCGCTCGGCACCCGCTCCAGCGTGGGCTCGCGACCGGTGTTGTTGTCGTCCATCATCGACGGTCCTGAGTTGATTGAAGCGGCAGCATGATCATGAAAGTGGATCCCTTGCCGGGGGTGCTGGAAACGGTGATCGTCCCGCCCATGACTTCGACGAGTTGGCGAACAACCCACAATCCGATACCAAAGCCGCCGGCGCTCGCTCCCACGACCCGCTCGAAGCGTTCGAAAATGCGGGCCTGATCCTCCCTGGAAATGCCGACGCCATGGTCTTGCACACGAACACGGGCAGCGGTGCCATCGCTCGTCAAGGAGACCTCGATGGGCTTGCCAATACTGTACCTGATTGCGTTGCCCAGCACGTTGTCGATGATTTGCCGGATAGCCAACGCATCGAAGGCCCCGTGAATGCCGTCGGCAATGGAGGCCTCAATAGGTGACTTTGCGTATTGTGCTGCCGCGGCGTAGCTCTCGATGATCTCGCGCACCAGCGCGGACAGGTCCATATCTTCTACATCCAGCCGGAGCATACCGGCGTTAAGACGGGAAACATCGAGCAGCGTACCCGCGCGATTCTGGAAATGCCTGACCGCCATTGCGAGCTTCTCCAGTCCTTGAATCAGGCGCTGAGATGTAATGCCCTCAGCGGACCGCGCCGCCTGTAGCAACATCTCGACCTGCCCGACGATCGGGGTCATCGGGTTGCGCAGCTCGTGGACGGCTATGGCGAGGAATGAATCGCGCGCGTTGACCGCCTCCACCAGCTCCGCATTGCGGCGGCGAAGGTCTTCCAGGGTGTCGGTCACGGGAACCGGAACCGGCTCTTCACCGGGGGGGGGGGACGTCATATCAGATTTCTAAAGTTCCGGCGGCATTTTGCGAGATAACGCGAGATAAGCCAAATTGGGCGCAGATCGGTCGTGACGTTATGCGCGCGCGGTCATGTTGGCTGTCCGCAAAGCGACTCTCGGACGCAACCGCCGCCGAGTTCCCATAGCTGTTGTACGGCAGCAGGCGTTCAGCGTGTCTCAGCCCTGGTTCGCGGCCATTGCCTTCGCACATTCCGCAGCAACCGTCAGGAAGCGCTGCTCGCTGCTGGCCCCGGTGACAAGGGTCGGATCATCGGGCTTGCGCGAGTCGAGCGTAAATCTCAGCACTGGAAAAACCACTCTCAACCCACCAACATGCTGGCTCAGGAGAAATGCGCGATGGATCATCGGTCATATGACCCCGACCAAGATTGACGCCTATAACCATTACATCCCGCCCGCTTATCTGGAGCTCATCCGGGAATATTCGAAAGATGCGGGAATCGTCAAACGCATGTCCAATATCCGCGTGCTGTGGGATATCGAAGCACGCGTCGAACTGCTCCATAACTGGCCCGAGGTGAAGCAGATTCTCACGCTTGGGCTTCCACATCCGGAAGGCCTCGGCGGCCCGGAGATTTCGGTGCGGGCCGCGCGCGTCTGTAATGACGGGCTGGCGCAAGCCTGCCGGCGCTGGCCGGACAAATTTCCCGGCTTCATCGCTTCATTGCCGATGAACGATATCCCATCGGCGCTGGAAGAAATGGATCGCGCGATCGATCAGCTCGGCGCGCGCGGCATTCAGATCGGCACCAATATCCTCGGCCGGCCACTCGACGATCCCGAATTCTTTCCGGTGTTCGAACGCATCACGAGCCATCATCGGCTTGGGGTATGGATGCATCCGGTACGGCCGCAAACATTTGCCGATTACCGTGCCGAACAGAAATCGATGTACGAAATCTGGCAGGTGCTGGGTTGGCCATATGAGACGAGCGCCGCCATGGCGCGGATCGTGTTTTCCGGGCTTTTTGACCGCCTGCCCGATCTGCGCATCCTCACCCATCATTGCGGCGGGATGATTCCCTATTTTTCCGGCCGCGCCGAAACGCTGTGGGCGCAGCTCGGATCGCGCACCGCGGACGCCGATTATGGCGCGGTGCTGAAACGCATGACCAAACCGCTGATGGATTATTTCCGCATGTTCTACGGCGACACGGTTCTCGGCGGATCGGCATCCGCACTGCGCTGCGGTCTGGATTTCTTCGGCGCCGATCATGTGCTGTTCGCCAGTGACTGTCCGTTCGATCCCGAAGGCGGCGCGATGTTCATCCGCGAAGGCATCAATTCGATCGCCAAACTTCATCTGCCGCCGGAGATGGAACATAAAATCTATCGCGCGAATGCCGCGGCACTGCTGCGTCTGCCGGTTGATAGCGGCTAACGGCTTGTTTCCGGCTCGCCGGACTCCTGTGCTAAAACATGAACCAAAATGTGGAGGGCAGCATGAATATCTCAGCGAAATTACACTGCAGCATTGCCGCGGCTGCCTTCGGACTATTCGCGTCCTGCGCGTTCGCGGCCGAGCCATCCGGCACCCCCCAAACGCGCAGCGTTCCGCCGGTCAATAGCGGCGCCGATCCCTATCGCGTTATCCGCGACTGGGCCCAACTCACCATCGAAAAGCGCCCCTGGGGCGGCTCCAATGGAGTCGCCATTGACCGCGATGGCAAGACCGTGTGGGCGACCGACCGCTGCTCGGCCGGGACCTCTCCCGGCTGCATGGGCACCAAGGCCAATCCCGTCCATCATTTCGATGAAAACGGAAAAGAAATCCGCAGCTTTGGCAGCGGTATGTTCGTCTGGCCGCACGGGATTCATGTCGATCGCGACGGCAATGTCTGGGTGACGGATTCAGGCATTCCGACGCCCGCGCTGCTGCAGAAATATCCGGGGGAGGAAAAGAAGGGCAGCGCGGTCTTCAAGTTCAGTCCGGATGGCAAATTGCTGCTGACGCTGGGCAAGCCGGGCGTGCAGGGAGGTCCACCGGATGCGCTGACCGAACCGACTGTGGTGCTGACCGATCCGGCAAATGGCGATGTCTATGTCGCCGAAAGCCATAGCGATGTGAATGGTCCGAACCTCGTCGGGCGAATTTCGGTGTTCGACAGGAACGGCAAATTTCTGCGCGTGATCGGCAGGACCGGCATGGGCCCGGGTGAATTCCGGACGCCGCACGGCCTCGTCTGGGATTCACAGGGCCGCTTGATCGTCGCCGACCGGCATAATCACCGCATTCAGATCCTCACCAAGGCGGGCAATTACATCGGCGAATTGCACGAGTTCAGCCGCGCCAGCGGTATCGCTATCGATGCGAATGACACGATCTATGTTTCCGATTCGGAATCCGATGCGCGGGTGCATCCCGGCTGGATGCGCGGGATTCGTATTGGCAGCCTGAGGGACGCGCATGTCACCATGTTCATTCCTCCGCACAAAACCGACTCGCCGGATGGGGCGATGGGGGAAGGAATTGCCGTCGATCCGGCGGGGAATATCTACACCGCCGAAGCCAATATTCGCGGCGTGACGAAATATGTGAAGAACTAAAGTCGGCAGCGTGGCGAAAGGATTTTTTCGCGCCGCAGACGCGGCGCGGATGGGTTCCCTTCCCTCGGCGCTTCGCGCCTCGCCGGGAATGACACCGTAAATAAAAGCGGCGGCTAATCGAGGATCGGCCGCCGCTTTTAATTTCAGAATTTGCCGGAGTTACTGCCCGGACGAATCCTTGTCGACCATCTCGTTCAGCTTTGCGACGAGACCGGACGGGCCGAGCTTCTGGACCGTCGAGGAGAAGTCCGCGCGGCGTAACGCGAGTTGGCTGATATTGCCGT
>DASUHP010000109.1:0-3637 GCA_036273455.1 Micropepsaceae bacterium | reverse complement strand
AATCTCTATTATGTCGGCACCTATGATCTCGGTTGTTACCTCGTCTCCACCAAGGACGGGCTGATCCTGATCAACAGCGGCGCACCCGGGTCTTTCCCGCTCATCAAGGCCAATATCGAGTCGCTCGGTTTCAAACTGACCGACATCAAGCTGATCACTTCGACCCATGGTCACTGGGACCATGTCGGCGACATCGCGGCGCTCCAGCGCGCCAGCGGCGGCGCCAGGGTGCTGATGAATGAGCGGGACGCCGATGTCCTGGAATCCGGCGGAAATATCGATTGGCGCAATCCGAAGGGCCGCGGGATCATCTACGACCCGATCCATGTTGATCGCCGCCTCAAGGATGGCGACAAGATCACGTTGGGCGATGCTGAATTGACGGTGCATTTCAGCCCCGGTCATACCAAGGGCGCGACCAGCTTCACTTTACCGGTGAAAGACGGAGCGCGAACTTACAACGTGCTGATCGCCAATATGCCCGGCATCAATAACGGCGTGCATCTGCTCGGCTCGCCCGGCTATCCCAATATGAAGGATGATTTCGCCTATACGATCGCCGACCTGGCAAAAAGAACGCCGCACATCTGGGTTTCGTCGCATGCCGGTCAGTTCAATCTGCATCAAGTGTACAAGCCCGGCGATCCCTATAATCCGGCGCGTTTCGGCGATATCGCGGCCTATCGCGCGAAAATCACCGGATATGACCAGGCCTTCCACAAACAGCTCGCCGAAGAACAGGCCAAACAGGAGTAAGCGTCGTGAACCCCACGTGTCATCCCCGGCGCGAGCGAAGCGAGCGGGAAGGGGATCCATCGTGCGCGCGTCGGCGCGCCAAAAGAATCTCTTCGCGCCGCAGACGCGGCGCGGATGGGTTCCCTTCCCCTCGCGCTTCGCGCTCGGCCGGGAATGACAATGTTGTTTTATACGGCGAGGTGCTGTCATGAATCGCAGAGAATTGCTTGCCGGGATCGCGGCGCTTGCCGCGGTGAAGTGGACACCCGTACTCGCCGCGGACATTGCTCCCGGCGACCAGGCGAAACTCATCGCCACTGTCGACGCCTACGCGCCGCGCATGTCGCAGGTGGCATTGCAGATCTGGAAAGCGCCGGAAGTCGGCTATCAGGAAGTCAAAACCACGGCATTGCTGCAAAGCGAATTGCGCAATGCCGGTTTCAAGATCGACACCGGTGTGGCTGAAATTCCCACCGCATTCGTCGCCCGCGCCGGAACCGATGATGGACCGGTGATCGCAATCCTGGCCGAAATGGATTCGCTTCCCGGGATGTCGAACGAAGCCGTGCCGGAGAGAAAGCCGATTGCCTCCCAGGATTCCGGTCACGCCTGCGGGCATAACCTGTTCGGTTCCGGCTCGGTTGCGGCTGCCATCGCGGTCAAGAAATGGCTCGAGGAGACCGGCACGAAAGGACAAATCCGGGTTTATGGCACGCCGGCGGAAGAAGGCGGCGGCGGAAAATCCTACATGGTGCATGCCGGACTGTTCAAAGATGTCGATGTGACGCTGTATTGGCATCCGGGTGATGCCAATAACGCATCGCAGGACAAGAATCTGGCGAATATCAGCGCCAAATTCCGCTTCCATGGCATTGCCGCACATGCCGCGGCGGCGCCGGACCGCGGGCGTTCGGCGCTCGACGCCGTCGAAGCCATGGACTTTATGACAAATTATATGCGCGAGCACATTCCGCAGGACGCGCGCATCCACTACATCATCACCAATGGCGGTTCGGCGCCCAATATCGTGCCGGAATTTTCCGAAGTGTATTACGTGGTGCGCCATCCCGATCCGCGCGTCGCCCAAAACATTTTCGACCGCGTCAAGAAAGCCGCCGAAGGCGCGGCACTCGGCACCGAAACAAAAATGGAATATGAGCTGATCGGCGGCGATTATAGCATCCTGCCCAACGATACGCTGGGCCGGCTGGTCGATTCCAATCTGCGCCGGGTCGGGGCTCCGAAATGGGATGCGCAGGAAATCGCCTTTGCCGAGAAACTGCAGAAGACCCTCGGTCCGGGCAATGTGCCGCCGGTTGCGAGCGCGCAGACGATCCGGCCCTATCGGGTCAACGGGCAGAAATATTCCTCGACCGATTCCGGCGATGTCAGCTGGGTGACGCCGCTGGCGACGCTGAACACCGCGACCTGGGTGCCGGGCACGCCGGCGCATTCCTGGCAGGCGACCGCGGCTGGCGGCATGAGCATTGGGATCAAAGGTGCAGTGGTGGCCGCGAAAACCCTCGCGCTCACCGCGGCGGAGCTCTACCGGAGCCCGGAGACGATCGCCGCCGCCAAAGCGGAGTTCAACAAGAACCGCGGACCGGATTTCGCCTACAAGCCGCTGATCGGCGATCGCAAACCGCCGCTCGATTACCGCAAAAACTCCGCGGGCGTGCTGGCGGCGGACTGATCCGTGGGGCGGCAGGAACGGCGCGTACAGTTGAAAAAATCCATGGCCTCGGTGTCGCGCCGGGGCATGGATTTGACCGCATCCGGCGGCGAACAGCACTGGGCGATCTCCGCGGCCGCGCGCATGCTGATCGATATCCTGCGCGGGAAAATGCCGGGACGGGCGGCCAAAGCCGCCAAAGCGGCGCATGAGTTTTTCGAGATATCACTGCACAAGATTCCGTCGAAATTCGCCATCGCCTGCGCGAAGGGTTGCGCCTTTTGCTGCCATGTCGCGGTGACGGCAAGCGCGCCGGAAATTTTCCTCGTCGCGGCCAAAATCCGCGAAATGCCGAAAGAGCAGCAGGAAGACACGCTCAACCGCGTACGCGCCGCCGACCAGCGCACACGGAACATGACGAGCCGCCAGCGCGGATCGAACAAAATTCCCTGTGCCATGCTGATCGAGGGTGCATGTTCCGTGTACGACGCACGGCCCGGCGCCTGCCGCGGGTTCACATCCACATCGGTGGAAATGTGCCGCAGGGGATTTGAAGGCGAAGCCGTGCAGGTGAATACGCCCATGGTATGGACCAGCCTCCGCGGCGCGCACAAACAGGCACTATGGGCTGCACTCGCCGCCGAGAACCTTCCGGCGGAATATTATGAATTGCACCATGCGCTCAGGATCGCACTGGAAGTTCCGGATGCGGAAAACCGCTGGCTTGCCGGAGAAGATGTTTTCGCCGGCGTCGCGCGCGAAATCGTCGAAGATCCCGCCGTGGACGCCAGCAACCGCCGCATCATTGCTCAAGTCGTCGCCGCCGCTCTGGGCCGCGAAGTGCCGGCATAGCGAGGCCTTTCCTCCCCCGTTTACGGGGGAGGTGGCGTGCGCCTCAGGCGCACGACGGAGGGGGAAACCCTCTACTTCTCCTGTGTTGTCAGCGGTTGGCCCTTCGGCACGACAAAGCTCGCAAGTCCGCGCGCCGGGACATTCCCCATATTGATGCCCTCATGCACCTTGCCGCCTTCGACATAAAACGTTTCGCCAACCTTGTAGGTCCTGGTCGGCTGCCCCTCGTAATCCAGCGTGAACGCACCTTCCGTCACATAGACGAACAAAGGCCCCGGATGCGTATGCCGTCCTTCGCGCCCACCGACCGGGATTTCCACCGAAATCAGGCCGGAGGTCCACCCCTGTACCGGCAGATCGTGCTGTATCAGCATTTTA
>DASUHP010000108.1:0-38069 GCA_036273455.1 Micropepsaceae bacterium | reverse complement strand
CAATCTGGTACGCATCCCGAAACTCAGCGCAGCTTGACGGGAGGAATCTGTTCCGATGAGACAACGGGCCCGCCAAAGCACGAAAAATCAGGCGCAAAGACCCGAAAATAGCAGCAAATTCCCGACTTTTTCAGCAGACTGCTAAACGCGGAATCGCAACTCCGAAACGCGATCTCGAACTGATCCGGCAACGGTTAAAGGCAGCCGAGGAACATCACGCGGAGTGGCCAAAGGAAGAGAAGCTGTGAGCCGTCGAATCAAAATCACGAAAGCGGATGAAAACATTTTCGCCGATATCGGCCTACCGGATGCTGAAACGCACTTTCTGAAGGCACAGATCATCTCCGAGATTTACCGGCTCGCGAAGGAACACCGGCTAACCCAATCGCAGGCTGGAAAGCGTATGGGAATAACGCAGCCTGAAGTATCCCGGATGTTCAAAGGTCAATTTCAGGAATATTCCATTGAACGGCTGATGGCCTTCTTGACAGCATTTGACAGGGACATAGAGATCGTCGCTCGCCCGCAGAGACGAAGGGGCAAGAGCGGCAAAATCAGATTTAGCGCAGTAGCCGTTTAAGATTTTCCGGAAATGCCCGCAATTGTAATCGCCGCTTCAGCGCGGGCGATGTTGGATTCGTGCACTTCCAGCATGGCTTTCAGATCGGCATGCATCGCGTCATCGCGGATTTTCGGCAGCATCTCGCGAATCTTCCTGGCCACCCAGCCCTGCCCGCGATTGAGGAACGCCAGCCTTTCATCGGGATCGGCGATCGCAAGACACTTGCCGTAGAAATCGCCTGTCCGGTCCGATGCCTCGCCACCGAAATGCGAAATCCATTTCCGCAGCATGGCGCAATACGAGGACTCGTCGTGCTGAATGCTGCGCAGCAGATCGCGCCGCGCGGGATCGGATGCTTCCACCGACATGCGCGCCGTGATGCGGGCGCCGGCGCGTTCGGCCTCCAGCAGCAGATTGCAAAACGCGATCAGTTCGCCGGACGATGCGAAACCCGCATAGGTATCGTCCATTTCGCGTGCGTAGCACACCGGAGAAGTGGATCCTTGCGCTTCATCTTCTGGCGTTGCGGCGGTGCCACGGCCCAACGCCGCCTCGGCTTCAGCCATGATGGCCGCGATGCGTTCACCCGCAGGCACAACGTCCGCGATGGCACCGGAACCGGCTCCGGCATAAAGCGCCATGAGTTCAAATTCCCCGGTCATGTTCTTCTGCGGCGAGTCGGTTGAGAACAGCCAGATATTGCGTTCGCCCTCTTTGCCGATCACCTGCTTTGGGGCCGTGAATGGGTCGCCCATTTCGCCGCGGGTCACGGCATTGGGCAGGACACGGACATTGGCGCCCCGCGGCCAATTGACGTGGAAGGCCTGGGTCAGAATGGTTTCTCCGGCGCGCGAACCGACGATGCTCTGCTTGTAAAAATCATGGGCAAAGGATTCGGTGGTTGCGAGCAGCGCCGTTCCGAGCACGACGCCTTGCGCTCCCAGCGACAGCGCTTCGACGAGTTGACCACCGCTGACAATCCCACCTGCCGCCAGTACCGGCACCGAAACGTTTCGCGCGACTGCACTCACCAGCTCATTGCGTGGTGTCAACGCGCGCACATGGCCGCCGGCTTCAACGCCCTGGGCGATCAGAATTTGCGCGCCTGCGGCTTCTGCTTGCCTGGCTTCCTTAACGCTGCCGATCTGATAAACCACCAGCACACCTGCCGCGCGCAGTCGCCGCACAACGTCCGGGTCAATGTCCCAGAACAGCGCAACGACCGGCACGCGCAGCTCCAAAACAGCGGCGATTTCCGCGTTCAGCAGATCCGGCCTGGTCGCCGCAGGAACCAGATTGACGCCGAACTCACCCGCCGTGACAGCACGGACTTTCTCGACTTCGCTTTTAATCAGCGCCGGCGATTCCCGCACCATGCCGAGAAAGCCGAAGCCACCGGCGCGAGTCGCCGCAATCACGAGATCGGATCGCGCCACTCCGCCCATGCCAGCCAGCACGATCGGCAGCCTGCAGCCGAGCAGATCGCAGACCGGCCTGTGCAGTTTGGGATTCATCGCTTTTTGCCCAGATATTCCGCAAGGACGACGGCCTGATTGCGCTCGCGGTCCTTTGCGCCGTACAGCAGCGTGATCTTCCGGCCCCGGGCCGCCTTGCGCAATTCCGCAACTGCCTCCGGGTTAGCAGCAAGTTCCTTGCGGTATTTCTGCCGAAACACGGGCCAGCGCTCGGGCACATGGCCGTACCATTTGCGAAGGTCCGCCGATGGCGCAATCTCCTTCAGCCAGAGATCGACTTTGTCCCTGGCTATCCCGCGCGGCCACACCCGATCCACCAGCACGCGCAAATCCTCACCCGCCCCGGGTGGATCATAGACGCGGCGCAGGCCGACTTTCATCTCACACCACCTTCAGTGCCCGCACCAGTCCGCGGTTGCCATGTACCAGATCGCGCAGCGTATAGCGGTCCAGCACCGCCAGAAAAGCATCCAGCGCCTCGTTCAGTATTCCCTTCAACCGGCATGGCGCTGCGATGACACACCCGCCGGCCGCCCCAAAACATTCCACCAAAGCAGTGCCCGCTTCCGTGAAACGGACGATATCGCCAATGCGGATGTTCTCCGGCGGGCGCGCGAGCCGGATGCCCCCGCGGCGCCCGCGCACGGTTTCGAGAACACCGTGGCGCCCAAGCTCGAACACCACTTTCATCAAATGGTTTTGCGAAATGCCGTAGGCCGCCGCCATTTCCCGGATCGTGGTCAGCCGGTCCGGATGCGCCGCGACATACATCAGCACCCTCAGGCTATAATCCGTGAAAGCTGTTAGCCGCATGGCGGTACGTCATTAAACATATATCTAAAATATTGCTTTTTATCGCCAGGGGCAATACATCCCGGGACATGAGCGACAATCCGCTGCGCCGTCCCGTCGATGACGACATCACCGAAGAGCTGATCCACAAACTTGTGCACGGCTTTTACGCGCGCATCCGCACCGACGAGGTGCTGGGGCCGGTATTCTCGCGCGTGATCGGCGACAACTGGAATCCGCATCTCGCCAAGATGTGCGATTTCTGGTCGTCGGTTATGCGCATGAGCGGCCGCTACAAGGGCAATCCGATGGTCGCCCATATGCGGCTCAAAATGGTCCAGCCCGACCATTTCGAACGCTGGCTGTCGCTATTCCGCGAATCGGCGGCCGAATCTGTGGTCCCGATCTCGGCGCGCTGTTCATCTCCCGCGCCGAAAATATTGGCCGCAGCCTGCAGCTGGGTATGTTCTACAAACCGGTCTTTCGCACCGCCTCAGCCTGACCGTCTGACAAACAACAGGGGCGGCTCCAAATGGAACCGCCCCTGCACGATCAGCTATTCCGGCTGCTTACGCCGCGGAAGTACCGCGCACATATTGGTTGAACCACTCGATCGTGCGCGTCCAGGACTGCTGCGCCGTCACTTTGTTGTAGCGTTCCGGCGTGGCATCATTGAAGAAGCCATGCACCGAATTCGGCCAGATGTGGCCCTCGTAGCGGATATTGTTCTTCTTTAACTCCGCTTCCTGTGCCGGCCAGGACCCTGTCAGGTTCGTATCGAGCCCGCCGTGGTGGATCAGCATGGCCGCCTTAATCTTTGGCACATCGTCCGGCTTGTTCGGGCCGCCGTAGTAGGGCGCGGCGGCAGCCAAATCTGGGCCCATCATGGCGGCCAGGGTATTGGCCACCCCGCCGCCAAAGCAGAAGCCGGTTGCGCCGATTCTTCCCGTGCAATCGGAACGCGCTTTCAACCAACGCGCGGCGGCGAGGAAATCCTGGATCCGCTTGCCGGCGTCGAGCTTCGCGAACAGTTCGCCGCCCCGATAGTCGTCGCCCGGATAACCGCCGAGCGGCGAGAGTGCGTCCGGCGCAAAAGCCATGAAATTCTCCAGCGCGAACCGGCGCGCGACGTCTTCCGTGTGCGGATTGAGGCCGCGATTCTCGTGAACGACAATGATGGCCGGCAGTTTCGACGGCATTGCGTCGCGGGTATACTGACTGGTCGGCCGCACGAAATAGCCGCGGATAAAGCCATTGCCCATCGGCGAAGGCACGGTTTCGTAGCTCGCCGTAATGCGCTCGTCATCTTTGCGAATCTGCTGACCCAACGCGTAGTTCGGCATTAACCCGTCGACCAGCGCACTGACGGTCACACCGGCGACGGCATAACGCTTCAGACTGTCCAAAAACGAACGGCGCGTGATTTCGCCGTGAATAAACTGCGAGTAGAGTTCGACCGCTTCCGCGGGAATCTTCGTGCGTTCCATGGATCCCTCCCTGTGGCGCGCCGACTTTATCATTGCCCGGCCATCTCCTTAAAGCCGTAACTGGCAGTTGCGGCGTGGCTCGACCGGAAATTAGGTGTATGCTTCCAATAGCCGGGAGACGGCCAACGGAGGACAAAGCGATGTTCAACCATAGGAGTCGAATTCTCGCATTTGCGGCGGCAGTGGTGCCGCTGGTCAGCATGCACCCGGTTCTGGCCGACGGTTTTGCCGGAAGTGTCCAGGGCGTGGTCAAGAATTCATCCGGCCAGGCGCTCGCCGGTGCCTATGTCAAATTGTTCAATTCCGAGAAGCGCCTGACCTTCATGGTCGTCAGTCAGTCGCAGGGCCGTTACGCGTTGGACCACCTGCCGCCCGGCAACTACACCGTGCAGGGGATTGGCGACGGCTTCCAAAGCAAGCTCACGCCGGTCGCTTTGATTGCGGGCAAGCCGACGATCAGCGATGTTTCTCTGACCGACAAACAAGGGCCGGTGGTTGCGAATGGCTGGGTTCGGTCGCCGGGGCGCGTCGCCGGCAACGAACTCGATAACGAGCTGCCGCCGCCGAACCTGCCGGAAGGGCCGGGTAAGGCGATCCTCGAAGCCAAGTGCAACCAATGCCATTTCCTGTGGCGCCCAACGCAGGAGCGGTGGACCCACGCGAATTGGGAGCAAAAAATTCATTGGATGCGCGAACGCATCCACGAACGCGGGGCGATCGATCTGACCGATCAGGAAGAAAAAATTGTCGTCGATTATCTGGCGAAGAATTTTTCCGACAAAGCGCCGAGAGCGGAGGCCAACGGCCGCCTGTCGAGAACCCTGCTGAAGGGCGACGCTGCCAAATACATAGCGGTCGATTTTGCCGGACCAAATTCCGACGCAGCATTCCACGATATCGTGGTCGACCGCCGCGGTGTGGCTTGGGCGAATGAGCTCAACCTCTACGGCCTCGCCAAATTCGATCCGAGGACATACAGCTTTTCTGAGATTCATCCCCCTCTTCTCGGCGTGAAGCCGGGCACTCTGGCCCATTTGGGTCCGCCGGCGCTGGGGGCCGGAGATTCGATCTGGCTGGCGGATATCGGCGGGAATCGCCGCTGGCTGCAGTTCGACACCAAAACCGAGCGGTTTGATTCGGTGCTCGTGCCGGATGATTTCAAGGGGCCGATCAGCGGCAACTTCATGCGAGTCGACCCGAACGGGAAGATGGTGTGGACGACCGCCGGCGACCGGGTCGTGGGTCTGAACATCCAGACCAAGCAATTCGCCTCATATATGATTCCGACCAAAAACCCGGGCGCCTACGGCATGGATGTCGCGGGCGATGGCAGGGTGTGGTTCGTCGAACGGGAAGCCTACAAAGTCGGCCGGCTGGATCCGGCGACCGGCAAGATGGACGAGTTCAAAACTCCCGGCAAAGACGTGCCGCGTCGCATGGGGACCGATTGGGACGGTAATCTTTGGGTCGGTTTCCACGAGACCGGGAAACTGACGAAGGTGGATCAGAAAACCGGCAAAATGACTTACTATGATCCGCCGACGAAGGGGAGCGGCATGTATCTTCCGCGGCCTGACGCCAGGACGAAGGTGATCTGGGTCACCGAGCAGACAGCGGACAAGATCGCCCGCTTCGATCCGAAGACGGAGACCTGGACGGAGTTCTCGCTTCCGATTGCGGAGTCAGATGCGCGGCGGATTGAACTCGACCCAACCAACCCCAACCGCATCTGGTGGTCCGGCGACACGTCGAGCCATCTCGGCTACATCGAACTGCTCGACAACTAGGCACAACGATTTCTGGCGGGCGGGCGACGCCGGCCCGTCCGCCGCTCTGTTTTTTTTCAACCCTCCCCTTGAGGGAGGGTCGAAATCGCCTTAGCGATTTCGGGGAGGGGACCGGCCGGCGGCCTGATAAAAAAGAAAACCGATGCTCACCATTCCGATTCCGCAACTCCGCCTGTGGCTGGTCCCCTCCCCGAAGCGGCTCGCGCTGAAGCGCGCCCAGCTTCGACCCTCCCTCAAGGGGAGGGTTGAAATAGCGGTTACGGAGAAACAGTAATGACATTTTGGAAATCAGCCCTGATCGCAACCGCGATATCCGCACTCGCCGCTTCCGCCTCGGTGCCACTCGCGGCTCAAAACGCGCCGGCCAATTTCCAGGTCATGGAAACGTCAATCGACGACATCCACGCCGCAATGAAAGCGGGACGGGTCACCGCCCATCAGCTGACACAGCTATATCTCGATCGCATCAGTGCCTATGACAAACAGGGGCCCAGGATCAATGCGATCATCACGCTCAATCCCAACGCGCTGGCCGATGCCGATCGTCTGGATGCCGCCTATCGCGCATCCGGTTTTGTCGGCCCGCTGCACGGCATTCCGGTTCTGGTGAAGGATGAGATCGACGCCGCCGGCATGCCCACGACCTTGGGCACCACCGTCTTCAAGGACTATCGGCCGACGCAGGATTCGTTCGTTGTCGATCGCCTGCGCAAGGCCGGAGCGATTATTCTCGGCAAAACCACGTTGAGCGAATTCGCCGCCGGCGACACCTATGGTTCGATGTTCGGCGTCACCCGCAATCCCTATGATCCCGAGCGCACCGTCGGGGGCTCGTCCGGCGGCTCGGGGGCCTCCGTCGCGGCAAATTTCGCCACCGTTGCGCTGGGCGAGGAAACCGTGGCTTCGATCCGCCGCCCCGGCGGCTGGAACGATGTCGTCAGCATGCGTCCGACCCCGGGTCTGGTCAGCCGCACCGGCATGTGGGACGGCTATCCTACCCTGCCGGCGCAGATGGGACCGATGGCGCGCAATGTCAGCGATCTCGCGCATTTGCTCGATGTCATGGTGGCCTATGACCCCCAGGATCCGCTAACTGCGCAAGGTGTGGACAAACACGAAGGCAGCTACACGCGGTTTCTCGATCCAAACGGACTAAAGGGCGCGCGCATCGGAATCTTGCGCGAATCCGTCGGCATGTTCTCCGAGCCGGATTCGGCGGATTTCAAAAAGGTCGATGCCGTATTCGACAAGGATATTGCCGAACTGAAAGCCGCGGGAGCGGTGATTGTCGATCCGGTGGTGATTCCGGATTTCAAGGTCCTGCTGGCGAAACGTGCGGGCGATCCGTCGCTGAATGATGAGGCCATGCGGCGGTATCTTGCGCGCAATCCCAATTCGCCATTCAAGAGCCGCGACGACATTGGCAAATCGCCGCTGCTGGATCAGGGCTATCCGCAGCCCAAAGGGGATCAGTTCCGCAAGCCATTGGTGATCGACAAAGCGAAATATGCGGAATATCTCGAAGCGCGCGACCGGCTGATGTTCAATATCCTGAAGGTGATGGCCGACAATCACCTCGACGCAATCGTGCACAAGACGGTGGAGCACCAGCCGACGCTGATCACGGACGGCGTCAAACCGCCCTATGTCAACAACAAGGGTATTCCAACCTTCAACACGTTCCTGGTTTATTCATCGGTGATCACTGTGCCGTCGGGATTCACCAGCGACAATCTTCCGGTCGGCATCACCTTTTTCGGCCGGCCCTATAGCGAACCGGTTTTGTTGAAGTTCGCTTATGCCTATGAACAGGCGACCCACCATCGAATGCCGCCCGGATCGACTCCGGCGCTGATTCAGGCTGCAAGCAGGTAGCCGCCGCCGGATTACGCCGCCATTATGGCCTGCGCGGGCGCGGGGCAGTTCAGGGGTACGCGGATAAAGAAGCATGTGCCTTTGTGCAGCTCGCTTCTCACCGAGCATGCGCCGCGATGCATCTCCAGCAGATTTTTGACGATCGCCAAACCAAGACCGGTGCCATTGGTTGACGCAGACATTTGTTTATCCCCTCTCTCGAACGGGAGAAAAATCGTCGCCAATTGCGATTCGTCGATACCGCGCCCGGTATCCTTCACCTCAATCGACAGATCACTGCCGGCAACGCGCACCAAAACGCTCACGCCACCATAATCGGTATACATGATCGCGTTCGACACCACGTTCAGCAGCACTTGCCGTAACGCGGTCTCATCGCCTCTGATCATCGCACCGGCGCTCCGGTCTTCGACGGTCAATGCGAGGTTTTTTGATTGCGCCCGTACCCGCAAGATCCGCATGCAGTCGTGGATCAGGCGTGACACCGGAAATTCCTTCATGTCCAACTTCATCTTGCCGGACTCAATCGTCGCCAGATCGAGAATCTGGTTGATCACCGCCAGCAGATGCTGGCCGCTCGCCAGAATGTCGCCGGCATAGCCGATATTCCGTTCGATATTTCCCGGGGTCAGCCGCTCGCGGATCAATTCCGAAAAACCGATGATCGCGTTCAACGGTGTACGCAGCTCGTGGCTCATATTGGCGAGGAATTCACTCTTCGCCCGGCTCGCCTGCTCCGCCTCCCGCCGTGCCAGGTCCAGCGCACGCGCAGTCTCCTCATTGCGGAAGCGCAACTCGATCGCCGCACGATATTCCTGGGACAGGCGCCCGGCATTGAAAATGATCAGCGCAAAAAAGGGCGGCAGCGCCACGGCAAACACGAGCGCGAGCGGTCCGTCTGCGGCGATGAAAGCCGATTCGCCGATCACACCCAGCGCCGCGAGGTTCACTACCAACACGCTGCGCAACGGGTAGAGCAGAAAAAAACCGTGCACCATCGCGCCGATGATGAAAGCACAAATCAGCGCTTCATTGACCGGATTGCCGGGCGAGATAAACAACGGGGCCATGCCACCCCAGATCGCGCCCTGCGCGAACCACAGAAGCTTCAGCCGGCGCTCCCAACTCGCGGGTGACCGATGCTGGTCCTGACGGTGAAAACGACGGTACATCAGGAAGGCGATACCGGACCATAGCAGCGCCACCGCCAGCCAAACCGGCCAGAACGGCGAGGGTGCGCCCCGGAGGTCCGAAAACCGCCCCGACATAAACAGGGCGACCATCAGCGCAAATGGTATTGAGTCGACGCAGTAGATCCAATGGCTGAAAACGAGCCGGACCAGCTCGCGGTCGACCTGTTCGCGCAGCATTTCTGCGTCTGAAGCCCGTCCGGATTGCATAAGCGACTCACCGCTAACAGCCGTCGCTTCCTAACCCGCGGTTAGTTAACATTTGATTAGAATTGGCTGCGGACCAGTCCTTGCGCGCGACGAATTCATCCTGCCCGCATTTTCCCGAGGTCCAGCAAAGCATTGAGGCATTGCCGGAATTACGAAAAACCGATCCAGCGGCCGCCCCATGCAACGCCAAACCACAGCGTCAGCGACATCAGCGCCATGGCGCGCGAGAGCCGTGGCCGGTCAAGAATTGAATCCGTGCGGGTAATGCGGCGGCGGAGAGTGAATGTGTAAATCAGCACCATTACCAGCGATGCCATCTTCACCCAGAACGCAAAGCTGTAATAAGCCTTCATTGATTCCGAAATGAACAGCGGGATGCCGGAAGCGAACATCACGGTAATCCCGCCAAGCAGCCAGGGCTGCGCGTTGGCGGCGAGTTTATGGAGCGGCTGGCGGTCGATCCCAAAACCCAGCAGCCGCAGCTCGGTCATCAGGACCGCGCCCAGCGTGAGTCCGAATCCGAGCAAATGTACCGCCTCGATCACTGGAAACATCCAGCTCGACTCCCGAATGGTTGCGGCGAGCGGTGTCGCATAACACCAGTTGAAAAATGCGAGCAGATCCATCAGTTCCCGCCCAAACTCGCGAGGTCCGACGCCGCGCCCGCACAACTCGTCAAAAAATTGATGATGTCCGCCTGTGGCTGGCGGTCACAATCGAACCAGTTATAGGCGATCATCCGGCCGCAGATGATAATGCAGGTCCAGAGCGCCAGAGAAATGCCGCCGGCAAGGCGAACCCGCCGCGGCGGTCTTGCCGCCGAATCCCACGTCGCGATGCCGGGATAGATCCGCGCGTGAAACAGCCAGATGTTGAGCGCAGCCGCGATCAGCAGAAGCATTTTCGTGCGGAAGAAAATGTTCTGGAATGACCTCAGCGGAATGGCAAAGAACAGCAACGATCCGGTCACGACCATGATGGCAAAAGCAGCAATGGTCCATGGCAATAGCCGGTCGACGACTTCCGATACCGGCACGTTCCGCATGCTCAATCCCAGCAAACGCAGATCGAACATCGCCACTGTCCCGAAGAACAGCGCCAGCGTCCACACATGCAGCGATTCTATGATGGAATAGGCATATTGCGATCCGTGAAGCCCTGAGCTCCAGTCCGTATCACCCAGCCAGGAGAAAAACGCCAAAAACGACATCCGCAAACCTCAGGCTACTTTCCCGTGCGCGTGAGCTCATAGGGCGCACCAGTGCCGGAAGAACCGAGGAAGAGCTTGCGGCCGTCGGCAAAAGTCAGGTCGCGGCCGTTGGCGCGGTGCGAGCCATCTTTCGACTGATATCCGTCGACCGCAATTTCCGTGCCCGGCAGCAGCGACTGTTTCGTGAACCCGCGGCGGAAAAGCACATTCGGCGTGCCGGCCTCGATCGCCCAGTTCACCACCTTGCCGTCCGCGCCCTTCACATCGACATGCAACCAGGTGTGCGGGTTGATCCATTCCATTTTGGTGATCTTGCCCTTGAAATTCACCGGCTTGTTCGCATCGAACTCGGCAGCGAAAGCGTGATGGGCGTAAGCCGCGCCCGCGAGTGCGGAAAGCGACAGCCCGGCGACGCAAGCCATGATCAGTGTCTTCTGCATAGTGGCCTCCTGAATTTTTCCTAGCGGCTGTACCATTGGTAGAAGGCATCGCCGGCCGGAATTTTTCGCGTGATGTCGACCGACATCGTGTCACCTTCCCAATGCTTCACCAGTTGCTGTTTGCGCAAGTTTCCGTACATGAATTCTTCGACGAATTCGTTGCAGCGGAATTCCAGCAACTGCATGTTCGGTTCGGCGCGGCGATAGAGCGGCATCGCGATCGTCCACGGCCGGCTGTAGACTTTCGGATCGGTGATGGTTGCTTCGTACCAGATGATGTCCGGCGACATCATCCTGAAGCGCTCGGTTACGTGTAGCGCGTCACTGTGATAATCGCCGGCGCGGTCGAACCACGAGCGGTCGTTGAAATCGCTGACGTCGACGACCAGCGTGTCGCCATCCCAGTGCCCGACCGAATGTCCCATCCAGGTATCGTCCGGCGGAGCTGCAACTTTGTCGAGGTGAATGGTGCGCGCGGAATTGGAAAATTCGTAAGCGATGTGGATCTTGTTGGTGCTCTGCGTGATTTCGAATGGGTAAGGCATGTACATGGCGCGTGGAATGCCGGGCAGATAGCACTTGACCTCGGGATCGCGGTCGATCCAGTGGTCCGCGTTTTCGTTCTTCTGGGCCAGTGCCTCCGGCCGGTAGGGGATTTGTCCATCGCCCTGAACGACGCCGAGCGATCCCGGCACTGCGCCTGCGGCGCCAAGCGCGAGCACCGGAGCCGCCGGCACACGGGCATAATCATAGGGATAAACGCCCTGCTGGGTGACAGCTGCAGGAAGCGCGGCATGAGGCCTGAGGTCCCAGTTGGCTTCGTTGTTGGCCTGCCAGATACCGCTGAAATTCGGTTTGCCGACAATCCGCGCCGGCATCGTGCGGACCGGTTGGGCCGACGCAGCCGATACGTCAGGACCCGTTCCCAAATACGGACGAACGGCAGCTCCGGCAGCGCCCGCCGCAATCGCCACCACCACCACACCCGCAACATACCCAGCACGCATTCACGCCCCTCCCGGTATCAAACCCGCTACGCCGCCTTGTTCACTCGCCACCGTTTTGCAATGGGTCGTCGCCGCCAAAGCCCGATGCCTGGTCTTCGGTCAGCGGATCGGGACCCTTGCGTTTGGCGAATGCTTCATCTTCCTGCCGCGCATTCTTCATGATTGTGGGAAAGCCGTAATCGCCTTCCCAGCAGCGTGGCTCATAATAAATGCGGTTCTCTTCGTTGCTTTGCAGGGTGAATTCCTGCCGCGCCGTCCATGGCCGGGTCCACACCGTCGGGTCCGCCACTGTCACTTCATAGGACAGGGTTTTCGGACCGGTACGCGTCCAGCGTTCGATCAGGTGCAGATTCTCGCGCGAGCCGCGATAATCCGTCTCCGGACTGAAATTGGTGACGTCGATGACCAGCGTGTTGCCTTCCCAGTGTCCGCGCGAGTCGCCGAACCATTGCCGGATGGAGGAAGGCAGATGGGGGCTGCCATTCATCACGATATTGCGCTGCCAGCCCTGCCCCTGCCCGACATCGTAATACATCGTAATACCGCCCGGCGTTTGAACGATGCGGCGGAAGCTGCCGCCATTCAGGCTGCCGAATTCCGGCAGCCCACCGGTCAGGCAGCGGTCGGCCAGCGCGCCGTCTTCCGGATTGTCATGACGGTTCATCCGCGCCGTGTTGTAGCGAGGCGGCAATTCGTTGCGGCGCGCCGTTGGTTTGGGATCGTATTTGCCGCCGCGGCAGCCGGGAAGCTGCTGCTTGCAGGTCACCGTCGCCTGCATCAGCGCGAGGCGAAATTCGCGATCGGAGGCGAGAGCCTTCTGGACCTCCGGCGTGGCCGGCGGCAACCGGCCATCCTTCGGATCGACAATCAGCGAGGTCCGGACGCCGGTATGTTTGATTGAAGAAAATTCCGCATTATAGGCCCCAAGCACATCGAGTTCGCTGCCGCGTGGTCCGCGTTTATCGCGCCCAAGTGCAGCCGCACGTTCCTTGTCCAGTTCGACGCGCTGCTCCGGCGTGAAGAATTCCTGACTGGCGAATTTTGCCGGGCGTTGCAGCGGCGTGTCGGTCTCGTCCGTCCAGATGCCCTGAAGATCGGGCTCGCCCCAGGCGGTGCGAACGGAATTCGAATCCTGGGCAGCCGAACCGCCGGCGATACATGCCACCGAAACGACAATCATCGAACGCAACAACCGGACGGACATATCGTCTCCTGCTACTTTCGCTACTGGAATGGGTCCTGCTCGACGCCGACGAAATCGGTCGCATTATCCTTGGTTGCCGGATCGGGCCCTTTGCCTGCCGCATACAGGGCCTCTTCGGTCCGGGCGGCGTGCATCAGCCCGGGAAGCGCATAATTGCCTTCGACGCAGCGCGGCTCGTAATAGATTCGGTTCTGTTCGTCGCTTTGTCTGGTGAATTCCTGGTTGACGGTCCACGGGTGGGTCCACACGCCGGGATCATCGACGGTCACCTGATATTCCAGCGTGTCGGGTCCGGTGCGCGTCCACCGCTCAACCAGATGCAGGTTCTCGCGCGAGCCGAGATAATCCGTCTTCGGACTGAAATTGGTGACATCGACAACCAGCGTGTTGCCGTCCCAATGTCCGCGTGAATCGCCATACCATTGACGGATGTTGGACGGCAGATGCGGACTGTCGTTCATGACGATGTTGCGCTGCCATCCCTGGCCCTGACCAACATCGTAATACATTGAGATACCATTGGGGGTTTGGACGATGCGCCGGAAACTGCCGCCATAGGCCGTGCCGAATTCGGGCAATCCCGCCGTGAGACAGCGGTCGGCCAACGCAGCGTCTTCCGGACCGTCATGCCGGTTCATACGCGCGGTGTTGTAGCGCGGCGGAGGATCCTTGCGTCGCGACGACGGCATTGGATCATATTTGCCGCCGGCACACGCGACGGATTGGCTTTTGCACGTCTGCGTCGATTGCAGCAATGCCAGGCGAAATTCGCGTTCGGCTGTCGCCCGGGTCCTGGCTTGCTCAGTCAGCGGTGGAAGGCGGCCATCCTTTGGATCGACAATCAGCGACGTACGGGTGCCGGTCCGCTTGAGCGACATGAATACCGCGCTGTAGGCGCCGGCAACGTCGAGCTCAGTCCCGCGCTCAACCCGCCGGTCGCGCCCGAGCAGCGCCGCCCGCTCGCGATCGAGTTCGGCCCGCTGTTCGGGCGTGAAGAACTCCTGATTGGCATATTTCGCCGGGCGTTGGAGCGGCGTGTCTGCGGGATCGGTCCAGATACCCTCAAGGTCCGGCTCGCCCCAAACCGTGCGCAGCACGGTTTGCCGCGCCGTAGCCGCAGGCGGGCTGCTCGAATTGGAACCCTGCGCAACCGCACCGGACAAGTGCGTATAGCCCAGAAGCGACAAAACGATGACTGAAGCAGCCGTTCCTGCCACAAACACGATCCGCATCGACCCCTCCCGGCCCCGGATGCGACCTCTCGCGCATTATCATCACCGGCGCTGCGGACGTCCAGCCGGTTGAGGGGAATTTGCGTTTGGGTACCAGAAGTTTTGATGGCAGCCTTCGCAGACTTCCTCCATCCGGCCGCCGGCCTCCATCAGCCGGTCAGCATTTCGTGCATCTACCGCGCGAATCGCATCCCGCGCGACGCCCTGAAGCGCCAGGGCAAAACCGTTGAAGCTTGAGCGGTTCTGCCCGATCAGCGTGGCGATCTGCGCCGGCTCCAGTTCGACTCCCGGGACTTCCGATTTCGTACCTGGCGGTGCCGCGGCGCGCCCGGGCAGCATCAGCAGATTGGCCCCTTCCACCAGCCGGATCGCCGCCCGGCGCACCTCGTGCCATTCTTCCGCCGTCTTTGGCAGTGCGTCGTGAAATCCGCCATTGTCGACCACCGTGCCGACCGCACGCCATAAAACATCCGACGACGGATCAATGATGGAATCCATCAGTTCCTGAACCGAGACATGGAACTGGCGAGTCTGGGCAGACGCTGTTTGGGGCGCATCAGCCGATAGTGCTGATGAAGCCGTCAACACGATCGCCAGCGATGTAACGCCAACTCGCAAATGCAACGCGCGCGTGACGGCCCTCCCCTGCCCTGACTGCCGGCAATTTAGCCCTTGCGTCATGTCAAAGGCAGTGTAAATGCATCCTGCAGGCAAAGCGCAGGGAGATTGTATTTGACCAGGCTTTCCGGTTAGCGCGCTGAATTCGCATGGCAATTCTCGTCACCGGCGGCGCCGGATATATCGGCAGCCATATGGCCTACGCGCTTCTCGAGCGCGGCGCGGAAGTTGTCGTCATCGATGATCTTTCGACCGGGTTGCGCCGGCTGGTGGCTCCAGATGCCCAGTTCATTGAAGGCAATATCGGCGATGCCAGCCTTGTGCGCGGAGTTATCACCCGCCACTCGATTGAGGCGGTGATTCACTTTGCCGGATCGCTCCTCGTCGGTGAATCGGTTGAAAATCCCCTCGCCTATTACGAAAATAATATTTGTGCCTCGCGCAATCTGATCGAAACCTGTCTCGCCGGGGGCGTGCGCGATTTCATTTTCTCGTCGACGTGTGCCGTGTACGGAACACCGGCAAGCAATCCGGTCAACGAGGACACTCCGGTGAATCCGCTCAGTCCCTATGGCCGGTCGAAATTGGTGATTGAGTGGATGCTCCAGGATGCGGCACGGGCGCATGGCCTGCGTTATGTTGCGCTCCGCTATTTCAATGTCGCGGGTGCCGATCCGCAGGGCCGAACCGGAGAATGTACGACGGACGCTTCCCATCTGGTGCGCCGCGCCTGCCTTGCCGCGCTCGGCAAGATTACCCACGTCGACATATTCGGTACTGATTATCCCACCAGGGACGGCACTGGCGTGCGCGACTATATTCATGTCGTCGATCTGGCATCCGCCCATCTTTGCGCTCTGGATTACCTTCGCGGAGGCGGCAAACCGGCCGTTTTGAATTGTGGCTATGGACGTGGATTCTCGGTCCGCGAAGTCCTCGACACCGCCGCCCGGGTGAGCGGCCGTCCCGTTCCGTCGCGTGAGGCGCCCCGCCGCCCGGGTGATCCGTCGGAAGTCGTGGCCGACGCGTTACGGCTGAAACAGCTGTTCCAATGGGTGCCGCGGCACGACAGCCTCGAAGAGATCATCGCCACCGCTTATCGCTGGGAGCAGTCAATCTGATCACGGGTGACGGACGTGCCGCGAGAATGATTGCGCCGGAATGAGCCGAATGACCGTTCCTGAAATCATCGTTGACGAGAAGCCGGACCCAGGGCAGCGGCAGGCCATTTTCACCCCCCTATTGAACTACAACGACTCCAGGGTCGGCCCCCCGACACTGCTGCCCTTCGCCGTTTTCCTGCGCGATCCCAACAACCATACCGGCATTGGCGGCCTGTGGGCTTACTCGGCTTATGACTGGTTGTTCGTCGAACTGTTGTTCGTACCGGAAGCCATGCGCCGGCACGGAATTGGCTCGAAGCTGATGCGGCATGCAGAAGACGTGGCGTTGAAACGATCCTGTGCCGGGATTTGGCTGGATATCTACAGTTTCCAGGCGCGCGGGTTTTACGAAAAATTGGGTTATGAGATTTTCGGCGCGCTGGATGATTTTCCGAAGGGCCACACCCGCTACTTCTTCCGAAAGCTGTTATGAATCCACGGCGGCCAGTCAAAGCGGTCCCGTTATACTCGCTCGCGTTTCAGTGGTTCTCGAAATCGGAGGCATTGATGGCTTGACGGCACCTGAGGTGGAGCGGCTCTATTTCGGCCGCGAACCGTAAACGGAGTTGGCATGCCACTCATTCACCAGATCTTCATCGCCCCCACTGCAGCCGCTCCCATGCAGTCGCTGAAAACCGCCATGGTGACGACGCATGGTCTGGCGGGGGACCGATACGCCCTCCGCAAGGACCTGTCTTCCGGGCAGCGTCACGAGTTGCGCGACGTCACACTGATCAGCCTGGACGACATCCAGGAATCAAATTCCACTCTCGAAGTGCCATTCACGCCCGCCGAGATCAGACGAAATATCGTCATTGCCGGCAAAATTTCGTTGCTCGACTTCGTCGGCCGGGAATTAACCATCGGAACGGTGAGGTTGCGTGGCATCGAAGAAGCGGCGCCCTGCCGGCGTCCGGAAAGGCTGGCCAAAAAGCCGGGATTCAGGAAAGCCTTCGAACATCGGGCAGGCATTCGGGCCAAAGTTCTTCAAACAGGTCAGATCAGCGTCGGGGATGAAGTCACACTGACGACACCCGCACTGCCGTGATTGAAGCATGATTGGAAAGGCGAGCGGAATTCCGTAACCTGCTTGAACGATGCTTTGATCGCGGTGAGGCGATGACCAGAACACTGGCGCTGATTGCGCTATTGGCTTCGTGTGCATTTCCGGCAACGGGTAATGCGCAGCCGGCGGCTGCCGACACAATCCTGATCAACGGGAAAATCGTCACGCTGGATGGCCGATCGTCGATTGCGCAGGCGATTGCGATCAAGAATGGCAGGATATTGGCAGCCGGAACTGATGCGGAGATCCGCCGCGACGCCAACGCCCAGACGCGCATTGTCGATCTGGGCGGGCGCACCGTCATTCCTGGTCTGATGGATTCCCATATTCACGCGCTTCGTGCCGGTCTCACCCATTCGGTCGAACTCAGTTGGGCGGGCATTCCCACGCTTGCAAAGGCTCTCGGCCTGATCCACGACGCGGCGCAGAACCTGCCGCCGGATGCCTGGATCAAGGTCGGAGGGGGATGGACCGAGCTTCAATTCCAGGAAAAGCGCGGCCCGACCATTGCAGAACTGGTCGCGGCGGCGCCCGGCCGTCCCATCTATGTCCAGCGTCTCTACAACACGGCCTGGATCACCCCGGCCGGACTCGAGCTGATGAAGCTGACGCCGGGCAGCGATATTCCGGGCGGCAAAGCGGAAAAAGACGCAACCGGCAATCTGACCGGCGTCTTCACCGGCGTAAACCGCACCTTCAATTTCTTCACGGCGAAAATTCCGCAACCGGACTTCGACCAGCAGCTTGCCGGCACCAAAATGTATTTTCGCGACATGAACCGGCTTGGCCTGACGGCAATCAATGATTTCCCCGGTGGCGGCATGCTGCCCGAGCATTACCGCGCCGTGCAGACGCTCTGGCAGAAGCACCAGATGACGCTGCGCGTCAGTTTTCACATCGGCACCGAAGGCCTGCCGAATGAGCTCGACAGCGTCAAGGCCATGACTGCGTTCACGCCGATGAATTTCGGCGACGACACGCTCCGGTTTCGTGGCATCGGCGAGGCCCTCACGCAGGGCATGTATGACGGATCGACAGTTGCCGTCCCGTTCAATCCCACCGACAAGGATCGCATGGATTTCTGCGCCGTCGCTCAATGGGCCGCCGAGCACGGGCTGAACGTGCAGCAGCACGCGGCGAGCGACAAGGCTGCGTCCATGATCCTCGATTGCTTTGAGGCGGTGAACAGGGAGATTCCCATTGCACCGCTGCGCTGGCAGATTGCTCATATCGAAAACGCTTCAGAGCGGACACTCAGCCGGATGAAGGCGCTGAACATGGGATGGACCGTTCAGGATCGGCTGCTTTACGCCGGCCCGATCGTGATGAAGGTGCTCGGGCCCGAAGCGTCGAAACGCACGCCGCCAATCCAGACGGCATTGAAAATGGGGCTGCATGTCGCCGCCGGTACCGATTCCGACCAGGTTTCGCCGTTCAATCCGTTTGTCTCATTGCGCTGGCTGCTGGACGGAAAAATGATCGATGGAACGCCGATGCGCGGACCGGAAGAAACTCCATCGCGCGAAGAAGCGCTGCGGATGTACACGATCAATGCCGCCTGGTTTACCTTCGACGAAGACAAGCGCGGTTCGCTTGAACCCGGCAAATACGCCGATCTCGCGGTTCTGTCCGACGACTACATGACCATACCGACAGAAAACGTTGGCGAGCTGCACTCGCTACTGACTTTGGTTGGCGGAAGGGCCGTGTATGGCGAAGGCACGTTCGGCGGATTCGAGGGAAAGCTCTAACTGCCGGCGATCACGCGATAACCGTGCCGGAATCTGAACTGCGCGTCGAAGGCGCCAAGTTTATGCTACCGGCGCCGGTCGCTTGGCCATGAGGTGAATCCCGCCGTTGCAGAATGGCCGGCGGATCGGATAGATGCATCCTCGCTTGATCGATGTCCGTCATGAACATGCGCCCGCCTCTTCCGCCATTCACCCTCGATACCGCCAAACAAAAAATCCGGATGGCCGAAGATGCCTGGAACAGCCGCGATCCGGAGCGCGTAGCACTCGCCTATTCCGAAGATAGCCGCTGGCGCAATCGTGCTGAATTCATCCATGGCCGAGCCGCGGTTGTCGAATTCCTGCGGCGCAAATGGGCGCGCGAACTGGATTACCGGCTGATCAAGGAGCTGTGGGCGTTTCACGAGAACCGGATTGCGGTGCGCTTTCAATATGAATGGCACGACGGTTCAAACAACTGGTTCCGTTCTTATGGCAACGAGCAATGGGAATTTGATGAGACCGGCCTGATGCAGCGGCGCGAAGCCAGCATCAACGATGTACCGATCACGCCGGCTGAGCGGCTCTTCCACTGGACCGCACCGGGGCCCCGTCCGTCCGAACACCCTGGGCTGTCCGAACTCGGCTTATAGAACCGCCTCAGCCGTGCTGCGATGGCTGGTTTTTTGTCGCGGGATTGGAATTCGCCACTGCCGTCGTTGAAGGCATTGCACTTCTCAGATTAACGACGTCCTGATTTATGTAGGGCACACGATTTGCGAGAATGTTGCGCAAATCCGGCGTGCCATACACGGTGCCATTCCACGCGGAATTCGCGGAAATGTCCGTCACACTGACCGCGGTATCGGAATTTGGTCCGCCCGACGCCGACCAGGCGATGATGTCGGCGCCCTGCCCCGACAGATCCTGCGGTGTCGCCGCAGAATAATTGACGATGTTCGTTCCCGGAGCCGAACTCAGGGACCAATTCGAGCCGCTTTCGAACTTGCCCATTGCGCGGTCGTTCATGATCAGAAGGATCAACGACCCGCCATTGGCGATCACATGAGGCCCAAGAGAACCGCCGCCAAGCGTGAAAAATGCCGCGTCGGACCAGTGGCCATTATTATTCGCCATCAGCACAGCAGACCCCCACGGCCCCATTGCCGGCGAACTCCCATGGCCGAAAGCGGGGACGATGAAACTTCCGCGGGCTTGACGCATCAGCGCAGTCATTTTGGCATCGGACTTGAATCGTCCGACAACAGATGAGACTCTCGACAGCTGGTTTTGAATGTCCATCCATTGCTTGGGGTCGACGGCGCCCACCAGCTGGTCAGTGTCGTCCGTGGCCGCCGATTTCACCTGCGTAGTTATCGCTACTGCCTGGCTGGCGGGCGCAATTGCCTGCGTGGCTGACGCTGTCGGGTGCGTAGCGGCTGGCGAGCTGTGCGTGTTTGCCGCTTGTGTCGTGGCCCAATAGGGCGCGGTCACGGCCAAACCCAGGACGACTGTTGCACCGATGGCGAAGCGAAACACGGGAAGCACGGTTATCACCCAATTGGAACTTTCGCTTTCTTCAACGCGCGGGAGTTTTTCTCTGTTTCGTGCTGGCGATGATTTCATGCCGCCGGGATAAAAAATTTCCTCCACGGCACCGCTGAAGCTGCCGACAAAAAGCCCGCCAGCGATCAGCTGATCGGGCTTCTCTCAATCTGGGATCACGTCGCTACCAGTTCTTGACCAGCGTCAGTCCAATGGTCCGTCCGGTGTTGGGCACCGACAGATCATAGGCCGCAGCCTGACGTCCCGGCGGAGCGGTCGGGTTGTAGTCAAATGGCGAAAGCCGATCCAGCAGGTTCTGGATCGTGAGCTGGATCGTCAGATTCTTGAGGTAGGTGTTCGCCGGCCGGTCGCCAGTGTTGTAGCCGAAGGACAGATCAAACGTGATGAAGCTCGGCTCGACATTGCTGAAATTGCCGATTGCGCAGGGGAACGTCCCGCCACCGGCATTGCCGCCCGACGACGTGCACTGGAAGTTCACATTCGGCGGAACGCCACTCGAATCGAAATAATGCGACCGATAATTCATGAAGCCGGTGACATTGAATGTGCCATCGCTCCAGCCGAGCCGCGCGCGATACACCATCTGCGGGGTGGTGGTGACGCCATTCTGCAGAATGCCTCCGGCCGGTGAGACATTCTGATGCACGGCATCGACAATCGCTCCGCCGGCGACCGATTGGATGAAATTGTGCAGGTAGTAGGTGCCGGTGATGCCGGTATTCCACACCCCGTAATCGCCAAGGTCGATATCATAGCTGGCGTTCCAGTCGACGCCGGTCGCATGCTGGAATCCGCTGTTGAAGGTCCCGCCGTCGGCCAGCCAGAACACCTGGCTCGCGGCACTGACCGGCGCAGGACTCGCCACATCGCTTAAAGCCGCGACGACCATGGCTTCGAATGGTGCGCAACTCGCCGGGTTGGCGTTGGCGGAGACGGGGCAACCGAGATCACTCGGGACAATATATTTGAACCGCAGGGTCGGGTCGGACAGAGTCGACGCGTTGGCCGACCCGCCGCCGGTCAGCACATTGCTGATTCTGATGCTGTAATAAGTGGCCTGGAGGTCGAGCCCCTTCAGGAAGTCGAACTGCGGCGCAAGCTCAAAACCGGCGCTGTAGTTTTGCGACGTTTCAGGCATCAGACTGGTGCCGCCTTCGCGGGTTTGCGTCTGACCGGTCGCGGCATTGGGGAAACTGCGCAATACCGGCTGCGGACCACCGCCCCAACTGAAGCCGGCCGGCCTCGACCCGCAGGCAAATCCGGCGGCCAGCAGCGCCTGATCGAGGCTCCCCGGCGTCGCCTGACCATTGGCACAGGTCACGGAGATGCCGTTTGAGCCGTTAAAACCGAAGGCGGTCGCGGTATCTTTGTCCACCAACGAATATTCGCTGATATTCGCAAGCCGGAAAGACGTTCCCCACGACCCGTGAATCGTCGCGCCGGTCAGCTCATCAAGAAGCCAGTTGAACGCGATCTTCGGATTGCTTGTCCCGCCGTTGAGCACGCCATTGGGACTCGAATACTGGTCGTGGCGCCATGACGCTTCGATGTCGAGCTTGCGCACCAGCGGGAAATTGAAATTGTCGCCGAAGACCGGGATATCGAGCTGCGCGAACGCTGCCCAAACCTGGTAAGGCTCCGGATCGACGGCCGCTGTGATGCTGTTCAGATCGGCCGGCACCGGCCCATAGGGAGCAAAGCCTGGCGGCACGCTTGTCGGCGTCACCTGGAAATTATTGTACCGGTAGGCGAGCACATTGTTCGAATCGTAAGTACCACCAACCGCTGCTTTCAACTGGCCGGCGGGAAGATCGAACAGGGGGCCATCGAAATGCGCGCCCTTTTCATCGATCTGGTCAATCGCTTCATTCGAGCGCTCACCGCCGATATAGGCGATGGTGATTTGCGAATTGCACTGGAACGCCCTCGGGTCGCAAAACAGATTGAGATAGGGCACGCTGGCGGGCTTGGTGACCCCGCTGACCGTGTTGCCCAATGCAATGCTGACCGCTTTGTCGTTCGCGCCATAGCCGACGAACTTGTCGCGCTCGTAGCTGCGCGAATCATAGATCTGACCGGTCCAGCCGAACGGCAGGTCGAGATTCAGACCGAACTGATAACGTGCCGAGATTTCAAATGACGAAACGATCGGCGGATATTCTTTACCAAGATCATAGGAAACCTGCAGGCCGGCAGGCGCGCCAACCGGATAATAGGGATTGCTGGTCGGCACGGCGAAAGTCTGAATGTCCTGCGTGCCGCCATCGCTGTAAAAAAGCGGAGTGAGCTCGGTGACCCGGCGATTGGTATAAAACCCGGTGAAGAAGAATGAGACGCCCGGGAACAGTCGCTGATCCAATGTTGCAACAAAGGAATTTTTCTGCTGCCCGGCGACTTCCCAGCCCTGCTGCGGCGGATCGATCTGATTGTTGTCGCCGGCTTGCGAGAGCAACTGGCTCCAGGTCAACGTCCCGGCGCTGCCGGGAGCGGTTGGGCCGATTCCGTTATTGATCGGATTGAAATTCGCGCCGCTGCCCGCCGGAATCGAAAAGCAATTCGGGCAAACCGTGCCGACATTGGCGACTCCATTGCCGTTGGTGACCGACGGCTTGCCCGTCGAAACGACACCCGGCAGCGAGGCACCGATGGGAATTTCGTTGTCGAGGCCCCACGGGGTGAAGTTCATCGTGAAGTTTGAGTGCGGATGCTTGACCGGCGCCTCATTCAGGAATTCGTAGGTGACGGTGACATCGCCGCCTTGCCAGGTGCGGCCCCACAATTGCGACGCCTGATATTGCGCGCCCCCGCGGTCCGGCGCCTGAAAATGCAGCAGCGTCGTGGCGCCGTCGAAGCCGCGCTTCAGCACGACATTGATGACGCCGGCGACAGCATCGGAGCCGTAAGTTGCCGATGCACCGTCGGCAAGCACGTCAACACGATCGAGAGCAAGTGCGGGAATGATCGAAGGATCGGTGGAGCACAGCCCATCCGCCTGGTGCGGATAGCGCACACCGTCGATCATCATCAGCGATCTCGGCCCAGTGCTGTCGAGGCCGCGAATGTTGACGTCCGTTTCGCGTTCCTGGTGGCCACCGCCGATGACCGCCGTCGGCCCCGGAGACACCTGGGCCTGCGGGATCGTCCGGAACAGATCCCCGAGCGTGAGATTACCGGTCGTCGTGAGATCCTGAGTGCCGAGATTGGTCACCGGCAGACCGACAGCCGCCGTTCCGTGAATCAGCGAACCCGTGACCAGCACCTGCTCGGGTACCGCCTCCGCTGCGGCCTGTGCCGCCGGTTGCGCGTTTGCAGGGATTGCCGCCGTCAGTGTCAGTAATGATGCAGACCCCATCAGGGTCGCGAAACGCGATGCCGTCGAATTCATACCAGTCCCCCTTTTTGGCCGCATGGCTCATGCGTCCTCCCCTGCCGCCGGGGAGCCGCCATGCTTGTGACGGCAGGCAGATTCCATTGGCCAAAACGGCTTAGCGAAATGGCCCGCGGTTTACAGCGGGTCGCGCAGCAGGTGTGCTCATTCGTCCCACAACCGCCGCGCGCATGGCCGATGTGGCAACGGCTGCTGGGTGTCGTAGCGGCACGGATTGTTACGATTCAAAAAATCGCGGTGTCCTGAGCCGTCAGAAGTCGCGCCTGGTGGTGTGCGGAATGGGCACCGCACCCGGCACCGGAATCAGCCCATCGCCGGCTTCGGCGCAAATGTCCTCTTCCCAGTGGTCGTTGCGGTATTCGTACCCCTGCTCGAATTTGACCAGCTCATTCATGGGCGCGGTGAAAGTGCCGGGGTCTTCGACGTGAACCCGAACCTCAAACCGTTTTCCGCCATTGGTCAGCCTGAAGCGTTCGATGACATGCAGCTGCTTCGTATGCGGCGTCCGGAAACGATCGAGCGGGCCCTTGTCGTCCAGCGCAACTGTATCGACCACGAGGGTATCGCCGTTTTCGTAATGCCCCACCGATTCTCCGTACCAGGAATATTGCGGATTCTTGCTGTGCGGGACGTCCAGGTAAATGCGCCGGACTTGCGCATCGCGCTTCCACATCAGGAACACTTCCTTCGGCGTCTGGACGATTTGCATCGGTTCGCCGGGGAACAGCAGGATGCCCGGCACGCCGCCGGGATAACAACGTGACGCCGCATTGAATGGAATGATGCCGGAGATGACCTTCTGATTGGCGTCATCCATGACTTTTTTGGCCCAGGGCTGGAGCAACGGGTTGTCCGTCACCGCGACGGGATCAGTGATTTTGGGCCGGTATTTGTTGGTGCCCTCGATGGGTCCATATCCCGTGTCGCCCGGCAGTTTCTGAAAACCGCCCGAGAGCACCCACATTTTCCGGCCCTGCATGAAGTCGGGGGTCCCGCTGTTATTGGCGACGGCGGTTGCCAAATCGGCAGCGCGCCCGCCAACCGATGGTCCGCCGGCAAAGACCAGCGCGACGGCCAAACAGGATGCCGTGCGAACGAATGCTGGATTGATCGTCATCGGCGGTATTTTCCCTGGCGGTTCAGACTTGGTGCCGGATTCAGCTGTTCGGGTTACGCGCCGCGCGCTGCTTCAGTCTTTCCTGGGCGCCGCCGTCATTTTTCACTGCGCCGTGGCCTCCGGCGTCGAGCGACACGAAATCGCCTCCCGGCAGCCCGCTCTTCATCGGATGCACCGTCAATTTAATCTTGTCCCCCGGCTGCAGGGTCTTGGGAGTCCAGCCGAGATTGACCAGGATGGTGAGCGAACCCATCTCCACATTCCAATCCTGCTGCTTGCCGTTCTGGTCCATCACCTCGAGGCGAATCCAGCTGTGCGGATTGGTCCACATGAACTGCTTCACGGTCCCTTCGACGGCAATTCTCTTGTCGACCGAGAACATGGCGTAGGAATGATGGGCCGAAGCTGGCGCGGATGCCGCCAGGCCGGCAGCGAGCGCCAAAGCTGGTGCGATGACATGGACGCGGTGATGCAATGGTAACTCCGTGGCAAACATTCCCGAACTGGCCGCTCGCTTAACCCGGCCAGCCGGGAAAGTCCAATGACCAGCTCGATCCCCACAAACTCCATGGACCCTGCGCAAGCCGATGGAACTGTGAGCCGTTTCTCGCGTTTGTCGGTCGGGAGGACTACCCTAAATGTTGCACACGGCAACGGCCGAGATTGCCCGGCCCGATGTGATGGAACAGCTTTTGTTGCTGGACCAGGCGGTACTCGATGCATTCCCCGTAGGCGTCTGTGTCTGCGACCTGGACGGGCGCATCATCAGGGTCAATCGCCGGGCCGAGGAACTCTGGGGCCAAAAGGGAGAATGTTTCGAACCGGCCCGCCGCTTTTGCGGCTGGTTCAGGGTCGAAACACTGACTGGAGTACGCATTCCACCGGAGTCGACGCCCATGGCAGATGCCATCCGCCGCGGCGCATCATGCCGGGGGATCGAGGTGCGGATTGAAAACCCGGATGGCAAAAGATGGGTCGCCGCCCTCACCGTCCAGCCCCTCTATGATGCCTATGGCCGAGTCGCCGGTGCAATCAATTGCTTCCACGACGTCACGCGGGAATACGAACACCGTGAGTCGCTGACCCGTCAGCAGAAGAATTTCGATCTCGCCATGGTCGCCTCGAAAATGGGGACGTGGCGCTACACCATGGCCGATAATATCTGTGTCTACGACGCCAACGCCCAGCGGCTTTACGGTTTGACCGAAGCCCGTTTCCTGCATGACGCGAATGGCGTGAAGGCAAAATTTCATCCTGCGGACATGGAATTGATGTGGTCGCGGGTCGCGAAGGCGTGCGATCCGAATGGGGACGGAATCTACGATGTCGAATACCGGGTGAAGCAGCTCGATGGCACCTGGAAGTGGCTGAGCGCCTGGGGGTTCGTCGAATTTGAGGGCGAAGGCGAAAACCGCAAACCGGTAGCCATAACCGGAGCGAGCCGGGACATCAGCGAACTGATGCAGGCAAACGAGTCCCAGAAAATCCTGATCCACGAGCTGAACCATCGGGTCAAAAACATGCTGGCAACCGTGCAATCGATTGCGATGCAAACCCAGAGGTCAACGCCCGGCGCATTCTTCGAGCGGTTTGATGCACGTCTGATGGCGCTAAGCCGGGCACATGATCTTCTGACCCAGAGGCAATGGACAGGCGTCGACTTGCGCGAGCTTTTGCGCCAATCGCTTGCGCCATTCATGGGCGATACGAACCCCCCGATAAATATTCAGGGGCCTGATCTCATTTTGCCAGCTCGTGCTGCACTGGCATTTTGCATGGTGACTCATGAACTGGCGACGAACGCCGCCAAATATGGTGCGCTCTCCACACCGGTCGGGCACGTCAGCATAGAGTGGACGATTGCAACGAAAGACCATCAACCGTGGCTGTCGCTGCATTGGGCTGAGAAAGGCGGCCCCGCCGCAACTCCACCCACCCGCCGTGGCTTCGGCAGCCGGCTGATCGAGCACAGCATCAGAAAAGATTTGGCCGGCGAAGCCGAGTTGCAGTATTTGCCCGCTGGATTGCAGTGCCGATTGGCATTTCCACTCGCGACGGATTTATAAAATGACTTCGCTGCAGGGATTGCGTGTCTTAGTCGTCGAGGATGAAGCGCCCATCGCGATGATGCTCGAAGACATGATCGAGGACATGGGCTGTGTATTGGCCGGTTCGGCCGCGAGCATCTCTGAAGCACTACGGCTGGTTGACAGCACTGGCTTCGATTTTGCGCTGCTGGACATCAATCTCGCCGGCAAGAGTGCGGTGACCGTGGCCGACCGTCTGGCGGCAAAAGGGATCCCATTCGTCATTGGCAGCGGCTATGGGCGGACGGGACTGCCCGCCCATCTGCAAAGTCGTCAGGTGATCCAAAAGCCGTTTCTGCATGGCGACCTTGAAAAGGCCATTCGCGCCAGTCTCGAAGGGCCGCAAAACCCGATCGAGCGGAAAGCTGAACCCCGCCACCAGTGCCTGATTTATGCCGGAGCCCCCTCCGATCAACTCAAGGGATTGGCGGCGACGATCGCCGCCAAACTCAATGCGGGCTATCGCTGCCTGTATCTGAACAGCCCGCCAATGGTGGCCGGAATTCGTACTCACCTCGCCGCGATCGGAAGAGATGTTGAACAGGACATGGCCGATGGCCGCGTCGTACTCTCATCCAGCCGGGACCACCTGGTGGACGGCAAATTCGATCCCCGCCACATGCTTTCGTCCCTCAAGGCCGCGCATGATGCGGCGCTTAGCAGCGGATTTGCCGGGCTTTGGGCATCGGGCGATATGAGCTGGGAATTTGGCCCTGAGCAGGATTTCGCCAGGCTCGTCGAATACGAACAGGAACTGGAAGCATTTCTCCAGGCAAATCCGACAATCTGCGGCATCTGCCAGTACCACTCCGACATATTGCCGCGCGAAGCCCTGCGCACCGGTTTGACATTGCATCCGGCGCTTTACGTCAACGAAACGCTTGCGCGCCTCAATCCCCATTACGCGCCAAACTCATCCGATCCGGAACCGGACACGGCGCCGGATTGGGAGTCAGCGGTGCCTGGCCTGCTGGCTCCCGGGCAGGTCGCCTGACCACCGACCCGCACAGAGTTCCCTCGACAGATTACGGCACGCTTAAAAAAAGTCGCACCCCCTCGAATCCAGTTCTCGGACATTTATATAGGGCACTGTTCGAGCAGCCGTGGGGCAACCTATGGATTCCGAAGAGTGCGTCAAAAACGCCCGGGATTGCATAGAACGCGCAGACCGGGCGGCGAGTGAACAGGCAAAGGCCGAGTACCTGGCCATGGCGACAGCATGGATGGAACTCGCGGAAGAAATAGAACGGCAAAACAAGCGAGCCGGAATTCCCCCCGATAGAAGCACGTAAGGCATGGAACGGCTGCGAGAATATCTGGCACACGCCGAGACATGCAGGACGCTCGCCGCCAAGGCTACCGACCTGAACCGCAAAAGGGAGTTGCTGGAACTCGCCGCCAATGGTCGATCCTCGCCGAGGAGCGCGAGCGATTGCTCAGAAGCCGGCGGAACCTCGCCGAACTTCCCTGACATCCGGGCCTCCACACGGGGGCGAAATCGCGCCGCAAGCATCGGCCGCGCTTCGGTTCGAGTGCGCTGGTTCGGCTTCGGCGAACCACCTGCAACAATCTGTGCACTGATCACTTCGTGATCTTGCCTGTTCCCTCGCCCATGGCGCTGACAATTGGCTTACGCGGCCCTGCGGCGGTCCATCGCGCGGGTGTCGTTCAGCGCGTAGGCGCGGCTTCTGGTCTGTTCGGATTGCGTCGGCCAACATAGTTGGTCCAGCCTGCCTCCCGTCGGGCCATGATGCGTTACTGTGCCGGGCAAACGGCGAGGCTATGATGGCCGATGATCTAAAAGACGAAACCCAGAGGCAGGTCCTCGACAAGACAAAGGCCGGCCGCCGGCTTGACCGCCAGGCCCGCGAGAAAATTGCCGAATCGGATTCAAAGCGGCGCGACTTTGCCTCAGGGCGCAAGCGCTATACCGAGGGCAAATGAACCCGGTTCTGACCTTCCTCGCCTTTGCGATCGGCGGCGCATTGCTTGGCCTCGTTTGGGCGTGGGCGTATCAGGCGAGGTTAAGGCGGCCGAAGAAACGGGTTTGGCTCTTTCCAGCCTTTATCGGTGCCGTGGCTGGTTTCGTGGCCTGGATCGTTTGGCGAACCTAGCCCTGAGCGGCGCTGCTGGCAGTGTTGTGTTCCGGATGAACGTCAGCTGACGCGCTTGGTCAGGCGAGGTAAATGTACCAAACGTTCTTATAGATGCAGGTAGCGCGGTCTCCTGCTGCCTCAAAACGGTAGAATGTTCATTCCCCGGCTTGGCTGCCCGGCAGCCGCATTCGCTCAGACTGACAACCGGTCTGAACGAATGCGGTGCTGTTCTTTCCAGAGACGAGGAGTTCAGCCGGAGGACGTCAGACCGGAAAAGCCGGCGTGAATCCGGCCACTCGTCCGTTTACGGAAAACTGGCAAATCCAGGCAGCGCCGCAGCGACAGGCGGTTGATTGCGCAACGTGCGGGCACCGGTTTGAAAACTTCCGCTGCCACAGGCCGGGCAGTCCGGGATTGGTGTACCATCACGCACCGGCAGTGCGTAACTGCAGCTATCGCATAAGTATGTGGTGGTCTCGCGCGCGATTTCGCCTGCTTTGGCAGCCATAAAGTCCTTCCTTGAGGTGGGCGGGCCAGGTTCGGCCCTGCAATGTGACATCACGACAACGTACGAGAATTCAGAGCGGCACCATGGGCTTGTGATAAATCATGGCGCCAGCGCGACAGTCCTGCGAAGCGCCGTGAGCGCGCCGTAGGAAAGCTGGAGCAAGCAAAGATGCCGCATCACGGTCCGCCTTCGCGCGTCGACCTGACTGGCCTGCCGCCGAAGCGCCTGCGCGAAGATGGCGGAAAGGGGGGGATTCGAACCCCCGGTACGGTTGCCCGTACGCCGCATTTCGAGTGCGGTGCATTCAACCGCTCTGCCACCTTTCCGCAGTCCCGCCGTCGCCGGGAAGGCGGTTTTTCTAACTCCCATGCCGCAGCCGGGCAAAGTGATTTCTGACCGAACTGTGTCAGGATTGTACCGTGTTACAGCTTCCAGCTTGTCAGCCACTCACGCCTTCTGTAGCAGTTTCACAAATGTCCGGCGCAAAATCTTGACCGGTTAGGGAGGTGGCAGTGACGCTCAGCAAATATTTAGTTCCCGGTGCGGCCTTCGCAATCGCGGCGGCCATCGTGGCGCCGGCTTCCGCCCATCACAGCTACGCAATGTTCGCGACCGACAAGAACATCGCCGTCGAAGGCACCGTGAAGCAGTTCATGTGGACCAATCCGCATAGCTGGATTCGCCTCGAGGTGATGGATCCGCAAGGCAAACAGCAGGAATGGAATGTCGAGATGGGCTCGCTCACCATCCTGGTGAATCTGGGCTGGACTCCGAAAACCCTGCTGCCCGGCGACAAGATCAAAATGACCCTTCATCCGATGAAGAGTGGTTTGCCGGGAGGTGATTTCGTGTCGCTCGATTCCGGTGGCCACGGAAACTACAAGAATGACGGTGGTTCGCAGAACCGGCAAAAGGAGCGCGCCGCCCATCGCGCCACCGCCAGCAGCTGAAATCGCTTCCCACTATTCAATGTCCAGATTGAACATGAGAAATTCTCGCATACTCTTCATCATGCCTGCCATGGCGGCTGTTGCCCTTTGGCCATTGGCGGCAACGCAGAACCCGGCGCATGCCGCCGCATCCGCACCCGACATCAGTGGCGTCTATTGGGCGACCACATACAGTCCGCAAATCCAGCCGGTCGGCGGCGCCATGCCGCCGTATAAGCCGGAGGCGCTGGCCCAATACAAAAAGAACATGGCGGCCTTCGCCGGTAGCAAGATCGACGAGGACGACAAGTCGCGCAGTTATTGCCTTCCCGATGGCGTGCCGCGCGCGCTCGAAGACCCCTACCCCTTCGAGATCGTACAGGCCCCGGAGCGCGGTGAAGTCTACCAGCTGTTCGAGATCAACCACATGATCCGGCGCATCGATATGCAAAAACCACTGCCGCCGGAAAAGGAGCTTGCGGTCCTGCCGTTTTACGCCGGACATTCCGCAGGGCACTGGGAAGGCGACACGCTGGTGGTCGAAACCGCGGGCTACAACGATACGACTTTCCTCGACAATTCTGGTGCTCCGCACAGCGACCAATTGCGCACGGTGGAACGCATTCGCAAACTGCCGGACGGCAAAACGCTCGAAGATGTCGTGACCATTCACGACCCGGAAGTGTTCACCAAAGATTGGCAGGCACGCTTCGTCTATCAGGCGCGGCCGGATATCCGGATCATGGACTGGAATTGCGGCGAAAAGCACCGCGATATTTCTTCGGTCAAAGGCGTGCACCCGCAATAGCGTGAGTGCGACTGCTGACCAGAGTATATTGGGAATAGGAAACCACGAATGACCATCAATTCAGCACTCACGCGGGCCGCCGCCGGTCTTGCGGTGGCGCTGGGTTTCGCCGGCGCACCGGACGTTTCGGTACACGCGGCCGATACCGCCGCTACTGCGAAGAGTGACGCTGTGCCCGATTTCATGCAGGGCCGGAAGATGTGGGTGCTGGCCGGCGGGCCCAATTATCTCCCCGTCCCCGGCGGCAAGCTGCCGGGGCCGGTCACCGGAACCGATAAATACCGGCCCAAAATCACCGACCCTGTGGCGGTCACGGACAATCCGCTGCTCCAGCCCTGGGCCAAAAAAGTGATGGATGCGGCCAACCAGAAGGTCATCTCCGGCGTCATTCCTTTCAATGCGGCATCGCGCTGCTACCCCGGCGGGGTACCCGGAATCCTGCTGTTCCCCGGCGAACCGATGGAAATCGTGCAGACGCCCAGGGAAGTGTTTCTGATGTGGAAGCGCGACGCGCAAATTCAGCGCGTTTACCTGAATGTGCCCCACAGCAAGAACCCGCCCTATTCCTGGTACGGAGAATCGGTCGGGCATTACGAGAACGGCGACACCCTTGTGGTCGATACCGTCGGACTGGACGACAAGGGTCCGATCGATCGCTTCCGCACGCCGCATACGAAGCAACTGCATGTTATCGAGCGTTTCAAGCTGACCAATGGCGGAAAGCGGTTTGAGGTTCTGGTCCATGCCGAGGATCCCGGAACCTTCACTTCGGCCTGGGAAGGCCTGATCAAATTCGAGCAGGGCTACGAATACCGCAACGATCATTGGGAAGAGGATATTTGCGCCGAAGCCGGCGACGGCTTGATCCCGGTTCCGGGCGCAGTTCCCATTCCCCATGCCACCAAACGCGACTTCTAATCAGGAGGTGCCTTGATGCTCAGCAAATTCCTCGTTCCCGCTGCGGTTTGCGCAATTGCGGCAGTCGTTGCGGCACCCGCTTTCGCCCATCACAGCTACGCAATGTTTGCCGTCGACAAGAACATCCCGGTCGAAGGTACGGTGAAACAGTTCATGTGGACCAATCCGCACAGCTGGATTCGCCTCGAGGTGATGGACAAGAGCGGGAAACAGCAGGAATGGAATGTGGAGATGGGCTCGCTCACCATCCTGGTGAATCTGGGCTGGACTCCCAAGACCCTGCTGCCCGGCGACAAGATCAAAATGACCATTCATCCGATGAAGAGCGGGTTGCCGGGAGGCGATTTCGTGTCGCTCGATGCCGGCGGTCACGGCAAAATCATCAATGATGGCGGCACGCAGTTCCGCGAAAAGCAACGCGCCGCCCATCGCGCCGCGAACAGCTAATTCGGGTCGCAGTCAAAATGCCCTGCCCGCGCAACCGGGCAGGGCTTTTTATTTGCCTTCTGCGACAGGCGTAATCAGGTGCGATGCGCCGGGGCCCTGCCCGAGAAGCGAGCTGAGGAACGGCAGAATCTCATGCATCTCTTCGCTGAATCCATAGGGCGGATTGACGACCAGCAATCCGGTTGCCGTCATCGCCGGCCCCCTTCCCTGCCCGGGCGGCACTGGCTTTGCCCCGACGTCGATCTCCATGCGCAGCGCCGATCGTATCCCCGCATTGAGCAACTCCCCGCACGTCGCCGACACCAGCGGCAACAGTTTGGCCGGATACCACAGCAGGTAAATCCCGGTCGCGAAGCGCCGGTGCGCCGCGATCACGGCCTGCGCGGCGACGGCGAACTCGTCTTCACGCTCATAGGGCGGATCGATCAGGACAACTGCGCGGTGTTCCGGCGGCGGTAGCAGCCGCGGCAGTTCGCGATAGCCATCGGTATGCAGCACGCGCGCCTGACGTACACCTGCGAGCTGTTTTTTGAGCATGTCGCATTCGTCCGGGTGAAATTCCACCGCCACCAGACGATCGCTGCTGCGCAGCAGGCGCGCGGCGATCAGCGGCGAACCGGGATAGCGCCCTTCACCGAATGACCGGACGACATCGACATACGGCTTCAGCACGCCGGGAACGGATGTTTGCGCCAGCAACCGGCCAATTCCGTCCGCGGCTTCGCCGGTCTTCTGCGCTTCGGTGCTCGCCGTGTCATAGATGCCGCGCCCGGCATGAGTATCGATGACGGCAAATGGCTTGTCCTTTTTCTTCAGGTGCAAAAGGACAGAGACAAGCGCCGCATGTTTGACGACATCGGCGAAATTGCCGGCGTGATAGGCGTGCCGGTAATTCATCGCGGCATTCGTCTAATCTTTGGCGCGCTCGAGATAGGCGCCGTCTTCCGTCTGCACCACCACGCGCGTGCCCGCCGAGATATGCGGCGGCACCATGGTGCGCACACCATTCGACAGCACCGCGGGCTTGAATGACGACGACGCCGTCTGGCCCTTCACGACCGGTTCGGTCTCGACCACCTCTAGCGTCACCCGCGCCGGCAGTTCGATCGAAATCGGCACGCCGTTATACTGGCTCATGCTGACTTCCATATTCTCGGTCAGGTAAGCGGCGGCGGCGCCGAGAATATCCTTCGACACATGTATCTGTTCGTAGGAATTGGGGTCCATGAACACGTAGGAATCGCCATCCTGGTAAAGGTAGTTGTAACTGCCTTCGTCGATGAAGGCCTTTTCCACGGCATCGGTCGTCTTGTAGCGTTCGCTGGTCTTGACCCCATCGGAGATGCGGCGCATTTCCAGATGGGTGACCGGCGTGCCCTTACCCGGATGGATATTTTCGGCCCGGATCACGACGTAAAGCTTGCCGTCCTTCTCAACGACATTGCCCTTGCGAATGCTGCTGGCGATCACTGAAACCACGAATATCGTCCTTCTTTGTTATGGGCCGCCGGCCGGCGCCCCGACCAGCGCGGCTTTGCCGCACTGGCGGAATCCAAAACTAAGCGCGCAAAGCGCGCGGGCCGCGCGCGTCATAGCAGTTGGCTTTGCTTCGTCCAAGGCGCGGGTCCGATGATATCCCGATCCCCCTGGTGGGACCGAAACCTGCATGCCGGGCGGCGGCCTCTGCTGGAAACACGGGCGCGCATCCGGAGGGCGATTCGGGACCATTTTGAGGAATCCGGCTTCACCGAGGTGGAATGCGCGGCGCTGCAAATTTCTCCCGGCAACGAAGCGCATTTGCACGCTTTCGCCACCGATCGCATCGCGCCGGATGGCAGCCAACGCCGTCTGTTTCTTCATACTTCCCCGGAGTTTGCCTGTAAGAAGCTGCTTGCCGCCGGCGAACAGCGCATCTTCACTTTTTCGCAGGTCTACCGGAATCGCGAACAGGGTTCGATCAATGTGCCGGAATTCACCATGCTGGAATGGTACCGCGCGAATGAGAGCTACGATGCCGTGATCGGAGACTGCGCGGCCATCCTGAAACTTGCGGTACAGGCAAGCGGCGAACGCCAATTCCGCCACCGCGGCCGCGAAGCCGATGCGGCGGCTGAGCCCGAACGCATCAGTGTCGCCGAAGCTTTTGCTTGCTACGCCGGAATCGACCTTGTGTCAGTTTTGGCCGATGGAGATCCCGGCCGCGGTGCTTTTGCCAGAGCAGCAAGTGCTGCCGGCATCAACACGGCGGCGGACGACAGCTGGTCCGATATCTTCAGCCGTGTACTGACAGAGCGCATCGAACCGCGCCTCGGGATCGGCCGGCCCGCCATCCTTGACCGCTATCCGTCATGCGAAGCCGCGCTCGCGAGGCCTGCAGCCGACGATCCGCTGTTTTCCCAACGCTTCGAGCTCTATGTCTGCGGCGTCGAGCTCGCCAACGGCTTTGGCGAGTTGACCGATGCGGCGGAACAGCGCCGCCGGTTCGACGACGAAATGCGCGTCAAGCAGACGCGATATGGCGAATCCTATCCCATTGATGAGGATTTTCTCGCCGCGCTCCACAACATGCCGGAAGCATCCGGCGTGGCGCTGGGCTTCGACCGGCTGGTGATGCTCGCCACCGGCTGCGGTGACGTCCGCCATGTGATGTGGACCCCTCCGGTGGAGTGACCGCAGTGTCTGATCGAAACGCCGTTTTCACCTCCGCCCGCGAATTGTCAGAAGCAGGTTTCATTGCACCCGACCGGCTCGAGTCAATCGAGAAAGTCGCCGCGCGCTATGCCGTAGCAGTCACCCCGGCAATGGCAGAGCTGATCGACCTGTCAGATCCCAATGATCCGATTGCGCGCCAGTTCCTGCCCTCCGAAGCCGAACTCGATCAGCAACCTGACGAACGCAGCGATCCAATCGGAGACGAACGACACAGCCCGGTGAAGGGCATCGTGCACCGCTATCGCGATCGCGTGTTGCTGAAGCCGACGCTGATCTGCCCGATCTATTGCCGCTTCTGCTTCCGGCGCGAGATGGTCGGGCCCGGCGCCGGACAGATGCTGACCGCGGATGAACTCGATACGGCGCTGTCCTACATCGCGCAACATACCGAAATCTGGGAAGTCATCCTCACCGGTGGCGATCCGCTGATGCTGTCACCGCGACGGATTGAACACATCACACAGCGCCTCGCCGCGATCGCGCACGTCGACGTGGTCCGCTGGCACAGCCGCGTGCCGGTCGTTGATCCCGGGCGCATCACCGCAGCTGTGGTGCGCGCGATCGGCGGCGGCAAAACCGCCTATCTGGTGCTGCACGTCAACCATGCGCGCGAACTTTCGCGGGATGCGATTGCCGCCACCGCAAAATTCATCGATGGCGGAATACCTGTACTCAGCCAAAGCGTGCTGTTGAACGGCGTCAATGACGACGTCGCCACGCTTGCGGCGCTGATGCGCGCTTTGGTTGCAGCGCGGATCAAACCCTATTACCTGCATCACATGGACCTGGCGCAGGGTACCGCGCATTTCCGCACCAGCATCGCCGAGGGCCGCGCACTCATGAGCGCACTCCGCCGCGCCGTGTCCGGCCTTGCCGTCCCTCATTATGTGTTGGACATCCCCGGTGGCTTCGCCAAGGCGCAGCTCGCGGCGGAGGAAGTCGAGCTCACCGGCACAGCCGCACGGGTGATCGATGCCGACGGGTCGTGGCATGACTACCCGGATGTGTGAACTGCCGCATCAAGGTTCCGATAGATTGCGGCGCAGTTTCCGGTTTCACCCCCGGCTTCGGCGTTTTTCTATTGGAAGTCTGAGGAGTGGGAGTCATGAAAACTACCGCGAAATTCCTCTCTGCATTCGTGATCGCGGCCGCGACCGCGTTGACGGCCCCGGCCCATGCCGCTTGGAGCAGCCGGCTGACACAGCCATGGCTCGGCCGTAACGCCGCCACACTGAACCGGATGTCGCCCATGATGCTGAGTGGCCGTGAGGTGATCGCAATGAATGGCCATCGCATCGGCCGCGTTGTCAGTGTGGACCGGATCAACGGCACGGTCAGAGTGCGTACGCCGCAAGGCATGAGAGTCAACCTGCCGAAAGCAGGCCTGCGGAAATTCGGCGGCGACCTGCTCGCCCTGAATATCACCCGCCGCGACCTGCGCGATTGGGCGCGCCTGCAGGGCTAATCATTAAAGCTTCGTCAATCCACAGCTTTGGGGTGGCGGTGAAATCCCGCCGCCCCTTGTTTTTATTGCGAAAATCTACTACTGCCGGTTGCTAGAAATTTTCCGTAACCGTGATCCGATGGTGTAAACAAGGCTCACGGGAATCGAAAGCTTGGGCGGACAGTTCTTGTATCGGCAGTGGGCAAGAAGACCGCGCTTTCGGACAGGTCATTCTCAACATTTCCGCATTGTACGACGACAAAGCTAATGCGCGCGTGAACGCGTGCGGCGGGGGAACAAACGGTCACGGATATGGACGGTAACACGGCAACTGCACAGAACACCGGCGTACTTGAACCCGCCGCCCGGCCGGCCCCGCCGGGACTTCCCGCCACCAATATTTCCGACCCCAATTATTTCCACAAAGTGGTGGACTGTCAGTGGGCCTGCCCGGCGCATACGCCGGTGCCGGAATATATCCGCCTGATTGCGGCGGGACGTTACACCGACGCCTATATGATCAACTGGCACTCCAATGTGTTTCCCGGGATTCTCGGGCGCACTTGCGACCGGCCCTGTGAACCGGCCTGCCGTCGAGGGCGAGTGGAGGAAGGCACAAAGACCGCGCAGCCGGTGGCGATCTGCCGATTGAAGCGCGTCGCCGCCGACAACAAAAGCGACATCCGAGATCGACTGCCTGTGGCCGCGAAGCAGAAGAACGGCAGACGCGTTGCACTGCTTGGCGCCGGGCCCGCATCGCTCACCGTCGCGCGCGATCTGCTGCCGCTCGGTTACACCTGCGTGCTCTACGATCAGGATCCGTCCGCCGGTGGGATGATGCGCACGCAAATCCCGAAATTCCGCCTGCCCGAAACCGTGCTCGATGAAGAGGTGAATTACATCCTCGATCTGCAGCCGGAATTGCGCCTCGGCGAACGCGTCACCTCGCTGAAGGCCATCCTCAACGAAGGCTATGACGCGATCTTTGTCGGCTGCGGCGC
>DASUHP010000107.1:0-49736 GCA_036273455.1 Micropepsaceae bacterium | reverse complement strand
ACCCTGACGGGCCGCAACATCGATCTCAAAGTCTATGTCGAACACGGCAACGAAAACCGCGCCCAATACGCGATGGGATCGCTCAAGCGCGCGATGCGCTGGGACGAGGAAACCTATGGCCGCGAATATGACCTCGACATTTTCATGATCGTGGCCGTTTCGGCGTTCAATTTCGGCGCCATGGAAAACAAGGGCCTTAATATTTTCAACGACAAGGTTCTGCTTGCCAGTCCCGACACGGCGACCGACGATGATTACGCGCGCATCGAATCGGTGGTGGGCCACGAATATTTCCATAACTGGACCGGTGACCGGATCACTTGCCGCGACTGGTTTCAGCTCTCGCTGAAGGAAGGCCTCACGGTATTTCGGGAAAGTGGATTTGCCGGCGATATGCGCTCGCATGCCGTGCGGCGCATCCACGACATCAAGGACCTTCGGCTGCGGCAGTTTCAGGAGGATTCCGGCCCTCTGGCGCATCCGGTGCAGCCACAGTCCTACATCACCATCGATAATTTCTATACCGCGACGGTTTACGAAAAGGGCGCGGAAGTCATCGGCATGCTGCGCACGCTCGTGACACCCGCCGTGTTCCGCAAAGGCATGGATTTGTATTTCACTCGCCACGACGGTGAGGCGGCGACAGTCGAGGATTTCGTCCGCTGCTTTGAAGAGGTCTCGGGGCGCAATCTGGCGCAGTTTCGCCTGTGGTACTCGCAGGCGGGAACGCCGGAGATCCGGGCGGAAGGCAAATATGATCGTGCCAGCGGGAAATATTCGCTTCAGGTCACTCAGCGCCTGGTGGCCACGCCAGGCCAGGCGGAAAAGCTGCCGATGCAAATTCCGCTGTCGCTCGGACTGATTGGCAGCAAATCCGGCACGCCACTTCCCCTGACCCTCGAAGGAGAAAACCAGATCGGTCCGACCGAACGTGTTGTCGAACTCACCGCCCCGGAGCACTCATTCGTGTTCACCAACGTGAGCGAACCGCCAATCCTTTCGATCGGGCGCAATTTCTCGGCGCCGGTGAACATTCGCACTTCGGCCGATCTTGCCACGCGAGCCTTCCTGATGGGCCACGACACGGATTCCTTCAATCGCTGGGAAGCCGGACAACAGCTTGCCACCGAGCTTTTGCTGGCAATGATCCAGAAGATCCAATCCGGTGGCAGCGCAAGCGCAGATCCCGTCTATCTCCATGCCATCGGCAATGTGCTGAAACGCGCCCACGAAGACCATGCCTTCACCGCGTTGATGCTGATGCCGCCAAGCGAGAGCGAGCTTGCCCTGAAACTGTCGCCGATCGATCCGGAGGCGATTCACAGCGCGCGCGAGGCACTGATCCGGGCCACGGCAGATGCGCATCGCGCCGAACTCGACCGGCTGTACCGCGACCTGCAATCGACCGGGTCATTCAGCACGGACGCAGCTTCTGCCGGACGCAGATCACTACGCAACGCTGTGTTGCGCTTCCTGACCGCCGCAAATGACGACGCATCGGCGCGACTGGCGCATGATCATTACGTCAGCGCCACCAACATGACGGAAATGACGGCTGGGCTTGCCAGCCTCGCGCGGACCACGAGCCCGCAAAAAGACCAGGCATTCGCCGCATTTCATGACCGGTTCCGCTCCGAGCCTCTGGTGCTCGACAAATGGATGGGTTTGCAGGCGATGTCGCCGCTGCCGGACACTATCGAACGTGTGCGCTCGCTGATGGCGCATCCGGTATTCACGCTGAAAAATCCCAACCGCGTGCGGGCACTGATCGGCGCCTTTGCAGTGGGTAATCCGCTGCGATTCCATGACCGTTCCGGCGCCGGCTACCGCTTGCTTCGCGAAGTGGTGCAGGCCCTGGATTCCATCAATCCACAAACGGCGGCACGCATGGCGGCCGCGTTTGAAACCTGGCGCCGCTACGACGCAGAGCGTCAGCGCCTGATCCGCGCGGAGTTGGAAGCCATCGCAGCGCAATCGGGATTGTCGAACAATCTGTATGAAATGGTCAGCAAAATGCTCGGCTGATCGCCGGCTTCAGTTGACCACGGGTGCGCGGAATCGGTCTGTTGCCAGAGTTGTACCGTCCGGCAGTTTGATGGCGACGAAAAATCCGCCGAGCGTATGATCCCGCCGCGGATTATATGCGACGGTGATGGTATCTCCCGGCGCCAGTGAATCCTTCCTGAAGCCGGTGCTCGACAGCCGCCCGACGCTGCTGCCTTCAAATTCCCATACGGTGGCGCCGCCCGTGCCGTTGGGGACCAGCACGTTCAAGCGGACGTGTGGATTGCTCCAATCGAAATTTTTTACGGTTCCCTCAACTGTTTTCACTTCGGCCATAGCGTAAGGAGCAAGCGAATGATGCGCCCAGACGCCCGGTGCCGCCAACAAGACTGCAAGAATCACCGGAAACGACACCCGCATTGGGTTCTCCCCGTAAGCCTCTCGTAAGCTGGTGCTGACCTGAGGTTAGTTTAGCACACGCGCACAGATTGCGAAGCGGCAGCATGCAGGCCTGATCAAGTCCGGTTGCGATCTGCGCGCGGTGCGGCTGCATGGAAGAGTTGTGTTCGGCCGGGCGGAAAAGAACTTCGCGGCCAACCGTTGTCAGGGGACACTAGCGCCGGAGCGCAGGCAACGGCGTGCTTGGGCACAATGCCAAAAAATACACGCAAAAAGGAGTGTAGTCATGGCGATGCTAAAGAAAACACTGGTGGCCGCAGTCGCATGCGGCGCCATCGCCTTTGCCGCCTCGGCCGTCGCACAAACAGGCACAGCGGGTCCATCCGGCAGCATTGGAGGGGGCGGAGCCGCAATGACGGGACCGGCCGGCACCACAACACCAGGAACCAGGTTGGGCAGCACCGGCACAACCGGACCGGCTGGAACAACCGGCGGAATGAACAGTACACTGAACAATAGTCTGCCGGGCTCGAACACCCTCGCCAACAACAATATCGGCGGGAGCGGGATCGGGGCTCATTCCAACATCGGCTCCAGCACGCTGGGCTCAAATGGTATTGGCAGCAGCGTGACCGGCAACATGACGGGCACCCAGTTGGCCCAGAACAACATCGGACCCAATAGCCCGGCCGGAGCGACGTCCTCCGCCGCCGCGAACACCGCAAATTCCGGCGGCGCCCCCCTGGCGGGTGCAGGTGCGCTTCCTTCCGGCGGTGGCGCAGCGCTCGGCGGCGGAATCCGCCATCCCCGTGTAGCGGTCGTCCACCACATCACCCACCACATCGTCCGCCCTGTCGCGCGGATTGAAATTCGTCATCATGTGATCCGCGCCCCGATGACATTGGCGCAGCTGAATGCGCGCGAAAACCGCATCACAGCGGCGCTGAACCGCCGGGAATTGCTCGGCCGTGGGCCGACTGGCTGACGCCGGTTGACCCTTCTACGTTCAGGAGAGGAGCCGTGCGCGGCTCCTCTCTTTTTTCAGAGATACCAGTCGTATTCCTCAGCGGTGATGATCCGGCGGAATCTGGCAAGTTCTTCGGCCTTGGTCTGACGGTAAAGCGTCACGGCGTCGGCGCCGAAATAATCCGGCAGTACCTGCGCGTGTTCCAGCAGATCCAGCGCATGGCCGAGCGAGAATGGCAGGGCGGAATCGCGGTCCCGGGAAACATTGCCCGTGGCCGGCAGACCGGGGTCAATCCGTTTCACCAGCCCATGATGAATGCCGGCAAGGATGGCTGCCATGACGAGATATGGGTTGGCGTCGGCGCCGGCGCAGCGGTGTTCAATGCGCCGGGCATCGCTCGGGCCTACCGGGATTCGCAGCCCTGCCGAACGGTTATTGATTCCCCACCGGCGATTGACCGGCGCGAACATGTCCGGCTGAAAACGGCGATAGGCGTTCAAATTGGGTGCAAAGAACGCCATGCTTTCCGGCATCAGCGCCGCCAGGCCGCCGATGGCGAAACGCAGCGCTTCGCTTCCCTCCGGCGTGCCATCGTCGAAAATATTCCGCCCTTGTGAATCGATCAGGCTGACATGCACATGCTGGCCGGAGCCGGAGCGGTCCGGGTAAGGTTTCGACATGAACGTGGCGCGAGCATTCTCCCGCGCCGCCGCCGCGCGCACGATCTGGCGCAGGAACACGGCATCGTCGGAGGCCGTGAGCGCATTCGTCTGATGACGGAGATTCGCTTCGAATTGTCCCGGAGCATATTCCTTGCTGGTGGCAGTGATTGGGACACGCTGCAGCGCTGCGGCCTCCGAAAGGGCGTTGAGGAAATTTTGGTGGCGGTCGAGTTCCTGAAGACCATAGACCGAATGGGTATTTTCCCGTACGCCGTCGACCGGTGACCGCGGTGGCTGTGGCCGGCCATTTTTATCCCGTTCGGCATCTATGAGATAAAATTCGAGCTCATGCGCCGCGACGGGCACGAGATCGAGTTCGGAAAAGCGCTGCAGCACCCGCTCGAGGATTGTACGGGGATCATAGAACAAAGGCGTGCCGGCAGTGTCGCACAGGGACATGAGCATTTGCGCCCGTGGCGGATTCGCGCCCCATACTTCGGTGACCGTACCGGCGATCGGCCAGGCGGTGCCATCAGGGTCACCGTCGCTGTAGCCCCGGCCACCCGGATTCATCATTTCACCGCGGACATCCATCAGATGCAGCGACAGCGGGATTTGCATGCCGTGGTCGAACAGTTTCGGCGCATCGGCAACCCCGATCCGCTTTCCCCGCAGGCTACCGGAGATATCCGCGATCGCCGCGTCAACAAACTCGATGGCCGGATTGGCCATCAATACGGATTCCAGCTCCGCTTTTGCGGTCGAATGGGGCGCAGCCCGCCTGCCTGGATTTTGCCGGTTCATAGCTTCACCATAACGCGCAAAGGCAAGGAAAGCCTTCCCAAATCACCCCCGGGCCCCTGGAAACCGGGCGGCTTGTCCGTGGAATCACATCTGAATCAGCGGGCGAAGCTCCCGCACATTGTGCAGCTTTTCCAGGGCAAATACCGTCTCCACCAGCCGGTCGAATTTGCCGGCGCCCAGTACCGGGACGATCAGATCGCGCGCTTTGCCGATCAGCTCTTCCCGGGTCATCGGATTGCCCGCCGTGCCGCGAACGGTCTCAACCCTTTCATTCAGTGTTTTGCCGCCGTTCAACGTCATTTCGACAATCGCGACGCGCTTGGGCATGAGTTTTTCCAGTTCGTCATCGCGCACGAGTTCGACTTTCGCGCGCTGCTTCAGGACCGCCGGATCTTTCATGCGTGCAATGTCATGCGCCGATTTGAACGAAACGGTGCCATCGACGAGCATTACGGCAATCAGGTGCTGCAACGAAATATCCGGAATTTCGCGATTGTCGACAATGCCGGCTTCATCGGCAGCGACGCGTACCACGACCTTCTGCACGTCATTTGCTGTGAAGCGATTCTTCTGCATCAGATTGACCAGCGCATCCAGCGGCGCCTGGATCGGGGCGCCAACGGTCCACTTCTTCACATCCGTGCGCAGGATCTCATAGCGGTCGCCGAGTTTGTCGATCAGCATTTCGGGCGGATTCATCGGTTTGAAGCCGTCGAGGAAATTGTCGGCGCCGGTAAAGATGTCGTCGAGGCCCGTGCCACCCGCCTGCACCAGCAGCGCGGCCGTAACGCCATTGCGCGCCGGCATGCCGCCGAAATCATAAGCTTTCTCGATATGCTGGGTGTCGCGCTGCCACGACGCAAGTCCCGATGCCGATTGTGCCGTGTACGACAGCAGCCAGCGCATTTGTTCGGCGGAAAGCCCGGCCATGCAGCCTGCAGCCGCCGCCGAACCGAAAGTGCCGGAGATCGAATGGGTGCTGCGGTGGGTTGCCACCATATATTGCAGCTTGCCCAGCGTTTCGGTCACCCGCGGGCCAATGTCATAGCCGAGGGCGACCGCATGGATCATCCGCTCACCCGAGGCGCCAAACCGTTCACCCGCCGCCAACGTGGCCGGCACAATCGAACAGCCGGGATGGGATTGCGATGGCGGATGCGTATCGTCGGTTTCATCCGAATGAGCCAACATGCCGTTGGCCAGCGCCGCCTCAATCGGACCGCACAACAGATTGGAGGCTACGACGGTCGCGGTCTTCTCACCCGCACTGGCGCGCGCAAATGTCAGAGCAACTTTGCCCGGCGGCAATTGCGACCCGGAAATCATCGCCGCGAGTGTATCCAGAATCATTTGTTTCGATTTTTCGACAACTTCATCCGGCAGTTTGTGGGTCCCCGCTGCGGCCATATAGGTCGAAAGCGTGGCCATTACCGCATCCGTCGCAGCCGCCATGGCGCGTGCAGGCACGAGTGTGGTCAGTGCAATTGCGGCTGAACCCTGTAATAGCCATCGCCTTGGCAGCAATGAATCATGCTTTTGCATCCGAATCTCCCGTCGCAAATCAGCTTGCGTGCAGCGCAAATTGGAGAATAAAGGACATGTGTTTCGCCCTGCGATCCGGTGTGGGCATGGAGACTACGATATGGGACGCGCCTGGCAATTCTTTCTGACCGTGGCCATTACCATAACCGCCTTTGGATATCTCTATTATACCTCGGACTATTACGCGAAACGTTCGGCGCCGCCCTCCCCGGCGGCTGCGGCTTCTGCCGCGCCTCGCCAAAGCTCTACGAACAATTAATTGCTACATGTATCGGCCTTGCGGATTGCCGCAAAAACGGTTCTTTACCGACGCAATTTTGCCGTGAACTGCATCGACGGTTCAATCTGCCAAATCCGTGAACGGTCATCATGAGCCGCAGTGCCCGCATTGAATTGTCGATTTTAGCCGCCGTAGTGTTGCTCCTGGCGATGCCGTTTCTGCTGCCGGTCAACGTCTGGCGCGGCCCCATCGAACACGCTGCGAGTGCCGCGCTCGGCCGCGATGTCAGGATTCACGGCCCCATTCACTTGAGCATTTACCCCGACATCGGCCTCAGGCTTGATGACGTGTCGGTCGCCAATCCGGCCGGGGCGCATGATCCGCAAATGGTGAATGCCGGAAGCATCGTAGTCGGCGCCCGGATTATTCCACTGTTGTCCGGCCAGCTCCAGGTCACGCAACTGACTTTGCAGGACGCAAAAATCGATCTCGAGTCGGATTATGACGGCAGCACGAACTGGAGCTTTGGCGAGGAGCCTGCGGCCGGCCGCAGGGCCAATGCCGCAGCGCTGGACGAGATCGGATTTAACCATGTCGCGCTCAGGCACAGCGACGTCCTGTGGCGGAATGCGAGCACTGGCACAGCGACGCTGTTCAAGGATGTCTCGCTGTCCCTCGATATGCCCGATGTCGCGACCCCGACATTGGCTTTGCCGCTCAGCCTCGACGGCAATCTGAGTTACAACGGCGAACGCCTGACCCTGTTTGGGCGATTGGACAATTTCGGCGCGCTCATGGGCGGCCGCAGCACGTCCATGCGCCTGTCCATTTCTTCGGAAATCATCAATGCCGATTTTGAGGGGATGGTCGGCCGGGGAAATATTTCCGGTGCGTTGAAAATGGGCGCTCATTCCGTGCGCAGTTTCGCTGCATGGCTCGGACACCCGCTGCCGGCCGGCAATGGCTTTGGCCTGGTCGCGCTGGAAGGCACGTTTGCAGCACGCGATGGGGTTTACTCGCTAAGCCATACCCATCTCGCTTTCGATTCTATGAATCTGAATGGCGATCTCTCTCTGGATACCCGTCCGAAGGTTCTGCTGCTCACCGGCAGCGCAACCATCGACCGGATCGATGTGGATCCGTATCTCGCGCCCGGCGCTTCCGACGACACCCTCCTTGCGCAAAAGGCACGCGCGGCCAATCCCGACGCGCCCCTGGCGTTATCGGGCCTGCGCAGCATCGATGCCCAGGTCACGCTTGCCGTGGGCAGTTTGGTCCTTCCGCACATGACACTGGACCAGGCAGTCGTGAAGGCGGACCTGAACGACGGCGTGCTGAAAGCGGAATTGAAACGTTTGGCGGCCTTTGGGGGCGAGGGCAAAGCGAGTCTGATCGTGGATGCCAAGGGCAACGAGCCACAATTTCACCAGTCGCTGGAGATTTCCGGTGTCAAGGCGCAGCCGTTCTTGACTGAACTCGCCGGCGTGAAAAAAATCGCCGGTACCGGCGCCATCCACTTCGATATTTCTTCTCACGGCAATACGGCGCGCGATATCGTGCAGCATCTCGACGGCAAGGGCGAGATCAGCATTGCCAATGGCACGCTCGCCGGCGCCGATCTCGCGGCTGTCGCGCATTTGCTGGAAACCGTCCTCTCTGGCGAGATTCCTGGCGCCGCAGTGGGCGAATCCGCGCAGACTCCATTCCGCAGCCTTTCGGCAAGTTTCGTCGTGGAAGATGGCGTCTTGCACAGCCAGGACATGCGCCTGCTGAATCCAGCGGTCGAAATTCATGGCACCGGCGATGTCGACTTTGCCGGACAGAAACTTGATCTGCATTTCGATCCGCGCCCTGCGCCCGGCATGCATAATTCCGGCATCGGCGTGCCGTTCTTCATCAAGGGCAACTGGGAGAGGCCGCGGTTCGGCGCCGATACCGGCGCGGCTGCAAAATCGCTGCTGAAACGCGCGGCAAACGGTGCCAACCCGGTTGAGCTGTTGACCCGGCCAGGCTTGTCGCTCAAATCCTTTTTGGGTGGGCAAAAGCCGGCCTCAGATTAAGAATGGAATGAAGCGTCCGCCCTGGTTGGCCATTACGCTTGCTGTCGCCATTGTGCTCGCGACGGGGCTGTTCTGGCTCACCCGGCCCGCGCCCTCGCTGACGGTGGTCAGTTGGGGAGACGTGTATGGCCGCGCGCAGACGCTCGCGCTATTTCATCCGTTCGCAGATAAAAGCCATGTCGATGTCAACATCGCAAGTTACGGCGGTGGGCTGAAGGAAATCGCTACGCAGGTCGGTTCTGGCAAGATCGACTGGGATGTTGTCGATCTCGAACTCGAAGACGCCGCCGCGGCATGCCGGCAGGGATTGCTCGAACCGCTCGCGGGCATGGAGCTGCCGGCCGGCGCCAACGGCTATGCCGCGCAGCGCGATTTCGTCCCCGGGGCGCTCGGACCGTGCTGGGTTGGCAGCGCCGTGTACAGTCAGGTGATTGCGGTGGATGCGTCGCGTTTCGGCGACAACCAGCCGCGACGCATCGAGGATTTTTTCGATTTGCAGCGCTTTCCCGGACCACGGGGATTGCGCGAAGGGCCGAAATTCAATCTCGAACTGGCTTTGCTCGCCGATGGTGTACAGCCGTGGCGGGTCTATTCCCTCCTGTCGACGAAGGAAGGTGTGGACCGCGCATTCCGGAAGCTCGATGCCATCAAATCGTCGATTGTCTGGTGGCGCCGCACGGCCGATCCGCCGTCGCTGCTGAAACAGGGCAAACTCGCGATGACCACTGCCCTGAATGCCCGCGTATTCGACCTGAATGCCGAACCGTCAATCCGCACCATCTGGGATGGTCAGTTGTATCAGCTGGATGTTTTCGCGATTCCCAAAGGTGATCCGAAAAAGGAACTGGCGCTGAATTTCATCCGGTTTGCCACCGCTCCCGCACCGCTGGCCGACGAAGCACGCTATTTGCCCTATGGCCCCGCTCGCCTGTCGGCACTCACATTGGTTGGGTCAAATCCGGAGACTCGGGCGGATATGCGCCCCTATCTGCCGACTGCGCCGGCGAATTTCACCAGAGCTCTGGAAGTCGACCCCGATTGGTGGGCCCAGCACGGCAGCGCATTGCAGGCGCGTTGGAAGGCGTGGCTCTCATCCAATTGACTCAAGGCTGTCGCGGCGGCTGCTAAGATCGGGCCTTGCGGTTGACATTACCCGCACGCTCAAGAAGCTTGAGCACAACAGAAATCCCCTGCCGATATGGCTGACGCCGGGAGCCGCGACACAGTAAATGCTGAATTACGCGATCAGACGATTTCTCGGCGCGATTCCAACGCTGTTCATCATCATCACACTGGCGTTTTTCATGATGCGCCTGGCGCCCGGCGGGCCGTTCGACAGCGAAAGGCGCCTGCCCCCGGAAATCGCCAAAAACGTCGCCGCCGCCTACGATCTCGATAAGCCGGTCTATCAGCAATATTTCATCTATCTGGGAAAATTGCTGCACGGCGATTTTGGTCCTTCGTACAAGATCCGCGATTTCACCGTTACGCAGCTGATTGCCAATGGCTTTCCGGTCAGCCTCAAACTCGGGCTGCTGGCGATGATCCTTGCCATCGCAGTGGGCACAACGCTTGGTGTCATTGCGGCTCTCCGGCAGAACCGCCCGCCCGATTATTCGGTCATGACTTTTGCCATGATCGGAATCACGGTGCCCTCCTTCGTGATTGCACCGCTCTTGCAACTGATCTTCGGAATTTACGGCGTTCACATCTTCGGTCTTGATCTGTCGCTTCCGGTGGGCGGCTGGAACAAGGGTGCACTGCCCAATCTTGTTTTGCCGGTGATCGTCCTTTCGCTCGCTCCGATCGCCGTGATTGCCCGGCTGACGCGCGGTAGCATGGTTGAAGTGCTGCGGTCGAATTTCATCCGCACAGCGCGCGCCAAGGGATTACCAGGCTGGCGGATCGTTGTGCATCACGCCCTCCGTGCCGGGTTGCTGCCGATGGTGAGTTATCTCGGTCCGGCACTGGCAGACATCGTCAGCGGCTCTCTGGTCGTGGAGCAGATTTTCGGCATTCCGGGAATCGGCCGCTATTTTGTCCAGGCGGCTCTAAACCGGGATTATACGCTGGTGATGGGCGTCACGATTTTCTATGCCGCGCTGATCATTGGCCTGAACCTGATCGCCGACCTGCTCTATGGCGTGCTCGATCCGCGGGTGAGGTACCAGTGAACTTCCTCTACCGCCAAACCGCGGCGACACGGGCCGACGCCGGACTGATGGAAAAGGTGGAAGGCGTCAAAGGGCGCAGTCTGTTCGCAGACGCGCGCCGGCGATTGTTCCGTAACAAGGCAGCCGTTGTGAGTATGGTCCTGCTCGCGATCATCACGCTGATGGCGATCTTCGCGCCGCTGCTCTCGCCTTACGGCTACAGCGATATCGACTACAACCTGATTTCCTGCGCTCCGGCCTGGTGGCCGGCGGACGCCTTCACATGCCACGCCGGTGGTGCGCACTGGTTCGGCACCGATATTGTCGGCCGCGACCTGTTCATCCGGGTCCTTTATGGGGCGCGCGTCTCGCTCGCGGTCGGTATCGTCGCGACCCTGGTCAGCCTCATCATCGGGGTGTTTTACGGCGCCGCGGCGGGCTTCATCGGTGGCAAGACCGACACTTTCATGATGCGCGCGGTGGATATCCTCTACGCGCTGCCGTTCATCTTCTTTGTCATCATCCTGATGGTGATCTTCAATCAGAATTTCATTCTGCTGTTTCTGGCGATTGGCGCGGTTTCCTGGCTGACCATGGCGCGAATTGTCCGTGGACAGACGCTTTCGGCAAAACAGAAGGAATTCGTCGAAGCCGCACGCGCGGCGGGTGTCGGTACATTCGGCATCATCCGGCGGCACATCATTCCCAATGTGGTGGGGCCGGTGATTGTCTACGTGACATTGACCATTCCGGGCGTGATCCTGGCCGAGAGCTTTCTGTCCTTTCTCGGGCTTGGCATACGCGAACCACTGACTTCGTGGGGCGTGCTGATTTCGGACGGTGCGGCAACCATGGAGACTGCGCCGTGGACGCTGCTGTTTCCCGGGCTATTCATGGCTCTGACCCTGTTCTGCTTCAACTTCATTGGCGATGGCTTGCGCGATGCCCTCGATCCCAAGGACCGCTGACATGGCGCCGATCCTGTCGGTTCGAAATCTGGACGTACGGTTCTCCACCTATGATGGCGAAGTGCACGCCGTCAAAAATGTCAGCTTCGACATCGATCCGGGCGAATGCGTCGGCATTGTCGGCGAGTCCGGTTCCGGGAAGTCTCAACTTTTCCTTGCCGTAACCGGCCTCCTTGCCGGCAACGGCAAGGTTTCGGGAAATGCTGCCTATCGCGGTGAAGAGCTGATCGGCGCGCCACAATCCCGGCTGAATAAAATCCGGGGGGCCAAGATCACCATGATCTTTCAGGATCCCCTGACTTCGCTGACGCCGCATATGCGAGTGGGCGAGCAGATCATCGAGACGCTGCGGATTCACCGCAGAATGGGCCGCGATGCCGCCGCCCGGCGTGCGCTGGAAACACTCGAGCTCGTTCGCATACCGGAAGCCAAACGGCGCATGCGTCAATATCCGCACGAATTGTCCGGTGGAATGCGGCAGCGGGTGATGATTGCAATCGCGACCGCCTGCGGGCCGGACCTGCTGATCGCCGATGAACCGACCACTGCGCTTGATGTCACCGTGCAGGCGCAGATTCTCGACATCATGCGCGATCTGCGCAAGGAGCTGAACACATCCATCGCGCTGATCAGCCACGACATGGGCGTGATTGCTTCAATCGCGGACCGCGTTCAGGTGATGCGCAATGGCGAGTTTGTCGAAAGCGGCCCGGTGGACGATATATTTTACCGGCCGCAGCACACATATACGCGAATGCTGCTGGATTCCATGCCGCGCATAGATCATCCGGCTGCTGAAGGTCACGCCAAAGCGCCACCGGCGCCTCCGGCGGACGCGCCCGATCTTTTGTCGGTCGAAAACATGAAGGTCTGGTTCCCGATCCGCGTCGGAGGAACGCTGATCCCGCAATATAAACCCTTGCGCGCCGTGGATGGGGTCAGTTTCACCCTCAAACAGCGCGAAACGCTTGGCGTCGTCGGCGAGTCGGGTTGCGGAAAATCGACGCTTGCGCGGGCCGTGATGCGGTTATTGCCCGAAACCGCCGGCACAGTGGTGTGGTGCGGCCGCAATCTGCCCGCGCAGGAAGCAAGTCAGCTCCGCGCCATGCGCAAGGAATTCCAGATCGTTTTCCAGGACCCGCTGGCGAGCCTCGATCCGCGCATGACCATCGGCGAAAGCATCGCCGAACCATTGCGCTCCCTTGAACCCGATCTGTCGCGCGCCGAAACCGCAAATCTGGTGCGGGACATGATGCAAAAGGTTGGCCTTGATCCGCTGTGGGTGAATCGCTATCCGCATGAATTCTCCGGCGGGCAAAACCAGCGCGTGGGGATTGCCCGGGCGATGGTGTTGCGGCCGAAACTCGTGGTCTGCGATGAAGCGGTCAGTGCGCTCGACGTTTCCATCCAGGCCCAGATCGTCGACCTCCTGATGTCACTTCAGGCTGAGTTCGGCATGTCCTTGATCTTCATCAGCCATGACCTGTCCGTTGTCCGGCGCGTGTCGCACCGGGTGATGGTGCTGTACCTCGGACGGATTGTCGAAATGGCGCCGAGCGATGCGATCTACCTCGATCCGCGCCACCCCTATACGCGCGCATTGATGTCGGCCGTGCCGATTCCCGATCCGGTAGCCGAACGCGCCAAGCCGCGCCGCGCGCTCCCACCGGAGCTGCCTTCGCCGCTCGATACGCGTTCGCCGCTGATGTTTCTCAAGTCGAAACGAATCGACGATCCGGATGCGGAGCAATACCGGCCCAGGCTGCTGGAGGTAACCCCCGGCCATTTTGTCGCCGAACATGACGAGGTGTAGCCACATGCGCCTGCACAGCCGCCGCTCATTCCTGATTTCCGCCGGTTCGGCAGCGCTGCTTTCTGCTTGCGGGCAAAATCCCACCCCGGGCCAGCGTTTCGCGGCCCGTCCGGGCGAAATTCTGTTCAATCGTGGCAACGCCGCCGAACCGCTGAGCCTTGACCCTCATCACGTTCAAGGAAATTACGAATTCGATATCGTTGGCGATCTGATGACCGGTCTGCTGACCGAGGATGTCAATGGAAAGCCAATTGCAGGCGCGGCTGTTCGCTGGGAGCAGTCGGAGGACGGCAATTCGTGGTTGTTTACCCTACGAGATCATCAGTGGTCGGATGGGATGCCTGTAACGGCGGATGACTTTGTATTTGCCTGGCGCCGCATGCTCGATCCGAAAACGGCAGCAGTGTATGCGTATTTCCTTTATCCAATTAAGAATGCACAGGCGGTCAACACCGGGAAAATGCCGCTAACCGCTTTGGGAATCAAAGCACAGGATGAGAAGACGCTTCGGATCGAATTGGAGCACCCAGTCCCCTATTTGCCGCAATTCCTCACGCATAACACGACTTACCCAGTGCCACGGCATGTCGTCGAAGCAAAAGGGGATGCCTGGGTAAAACCCGGTTCTTATGTCGGAAATGGGCCATATACCCTCGCCGAGTGGGAGTCGAACGACCACATTACGCTGGTCAAGAATCCGCGGTTCTACGGCGCAGCAGATGTAAAGGTCGACCGGGTAATATTCTATCCGACAACAGACTATGTGGCTGCTCTCAAGCGGTTTCGCGCAGGTGAACTTGATATTCAGTCGCGCATGCCTGCTCAACAGATCGATTGGCTTAGGGCAAACATGCCTGAAACCCTGCGCCTGAATCCAATTCTCAATATTGAATATCTTGCGATCAATCTCCGATTAAAAAGTTTTGCCGATCCGCGTGTGCGCGAGGCGCTGAATCTCGCCGTCGACCGCGACACTATCGTGAACCGGATCGACAAGGTCGGTGAGGTACCGGCCTACAATATGATCCCACCCGGGACCGCGAATTATCCCGGCGGCGTGTTTCTGGACTTCAAGTCGCTGCCTTTCCCAGAACGGCTTAAGCGGGCGATGTCACTGATGCGTGCAGCGGGATACGGGCCGGACAATCTGCTTCGAACATCCCTTATCATTCGTTCAGCATCGCCCACCGCCCGTCGCGTGCCGGTGGCAATCCAACAGATGTGGAAGCTGATCTATGTCGATGTGCAGATCCTGCAGCTCGACACCGCAATCTTTTATGATCGCATCCAGACCGGTGATTTTGAATTGGCAAACCCAGCCTGGGGCGCAGATTACAATGATCCCACAACTTTTCTGGAGCTGCTGCAAACGGGCAATCCCAATAATTACGGCGGCTACCATAATCCCGCATATGACGCCCTTCTCGATAGAGCGGTATATGAGCTGGATTTGAAAAAGCGCGGAGTGCTGCTTGCGGAAGCGGAAACGCTGGCGCTGAAAGACAATGCCTGGATACCGATCAATTTCTGGGTTGCGGGAGGTCTGGTGCGCCCCTACGTCCACAATTGGAACGACAATCCGGACGACCGTCATCGCACGCGCTGGATATCGATCGACGAGAAAGTCCGCGCAGCCACACTCCAGCAGGCGTGAACAATCCCAATCAGCCGGAGAGTGGCTTTACCGCCATCGCCCGGGTGAAGCGGTCCTTGATGATCACCGGTTCGCGTGGCGTTTGACCTTTCGGTGCCGAGCCGTCGATCTTCGCCGCGATGAACCACGGCCCGTCCTTAGCCAGCGCCTGTTCAACCAGGGCGTCAAATTCCTTTTCGTCTGCCGCCCAGGCGCTGTTTTCCAGTCCCGCGCCGCGGGCGATCGCGACAAAATCGGTCTGTCCGGCAGATGCGGTCGGCTGTGATCCCGTGATCTGATACATCGCATTGTCCCACACGACGATCGCCAGATTCTTTGGCGCGCGATTGGCGACCGTCGTGAGCACCCCCAGCTGCATCAGCAGCGAACCGTCCCCTTCCAGCGCGAACACCCGCCGTTCAGGTTGCGCCAAGGCGACTCCCAGCGCGATCGGCACGGCGAGTCCCATGCTACCCAGCATGTAGAAATTTTGCGCGCGCTGTCCTGCATTCCACAAATCGAAATTGGAATTGCCGATCCCGCCGATCACCGCCTCATCCCGCTTCAGGTGCGACACCAGGCGGCAGGTCAGGTCGAAACGGTTCATCAGCTTGAGATTGGAGGCCCGGCGCTGCATCAGGCGGCCCCGGCACTCGGCCGCCCCGGCAAGTTGCGGGTCAGCAATGGCGAAAGGATCAGGGCGGCAGGCGCCTGCGTCTTGTAGGCCTGCACAATCGCGCGGCTGGCAATGAATTGCGCCTCATCCAACCGCGTCAGCGTGTGGTGCTCGATCCCGAGCGATTGCAAAATCGGCAGCATGGCGCGTGCGGTGATCGCCTGCGCAATCTGGAAATCGCCCATGGTCCCACGCTCCGACACCATCAGGAGCGCCGGGATTTGCGCCGCCACCGCAAGCGACGCGAGCACATTTGCAAGCGTGGCAAAGCCGCTGGTCTGCATCAGTACGATTCCGCGCAATCCCGCCATGGCCGCGCCGCAGATGATCCCGACCGCCTCCTCTTCCCGGGTCGCGGCGAAACTCGTGAAGAAATCGTCCGTCGCAGTTGCTTCGATCAGCGGACGCAGGACATTGTCCGGAACATGGACGACGAGGCGCACGTCGTTGTCCTTCAGTGCGCGAATGATCGGAACGTGCCAGGGTTCGTCGGAACTCACGGAATCATCAGTTTGGGAAACACCTGAATTTTCTTCTCCCTTGCCTGTCCTGTAAAGTCCACCCATGACCGAGCGAAACTACGAAAAACTCTATATCGGGGGCGAATGGGTGCTCCCCCGTTCGGGCCGCGCAATATCTTCGATTGACCCATCGAGCGAGGAAGTCTGGGCGGAAGTCGCCGAGGCGGGTGCTGAGGATATCGACCTCGCCGTGGCGGCCGCCCGCTCCGCAATGGCGGGCCCATGGAAAACCAAAATCACCCCCGCGCAGCGTGGCGAAATGCTGTTCAAGCTTGCTTCGCTCCTGCGCCGCGATAGCGCAAAACTGGCGGACGCAGAGAGCCGCGACAACGGCAAGCCACTGCGCGACACCGTCTCGGAAGTGCAGCGCGCAGTCGAGTGGCTGACTTTTTTCGCAGGAGCCGCCGATAAGATCACCGGCGAGCAAATCCCGATCAAGCCTACAGCACTCGCCTACACCCGCCGTGAGCCGGTCGGTGTCGTGGGAGCGATCTTGCCGTGGAATTCGCCGATGCTGCTGTATTCGTGGAAGCTCGGGCCGGCGCTCGCGGCCGGCAACGCTGTCGTACTCAAACCGGCAGAGCAAACTCCGGTCAGCGCCATGGAACTGGCAAAGCTGATCGCAGAGGCGGGATTTCCAGCCGGCGTGGTCAATGTTGTGCCTGGCTACGGCAAAACCGCGGGCGCGGCGCTGGCCGCCCATAGCGGCGTCAACAAAATCTCCTTCACCGGCAGCCATGCCACGGCGCGCCGGATCATGCAGGACGCATCGGGAAACCTGAAACGGCTCACCTTCGAATGTGGCGGCAAGTCGCCACACATCATTTTTGACGATGCCGACGTCGAACGCGCGCTGATCGTGGCGACACAATCCGCATTCCGTTCGACCGGCCAATCCTGCTCGCTCGGTTCGCGGCTTTTGATTCAGCGCAGCATCTACCGCCAATTTCTCGACCGCATCGCCGAACGCGCAAGGCGCATCCGCGTCGGCATGCCGCTCGATCCGAAAACCCAGATCGGACCGCAGACCTCGGCCGAACAACTCGCCAAGACGCAATCCTACATCGAGCTTGGCAAAGAGGCAGGCGCGCGGCTTGTCACCGGTGGCGGCCGGCCGGCCGGTTTCGACCGCGGCTATTTCATTCAGCCGACGGTGTTCGCCGATGTCGACAACCGTTCACGTCTGGCGCAGGAGGAAATCTTCGGGCCGGTGCTTGCTGTCATTCCGTTCGACAGTGAGGAAGAAGCCATCGGCCTCGCCAATGACGTCGAATATGGGCTGGTTGCAGGATTATGGACCAGCGATGTGTCACGTGCGCACCGGGTTGCCGCAGCACTGGAATCCGGACTGGTGACAGTCAACACGTTCCGGACCACGCACCCCATGCTGCCCTATGGCGGCTACAAACTGAGCGGACTTGGCCGTGAAAACGGCATGGAAGCCATTCATCACTACACCGAGGTAAAGACTGTGGTGGTGGATTTCGATTCTGCGGCCCCCGCCGACCCGTTTGCCGATTGATGCTGTGATGGCTACGGGGAGACTGCTCATACGCGCCGTAATCGTGATCCCGCTTCTGCTCTCCGCGGCCGGCTGTCAAACCCAATTCAGCATTGCGGATGCTTCAGCCGGATATCGAGCCGCGATGGCATGTTGCCATGGTCTCTCTGAAATCCGCTTTGGCCAACTCTCCTCCGGTTTGGATACCTCGGTGGTCATCGACAACAATTCGCCGGCCTATGATTTCTCGGGGACCGGATTGAGCTATTTTGCGGCGTTCGAACTGCCGGCTTCCTCTGCCGGCCGGCAACTGGTCGTCCAAAGCAATTTCATTCAGGACGCCAACCGATCGAATATTCCCGACCTGTTCCTGCCCATGATCATACTTCTGGATCAGCAGAAGAACCGCATCTACGTGACCGATGGCCAGATCGGCAGTTCGATTTCGCAAGCCATGGTTGCCGCGGGGGGCATGTCATATGTCGAGACCCGGGTGGACCTGCGACAATATCCGGCCGCCCGCTTTTTCGTTGTCTTCACGCGGCCGGAACTGTTTGCCAATCCACTGACGATCGAGGTGATGGTACCCGGATCGATCATTGCGGCCGGACGGACCATGATTCAGACCGAGCCGGTCGTTTACACCGACCCATTGCGTGCCTCTCCCGTCGCGCCCCGCGGTGCACTGACGGTCCGGCTCCAAAGTTAAGCCGGCGCGGGCAGCACCGTGACCGGTCTCGCGACGACGCGTTCGCTGCCCTGTTTCAGTGGCAGCAATATTGACGCGATCAGACCTGGATGGTTGTCGGCAAGTTGCAGTGTTCCGCCGTGCAAACGTGTGATGGCATCCACCAGGCTTAAGCCCAATCCCGATCCCGGTTTGCTCTCCTGCCCCTTGCCGCGCTGAAATTTTTCAACCATGCGGGCTTTTTCGTCGTCGGGAATGCCTGGGCCGCTATCTGCCACCGCCATCTCCAGTTGGCCGGAGACGGTGGCGCGAACACACAACTGAACGCGCCCGCCGGCTTCGGAGAACTTGATCGCATTGTCGATCAGGTTTGCCAGGGCCTGCGAAAGCAGATGCGGATCACCATAGACGGACAACCCGGTTGGCGCCGCGAGAGTGAGGCCAATGCCTTTGGCTTCGGCGGCGGGTTCGTACAGCTCAAATATCTCCGCCGCGATTTCTGCGGGATCGATATCGCGAAAGCCCGAGCGGCGGACGCCGGATTTGACGTCTGCAAGCCGCAGCAGCGCATTGAACACGCCAATCAGGCGATCGGTATCGGCAACAGCTTTTTCGACTTCTTCGACGACCGAGCGGCCGGCCGAGCGGCTGCGCAATACCGATTCAAGCCGGGCGCGCAACTCGGCCAATGGAGTGCGCAGATCATGTGCAATCGCATCGGAGGTGTTGCGTGCGCCTTCAACAAGCAGCTGAATCTGGTCGAGCATGCCATTGATTGTCTGGGCAAGCTGGTCGAATTCGTCGCCATTGGCATGGGTTGTCATACGCCGCGTCAGATCGCCATGGACAATGGCATTCACCGTCTGGTTCAGCCCCGTGACGCGCGCGAGCACCGCACGGCGCACCAGCAACCCGCCCGCGATCGCCAGCACCAGCGCCACCAGCGCCGTCCACACGAGACTGGATACAATCTGCGCCCTGAGAACAACCCGGTCCTGCACATCGCGGCCGACCAGAAGGTGATATCCGCTGGGAAGCAGCACAACATGCAGAATGCGGGTTGCATGCCGAACGCCGTCACGCAGCAGAGGTACGTCGTACCACCCTTCGGCCTCGCCCACTTCTGCCGGCCAATCCGTGAGATTGCCTGCAATCGGCGCGCGCGCCGGGTCCGACAGGAGATAGACGGCGTGTTCATCCGCGGTCTGCTGCACCCGGTCGTCAATTCTTTCGCGCGCGCCTTCGAGGCCAAAATCGCGAAGCGCATCTCCCACCGCCTGCGTATCGGCCACGATGACTGCGGTGATCTCGCGGTCGAGGTAACCGGTGGTCCGCCACCACACGAATCCTTCGAGGCTAAAGACGGCGGCGATCACCAGGGCCGCGTAGACCAGCGCGATGCGAACCGATATCGACCGCCAGAAGTCAGGCATTGTCGCCGAGCCGGTAGCCAAAGCCGCGCACCGTGTGCAGCAGCGGAGAATCCGAACCCGCGTCGATCTTGCGCCGGAGATTGCTGATATGCGTGTCGATCACGTTCGGTCGCGGCTCGAAACGGTAGTCCCAGACATGCTCCAGCAGCATATTTCGGGTAACGACCTGACCCGAGTGACGCATGAGATATTCGAGCAGCTTGAATTCGCGCGGTTTCAATTCAATCCGGCGTCCGCCCCGGGTGACGTCGTGGCTGCGCAGGTCCATGTGCAGATCGCCCACTGCGAGCTCGGTCGCGCCACTGCCTCCCTGTGACCGGCGCACCAGGGCGTCGATCCGCGCCGACAATTCGCCAAAAGAAAAGGGCTTCGTGAGATAGTCATCGCCTCCGGCGCGCAATCCCTTGATGCGGTCGTCCACTTCCGCCAGAGCGCTGAGGATCAGAACCGGCGTGCGTTTTTTTGCACGCCGGAGCGTCTGGACGATGGTCAGTCCGTCCGGCCCACCGGGCAGCATCCGGTCCAGCACGATCACGTCGTAAGTTCCGTTGGTGGCGAGAAACAGGCCGTCCTGGCCATTGTCGGCGCAGTCCACAACATGGCCACTCTCTTCGAGGCCCTTGCGCAGGAATTGGCTGACACGCGGGCTGTCTTCAACGACCAGGACTTTCATGCACGCTGAACGCAGAAATGGGGCGGCGGATGCCGCCCCATTTTATTCGGATCAGACCCGTTTTCGAGTGGTCCCGTTCAGTCGTCCTGCGGCGTATCCTCATCCGTCGCGGCGACATTTTCCGCCGGCTGGGTTCCCATGGTGACGCGGAGATCCTGCCTGTGGCCATCGCGCCAAACCGCCATCGTGGCCGTCCGGCCGGCCGGCAGATTGGCCACCGCCACGGCGAGGTCCCGCGGCGCTTTGATGGCAGCACCATTGAAGCCGGTGATGACATCGCCCTGTCTGAGCGCCGCGTGGGCGGCCGGTGAATTGGCCTGCACCGAAGCCACCAGCACGCCCTGGTCCGCGGCAATGCCGACGGCTTTGGCCATGTCGGGGGTCATCTGCTGCATCGAAACGCCAAGCCAGCCGCGCTCGATGCTGCCATGATCGCGCAGTTGCGCGACGATGTTCTTCGCCAAATTCGACGGAATGGCAAAGCCAATGCCGACGCTGCCACCCGACGGGGAATAGATCGCCGTGTCGATCCCGACTACGTGGCCGGACTGATCGAAGACCGGGCCGCCGGAATTGCCGGGATTGATCGGGGCGTCAATCTGCAGGTAATCGTCATAGGCGCTGGCGTGAATGTCACGATCGTGCGCGGAAACAATTCCCGCAGTCACCGTGCCCCCAAGTCCATAGGGATTGCCCATGGCAACCACCCAGTCGCCGCTGCGCGCATTGTTGCTGTCGCCCCAGGCCACATAGGGAAGGCGCCTGCCCGCATCGATCTTGATCAGCGCCAGATCGGTCTTGTCATCATGTCCGATGACTTTGGCGGGATACTCGCTGCCATCGCTCAAAGTCACCTTGATCCGGGTGGAGTTCCTGACGACGTGGTTATTGGTGACGATGTAACCCGCCGGATCGATGACAAATCCCGAACCCAGCGCGTGGCCCGTGCCTCTGTCGGCCTGGTCCCGCATCTGACCTCGTGGGCCAAAGAATTGCCGGAACATGTCACCAAACTGGGAATCGTCGCCGCCAAAGGGATCCGGCATCGCATTTTCGGGGCTTTCCTCCCGCGCCATGCGCGGAGCCTGCTCGGTCACAGTAATTTCAACAACCGCAGGCCGCACCCGGGCGACGAGATCGGCAAAGCCCGGCTGGTTTGCCGCCGCTGGAACGCTGATCGGCCCGCCGGCGATTTCCCCCGACGACCACGCGACGCCGCCCGCACCCAGTGCAACTCCCGCCAACAATGCTGCGAACAACGTCCGCCGGCCACTGCCCCTCAGCCAATCTGAATTGATATTCATGCTCCGCACCTCTGATGTCGAATGACTTGCAGCGCCTTGCGCTGCGCCGGATGCAACATAGGAGCGGAAATTAAAAACCGGCTCTGCGGCGGGTTACAAAAAATTGAGGCTCATGGCGATTTCGTGGCGACATGCCTCCGGGGAGCCACATTGGGCGATCATTGTGATCCGGGCTTCTTGGGAGAATGTCTCATGTTGCATTTTAGGAATTCTTGCGGCGCCATTGCGCTTGCCGCATTCTGTCTCTTCGCGGCTCGCCCGGCTCTCGCCGATAGTGCATCCCAAAGCGCGGCAGAAAGTTTCGTGCAGCAAAATATCGACCATGCCTACGCGCTGCTGGGCGATGCATCGCTCCCGCAGGCACGTCGTAACGCGCTCTTTCGGACTTTCCTGCTTTCCCTGACGGATACCGACCGGGTCGCCCGATTCACGCTTGGCCAATATGCAAACAGCGCACCACCGGCTGCTGTCGCCGATTTCGAAAATGCATTCGCCGATTACGGAGTGGCGGTTTACGAATCGCGTCTCAGCCAATTCAAGGATCTCAAGATTCATGTGACGGGTTCTGCAGTTCTGAAGGAGGACGACACCGTGGTCGCCGCCATCGCCAGCGGCTCGGCAACTCCGGTCCGGCTGGGCTTCCGGATACGGAAGGATTCGAATGGACGTCTCATACTGACGGATATGGACGTCGAGGGTATATGGCTGGCGCTCTGGGAGCGCGCCGACTTCACCAGTTTTCTGCAACAGCATGGGGGCGATGTGCCGGAGTTGGCGCGGCGCCTGCGCAACGAGACCGGACGAATGAATGGACCGGCGGTACAATAGCAGTGACATTTCGTATCAAAATTCACCCGCGTTCAGAGAAGATGCAGAGTTGCTACAACTCGGAGACATCCGCCTGAGCGGCTCCACGGCAAACTGCTCGAAAATTCGTATGTAATTTAGCTGCCTATTGTAACTCGTGCGATACGCCCAACGAAAACTTGTATCAGGAACGGCATAACTGTGACGGTTGTATAAATACATGTAATTCCCGCCGTTATTTCGGTGCATAGGCAAAGGGCAATTCCCGGTTGCTGTAATTTCGCGTAAGCTCGGTGTAAGCAGGAACAGAATCACTCTCCAGGACACACGCAGCCCACCGAGTGTCTTCTTCATGCTGAATACCCATGATGCTCAAGCCGGGCATCTGTTATTGTGTCTTCGCATCCCGAAGTCGGGTTCGCTGAGCCTGGAACGCGCACTCGCGCGAACATTGTCCAGCCGAAGAAGATTTTACGTTCCGAACACGTTGGAATTCGATGGCCGCCTGTCCCGGCTGCAGCATCTCCGATTCCGGCGCAATCAGGCACGGAATTTGATGGCGCATTACCAAACGCGGAGTCTTGGCCACGCCCTGCGCCATATCGATCGCGAGTCCAGGCCGGGAGATCTGTTGAGTGGCGGACATGCAGATTTCCGGACCTTGTCACATCACCTGTCGACACCACTTAAGATCGTGACAATGATGCGAGATCCGTTTGATCGATGCCGCTCGGAATATCACTACAGCCGTTGCAAGTTCCTGGGGAAGTCCCCCCTGGCACGCATGGATTGTAGTGTCCTGCCCCGTATTGCCGCAAAAACCGACTTCGACAGCTACATCGATTTCCTGTTCGACCATCGCGATATCTACGGCAATATTGCGACAGCCTATCTTGGCCTGCAGCCATGGGATGAGATCGGCAGATATTTCCAACGGCATGTATTCCATGCCGGTGTGCTCGAGCAGGAGGGCGTGTTTTCGCGCATGTTGGGCGAGAAGCTCGGAGCGATCGTCCAGATGCCGCGCCTGAATGTCTCTGGAAGCGCGGAGCATGTCGCGATCGGCACCCGCGCGCGGCGCAAAATTGAACTGCTTTATGACCGGGATTTCGAGATCTACGAATTCGTCCGTGACCTTGCACACGGCACGCCACGTCCCGCTCCGTTAAAAGAATGGCCCGCCGCAGATGATCTGCCGGCGGGCCATGCCGGATAGCGGTTGCTAAAGCTTACCCGTTTACGGATGTCACTCGTTGCGCAGGATAACTGAACCGTAGCGCGATCGCCGAGGCCAGCTTTTCAGTCGCGAAATCCCTGTGCCTGTTCGGGGGACCTTCGGCTCACGACGAATTGCGCACGAACGGTCTAAGCGAAGGCTATGCCAGATCCCGGCATAATGACGCTGACGCCGCTCATTGCATTTCACTCATTATCCTCCCATCACGTGACGCCATCGCAACTACACCCAACCCCCCGCCCGCGCACAATGGTTTGAACGAATTTCGCCGCTCACGTGGATTTTTTTACCTTCCTGTCGGCAAAGAACCCGCCCCTGTCCCCGTTCACACACCAGGCGAATCCGCGAGCGGCAACGCTCTGGGCGCAAACATTAATCGGCCTTTGGCCGGAAAAAGGAGTGAGCAATGCTGAAGAAGATCATTCTTGCGGCTGCGCTGGCGAGCGGCGCTGCCGTGGCGGTGCCTGCGGTTGCGCAGACCATCGATGAAGGCGTCATGGTCGACCGCGTCGTGAACCCGGACGGTTCGATGGTGATCACCCGCCGCTTCGTCGAAGCAAATGGCCAGACGATCGACGTCACCCGGACTTACCAGATGGGATGGGCCGGCGTTCCTGTGGGGCAAAACCCGATGTGGAATTCGCAGGCCAATTCCGTCAGTGGCGGCGTCGGCGGCGCGATTGGCGGCTATTATATTCTCGGCACCACGCCCGCAGACAACAAACCCCTGCCGCCGGAATGGTCACGCCTGCCTTACACCTTTGTCTGGCCGGCACCAACTGTGACCGTCCACGAACCAGCATACGTCGTTCCTTGATGATGTTGCGCCTTCCTCCGCTGTGGCGGCAGGAAGGCGCTTAATGCTCGAGCAGGGCATGTTTGCGATTTCAATCGCAGACGTGCCCTGTCTTTTTTCGGCTTAAAAATCCGGCCTGGCAGCCGTGGGGATCGTGTAATCGTCGAGCCCAAAATAATCGGCATTGTTCTCTGCGCAGACGAATTCTTCAACGGGCGCGTTGTTGGCCCGGCGGTAGCGCATTCTGCCGCCCCACGGCATGGTAAAAGCCCCGGGGTCCTCAACCCGGAAGGAAACGTCGATGCCTTTCTTGTCGGGGTTGATCTTCCACCGCTCGACCACATGAAGCTGTTTCGTGTGCGGCGTGCGGTAATTGTCGACAAAGCTGAGGGGATGTTCAATCAACCCGATGGTATCGATCACGAGCGTGTCGCCATTTTCGTAATGTCCGACGGATTCGCCAAACCAGTCCGGCCGGGGATTGGCGCTGTGCATCCGATCGAGATAAATCCGCCTCACCAGCTGGTCGCGTTCCCAGACCATCCAGATTTCCTTCGGCGTCTGCAGGAAATAGACCTTTGTCGGCACCAGCAATTGCGCGGGCACGCCGCCCGGCCAGCACAGGGACGTTGCGACGAATGGCGTCCGTCCGCGCAGCACCGCGTCGTTGGTCTTCTTCATCCGGGTCTTGACCCAATCCTGCAGGATCGGACTGTTCAGGTCCGCCACGCGATCGGTCTTTTGTCCGGGCTGAAGATTGCCGATATGGGGATATCCCGGGTCGTTGGTGACCGGCTTGGCCCCGCTTTCCGGGTCGACATAGTCGGTAGCGTTGGTATTGACCATGTTCCAGCCGCCGCCCGCGCCCATGAAATCCGGCACGCCCGGTTCAGCGGCCGAATTTGCTGCCGGGGCAAATGCCGCTGCGCAAAGACATCCGGCATTCGTCAACCACCTGGGCAAGCGCTTCATTCCTGATTCTCCAATACGGAACGGGTCGAAATCTGTGGGCAAAATCAGAAATCGGCGATTGTCGCCTGCGGCATCGGGTCCAAACCGTGATTGTAATGGTCGCCGTTGTTCTCTGCACAGACGGTTTCCGGCATGGGCCCGGCAGTGACCAGCCGGTAACGCTGCACCGCGTTCCACGGCGTAGCGAATGCGCCCGGATCTTCGACATGCAAATCGACTTGCAGGGTCTTTCCCGCGTCCGTCATGCGATAGCGCTCGATGACGTGGAGCCTGTCCGTGTGCGGGGTGAAATAATTGTCCACGAAAGTACGCGTATCGATGCCAACCGTGTCGACCACCAGCGTATCGCCTTCATAGTGGCCGACCGACTCGCCGAACCAGCCTGGTTTTCGTGCCGCGGAGTGGTTCTGGTTCAACCACACATGCCGGACCTGATGATCCTGCGTCCAGATCATCACCACCTCTTTCGGCGTCTGCAAAAAATAAACCGGCGTAGCCGGCAAAATGGAAAACGCCGGAACGCCGACCGGCCAGCAGCGCTCCTTGGGCAGCGCCACTTCCGCGCCCGACAGCGCCCGCTGATTGGCCCGCTGCAATGCATCCCGGGTCCACGGCAGCAGAATCGGATTTGAGAGATCGGCCACGCGGTAGGCGGGATGCAGATTGCGCGGGTATTTGTAAAAACTGAGATATGGATGCGCCGGATCGGATTGAATGGGACCGGGGCCGCTTGGCGGCGGGATGAATTCATCTTCTGGCGTTTGCCATCCGGTATTGGGATCAGGCGCGAAATTCGGAACTGCGTCATCGGCGCGCGCAACGCACGCAGTTCCCGCAGACAATGCGAGGACCGCAGCCATCCATGCATTCACCGCAGACCTGCTCATCCGGCTCACCCTGCTTTACCGCGAACCACTAAACCCGTGCGGCGCGCCCGCGCAAGGCGCTTGCCGCTCATCAATGCCCGACGGATTGGCCGACCGTGAAATCCCTGTAAGCCATGACATTCGCCGCATCCGCATTTTCGGCCTTTCATTCAGGAGGAGAGACGAATGAGGAAGGTAGTAACTATTGCCTTGGCCGTCAGCTTTGCCATGAGCACAGGAGTGGCTTGGGCCTGGAGTGACGTGACCGGCACGGTTGACAAGATCAACACCAAAAATCGCGAAGTCGTGCTCGACAACGGGCAGACCTACATGATCGAGAAGAAAGTCCGGATTGGCGGGCTAAAGAAGGGCGAAAAGGTCACGTTCAGCTGGGAAGCGCAGAACGGCAAGAACATGGTCAATAAGGTGACCATGGAGAAGAAGAGCTGATCAGCTCCACCTGAAACCAATCTCATAAGAGCCGCCAAAATGGGCGGCTCTTATTTTTTGGGTTCCGCTCGCCATATATTTGGCGCCCCGGCGCGGAAAAGTGGGGGCTTGGCAATTGGGAACCCCATGGAACACCTCGCCGCTGCGCTGCTCGCCTTCATTAAAGCAAATCCCGGCTGGGCCATGTCCGTGATCGCAATCACGGCTTTTGGCGAATCCTTTGCTTTTCTCAGCCTGTTATTTCCTGGAACCGCGATTTTGATCGCCTGCGGCGGGTTGGTCCAGGCTGGCGTCATTCCGTTCTTTTCGACCGCCTTGGCCGGCATTATCGGCGCAGCCCTGGGCGACGCCATCTCATTCTGGCTGGGCCAAAAATTTGGACCGCTGCTGCCGGGAGTTTGGCCGTTTAAAAGACATCCGGAAATGCTTGAGCGCGCGACCGGTTTTTTCCGCCGCTTTGGCGGGCTGAGCGTATTTATCGGGCGATTTTTTGGACCCTTGCGCGCGGTTATTCCCCTTGCTGCCGGCTCGCTTCACATGCCGGCCGGATATTTTTACATCGCCAACATTCTGTCGGCGGTGATTTGGGCGCCCGCGCTGATCTTCTCCGGCCAGCTGATTACCCTCATCACCCAGTCGCTGCTGCGTAGCGGCACGGGCGATGTGATGCTTGTTGCGCTGGTGGCAGCGGCGCTTGTCATCCTGGCTGCTTTGTACCTTTTGCGGCGGCGATTTGCGCCAGAAAGGAAATAGACAATGCGCATCGTTTATTTTGGATCGGGCCGTCTGACCTTCAGGGCCAAACTGCTCATTGGCGTGCTGCTTGGAACGTCGGTGGCGCTTGTGACCGTAATGGCCCTGGTCGCGATCGGCGTGCTTCTGTTCCTGCTACCAGTCGCAGTCATTGGCGCTGCCATCTACGCGTTTTTGCCAAAGCGCAGAACCGCGCCGCCGCGTTCGGATGGACCGGATGTACTGGAGGGACAATATCGAGTCGTTCACCCGGATGAGCGAGATCGTCTTCCTCGGCAGTAGACGTCAAGACTCTTCGGCATCTACGAGCCATTTCATCGCGAGCTTCAGGAGTTCCTCGCGCAGGGGAATCGATTTCGTGCGGTCGGAAAGCTCTATCGCTTCCCTGGCATATTGCAGATACGTGTCGGCAGGGGCGCGCGACTGCGGCCCGGGGTTTTCCGGCATAAGTCGTCCATGACATCGCGAGCCCCGCGGAATCTGTATCGCAGGGTTTGCGCTTCGCCGCAAACGCTACATGCCGGATTCCACGAGAAAAGTTTTCGCAAACTGTACCAGGGTGAAGTTGCGTGGCATCCAGGTTGCGAAATTATTTCAGCCGCGCGAGTTCGGCGGTTGCACCCATGCGCTCGAAGGATGCGAATGGACATTTTTCCGCAGCACGTTGAAGCCGCGGCTTGGCTGCTGATAGGTCACCATGCGCGAGATCCTGCTCGGCGACATAGAAATCGGCGTCGCAGACCCGCTCTACCAGCCGGGCGGGGTCGCCCTGAAGCGCCGCGGCGTTCACCGATTCCGAAGTCCCCTCACCCAACAGATATTTGACCACAGGGCCCGGCCATTGGGTGAGATCAAGTTGCGCCGCGTTGGCTGTCAGCGAGTGATTATCCGTGTCCGGAACATGCGCCATCTCGCGCGCTATTGACAGCCATAAGACGTTATAGGCCCAAAGTTTCAGTTCGGCGCTCCTGGCGAGATCGGCGGCGGCTTTCCCGCTCTCCCCGCGCACCAGCTCAAAATAGCCACGATAGGCATATGCGTCGGCATCATAGGGGCTTTGCAGTGCGACGGCGTAATTCAGGTCCTCCTGTGCGCCGTCATAATCGCCGGTGGTCGCCCGGGCCACACCGCGATAGGCAAAGGCCTGCGCGCGCCCGGAGAGATTCAAGTCATCTCCATTCAGCGCATTGGTGAAGAGCCGGATGGCGTCATCATATTTGCCGGCGCGTGCAGCGAGCACGGCGTTGTTCGCGTCGTCGATGCCGGCGGCCAGCGCGCCACTGGCGCAGGCAAGCACCGTGAGGATTGATAGCGCGACGCGCACAATGGCCATTCTGGGTTCTCCGGCTCTACGCGCTCAGTCTAGCCCCACGCCCCGTTGAAAGCGAACCTTCCGCAATTCTCAACTCGCTGCGCGCACCAGCCAGGCCGCAGAGGTGAGGTAAATTCCATCCGGTCCCATTTCGGCCGACAGACGCCTGGTGACTGCCTCGCGCACCTTTTGCCGTGTCATCTCGTTGGCATTCGCCAATGTGCGCTGCAATGGCCCGGAGTCGATTGCGGAAGATGCTGCTTCTTCCGCGGTTGCTCCGGCAAACGTCCGCGCATCGAGCCTTTCGATCTCGATGGCGTAGAATCCGGCCCCGCTCAGCACCTGTTTGATCCTGTCAGGTAAGCGCAATGAAAATCGGCCGGGCCCGTTGGGATCGGCGGGGAGCGCCGTGGGCAGAAAGGGTTTTGCGGCATTTTCCGGAATGCTGGCCCAGAGATGCTCAGCCGGGGAGCGCCAGCAGGCAAAGGCAATGCGGGCGCGTTTCTTCAGTGCACGGCGGATGTTTCGGAATGCTGCAACCGGATCGGCGAAGAACATCACCCCGAGCTGCGAAAAGCCGAGATCGAACACGTGTTGTTCGAAGACATAGTCGGCGACATCGGCCTGCACGAATTGCGCGGGATTGTGCGCGGCTTCGGCCCGGCTGCGCGCCACGTCCAGCATCGGGCCGGAAACGTCGATCCCAACCGCCTTGCCTCCCGGCCCAACCCGCTCGGCCAGCATCAGTGTTGTCGTCCCCGAGCCGCATCCGATATCCAGAACGGCCTCATTCGGTTTCGCTGCCGCCCATTGCATCAGCGGCCCGGTGATGCCGGCGTGATCGCGGTCCCGCTTTTCCTGGTGTTTGGCCCAGGCCTGGCCAATGGGGCCGTTCCAATAGGCAATCTGCGCCGCGTTCGGCGATGCGCTCATTTTCCGCGCCGCTTGTTGCGCGACGCGAGCGTCCTGAGCCTGAGCGCATTCAGCCGGATGAAGCCGGCGGCGTCCTTTTGATCATAGGCGCCGCGGTCGTCTTCAAAGGTGACGAGACTTTGCGAATAAAGTGATTCCGGCGACGAGCGGCCCGTGACAATGACATTGCCTTTATACAATTTCAGCCGCACTTCGCCGGTCACGAATTCCTGGCTTTTGTCGATGGCCGCCTGCAGCATTTCGCGTTCCGGCGAGAACCAGAATCCGTTGTAGATCAGTTCGGCATAACGCGGCATCAATTCATCCTTCAGATGCGCCGATCCGCGGTCCATCGTCAGCGACTCGATCGCGCGATGGGCGGCCAGCAGAATCGTACCGCCGGGTGTTTCATAGACACCGCGCGACTTCATGCCCACGAAACGATTCTCCACCAGATCGACCCGCCCGATGCCATTCGCCTTGCCGAGTTCGTTCAACCGCGTGAGCAGCGCCGCAGGCGACAATTTCTTCCCGTCGATGGACGCGGCGTCTCCGCGCTGGAATCCAACGGCGATCGTGGCGGGTCGATCGGGCGCCTCTTCGGGCGAGAGCGTCCGCTGATAGACGATGGATTCGGCTTCGACTGCCGGATCCTCGAGCACTTTTCCCTCCGATGAGGAGTGCAGCAGATTGGCGTCAACCGAGAATGGCGCTTCGCCACGTTTGTCCCTGGCGATGGGAATTTGGTGCGCTTCGGCGAATTCGAGCAGCTTCGTGCGGGAATTCAGGTCCCATTCGCGCCACGGGGCGATAATCCGAATATCCGGATTGAGGGCGTAATAGGAGAGCTCGAACCGCACCTGGTCATTGCCTTTGCCGGTTGCGCCATGCGCCACCGCATCGGCTCCGGTTTTTTGCGCGATCTCGATCTGCTTCTTTGCGATTAGCGGCCGCGCGATAGAGGTGCCGAGCAGATACACGCCTTCATAAAGCGCGTTCGCCCGGAACATCGGAAACACGTAATCCCGGACGAATTCATCGCGCAGATCTTCAATGAAGATATTTTCCGGCCTGATGCCAAGCAGCTGCGCTTTCGCCCGCGCCGGTTCGAGCTCTTCGCCCTGCCCAAGATCAGCCGTGAAAGTCACGACCTCGCAGCGGTATTCGGTTTGCAGCCACTTCAGAATGACGGAAGTATCGAGGCCGCCGGAATAAGCGAGCACCACCTTCTTAACGTCTGGTTTAGGCAATCAAATCTCCAGTGAAACAAGCGAGGGCCATCTCCTACCCTCCACTGGACCCTCGCGTCAAAATCCCCGTATCATTGAGCAGTTGCCGATGCGATTTCGAGCGAGAGATACAGGATGAGCGAACAGTTGCGCCGCACAGCTATTGCGGCCGGCATTGCGGCACTGGCATTGCTGAGCGGTCCTGCACTTGCCGCAACGACCGCTGCACCGCCAGACTTTGCCCCAAATCCGGGGGTGGGCTGGGTCGCGTCTCCGGGGCCATTCATGCCGCCGGCCTCGGGGCCCGGGCCGGTGCCGGCGCTCAACGGCCGGGGCACAAGCAACGCGGCCTTTATCACCCGCGGCGCGCAGCCAGTCTTCGAAATGGGCGATCCCAATGCCCCGATCCTGCAGCCCTGGGCGAGAGAACTGGTTCGCAAGCGCAATGAGGACATCAACGCCGGAAAGCCCGGTTTCTCCAGGCAGGCAAGCTGCTGGCCAAACGGCACACCAGCATTCCTGCTCTATCCGCAACAGCCGGTCTATTTCGTTCAGACGCCGAAAGAGGTGCTGATGACGTGGCAAGGCGACCACCAGTTTCGCTACGTCTATCTTAACACCGCGCATTCGGACAATCCGAAACCATCCTGGTACGGAGAATCCGTCGGGCATTATGAAGGCGACACGCTGGTCGTCGATACGATTGGCATTTCCGACCGGACGCTGGTCGACAATTTCGGCACGCCGCATACCGGGCAACTGCATACGATTGAGCGATTCCACATGATCAATAAGGGCTTTGGGATGCAGGTCGATCTTCACGTCGAAGATCCCGGTACATTCACGACGGCATGGAATGCGGTGCAGCACTACCGCCGCGTCGAACCGGGTGTCGCCGAACTGCCGAGACGAGCCGACGATTTTCTGACCGCGGCAGGGAATCCGGGACCAATGCTGGAATCGAGCTGTGCGGAAAATCCCCATGGTCTCTTCGATGCGCCCGGTACATTGCCGATCCCACAGGAAAAAACGCCGGATTTTTGATGAGCAAGACCGTTTCTTTCCTCCCGCGAGCGCGCCAGCGCGACGCGGGGCGAGGAGAAGAGTCAAATTGATCAGACCGGCGTAATCGGCGAGGCGGACACAGTGCGGCGCGCAGACGCACGCTCTTTTACACTCGCGCTCTTGAGCTGTCCGCAGGCGGCCATGATGTCGCGGCCGCGCGGCGTCCGCACAGGAGACGCGTAACCGGCACGGTTCACCACCTCGGCAAATTTCTCGATCTGCTCCCAATCCGAACATTGGTAAGGCGAATCCGGCCAGGGGTTGAACGGAATCAAGTTGATCTTTGCCGGAATACCGGCGAGGAGCTTCACCAGCGCACGCGCCTCGGCGAGGCTGTCATTGACGCCTTTCAACATGACATATTCGAAGGTTATCCGGCGCGCATTCGTCAGGCCGGGATAGTTGCGGCAGGCCTGCAGCAATTCGGCAATGGGATATTTTTTGTTGAGCGGCACCAACTGATCGCGCAACGTATCATTCGTGGCATGCAGCGAAATTGCGAGACTCGATCCGATCTCCTGCCCCGCCCGCTCGATCATCGGCACCACACCGGCAGTGGAGAGCGTAATCCGGCGTCTGGACAGCGCCAGCCCATCTCCATCGGCGACAATGGCGATCGCTGCTTTGACATTGTCGAAATTATACAGCGGCTCGCCCATTCCCATCATCACCACATTGGTGACGCGGCGGTTCTCTTTCGTGCTCGGCCAGTCGCCCAATGCGTCGCGCGCGACCATGACTTGCCCGACTATTTCGTAGGGCGTCAGATTGCGCACCAGCTTCTGCGTGCCGGTGTGGCAGAACCGGCAGTTCAGGGTGCAGCCGACCTGACTCGAAACGCAGAGTGTGCCGCGGTCTTCTTCCGGGATGAACACGGTTTCAAATTCGATACCTGGCCCGCCCGAGATCAGCCACTTTCGGGTGCCATCGGATGAAATCTGTTCCGCGACGATTTGCGGCCGGATCAGGGAAAAATTTTCCTCCATCAGGCCGCGGAACTCTTTTGCAAGATTGGTCATGGCGGCGAACTCCTGCGCGCCATGCGCATAGATCCAGTTCCACAACTGGCGTGCCCGCATGCGGACGGATTTGTGCTCGACGCCGGCGCTTTCCAGCGCCGCTTCGACCTCCGCCATCGACATGCCAATAAGCTTCTGCATTCGCGAATTCCACATGCACGGCAGCCACGCGTCTATATTGGCGCGGCGGCGGTTATCCTAACGAAACTTTGCCGGCGTCGGCTATTTGCAGGCCGCGGCGCGCTGGAGGGCCGCCGAAATTCCCGAAAGCGAGTAGTTATCGCGCGTCAGCGCGCCTTTGTCCGGAATTCCGGTGATGCTGAACGCCGCTCCGCGTTTTAGTGCGTCAACCAACCGCCGCTCCTGCGCCGGATCGTCCATCCAGGCGCCGCCGGTGCCTGCGTCATTCTTGGTGAAAAAGTCGAATTTGTCTGACCCGACCTGCACCTGAACTTTCGACCCTTCCTTATAGGAGTAGCCAGGGACGATCGACGGCTCGTCCGTCACCTTTTTGCCGGGCCAGGTAGAGATCAGGAAAAACACCTGATTGCGCTTCATGGTGGCCGGTTCTTTCTGCTTTGGCTCCGAGAGCACGTAGCATTGCCTGTCGGCGCCTTTGCCCACGGAATAGGCGAACCAGTCGCGAAAGCTGCCGAGCAGTTCGGGCTTGTCCTGGGCCAGTGCCGTTGACGTCACCATGGCCAGTCCCAGTGCCGCTCCCAATCCCCAGTGCTTCACTCCGCGCTCCACAAGAGACCCAAGTTGTTCCAGCATATAAGGACATTAGGGCGAAAATTGAGCATCAGCCCGGTTATGACCGGTCTAAATCCGTCTCCGTGAAGCGTTTGCGCCGTTGCCGCTGCGGATAATCGGCTTTCCCCAAGTCGTCGCAGGCGGAAGCGCCGCTGTTGCCTGCCCCCCCGCCCGCAACGGGCGTTCGGCGAAATTCGATAAAGTGAGCATCCGGTCGTACAGCACAATTGCACCTGCCATTCCGACATTGATGGAAAATCGGGTGGGGATCTTCACCACATGCCGGCAGCGCGAGAGCGCAGCCGGCGAGAGCGACAACCGCTCCGAACCGAAAATATAGGCCGCCCGCAACGGGTGACGGAAACTGGGCAGTTCAACCGCGTCATCGGTGATTTCCACGCCGATAAGCTCGCAGCCTTGCGGCAGGCGCAGATCGTCCACGGCCGGAAACTGATATATCGGCAGATGTCCAGCCGCGTCGGATGTGTCTGACATCGCATCTGCGAGTTTCACGCGTCCGGCAATCGTGAAGAAAAAGCTCGCCCCGAAGGCGTGCGCGATCCGCAGCAAATTGCCGAAATTCATCGGTTTCGAGATGCCATCCGTGCCGACTGCAAAATAGCCACGCATTTCGACTGCCGCCGCGAATCTGCCAAAGCGCTACATTATGGATTGATCGGCGAATCGAAAAGGTAAACAGCGTGAATCCGGTTTTGGTCGAAGTGACACGGGGGCACCGGGTCGAAAGCGTTCATCGCGGCGCGATTGCGGTGTGCGATGCAGATGGCGGCGTCAGACTTTTCATCGGTGATGTCGATTGCCCCACTTATCCGCGTTCGTCATTGAAGCCGGTGCAAGCCCTTCCGCTGATCGAATCGGGCGCCGCAGCACGCTATGTGCTCGGCAGCGAGGAGATTGCGCTGGCCTGCGCCTCGCATTCCGGCGAACCGCAGCACACCACCCGCGTCGCCGCCTGGCAGGCAAAGATCGGCTGCTCGGTGGCCGACCTCGCCTGCGGCGCACACCGGCCGATGCACGAAGCGACGGCCAATGAGATGGTGGCGCGCGGGGAAAAATGGACACCGCTGCACAACAACTGTTCCGGCAAGCATACCGGGTTCATGACGGTCGCGCGGGCGCTGGGTGCGCCAGTCGCAGGATATGAGCAACCCGACCATCCGGTGCAGCGCCTCGTCGAGCGGACATTTTCTGAAATGTCAGGAGTACCGGGCCCCCTGCCCTATGGCATCGATGGCTGCACGGTGCCGAATTTCGCTGTCCCGTTGCGCGCATTGGCGCTCGCTATGGCGCGTATCGCCGACCCCACGAATCTTGCGCCGGAACGGGCGGAAGCCTGCCGCAGCATTTTTTCGGCGATGACGACGCATCCCGAACTCGTGGCCGGAACCGCGCGCGCATGCACGCGGTTGATGCGGCAGTCGCCTGCCATCGCGGTCAAGACGGGCGCCGAAGGTGTGTTCGTGGCGATTCTGCCATCACTTGGCCTCGGGGCGGCGCTGAAGGTGGACGACGGCGCCGGCCGCGCAGCGGAAACCGCCATCGCTGCCCTGTTGATTGCTTTGGGTTCGGTACCCGACGAGGGGGCGGCGAAAGATCTGGCCCATGCGTCCGTTCTCGACACCCGCGGCCGCAGCGTCGGCGAACGCCGCTTCGTCGCCCGGACTTAATCCTTCTTTGACTCGTCCTTCAGCTGCGCGATCAAAGCATCGGAATAAGGCTGCACGTCATTGATGAAGCAGTTCAACCGTCCGAGTGCCGGCGCATTGTAAATCACCTGATCGCCACGGCTGAGACAGCCCAGGCTCGTCCAGGACTTGAACTGCAACGCGGTCAGCGCATAGGTGGAAAGCCCAATGCAGCCGCCGCTCAACCGCACAATGTAGCGGTGGTAGCTCCGGTCGGTGACGATCAGCAACCGGTCATTGACCGCGTTCCATTGCCAAATTCGATTGTTCTGGAGGCAGATCTCGTCCTGCGGTGAAGGGACCGGGGTGGTGGCCGGCTGCGCCAAGGCGGCATGCGCCGCCAGGAAAACCGCCGATACGGCGATCAATGTTGCTGCGTATTTCATCATCTACTAACTCGATTATGCGGGGCTGGTTTTCGGAGAAATCTGGCCCGCTGTCCTGTTCCGTGTCAAATCTCAGGGAGAATCAGAAGGGCGAGCCGGGCCATGTCGATCCTTGGCTGGATATTTTTTGGGCTGATCACCGGTTTTATTGCCAGCCATGTGGTGAACAGACGTGGGGAAGGCTGCATTCTGAACGTTGCGTTAGGCATTGTTGGCGCAGTCGTCGGCGGGTTCATTTTCGATGCCATCGGCGGCCACGGCGTCACCGGGTTCAATCTCTACTCGATGTTCGTCGCGGTGATCGGCGCGATCGTGGTGCTTCTACTGTTCCATGCGGCCACCGGACGGCGCGGACTGAGATAGCTTATCGTTCGGCAAGTTTCGTCGCAGGAGCGATCCCGGATATCTCGGCAATCAGTTTGCGCAGAATCGCGTCCGCGAACTGGTTGTAATTGCTCGCCGGGATCACGAAGGCACCGGGCCCACCGATGACAAAGTTCCGGTAATAGGCATCGAGATCGGGTTCGACCGTCAGGATCGGCAACCCGTTAATCCTGATGCCGAGCTTCACCGCTTCATCGCGCGCCTGTTCGGCGGGCCGGCCAATATTGTTCGATCCGTCGCCGGATATGTCGATCACCTGACGTGTTGCCGTGGTCGGACTCGCGGTCAGCATGATCACACCATAATCGATCGCGCCGGACAGAGAGGTCCCACCGCCAAAGATACGGCGCGGCGCTGCGTCAATGGCCGCGGCCAGCGCCAAAGCCGATGCCTGGTCGCGCACCGTCAGCCACGGAACGACCACCACATGGAGCGTGGGGCCGGTCCATTGCACCATGGAGACGGAAATTGCCCCATAATTGCCGTTACGGATCGCTGCAAGTACCTTCGGGTTGCGGAACGCGGCAGCGTAACCGCGTTTCTGCAATTCGAAACGGTCTTCCGAAACGCTGCCGGAAGCATCGACGGCGAGGACCAGATTGACATCCACCTGCGGTTCGGCCGAACGCGGCCGTGCGCTGTTCGGCGCATTTTGGGCGGCGGCGGCCGGAAGGCTCATTGCCACGGCAATGGCGAGCGCAAATAAACTGCGGAATCCGGTGCCTAAGTGGATCATGCAGAATCTCCACTATTTCGCGTTTTGCGCGAACCTGTCGCCGTGGCGCTGGTCCTGCGAAATCTCGGTGACGAGTTTGCGCAGAATGGCGTCGGCATATTGATCGTAAGTTTTCGCCACGATTGCGAACGCGCCAGGGCCACCAATCACGTTCTTGCGGTAATATTGGTCGAGATCGGGCTCGACGGTCAGGATCGGCAGGCCGTTAATCTGTATCCCCTGACGCACAGCATCGTCGCGCGCCTGTTCCGCCGGCCTGCCAATGTTGTTGGCTCCATCACCCGATATGTCGATGACGCGTTTGGTGCCGCGAAATGGACTGCTGGCCAGCGCCTGAACCGAATAATCGATGGCCCCGGAAATCGATGTGCCGCCGCCCATCAGCCGGCGCGGCGCGGCTTCAATTGCCGCCGCGACGCGGGCGGCGGAAATTTCGTCGCTGATGTAAGTCCACGGGACCATAACGTCCTGCTGCGGCGGACCGGTCCATTGCACCATGAACACACCAATCGAGCGATGGTCGCCGGCGCGAATGGCATTCAGGACCTTCTGGCTGCGAAGTGCTGCGGCAAATCCCCGCTTCTGCAACTCAAAACGGTCGTCGTCGACACTGCCCGACGCATCGATGGCCAGGATCAATTCGACGTCGACGGCGGTTTTGCGCCCTGCCGCCTGGGCGCTCAGCGGTCGCGAGGAAGCGATCATCACCAGAACCGCGACAGCCAATGCCGCCGCGATCACCAGGACCAGCCCCCTACGCTGGTGGCGTGGCCGGTACCCGTCCATCCCCGATCCCCTCATCGGTGTAAACTGAAATATCGCGCCGGTGAGCGCAAGAGCGCCGGATCCGGAATTCCCCCGCCTCTACAGCCATTGATGAAACCGGCTGATGTAAAAGCGCTTCACGATCTGGGTCAGTGTGCAATAACAGAGCAGGATTCCAACCAGCCAGGGAAAGTAGGCCGGCGGCAAAGCGACCATGCCAAGCTGCGCGCCCACCGGCGTAAACGGCAGAATGATGCCGAGCGCCATGATGCTCGCGGTGAGTGATATCACCGGCGTCGAGGCACGGCTCTGGATGAAGGGAATCTGCTGGGTACGGATCATATGGACGATCAGCGTCTGCGTCAGGAGGCCGACCACGAACCAGCCGGTCTGAAACAGCGACTGCTCCGCCGGTGTGCGGGCGCCGAAAACGAACCACATCACGGCGAATGTCACGACATCGAAGATCGAGCTGATCGGGCCGATGAACATCATGAACCGCGCCAGCCCGCCGGCGTCCCATTTGCGCGGCGCCTTCAGATAATCGCGATCCACGTCGTCCCACGGGATTGAGACCTGCGAAATGTCATAAAGCAGGTTCTGCGTCAGAAGCTGAATCGGCAGCATCGGCAGGAATGGCAGCACCGTACTTGCGATCAGCACACTGAAGACATTGCCGAAATTCGAACTGGCCGTCATTTTGATGTATTTGTTGATATTCGCAAAAGTCTTGCGGCCTTCGATCACAGCCTCTTCGAGCACCATCAGGCTGCGTTCCAGCAGGATAATGTCCGCCGATTCCTTGGCAACGTCGACGGCGCTGTCGACGGAAATTCCGACGTCGGCGTCTTTCAGCGCGGCTGCATCATTGATCCCGTCGCCAAGATAGCCGACCGTGTGGCCACGGCTTTTCAGCGCCCGGATCACGCGCGACTTCTGCAGTGGCGACGTCTTCGCAAAAATGGTTATGTGCTCGGCACGTTGGGCCAATTCGTCGTCGGACAGCGCTTCGACCTCACGGCCGAGCAACACGCCTTCAACCGGAAGCGCGACTTCCTTGCAGATTTTCCGCGTGACGACATCATTGTCGCCGGTGATGATCTTGACGGCGATGCCATGGTCGGCCAGCGCAGCGATGGCTTCGTGCGCCGTTTCCTTCGGCGGATCGAGGAACGCCACATAACCTGCGAGCGTCAGTCCGATCTCGTCGGCAACCGTGTAGGTGCGGTCTTCGGCCGGCATCCACTTGTAGGCCACGGCCAATGCGCGCAGACCATCCTCGTTGAGATCACGCGTGAACGCGCGCGCCTCTGCCCGGGCTGCGTCGGTGAATGGCAGTATTTCGCCGGCACCACCGCAATTGGTGTCGGCATGCTCGCATAACGGCATCAATTCCTCGATCGCACCCTTGCAGATCAGAAGATTGCGATTGTCGCCATTGCGCACCACCACCGACATCCGGCGCCGGACAAAGTCGAACGGGATCTCGTCGACCTTGCGGAAATGCCTGACATCGTCGGTGACGCCGTGAAGATCGGCATATTCCAGTACCGCGACATCCATCAGGTTCTTCAACCCGGTCTGATGGAAACTATTCAACCAGGCAAATGCGAGAACCTCACTGTTTTCCTCGCCATGCAAATCGAGGTGCTTTTCAAGAATGACCTTGTTCTGGGTGAGCGTTCCGGTTTTATCCGTGCAGAGAATGTCCATCGCGCCGAAATTCTGGATCGCATTCAGCCGTTTCACGATGGTCTTGCGCCGTGCCATCACCACGGCGCCCTTGGCCAGATTGGCGGTCACGATCATTGGCAACATTTCGGGAGTGAGCCCGACCGCGACGGATACTGCGAACAACAGGGCCTCGAGCCAGTTATGCTTGGTGAACCCGTTGATCAGGAAGACTACCGGCGTCATCGCCGCGATGAAGCGGATCAGGAGCCAGCTCACACGGCTGATGCCGATGTCGAAACTGGTCAGCGGGCGTGCGCCGGCGATGTCCTTCGCGACTGCACCAAAATACGTCGCATCACCGGTCATCGCCACGACTGCGGTCGCGGTGCCGCTGACCACATTGGAGCCCATGAAACAGATGGTCTCCAGATCAAGTGCGCCGCGCTGCGCGTCGTCGCCCGACGGCCGCGCCAGCCGAGCAGGGTGCTTCTCGACCGGAATTGACTCACCGGTCAGCATGGCCTGGCTGACGAACAGGTCTTTCGCCGACAGCACGCGCACATCTGCAGGGATCATGTCGCCCGCCGCCAGCACCACGATATCGCCGGGCACGAGTTCCGAGATCGGGATTTCCTGCGCCCGCTCCGTGTCCGCGCGCAGAACCGCGGTCGTCGAGCGGACCATGGCTTTCAGCTCTTCGGCCGCCTTGTTGGAACGGTATTCCTGCCAGAAGCGCAAAAGCGTGCTGAGCAGGACCATGGTCATCAGAACGATGATGGTCCGGAATGAGCGGTCCTCCGGCGCCGCAAAAATGACGTCGGTGAACAGCGACACAAGGCTGACGGCGAACAGCACGCCATTGAATGGCGTGATGAAGGACCAGAACAACTGCGAATACCACGTCGGTGGCCGCTCATGGGTGATCTCGTTCACCCCGAACTGATCGCGCCGCTCCTCAACCTGTTCTTCAGTCAGTCCCTGGCGCGCCGAATCCAGACGGAGCAGAGCTTCATCGGGGGTGCAGTCGCCGATCTCCGCCAGCCGCGATGACAGCAGCTGCGCAGCCCGAACGGCGCGTCCCTGCGGACGGGTTCTGACTTCTTCGTTCACGATCCCACACCGTTTCCGCAAATGAACATGATGGCCGCGGCAAGGGCGGACCAAAGCACGTCGAAAGCGGGTGCGCGCCGCCGAACGCGATGCTGCTCGCCGCGGGCCGGTTGCGGACCGAAGTGAATTTGCACTGTCCCGATGGGACGAATGAGAACAGAAAACATGCTTGCCTCCTGATTGCTCAAGCCAGTTGGCCCAAGCCCGGGAGGCAAGCGGTCGTTCAGATCAACGCGAAGACGTCGAACGGATCACGGTCGCATGCGCTTCCCGAGCGGTGGATCGGTCCTCTATCGCAGATCTGAAACAATGTGATGTCGCGATGGGCGGACCGGCTGCCAGGTCGCGGGTTCATTGGTTCCTTCGTTGCGTTGCTGATCTGCCGCCCGGCACGGCAAATGCCCGGGCGGCAGTGGAGGACCGACGGAATCATCCCTCGATCCGTATTGCAGCGTATATACCCTAAGGGGTATTCTTTGCAAGTACCCCCGGGGGTATAGGCGAAGAAAATGCCCGACGCGGTCGAAGACAGGCAAAAACTTATCAATCGGGTCCGGCGCCTTGCCGGACAAATCGAAGCGCTGGAGCGCGCAGTCGAAAACGATGCGAGCTTCACCGAAGTGGTGCGCCTGCTGGCCGCCGGGCGAGGCGCCATTAACAGCATCATGGCCGAGGTCGTCGAGGACCACATTCAGGACCACCTGCTGGGGACGGATCGCAAGCCGACGCGAGCCGAGGTCGAAGCCGCAGAAGAACTGCTCGACGTGCTGCGCAGCTATATTAAATGAAGCAGTGACGCCACTGTACTCCCCCCTTCAATGGGGGTAGCCTTGCAGACGTGAATGCCGGGGAAGGCAAATACGGGACTGTTCGGCGATGAAAATCCGCGCGATGAAGGCATGCTTGCAGCTCAGCGGCGCAGTGGCCGCGGTGTTCGCCCTGTGTTCGTCGGCGCCTGCCGCGGCGCCCCAACAGGTGGATCTCAAACTGGTGCTGGCTGTCGATGTTTCGGGCAGCATCGATAATGATGAATTCACGCTGGAGCGCGAAGGCACGGCAGATGCCTTTGCCGATCCCGAGGTGCTGAAGGCGATCCGGGGCGGCTCACTGGGGCGGATCGCCGTCGCGATGCTGGATTTTTCCAGTCCCCAATTCGACAAGGTCGTAATCGACTGGACGGTCATAAAGGACAAGACGAGCGCCCAGGCCTTCGCCGATACCATCCGCAATACGCCCCGCACGCCGGGGCGCCGAACGTCGGTGAGCAGCGCGCTGGAGCTGGGATCGCTCCTGCTTGAATCCAGCGAAAAGGATCTCGTCGCAACGCGGCGCGTCATCGATGTCACCGGCGACGGACCGAACAATGACGGCAACCCGATGACCGACGCGCATGAGAAAACCATCGCCCAGGGCATCGTGGTCAATGGCCTGCCGGTGATGGACGACATGGCCAATGGCTATTTTCCGGAACTCGACAAATATTATGCCGGCTGCGTCACCGGCGGACGTGGCGCCTTCGTTGTCGTTGTCAAAAGCTACAAGGATTATTCGGCAGCGATGCGGCATAAGCTGATTCTGGAAATCTCCAAGAATGAGACGCTGCTGAAGCAGGCCGAGGCGCGTGCGCCCGGTCAGGGATTGCTCATCCGCACGGCGGCGAACCCACAGCCTCCTTCACCGAATGTGCAGGTGCTGCGCTCGGCCCCGAACGAGTTCTCCCAGCATTGCGACATTCAGGGCGGGTATGGCGGCTTTGGCATCGGCCGGTTTTAGGGAACACACATGATCCGAAAAGCGAGAGCGGTCTGGCGCGGGGCCGGACGCACCGGCAGCGGCACTTTGTCCAGCGATTCCGGAGTCCTGGCAAATACCCCCTACTCGTTCAAAACGAGATTTGAAAATGAGAAAGGCACCAATCCGGAGGAGCTGATCGCTGCGGCCCATGCCGGCTGTTTCGCCATGGCTCTGGCCTTTCAGTTGCAGGGCGCCGGTTTCACACCATCGGAGTTGACGGCAGAAGCGGCTGTCAGTCTCGACCCGGAAGGACAGGGATTCCGTGTCAGCCGCTCCGCGCTCACTTTGCGCGCGCAGATACCCAATATCGACCAGAACACATTTGACCGGCTCGCCGGTGAGGCAAAAAAGAATTGCCCGATTTCCAAACTGCTCAACGCAGAAATCACGCTCGACGCCAAACTCATCTGATTGACTGATTCGCGACTGCATCACCCGAGTTCTGCCGGCTTTTGCCGGCGGACATCGATCGTTGCGCGCATCAAGAACAGTTCCTTGCTTCGCCGTTTTTTGATGTCGCTGCAAACCTGCAAATTCGGTTGCGCAATCGGATTATAGGGGCCAAGCTTCCGGGTTGGAACGGAGGCATCCTTGCTCGCTTCGCAGCGCGTCGCAAAGAAACGCCATCCTTATCAGCGCCGCCGCAAAAGCGCTGAAAAGGGCGAGTCGGGGGGGCCACGCACTCCGGTTCTCGGTGCGATCGATGTCGGGACCAATGCCTGCCGGTTGTTGATTGCGGTGCCGGAAAAGCGCGACGCGGTGGGCGGAAAAAATGGTGCGCTGGTTCCGCGCGTGATCGATTCCTACACCGCCAATGTTCGCCTCGGCGAAAGTCTCGAGAGCACAGGCCATATCACCGATGCAGCCCTCGACCGCACGATCGCTGCACTGAAAATCTGCGCCGCAAGATTGCGCCGCCGCGGCGTCACCCATGTCAAAGCCATAGCCACCGAGGCCTGCCGGCGCGCCGCAAATGCGCAGGATCTGGTGAAGCGGGCCGAAGCGGAAGCAGGTATATCCTTAACCATCGTCTCGCCCGAAGAAGAGGCTCACCTCGCGGCGGCCGGATGCCTGCAGCTCATTGGCCGGGATTTCGATGGTGCGCTGATTTTCGATATTGGCGGCGGATCGACCGAATTGATCCTGGTTCGGCGCGACAAGCCCTCCAAATACGACATCGTCGCCTGGAGTTCCGTGCCGGTGGGAGTGGTCAAACTCGCCGAACGCTATGGCGGCCGCGAACTGGCGGCACGAAGCTATGGTACCATGCGCACAGAACTCAATCGGCTGTTCGCCGCCACCAAACCGCAACTGGGGGCCGAGCTGTTCCACCCGGAGCGCTATCATTTACTGGGCACATCGGGCACGCTGACGACGCTCGCGGGGATAAAGCTTGGACTGCGCCGCTATGAGCGCAATCGCATCGACGGCCAGTGGCTGAGACGCGACGAAATCACGGCAATCACAAAGACCATCTCAAGCCGTGATTTTGCCGGCCGGGCGGCGATACCCTGTGTGGGAACCGACCGCGCCGACCTGATCTTGCCGGGTTGCGCCATTCTCGACGCGATCATGGAAAACTGGCCCTGCAACACATTGCGGGTCGCCGACCGGGGATTGCGCGAGGGATTGCTGATTGCGCTGTTGCGTGATTCCGAAAAGACAATTCCCACCCCGGCTGGATCGGACTGACCGAGGGATGGCCCCGCCACCTGCGCCGAAACGCGAATTGCGTGTCAAACTGCGTGCAAAGGGGCTGAAGGCGGGTTCCGTCCGCTGGCTCGAGCGCCAGCTCAACGACCCTTACGTCGCGCAGGCCAAAGCCCGCGGCTACCGGTCGCGCGCGGCCTTCAAACTCATTGAACTGGATGACCGCTTTCATTTCCTCAAGTCAGGCGCCGCCGTGCTCGATCTCGGGGCAGCGCCTGGCGGCTGGAGCCAGATTGCGCGGAGCCGCATCGGCAATGCCGGGCGGGTGATTGCGGCGGATATTCTCGACATCGAGCCGCTGGCCGGCGTTGAAGCCATGAGACTCGACCTGGCATCGGCGGATGCAATCCGGATTCTCCAGACGATGGCTGGCGGCCTGGTGGATGTGGTCCTCACCGACATGGCGGCGCCCACCACGGGAAATCGCGCCACCGACCGGCTGCGCACCGCCGCACTGTTTGAGGCGGCGCTTGAAACTGCCGAACAGGTGCTCAAACCCGGTGGCGCATTCGTCGGCAAAATCTTTCAGGGCGGTGCCGCGCCGGAACTGCTGGCGCGTCTGAAGAAGGAATTCCGGCAGGTTCGCCATGTCAAGCCGGCATCCTCACGCGCCGAATCGGTCGAGCTCTACCTTGTGGCGCTGGGCTTCCGGAGCGCGAACTGAATCAAATCCGCTTTTGCGCTCATTGCGCAGGAACAACCTTATCCCGCGTTCGTTGAATGGCGAGACCGGAGCCCCTTTGTCGCGCTCCGGTTTCATCATCAAGGAGAGCAGGATCATGGCAACAACCTACACCGATGCCACGCGCGGCGGCGGCGATATCCCACGCGACGAGACCTATTCGCTGATCGCCAGCGACAAAGTGGAAGGAACCGCGGTTTACGGGCCGGACGGCGACAAGATCGGCTCGATCGAGAACGTCATGATCGACAAACTGAGCGGCAAGGTTGCCTATGCCGTCCTGACCTTCGGCGGTTTCCTCGGAATGGGCAATGATTACTACCCGCTGCCCTGGGCATCCCTGAAATATGACGAAAGCCTTGGCGGCTATCTCGTCAACATCACCCGGGACCTGCTCGAAAGCGCACCGAAATACACCGATGAAGACAGCTGGGATTGGTCCAATCGCCAAACGCTTGGCTCGATCGACCAGCACTACAAACCCTACACCGTCATCTGATTGGCAGCCTTCCCGATTCTGCGAATCGGGATTGCTGCGTGAGCGTTCCGGCCGAGACGCTCATTCGCCGGATTTGGGCGTGGTCGTGAAGCGACCACGCCCAAATCACTAATAGGGCCGGTTGCCGCGGTCTTGCTTCGCCGGGTTCCCGATGATAGGCCCTCCGCCAATCCAGTTCGGGCTGCCCTTGGCAATTCGTGAAGCGCTGACATTCGATGACGTGTTGCTGGTGCCCGCCGCATCTGCGGTTCTGCCCGGCCAGGTCGATACCAGGACGCGCGTCACCCGCAACATCGAACTCGGCATCCCGCTGATTTCCGCCGCGATGGACACCGTGACGGAATCGAGTCTGGCGATTGCCATGGCGCAGGCGGGAGGGATGGGCGTGATCCACCGCAACCTGACTCCAGAAGAGCAGGCTGATCACGTTCGCCGCGTGAAGAAATTCGAATCGGGAATGGTGGTGAATCCGGTGACGATCGGTCCCGGAGCAACGCTGGCCGACGCGCTTTCGCTGATGGATCGCCACCACATTTCCGGCATCCCGGTGGTCGAGGGAAATGGCAAGCCCGGCAAATTGGTGGGCATTCTCACCAATCGTGACGTCCGTTTTGCGAAAGACCCGCGCCAGCCGGTTCGCGAATTGATGACCAGGGATCGTCTGGTGACGGTGCGCGAAAACGTGCCGCTGGAAGAAGCCAAGCAGCTTCTCCACCAGCACCGTATCGAGAAGCTTCTGGTGGTGAACGAAGACTATCTCTGTGTTGGTCTGATCACCGTGAAGGACATCGAGAAGGCGCAAAAATTCCCCAACGCCTGCAAGGATGAGCGCGGCCGGTTGCGGGTGGCGGCTGCAACCGGTGTCGGCGACAACGGCATCGGGCGCGCGATGACTCTGCTCGAAGCCGAATGCGATGTCATTGTCGTCGACACCGCGCATGGTCACTCCCGCGGCGTGCTCGACACGATCTCGCGCATCAAGCACGAATCGAATTACGCACAGGTGATTGCCGGGAATATCGCGACCGCAGATGGCGCGAAGGCGCTGATCGATGCCGGCGCCGATGCCATCAAAGTGGGGATCGGACCCGGATCGATCTGCACCACCCGGATCATTGCCGGGGTTGGCGTGCCGCAACTCACCGCGATCATGGATGCCGCAAGCGTCGCGACAAAGCAGGGCATTCCGGTGATTGCCGATGGCGGCATCAAATATTCCGGCGATCTTGCCAAGGCGATTGCCGCGGGTGCGGACTGCGCGATGATTGGGCAGCTTCTCGCCGGCACCGACGAAAGCCCGGGCGAGGTCTTCCTGTTCCAGGGCCGTTCCTACAAAGGCTATCGTGGCATGGGCAGTCTCGGGGCCATGGCACGCGGTTCGGCGGATCGCTACTTCCAGGCCGAAGTGAAAGATACGCTGAAACTCGTGCCCGAAGGTGTGGAAGGCCAGGTGCCATATAAGGGACCGGCGGGAACGGTGGTGCACCAGATCGTCGGCGGGTTGCGTGCCGCCATGGGATATACCGGCTGCGCAACCATCGATGATTTCCACCACAAGTCCGAGTTCGTCCGCATCACCAGCGCAGGCATGGGGGAAAGCCACGTCCACGGCGTGTTGGTGACCCGCGAAAGTCCCAATTATCCCCGCGCCACCTGACTGAGGTTCGCGTGACTCCTGCGGCACGCGCGCAAGCTGTCATCGAAATTCTTTCGGCGCTAGAAAATACCGCGCAACCGGCTGACCGATTTCTGCGCGACTGGTTTCGCCAACGCCGCTACGCCGGTTCGGGTGATCGCGCAGCCGTCGCCGAGCGTATTTACGACATCTTCCGGCACCGCGCCTCCTATGCCTGGCGCATGGACAGCGATCACCCGCGCGCATTGGTGATCGCCAGCCTGATGCGCGGAAACGCAGATGTTTCCGAGATTTTCAACGGGGCGCGTTACGCCCCTGCCCTGCTCACCGAGACGGAAATGTCGGCGCTGGCCAACAGACCGAAAGAACCGCCGCCGCTAAACGTGGCGGGCGAATTTCCCGATTGGCTGGAGCCGGAATTGACGCGCAGCCTCGGCGATCAAGTGCTGCCCGAACTCCAGGCGATGCTGTCTCGCGCGCCCGTCGATTTGCGGGCGAACCGGCTGAAATACAGCCGCGACCGGCTCTCAGCCGAACTCACCGCGCTGGGATTTGATGCGCGAGCGACGGAATTCGCGCCGGACGGAGTCCGGTTGAATGCGGGCGCCGGACTGAATGCGCTGCAGAACACCGGGCTGTTCAAAAGCGGCGGTTTCGAATTCCAGGACGAGGGATCGCAAATCCTCGCCTGTCTTGTCGAGCCAAAATCCGGCGAGCGCATTCTTGACTTTGCCGCAGGCGCCGGCGGCAAGACATTGGCCCTCGCCGCCGCGATGCAAAACACCGGTGTGATCGACGCGTATGATGCGCAGCTGGAACGAATGAAGCCGCTACCGGAACGCGCGTCGCGCGCAGGGGCAAACAACATCCGGATCGTCACCGACCCTGCTGCACTGGCGCAAGATTATGATGCGGTCCTGATCGATGCGCCATGCAGCGGTTCGGGTACTTGGCGCAGAAACCCGGATGCGAAATGGCGCCTGACACCACAGACGCTCGCGAAACTGCATCAGGTTCACGCGGAAATCCTCGATTCCGCCGCACGTCATGTCAGGCCCGGCGGAAGGCTGCTCTACGCCACTTGTTCACTGCTGAAGTCCGAGAATGAAGATGCCGTCGGCGCATTTCTTTCACGCAATCGTGCATTCCGGCACATCGCCGTCGAAACCATCTGGAATCGCGCATTTTTAGTCAAAGTGCCGCGCGAAAGCAGTCAGGACTTTCACGGCAGCCCATTCAAGACTGGCACCGACGGGTTTTTTGCCTCTATGATGCAGCGTGTTGAGCGATAATTGGCGCCTCCGGGCGAGGGGAACGAGATGAACCGGTCGGTATTGGGATTGATCGCGATCGCCGCCCTGGTTGGTGCGCCCGTTCTGACCAACGCGCAGGAGGCCCAGTCGCTCAGCGAGCCGCAGCTTCTCCGTTCGGCGGACGATGCGGTGAAAAGCGGTGACACGGACGGCGCCGTTCAGCTCTATCAGTCCGCGATCATCTATTCGCCCGGCGATCCAGTGCCGTATTTGAGGATCGCCGAGCTTTATATGCGGCAGAGCGAGACGGAATTGGCACGGAAATATTTCTCGCTGGCCCTCGATGTTCAGCCCGCCTATGCGCCGGCACTTCAGGGTCTTGCCCTGCTCGATCTCGCGACCGGCGATCGGGCCGGAGCCATGGCGCAGCATGAAGTGCTGTTGCGCGCCTGTGGCGCCAATTGCCCGGAAACGGCGCAGGTCGAAAAAGCTCTGAATACATCGGCCGCCCGCTAGACAAACCGCCAACGCCCGTTACGAGTCTGGCTCTATGACGCCAGTCCTGGTGATTGATTTCGGTTCGCAGGTGACGCAGCTGATTGTCCGTCGCGTTCGCGAAAGCGGCGTCTATTGCGAAGTCGTGCCGTTTGATAAAGCCGAATCTGTTCTCGCGAAAGCGCGCCCGTCGGCGGTGATCCTGTCCGGAGGCCCGCGAAGCGTCGGCGATCCCGGCTCACCGCGCGCGCCAGACCGGGTGTTCAAACTCGGCGTGCCGGTTCTCGGCATCTGTTACGGTCAGCAGACCATGGTCGCGCAATTGGGCGGCCGGGTTGAACCGCACCACAAACGCGAATTCGGGCGGGCCGAAGTCGAAATCTCCGGCCAGTCGCCATTGCTCGAAGGCCTGTGGCCGCTCGGCACGCGCGATGTCGTGTGGATGAGCCATGGCGACCGCGTCACGGCTTTGCCGCCGGGTTTTCATGTTCTGGCGCAAAGCGAGAACGCACCCTTCGCGCTCATTGCCGATGAGACGCGGCGCTTTTACGGCACCATGTTCCATCCCGAAGTGGTTCACACGCCGCGAGGCGCCGAACTGTTGCGCAATTTCACCCAGGTGATTGCTGGCATTCCGCCCGACTGGAACATGCGGAAGTTTCGCGTTGAAGCCGTTCGCCGTATCCGCGAGCAGGTCGGCAAGGGCCGGGTCAT
>DASUHP010000106.1:0-3089 GCA_036273455.1 Micropepsaceae bacterium | reverse complement strand
GCAGCGACCCGATCGGGCGCGTGTCAAAAAGAGCGTCCGCGTCTACGCGCAACTGAAAAATCCCCCGGCCTAATTCACCGTACCCAGTTTGAAATTATCCGGGTCGGCGCAGCGTTCTTCCCGCTTTTTCGGATCAAGGTCGAAGATGATTGAATCGGCGAACCGCTCGGGATCGAATGACTGCATATCGCCGCCCGGCAGAATCGTCGCTTCTGCCTGATACAGTTTGCCCTTCTGGTATATCAGGCCGATCCGCCGGAGGCTGCCGTCCTTGGCCTGGATCAAGAGTTCACGGCCATACTGCCGCAATTTTCCGGGCTCGATTCCCATGGAATCATTGCCGATGACCTTCCCTTGCAATTCCAGCAGCGCTTCCATTTCTTCATACAGGTTCAAGGCTTCCGCCGGGCGGTTCGAAACGTCGATCACGCTCACTTTGTAGCTGATTTTGTTCAGTTCGCCGGAATAGGTGATCGTGGGAATGCGCCCGGCGACCGCGCCCTGATACATGCCTGTGCCTTTCACCAGCGGCACCGGACTTTCGATGCCGAAGCCCTGATCGGGAAAAGCCATCAGCGTCCAGTCCGCGGCACTCGCCGGTGCGGCAATGAGCATTGCCCCTGCGACGACCAGAAACGAGAAACGCATGCCGTCCTCCCCATGGCTTTCAAGCTTGACCGCGATCCTATTATAATGTCGGCATTCGGCCAAATGCTGTCGGAGATTGCCATGAAGAGCAAAGCGATTTTGTCGGCGTCAAGCATGCTTGCCTTGTTGTCCGTCCCCGCCGTGGCGCACCACTCCTTCGCGATGTTCGATCGCGACAAAACCTTGACTTTGACCGGGACCGTCAAAGAGTTTCAATGGACCAATCCGCATGCCTGGATTTACATGATGGTGAGCGACGACAGCGGCAAAGCCATCGAATACGGACTTGAGATGCAGGGCACGGGGCAAGCGACGAAGAATGGCTGGCGCCCGGACAGCGTGAAACCCGGAGACAAGGTGACGGTCACGATGCATCCGCTGAAGTCAGGTTCACATGGCGGACAGCTTATGACGGTCGTTTTGTCAGATGGACACAAGCTCGCGGTCACCGGCGGAGCGCCGAATCCGGTGACTGGAGAATAGCACTCCCGAACTTCGCACACGCATGGCAGTTACAAGAACGATCCGCGTGAATGGAATGCCTCTAAGCGTCACGGTTGACGACGCTGCGACGCCGCTGCTTTACATTTTGCGCAACGATGCTGGCCTTCACGGGCCCCGTTTTGGCTGCGGTCTCGGCCAATGCGGCGCCTGCACGGTGCATATAAATGGGGAGCCGGTTCGCTCCTGCACGCGGCCATTATCCGCGGTGAGGCCCGATGATGAAGTCGTCACGCTCGAAGGGCTCGGGAGCAAAGATCATCCCCACCCGCTGCAAACCGCATTTATTGCGGAGCAGGCGGTGCAATGCGGATATTGCATCAACGGCATGATCATGCAGGCAGCGGCGCTGCTGAAAAAGAACCCCCGGCCATCTGTGGCCCAGATCAAAGCTGCGCTGGAGAACAATCTCTGCCGCTGCGGTACGCATCTGCGCATTATCCGCGCGATCCGACGCGCGTCGGGGGCCTGACATGCAGACGACGCGCAGCGGCCCTGATCGCCGTGATGTTCTGAAGCAGCTGTGTGGGCTCGTCGTCGGATTTACAGTGGCGAACGCGATGGGCCGATCGCCCGCAACGGCGGCAGAAGCAGGGGATTATGGTCCGTCCACGGATCAGGTGGATTCGTGGATTGCGATTTCCGAAGACGGCTATGCCACCCTGTTTTCCGGCTGCTGTGAACTCGGCACCGGCAGTTCGACCGGCTTGTTGCAGGTCATGGCGGAAGAACTGGACATGCCGTTTGAGCGCGTCCGCCTCGTGCTGCCCGATACCGACCGGACGCCGGATCAGTTCGTTTCTTCGGGCAGCCGCACCATTTCCGCGCATTCCCGCCCGATTCGTCTTGCCGCCGCGGAAGCGCGTGCGGTGCTGATCGATCTCGCAGCGCAAAAGCTGGGAGTGCCGGCGGAGCGGCTCGTAACAACGGACGGCGCCGTGATGTTACGGGATTCCCCGCAGAGCAGGCTCACTTACGCCGAACTCGTTGGCGGCAGACATTTCGAAGCAAAGGTTACCGGCCAGGCAAAGCCAAAGAAGCCTGACGAATACAAAATCGTCGGGCAATCGCTGCCGCGGTGGGACATTCCGGAGAAGGTGTTCGCCAGCTTCACCTATATGCAGGATGTCAAAACCGACGGCATGCTGCATGGCCGTATTGTGCGGCCGCCGGCGCACGGAGCGTCGGTCATTGCGACCGACGAAAGCTCTGTCGCCCACGTTCCCGGCCTGATCAAAGTGGTGCGTGTGCATGATCTTGTCGGTGTGGTTTGCCACCGCGAGGAACAGGCCATCGCGGCGGCGCAAGCGCTGAAGGTGCAATGGACGAGTTGGGCCGGGCTGCCGGACCAGAAAGATCTCCATGCCGCGATGCGTCAGCTGCCGGAATTTCCGCAAGGCTATCCCAAGGATGCACCGGGCGGATTGCTGGCGCACAGCGGCGATGTCGAAGCCGGCCTGGCTGGGGCGGCACAGACCCTCTCGGCGACATATGCCACGCCCTATCATCACCACGGCTCAATCGGGCCATCCTGTGCCATCGCCGACGTGCGGAGCGATGGCGTCACGGTGTGGTGCGGAACGCAAACGCCTTATGGCACGCGCGAAGCGGTCGCCAAATTCCTCGGTCTGTCAAACCAGAGCGTTCACCTGATCTATGCGGAAGCCTCGGGCTGTTACGGCCAGAACGGCGCCGACGATGTCATAATTGATGCCGTCGTCTTGTCGCGCGCGGTTGGCCGCCCGGTCCGGGTCCAATGGTCGCGTGCCGACGAGAACGGATGGGAAGCATATAAGGCCGCCCGCATCAGCGAATGCCGCGGTGGTCTCGACGGCAATGGCAAAATCGTTGCCTGGGATGCACGCACATTTGGATTCTCCGGCTATTCGCGCCCCGAATATCACGAGCCGAAACATGGCGGCGAACCAGGTAGTCTGGTC
>DASUHP010000105.1:0-4687 GCA_036273455.1 Micropepsaceae bacterium | reverse complement strand
TCTGGCGCCGGTGATGCTGATGGCGCATATGGACGTGGTTCCGGTGGTGCCGGGTACGGAAAAAGACTGGATGCACGCACCCTTTTCGGGCGACATGGCCGGCGGTTTCGTCTGGGGCCGCGGCGCGATCGACGACAAAGGCCAGCTGGTCGCAATTGCCGAAGCGGCCGAGCACCTGGCCGATTCCGGATTCCAGCCGGAGCGGACAATCATGTTCGCATTCGGCGAAGACGAAGAAGTCGGCGGCGCCAAAGGCAATGCTGCCATCGCGGCGGCGCTCCATACCCGCGGCACCCATTTCGCCTGGGTCCTGGATGAGGGCAGTTCGGTGTTGAGCGAACCTTATCCGGGTGTGCGGCGGCCCGTCGCCATGATTGCGACTGCTGAAAAGGGATTCCTGACGCTCGAATTGACGGCACACGGCACCGGCGGCCATGCAGCGCGGCCCTCCGGCGATCTCGCGGTGGCGCGGCTGTCAAATGCGATCCTGAATGTGACGGGGCACCCCTTCCCGTCCGATCTCGATGATATCCAGCGCGCCAAACTGGCGGTCATTGCGCCGTTTGCGCCGTTTGCCCAGAGGCTGGTGCTGGACAATCTATGGCTCACCGCCCCGCTGGTCGTCCGCGAATACCAAATCAATCCGGAATCGGCAGCGACGCTGCACACCACCATTTCGCCGACCATGCTGAATGCCGGCGTGAAGGAGAATGTGATTCCGCCGACCGCGCAGGCGGTGATCAATTTCCGGCTTCATCCGCGCGACAGCATCCGCTCCGTTTCCGATCACGTGAAAGACGCGATCGGTGACGCCAAGGTCGATATTTCAGAGCGCGAAGAAACCGTCAGTGAAGCCACGAAAGTCGTCGACACCGCGAGTCCGGCTTATGCCACGATCGCAAATGCGGTCGCCGAGACCTTCGGCGTTCCGGTCGCGCCGGAGATCATGACCGGAGCAACGGATTCACGTCACTATCTTCCGATATCCGATGCGGTGCTGCGCTTCCGTCCGTTCCACACCGAACCGTCCGATGTGGCGCGCGTCCACGGCACAAATGAGCGGCTGGCGGTGGCCGATCTCGGCCCGGCTATCGCGTTCTACACGCGGCTTATCCAAGAATTGAAATAGAAGAGAGAGGAACGAGAAGCGAGGAGATAGGTCTCTCGCTTCTCGCTCCTCTTCACTCGGTCTCAGTTCAGTGGTGAGAATTTCTGGACGCGGCTGGTTTCGCCCACTTCGCCCGTATAGAGATTGCCCTTGGAATCCATGAACGCAACATGCAGCAGCACGAAGGCGCCGCCTTCGCGTCCCGGATGTCCGATCCTCTGGACGACCTGTCCGGTCTGGCGATCCAGCTCCCACACCGTCGCGTTCGCGATGTCCGCAACGAAAATATATTTCTGCTGCGGATCGGGTGAGAAGTCGACCGATCCCGCAGTGCCGCGAACCCGGGTGTTCCGGGCGATGAAGAATTCCTTCAGGAACTTGCCCTGTTTCGTGAACACCTGGATGCGATTGCCGGAACGATCGCCGACATAGACGAGTCCGTCTTTGGAAATGCGGACCGCGTGCACCGGGGACTTGAAGTCCTTCGCCGGCGGATCGCCTTCCTTGCCGACATCGGGCTGGCCGTCATTGCTGATCTCGCTGAGCGGTTTGCCATAGGCGCCCCAGCCGCGCTTGAACGCGCCGGTGTTCCAGTCGTAAACCATCACGCGCTTATTGAGATAGCCGTCCGCGACGTAGATTTCGCCCGCGGCTTCATCGAGCGTGGCGGCGGCGACGCCGCGGAGCAGAAGATCCGTCTGCTGATTGTCCTGCTTCTGCTGCTGGCCGCGCGCGACCTTCGGGCCCCTGTGGCCGAAATCCTTGACGAATTTGCCGTCGCCGGTGAATTTCAGGATTGTGTCGCCAGGCTGCGCGCCGGCGATATACACATTGCCCTCATTGTCGGTGAAGATGGTGTGTTCTGAGCTCGGCCATCCCGGCACCATATCCGGCTTGCCCCAGGCTTTGAGCAGGTTACCGGCCGTGTCGAATTCCAGCACTGCGGGGGCAGCGGCACAGCATTCCGCCTCGCCTTTGGCGACATTGTCCTCTTTGAGATCGCGCGGGCGGTTCAGCACCCAGATGTGGTCGGCTTTGTCCACGAACAGACCGGTGATGCCGCCGAGGATCCAATGGTTCGGCAGCGGTTTCGGCCATTCGGAATCATATTTGTATTTCGGCGCCCCTTCGGCGGCCGGTGCTGCGGTGCCGGTGCCTAGAACCGCGAAGGTGCACAGGCCGGCAATCGCCGCTGAGACCTTCAAAAAAGATTTCACTCTGGAATGCATGCAAAACCTCCCGTTTGACGACGGCAGTCGCGACGTCGTTCGGGGCCGGAGCATAAAGGGAAGCTTTACGGCAAAACAGCGTGTTAATTGCACCGCGACGCTCATGTCAGGCTGCTTTGTCTGGGGATTTCAGGAGTTTGCCGGTATGACCAGCCAGAGAATCCGGCTACAGGGGTTATGAACCGAGTGGAAGCTAATGGCCGAATCCACAACCCTGCCAATTGATGAACCAAGTCTGCCGGACAGCCCCTATGGGCGCAATTCGACGGGGATTTTGCCCTCCCACGTGTTGAAGCGTCTGATCCGGGCGCGGCGAGAGATTCTTCCCACCGAGGAGATCACCGAGGCGCAGATTCAACCGGCGAGCCTCGACCTTCGCCTTGGCCCGGTCGCCTACCGCATCCGCGCCAGCTTCCTGCCGGGCGAAGCGTCCCGCGTCGCCGACAAGCTGTCCAGCATGGTGATCCACGAAATCGATCTCAACGCCGGAGCCGTGCTGGAAACCGGCTGCGTTTACCTGGTGCCGCTGCTGGAGACGCTCGAGCTGTCGTTCCGGGTTTCCGGCATCGCCAACCCAAAAAGTTCAACTGGCCGGCTGGACGTGTTCACCCGTCTGATCACTGACCATGCGCAGGCTTTCGACCGCGTGGAGGAAGGTTATCACGGCCCGTTATACGCCGAGATTTCGCCGCGGACTTTTCCGATATTGGTGCGCAAGGGTTCGCGTCTGAACCAGCTTCGCCTGCGCCATGGCTCGCCGCAATTCACCGACACGCAATTGCGCCGGCTGCATGAGAAAGTCGGTCTGGTTGACGGCCCGGCCAGTATTGATGGCGGCCTCGCGCTGTCGGTCGATCTGTCGGGCGACACCGAAACGCGTCAGGCGGGATGGCGGGCGCGGCGCCATACCGGCGTGATCGATATCGACACACGCGACCGGTATGATCCGCTGGATTTCTGGGATCCGGTTTACGTGCGCAAGGGCATCCAGGCGATCATTCTGGACCCGGACGAATTCTACATTCTCGCCTCACGTGAAGCGGTGTCGATCCCCCCCGATTTCGCCGCCGAGATGATGCCGTTCAATCCGTTGGTTGGCGAGTTTCGCGTCCATTATGCCGGGTTTTTCGATCCCGGCTTCGGCCACGAGATCGGCATGGGACGCGGCTCACGTGCGGTGCTGGAAGTGCGCTCGCGCGAAGTGCCGTTTGTCCTCGAGCATGGGCAGATCATCGGCAAACTGGTTTTCGAGCGGTTGACCGACACTCCGCCTGAGATTTATGGCGCCGCGCTGGGATCGAATTACCAGCGGCAGGGGCTGAAGCTGTCGAAGCATTTCCGCCTACCCTAAAGAGAAGCGAGAAAATAGGAGCGATGAGCGAGAGTTTCTCGCTTCTCGCAACGCAGCGAGAAGTACTTACCGGGAGCAGCACTCCTGTTCGCGGTCCAGCTTCAGCTAAAGAATGAAGCGCAGGCCGAATGTCGCGTAAGGTCCACGGTTCTGGTCGTCCGCACTCAGGCGCAAAATCGGACGCGTAATGATTCCGCCGAGATTGAGCACGGCAGAAACGGCATCGGCGAAAGTCACCCGTCCGGTGCTCTCCACCGAAAGGGTGAAGCGCTCCTGGACAGGCACGCTGAACAGCCGGAACGCTACCTCCGTCCCGCCATGGACATAGAGTTCGTGTTTGCGCCGCGGAATGATGTACTGGTCTTCGATGCCGACAAGCGGTGCCCAATCGCCGAATGATCGCGACAAAGTCGCCTTTGCATCGCCGAAATTGTTTCCGCTGCCGGCAATGTCCCACCACGCCACCTGCGCGCGCAGCAGATATGGCCCAACCGCGCCGATCCAGCCGCCGGTCAGATCCACTTCATCGCCCGGAACTCCGAAAAGCTTCGTGGGCTCGGAAAGCTGGTGTGAATCCCAGATGTCGGCAAAGAGACCGATCTCACTGGGCAGGAAAATGTCGGTTTGGATCACCGGACGGGCGGTGACGAGATAGTTGGATTCCGGCAGCAGATAGCCGGAGAGGACTTCCGTCGTCACCACCGCAGCCTGTGCAGCCGCGCGTGCCGGCGCGAGCAACAGGCAAAACACAGCACCAATCGCGGCAACCTTCATAAGGCCTGATTGGCTGATTCCCGCATCGCCGGGCAAGGGCCTATGGCGCTGCAGGTACGAACAGCTAACGCCGTATGGTGGAAGCTAGGACGGGTTTTTTCGCGGAATGCGGCCCGTGATCATGGCCTGCACATGGTGAAGAAATCCGACCAGCAGCAGCATCGCGATATGAATGATCAGGAAAATGACGAGCAGGCTGACAAAGACAAAGTGCAGCGTGCGCGC
>DASUHP010000104.1:0-11866 GCA_036273455.1 Micropepsaceae bacterium | reverse complement strand
CGGCTGGACGATTGACGCAGCGCGCTTCGACTGGGCGTCGTTCATCGCCAATAAGGATCAGGAGATTGCGCGCATTTCGCGCGTCTATCGCACTCTGCTCGACCAGTCCGGCGTGAGTGTTTTTCACGAACGTGCCGTGGTCAAGGATGCGCACACGGTTCACCTGTCGGCGTCCAATCGCGATGTTACCGCAGAGACATTGCTGATTGCGACCGGTGGTTATCCGTCGCGCCAGACCGGCGCGGAGGGCGCGGAATGTTGCATCACCTCCGATGATGCATTTCACCTCAAAGAACTGCCGAAACACATCGTCATCGTCGGCGGCGGTTATATCGCCCTGGAATTCGCCCATATTTTCCACGGCCTTGGTTCGCAGGTGACGCTGGTTTACCGCGGCACGAAAATCCTCCGCGGCTTTGACGAGGATTTGCGGGACCAGGTCCAGGCGTCCGTGCAAACCAAAGGCATCGACCTGCTGCTGGAGACCGGCTTTAAGCATTGCCGGCGTACTGCGACGGGCATATCGGCCGTCACGCTCAATGGTGACGAGATCGAGGCCGATCACGTCATGCTCGCGATCGGGCGGCTGCCGTCGACGCATGGTCTCGGCCTCGAAAACGCCGGTGTCGCGCTCCGTGCCAGCGGGCGTGTCGAGGTCGATGCCTATTCCCGCAGTTCTGTGCCGAATATCTACGCTATCGGCGACGTCACCGGGCGGATTGAACTGACGCCCGTAGCGATTCATGAAGCCATGTGTTTTGCCAAAACGGTATTTGGCGGGCAACCCACCGCGCCGGACCATGAGCATGTACCGACGGCGGTCTTCACCCGCCCGGAAATCGGCACCGTCGGCATGTCGGAAGAACGCGCGCTGGCGCAAGGCCGTACCATCGATATCTATAAGAGTTCGTTCCGGCCGCTGAAGAACACACTCTCGGGCCGCACCGAACGCATGATGATGAAGCTCGTGGTTTGTGCCGAAACCCAACAGGTGCTGGGTTGTCACATCTTCGGACCTGATGCAGGCGAGATGATTCAGCTCGTTGCGATCGCGTTGAAAATGGGCGCAACCAAAGCGCAGTTCGATGCGACCATCGCGGTGCATCCGACGATGGCGGAAGAATTGGTGACCATGCGCACCAAAACCTCCACGCGTTCCCCATCCTGAAGTTCGTGACCAAACCAGCACAGTAAAGTTTCACGCCGAGGCACGGCGATGCTGATGACGTGCTCTGCAGGCGAGCAATTCGCCGTCACACCCTGGATATCTTCCCCCGTCCCTGTTCTCCATCCCTCTACGTCTGTGCGGCCCCGCGTGAGATGTTTTGTTACCGCGCTTTGACTGCGTGTTATCATACGACACTGGTCGACAGCTCGATTCGGAACGGGAATGCCGGGATTTTGCCGCGACTGCCTCGCCGATTGCCTGCCGGATGCAGCGGGTTGCGCCACCTGCGGTTCAATGCGCATCCTCGCGCATCCCGAACTCGACGCGCTGCACATCGCGCATCTCGACTGCGACGCCTTTTATGCCTCGGTCGAAAAACGCGACAATCCTGCCCTCGAAATCCGTCCCGTCATCGTCGGAGGTCGTAGCCGCCGCGCGGTGGCGCTGACCGCCTGTTACATAGCGCGTAAGTTCGGCGCGCGTTCAGCGATGCCGATGTATCAGGCGCTGAAGCTGTGTCCGGACGCCGTGGTGGTGCCGCCCGATATGGCCAAATATGCCGCGGTCGCGCGGCAGGTCCGGCAGCTGCTGCTCACGGTCACGCCGATTATCGAACCGGTTTCCCTCGATGAAGCCTATCTGGATTTGTCGGGCACCGAGCGGCTGCATGGATTGACTCCGGCAAAGACACTGGCGCGGCTGGTTTCGGAAATCGCCCGCACGATTGGGATTCCGGTATCTGTCGGTTTGTCCTGCAATAAGTTTCTCGCCAAGCTTGCCTCCGATCTCGACAAACCGCGCGGCTTTGCGGTGATCGGACGGGCTGAAGCGAAATCATTTTTGGCGGCAAAGCCGGTCGGAGTGTTGCGCGGCGTGGGCCCTGCGCTCCAGGCCACTCTGGCAAAGGATGGTTTCACGATTATCGGACAGTTGCAGAACCAGAAGCCGGAACAGCTTGTCGCGCGCTACGGCGATACCGGCCGCTGGCTCTACGGCATGGCAAATGGCGAGGACGACAGCCGGGTCGATTGGCAGCGCGAAACGAAAAGTATCTCGGCCGAAAGCACTTTCGAAGGCGATATCAGTCAATTCGCAGAGTTGGACCGTATCCTCTGGCATCAGGCGGAGCGGGTTTCGGCGCGCGCCAAAGCCGCAGGCTTAGGTGGGCGGACCGTCACCCTGAAACTCAAAACCGCAGGGTTTGCGATACGAACTCGGAGCATCAGTCTCTCCGAGCCGACTCAACTGTCAGATGTGATTTTTCGCACTGGCCGGATGATGCTGAAGCGCGAGGCGACCGGGCAGGAATACCGGCTGCTGGGAATTGGCCTCAGCCAGCTTTGCGCGGCCGATGAGTGCGACCGGGGAAATCTCCTCGACACCAGCGCGACAAAACGGGCAGCGGCGGAACGCGCTGTGGATACGGTGCGGCAAAAATTCGGCGACTCCGCCATATCCAAAGGCCGCGGGTTTTAAGCGACTGTTATGCGACGTGGCGCAACAGCCGCGCTGCGGGAAGCTGAATTGTCGCTGTCGTGCCGGCATTCACCCGGCTGGCGAGGGTCAGAGTACCGCCATGCAGCGCCACGAGGTCCCGCGCGATCGGTAGGCCCAGACCGGTCCCGGCAGGTGTTTTGCTGCCCAGGGCCCTTAGCTGGCGGAATGGCTGCAGCACCGTCGCAATCTGATCGGCCGGAATTCCGATTCCGGTATCCGCAACTTTGATGGCAAGACCACAATCATATTCGAATATGGAAACGTGTACCTCACCGGTGCTGGGCGTGAATTTCACCGCATTGGCAACCAAATTCAGAATCGCCTGCTGGAGCCTGCGGCCATCGCCATTGATGGATCGAATTCCCGGAGCGACGGTCACGTGAATTGCCACACCTGCTTTCTCTGCCTGCCCGGCTACCAGACGGATTGCGTTTCGCACGACGGTTTCGATATCGAGCTCCGATTCTTCGAGTTCGAAACGTCCGGCCTCAAGTTTGGAAACGTCCAGCACGTCATTCACGAGTTGGAGCAAATGCCTGCCGCTGGCCAGGATGTGCCCGCCATATTCGCTGTAGCGGCTGTCCAGTGGTCCAAACATTGCCAGTTTAATCGCCTCCGAAAAGCCGATGACGGCATTCAGGGGCGTGCGCAGTTCGTGGCTCATGTGGGCGAGAAATTCGGACTTGGCGCGTGTTTCCGATTCTGCCGTCTCCTGCGCGCGGATGAGCTCGGCTTGCGCCGCTTCCCGCGACTTAATCTGGCAATAGAGAAAGATACCAATTCCTGTTGTGACGACCGTCCGAAGCGCCAACAAGGCGAATTCAAACCAGGCGCGTCTGTTCCATTGCGCGAAGGTTACAGATTCGGGCTCCAACGCTGACGCGACGACCGACAGTGAGGGAATGTCAACCTCGGCAATGAGTTTGCCGTCGCGATGATAAAGCCGTGCCGGACCAGGAACGGCCGATTGCGCCCCCGTCCGGTTTATCGGCGCAGGTCGGACGGCGAATTCGACGCCCGATATTTCCGGCATATTGCGCAGCCATTTCGCTGGCGGCTGAATTTGGGGAAGATTGCCGCCCGTCTCGGCAATCTGCTGGGCATAGCCGTAAGCCTGCAGCTGCAACTGCACGCCCGCACTCGAAAGATGTTCGTCGAGGCTCGTCGCCCTGATCCAGCTGTAGACGAACCACGGCATAATGGTGGCGCAAGTAAACAACACGATGACGCAGGTGCTGAGCTTCGGCACCCGCGCTTTCAGGGCGGACCACGCCATGCAGCCCCGCACAGATGGAATCGCGTTGTCCATTTCCACGTATCAGCTGTTGTGGGGGCATCCTGACCATACATGGTTGACGCGCCCTTAATTCACGCAAAGAGAGTCGCGCGAAGCCGCGTGTTGTATTGGAATGGATAATAAAAGGATGCGTTTAATGACATGCATGACGTCCATCACGGGCAACGCACCGGACCGCAAAGCACAATGAGCAGCGCGGTAAGCGTGGTCTGTACGACGATGCACCAGGTGTGGGCAGCCGCTGCATGTTTTCGCGCCGGGTGAGATTGTGCAGCGCGGTTTGCCGGTTCGGGAGGAATCCCCGATCCGACGTAGTCAACGAGAATTTGTCGGCCCGGTCGGGCGCCGCAGTCATTAACTCACCGCTGACGCGTGTGATCGCCGCGTCGAGACTCGGGCCGACTTCGGCACAGAGCACCAAAGATGCTGAGCATCGGGCAGCGCATTGTTCATGCGGTGGATGGGGCGGTCGGCATTGCAAATATCCGTACCGGATTGTCCGGCGGCAATCCGCCCATCCAACCGATATTACCTTTGCCGCGACAGTCGCGAGTAACGGTTATGCGCCCGGCACCTGTCTCGCATCTCGGTGTCATCCAGGGTGTGCTGTGGCAATGAAGCCTTTTTCGAGGAGTACCCCGGCAACCGATGCATAAAGGCAAATCGCGTTGCGCCAAGCACAAATGGAGCACAGGTGGACGCTTTAATCCCGGTTCCGCGCTGGCAACGGTGGCTTAAATTTATCACAGCGCGGCGTCCCGATTCCAAATGCAAGGCAAGCCAAGTTTCGCTATTAGTCGCCATCAGTGCTTATTGCACGGGGGCACGATGCCAGCGCATTTGAAGCTCGTAGAGTCAATACAAAGCCGGCGGTTCGAGTTTGACTACAACCGGAACGTCGTTCATTACCAGTCCAGTCAGATCCGGCTTTCCCCACACGAAGCCGACATTTTGCACTTGCTGCTGCTCAACCGGCCGCGCGTCGTTCCGCTAAGTTTGCTGATCGAGCAGGTATACGGAGCAACCGAGCCGGAGACAGCGCCGGTCTCCATCCGTGTCGCGGTTCATTCGCTGCGCAAGAAGCTCACCGAAACCGGCATCAGGATTCGCGCGATTGCCCGGGTCGGTTATGAAATTGATGTAGACAGTATTCCGGAAATGAGTCTCGGCCTTAAAAACAAGATTCTTTCGGCGCTCAATGTCGCAAAAGCTGCGGGCGAGAGCGACATCGCCGAACGTCTGCAGGCGGTCCTGCAGATCGTTGAGGCTCGTCCCGCCGAGGCGGGACCTTAAGAAGACCAGCCCGAAGGCACATCCAAGGTCCGCGACCAGCCCGGGGGACTCAGATGTGGCCACCGCCCGCCGGCGGTGCTGCACATCTAAAACCCCATGCGGTGATTCCGACGCTTCCGAGGGCGTTCCGCTGCGGGCCGAAGGGCATTCTTCTGTTCCCGGCGGGAACTTTTTCGCTTCCTGACGGTAAACGGGTTCCATTGCAGAAGGAATTGCCTGTCGCTGCAATAACAGCGATGGTGCCCATGGTTCATCTGCCGGCTTTGTGTGGATTATGGATGCAGGGTTGATTTCCCCCACGACGCCTTCCGAAACCACCGCCCAATTGACGGTGCGCCTCGGAGCATTGGCGGCCAATTTCCGTGAGAGTCTGCGGCGCGCCGCGCCCGCCACTGTCGCTCCTGTCGTCAAAGCCAATGCTTATGGCATGGGACTCGCGCCGGTGGCGCACGCCCTCGTCAATGCCGGCGCCGACACATTGTTCGTTGCGCGGATGGAGGAGGGGATCGCGCTTCGTCAATTATTGCCCCGCCTGCGAATTTTTGTCCTCGATGGAATCGCTTCAGGCGCGGCACCGGCGCTGCTGTCGCATGGCCTCACGCCGGTTCTGAACTCGCTGGACGAAATTGTCGAATGGTCGGCTCTTGCCCGGCGTGAACGGCGCGAACTCGACGCGGTGCTTCATGTTGACACCGGAATGAACCGATCCGGCCTGTCGCATGACGAGCTTTCCGCGCTTGTGGCCGACATGCGCCACTTGCTCGACGGCATCAAACTCGTGCTGGTCATGAGCCATCTTGCCCGGGCCGATGAACCGGATCGCGATCTGAACTGGACGCAACTCGCGCGATTCAAGGCGGCGCTGGCACTCCTGCCTTCGGCCCCAGCTAGTCTGTCGGCTTCTGCCGGAATCGAACTTGGACGTGATTTCCTGTTCGACCTCGTTCGTCCGGGACTGGGTATCTACGGTGGCAATCCGATTGTATCGCGGCCAAATCCGTACCGCACCGTCGGCGTGCTCACCGGCCGGGTGCTCCAGGTTCGCGCCGTCCGGGCCGGAGATTCGGTCGGCTATGGCGCGAGTTACACCGCGGAAAAACCAATGCTTCTGGCCACCGTGGCCGCCGGTTACGCCGATGGCATCAAGCGCACGATCGCGCCGCGCGGGCGCGCGGCAATTGGCGGCTACTTCGTTCCCTATGCCGGCCGTATCTCCATGGATCTGACGGTGCTCGATGTGACCAATTTACCGCCAAATGTGATCGCGCGCGGCGCGACCGTGGAATTCATGGGCGACACCGTGACACTCGAAGAATTGGCCGATGCCGCCGGTACCATCACACACGAAATCCTGACCTCAATCGGCTCCCGCGTGCACCGCCATTACATTGATCTTTGACCCGGACATTCTGCGATTTCCTTGAATCGCAAAATGCCCTTGGTTATTTGTAATCAGCGCGTTTTCAGCGCCGAACCGGCAACCACTTCGGCGGAAAGCGCGCCGGGGTCCGCCATCTGCCGTTTTGGCCGCGAACATGCGACAAATGACTGTCAATTTCGCGATTCGGAAATTTTGCAAAACCGCCCCCTTCGTCTGATCGACACCATGAATATTTTTGCCGCCGTCGGGCGGGTCGTCCTGGCGCTGTTTGCCGCCACAGGCCGCCTCGCCGTCTTCATGCTGGACGGTATTTCCAACTGCGTCCGGCCGCCGATCTATTGGAAGATCATCCTGCAGCAGATGATCGGAGTCGGCTATTTCTCGCTTCCGGTCGTCGGGCTGACCGCCTTTTTCACCGGTGCCGTGCTGTGCCTGCAAATTTTTATCGGAGGCAGCCGTTACGGCGCTGAATCCTTTGTTCCGCAGATTGTTGTGATCGGAATCACGCGCGAATTGGGCCCGGTCATTGGCGGGCTCATGGTAGCCGGACGTGTCTCCGCGGCGATCGCGGCCGAACTTGGCACCATGCGCGTGACCGAACAAATCGACGCACTTACGACGCTGTCGACCAATCCGGTCAAATATCTGGTGACGCCGCGCCTGATCGCTGGTGTCATCTGTATGCCGATCCTGGTCGCGATTGCCGACTCGATCGGGATTTTCGGCGGCTATGTGGTCGCAACCAGGGCGCTGAATTTCAATGGCGCGGTATATCTGAAGAACACCGCTGATTTCGTGACCCAGGGCGATGTCACTTCGGGGCTTATCAAGGCAGCGGTCTTCGGTTTCATTATTGCATTGATGGGTTGCTATAACGGCTTTTATTCGAAAGGCGGCGCCCAGGGGGTGGGTGCTGCAACCACCAACGCCGTGGTGTCGGCATCGATCCTGATTCTGGCCTCGAATTACCTCATGACCTCGCTGATATTTTCAAAATAGGCGTTTCGTGAACGGCGTTCCCAAGATCGAACTGCGAGGCGTCAGAAAGACTTTCGGCCGCAAGATCGTGCTCGATGACATAAATCTCGCGGTGCAGCCCGGGGAATCGCTCGTGATCCTTGGCGGTTCTGGCAGCGGCAAATCCGTCACGATCAAATGCGTGCTCGGAATTCTTCAACCCGATGCCGGCTCGATCAAAGTGGAAGGGGAGGAAGTGACCGGCCTGCGCGGACGTGGCCGCGACGCATATTTGCGCAAATTCGGCATGTTGTTCCAGGGCGCGGCACTATTCGACAGCCTGCCGGTCTGGGAAAATGTCGCCTTCGGATTGATCCAGGGGCGTGGAGTACCACGCGGGCGCGCGCGCGAAATTGCTATCGAGAAACTCGCCAAAGTCGGGCTTGGCGCGGATGTCGCCAATCTGTCGCCTGCAGAATTGTCCGGCGGTATGCAGAAGCGCGTCGGATTGGCGCGCGCAATTGCCGCCGATCCGGAAATCATCTTCTTCGACGAACCGACCACGGGGCTCGACCCGATCATGGCCGACATCATCAACGAGCTGATCGCGACTACGGTGCGCGAGTTGGGTGTCACCGCTGTTTCGATCACCCACGACATCGCCAGCGCCCGGAAGATATCCAGTCGCATCGCCATGCTCTACAAAGGCAAGATAATCTGGGATGGCCCGACGGCCGATATGGATCACAGCGGCAATCCCTATCTCGATCAGTTTATCCACGGCTCGGCCGCGGGGCCAATCAAAATGGAAGTCCGGCAGTGATGCCGAGGCAGCGGTGAAGGCGAAGGCGCCCGGATATATCTGTCAGGCCTGCGGCGCGGTGCAGCCGAAATGGTCCGGACGCTGCGACGAATGTGGCGCATGGAACAGCCTTGCCGAAGAGGCGCGGGGGCTGCCCGCTGGAGCCGGCGCGCGGCGCAATTCAAAAGGCCGCGCCTTCGCGCTCGAGACGCTGCTCACAACTGCGAAGGATCCCGAGCGGCGCGTCACGGGCATCGCCGAATTCGACCGTGTCACGGGCGGTGGTCTGGTGCCGGCCTCCGCACTGCTGCTGGGTGGCGATCCGGGCGTCGGAAAATCGACCCTGGTGCTGCAGGTTGCGGCGTCTTTCGTAAAGTCCGGCCGCCGGGCGATCTATATGTCCGGTGAAGAAGCCCTGCCGCAGATCCGGTTGCGCGCGGCGCGAATGGGTCTTTCGAATGCCCCAATCGAGCTCGGGGCGGCGACTTGTGTCGAGGACATCCTGGCCACTCTTTCGGCCGGACCTGCCCCGGAAATCCTGATCATTGATTCGATCCAGACGATCTGGAGTTCGGCGCTCGACGCTGCGCCCGGCACCATTACCCAGGTCCGGACCGCGACACATGATCTCGTCCGCTATGCCAAAACGTCCGAAGCCGCAGTGATCCTGATCGGCCATGTCACAAAGGATGGGCAGATCGCCGGACCCAAAGCGGTGGAGCACCTCGTGGATGCGGTGCTTTATTTTGAAGGCGAGCGGGCGCATCAGTTTCGAATTCTGCGCGCGGTAAAGAACCGCTTCGGTGCGACCGATGAAATCGGCGTATTTGAAATGACGGGCGCGGGATTGGCAGAGGTGCCCAACCCTTCTGCCCTGTTCCTTGGGGATCGCACGGCCAAGTCTGCGGGTGCCGCGGTTTTTGCCGGCATGGAGGGGACCCGGCCATTGCTGTGTGAAGTGCAGGCACTTGCCGCAGCGAGCGGTTACGGAACTGCGCGCCGCGCGGTTGTGGGCTGGGATGCGGGCCGCCTCGCCATGGTTCTGGCCGTGCTGGAAGCCCGGGGCGGCGTCGGAATTTCCGCCTCCGATATTTATCTCAATGTGGCGGGCGGCCTCAAAATCGCCGAACCGGCAGCCGATCTGGCCGCTGCTGCCGCCTTGATTTCCGCATTTACCGGCCGGCCGCTGCCGAAAGACTGTGTCATTTTCGGAGAAATCGCCCTTTCCGGCGATATCCGTCCGGCGCCGTTCGCCGATGCGCGGCTGCGGGAAGCGGCAAAGCTTGGCTTTAGCCGGGCTTTGCTGCCGGCCGGCGCAAGAATTTCAGCCCCGCCGCTGGAAGTGACGCAGATTCGCAACGTGGCGCATCTCGCACATCTGTTGACAGATGCCTGAACCGTGAGCGCAGCACCCCGCCAGTCGTGATAAAATCCGCAGCGGAGAAAACGAATCATGGCGCATCTGTCACTGACGCTCGTGGACTATGCGGCGATCGGGATTATCCTGATCTCCGCGCTCTTCGCGATGTTTCGCGGACTGGTCCAGGAAACCTTCGCGATCGTTGACTGGCTGATCGCAGGCTATGCTTCACTGCGGCTCTCGCCGCTACTGCTGCCCCATATCCGTCCCTATATTTCGGCCGCATGGCTGCAATGGGTGGTAGTCGCGCTCGGCGTTTTTCTGGTGATCTTTGTACCCCTTTCTTTGGCGACAGCGCGGCTGGCCCAATCGGTGCAAAAGTCGCATATCGGCGGGGTGGATCGAGTGCTTGGTTTCGTCTTCGGCGCCGGGCGCGGGCTCGTGATCGTCAGCCTCGCTTATCTGGCCTTTGCATCCCTTGTTCCGGCGCGCAATCACCCCGACATGCTGGTCAAATCGCGGCTTTACCCGGTAATACGCGATACCAGCGACGTTTTGCGCACCGTGATGCCGGGCTTTACCGGGCATAAGGGGAGCGACACCGCCTCTTCCGGACCGAGCCGTCGCAGGCTACACACTTGAACGGGGCCATGAAGCGAATCCGATGATCACAGCCGATGACAAGCTGCATGAGGAATGTGGGGTCTTCGGCGTGTATGGCCATGATGATGCCGCGGCGCTGACGGCCCTGGGGCTGCATGCATTGCAGCATCGTGGTCAGGAAGCCGCAGGCATTGTCAGTTTTGACGGCCGGCAATTCATGTCTGAACGCCACCAGGGCCTGGTCGGCGACGTCTTCGGCAAGCATGGCCATACCGAAAACCTGCGCGGGGCCTATGCCATCGGCCATGTACGCTATTCCACGACCGGCGGGTCGAGCGGGCGCAACATTCAGCCCATGTTCGCCGATCTCACCGGCGGCGGGTTGGCGCTGGCCCACAATGGCAATCTCACCAATGCGCGCATGTTGCGGCGCGATCTCGTCCGCGAAGGCGCGATATTCCAGTCGACCTCTGATACCGAAGCGATCATCCATCTGGTCGCCCGAAGCCATTACGAACTCATCGTCGAAAAACTGATCGATGCGCTGAAGCGCGTTGAAGGCGCCTATTCTTTGGTGGCGCTGACCTCGAAAAAAATGATCGGCGTGCGCGATCCCTATGGCGTTCGCCCGCTGGTTCTTGGGCGGCTGGACAATGCCTGGATTTTCGCCTCCGAGACGTGCGCGCTCGATATCATCGGCGCAGAATTCGTGCGCGATGTCGAACCGGGCGAGATGGTTGTCATCACCAAAGATGGAATTGAATCGCTGCGCCCGTTTCCGCCGCGGCGGCGCCGCTTTTGCATATTCGAATATGTCTATTTCGCCCGGCCCGATTCGGTCGTGGAAGGCAAGAATGTTTACGAAGTGCGCAAGCACATCGGCATGGAACTCGCCGGTGAAGCACCTGCGGCGGCGGATATGGTCATTCCGGTCCCCGACTCCGGCTTGCCGGCGGCACTCGGTTATGCCGCGGCATCGGGTATTCCATTCGAACTCGGGATCATCCGCAATCACTATGTCGGCCGTACCTTCATCGAACCATCCGATCCGATCCGGCATCTCGGCGTCCGTCTCAAGCACAATGCCAACCGCGAAAAGCTGAAGGGCAAACGCATTGTGCTGGTCGATGACTCGATTGTGCGCGGGACGACATCCAGGAAGATCGTGGAAATGGTGCGCGATGCCGGGGCGGCCGAAGTGCATTTCCGTATTGCAAGTCCGCCGACAACGAACTCCTGCTTTTACGGTGTCGATACGCCGAACCGGGAGGACTTGTTGGCGCATAAGCTCGATCTGGAAGGCATGCGCCAGTTCATTCGCGCCGATTCACTTGCGTTCATTTCGATCGATGGGTTGTACCGGGCGACCGGCGCGGCAACCCGCAATACCGGTGCGCCACAGTTCTGCGATGCGTGTTTCTCCGGCGACTACCCGATCGAACCGGCGGATGCGCATGAGCAACGCCGGCAATTGTCGCTGTTGATGGAACCTGCGTGACACTGTCCGG
>DASUHP010000103.1:0-12715 GCA_036273455.1 Micropepsaceae bacterium | reverse complement strand
GCAATCTGAGCCCACTCCCAATGCCGATCTCGCGGACCGCGCCACGACGGAAGCCGAGCGGCAGCTCGAACTGCGCACCCGCGACCGTCAGCGCAAACTGATCGCCAAAATCGACTCCGCATTGCGTCGTCTGGAAGATGGCTCTTACGGGTTCTGCGAGGAGACCGGTGAACCGATCTCGTTGAAGCGGCTGGATGCGCGTCCGATTGCAACTTTGTCGCTCGAAGCGCAGGAACGCCACGAACGGCGTGAACGCGTGTATCGCGACGACTGATTCCCGCGTTCCTCTCCCCTTGAGGGAGAGGGATGCAGCGCCCGCGCGTGCGCTTTTGCACGCGCGCAATGGCGCTGCCGGGTGAGGGGGCACTTTCATCAAGCTTGCGCAGGCGTCGCGTCCGCGCGTTTTCTGCCCCCGCTGCGGGGGAAGTGGATCGCGCCAAAGGCGCGAGACGCAGGGGGGGGCAATGCCGCGCCACCAGGGTGCGTTTCGAGTGATTTGCCCGGCTGCTTGCGCCCGCGCCGCCGCCCGCCTATTTTGCGCCGCCCCTGGATTTGCCGCCTTAGCTCAGCCGGTAGAGCACATCATTCGTAATGATGGGGTCGCGTGTTCGAGTCACGCAGGCGGCACCAGCAAACTCAATAACTTAGTTACATTCCGGCGTCGTTAGAACAGCCCGTGTCTCGGATTTGTCCAGGACATTCCGCGAATTTCGGCGTTTTTCGCTAGCAGCCAAGGCTTTCGTAGATATTGCCGATGACTTCGGTTTCATCCTTCTGGGAGAGATTGCAGCCGCGCCATTGGAACGCGCCTCGCTGGAAGATCACCTTGTCATCGCAGGTGTAGAGTCGCCCCGCACCAGGCGACCAGAATAATGTCCCCTCGTATATCTCCACCCCGTTCTTGTCCTTGAGGCCGGTGTATTGCATCAACGAGTAGGCGAGGTTTTGATTTTGCATGAGCTTATCGAAATCTGGGCGCCTAAGAAGCCGATTTCAGCGGATCATTTCTTTGTTGGGGTCACTCCACGCCCTAAATCTTATTTCTCACATAGATAATTTCGCTCGACCGTGTCCCCGCTTAGTCATAAGGGACACGGTCGAACGGACTAGCTGGTAATATTCTGATTCAAGCATCGATTCTCGAATCCACAACAATGGGGTGTGTACATGCGCGTCATCACGACATGGATGTACTTTGACCGTTCGCAGATCACTGCCGAGCCGAATTTTGGTCGTCGTCCGCGCGGACGTGGTGAAGAGCCTGAGCCGGGAATTGGCATTGGCTGGTTCGTGGGAGACACCACGAATCTGATGTCTCCTATTCACAACCTGAAGGTATTTCATTCGCTACGTGGTCAGGAGAAGGAGGAGGCGTTAAGTGCTGAGAACCTGAGAAACTATGTTGATCTCTTTTTGATGGATGTGGAGGAATTTGAATTCGACCGCAGCGTGGGGCGTATGATCGTCAATCGGGACGTAGTGGAATACGTTCTGTCGGAGCCATTTGTCATTGAGCGTTCGCCGCCCGTGCACATGACCCTCAAGGGTCTGCTGACGACAACGAACCTCCCAATTTGGATCGGAACCTATATGGGGTGGAGCGTCGTGCCCGATCACTCCGTACTGCTTTTCATAACCATTCCCGGAGGCATAGTCGTGGTCAGTTCAGCCACGGGATTAGCCCTGGCTCTTTCTGCGGGCTTGAGTAAGTCCGTGAAAAGACTATTTCGCGGCTGAGTGAAGATTAGCGTGTGCACAGCCACAGGTATGTACTTTTGTCTCGCCTTTCCTTTGTCTCGGAGACTCATTCGCGAACTAAGCGACTGGAAAGGCGGAGTGATTCCAAAGGGAGCCGAATCATTTTCGTGATATGCTCCAAAATTCGCAATAAAAATAAACACGACAATTATCTGTGTGCTGCCGTTCGTAACGATGGCGTCGCGTGTTCGAGTCACGCAGGCGGCACCAATAAAACAAGCACTTTGCGCGCCTTCGCGCAGAACATTCCGAGACCGCGCGGGGCTAACGGAATGCGGGGCTGGGCGGCGGCAATCGGCTTCGCGCATTGAGGAAGTGTAAGTTGTCTTCCATTGTCGCATAGAGGCGCATGAAGTGGCAGAACCATCTGGCCCAAGCACAACCACGATAAAGCGGCTATTCGCCCATTCGGGCAACCGGTGCGCTTTTCCGCGTTGCAAGACAGCGATGATCCAGAGCGAGACTGTCATCGGAGAAATTTGCCATGTCGCTGCCGGAAGCCCGAACGGGCCGCGCTATGACGCCAACCAGACGCCAGCCCAACGGCACAGCTACGATAACCTCATTCTCCTCTGCCCAACGCACCACGCCGTCGTGGACGACGATTGGGAAACGTACTCAGTGCAACGACTTCTGAAGATGAAGGCGGAGCACGAAGCGGCTGCAGGAACAATGGCCGAAGCGGACGCCGCAACTGGTGCGCAGCTTTTGCTTTCGGTCAATCAGGCGGGCGGGATTGCCGCTCACACAATTCACACCGTCAATGTGCATGTGCTGCCGCCTGAGCGGGTGCCGCAGGCCGTGCCGGTCTCCGCAGGAATGACTTTCTTCCCGACAGGTGAAGCACTCGCCAATGCAGGCTTTCCTGGTGGACAGGGTTTCACGTTTGATACTACGCGATTCGCGTATCTACGCCTCCTATCACCATCCAATCAGCAGCGCGTCGGGTTGCCTCGCGTGCTTGAGGTCTTCAAGCAAGGCAGAGTGCGGCCCTTATCGGAGAATTGGATTCCTGCGGCGATCGATCGAAACCGTCACGGTGCAATCGTTTACATACAGGCCAAGTCGCACCAGATCGCTAACTTCACGCAGGCTTTCGTGACAGGCGAATTGTGGGGGATGAACAATGGACTGTTTCAATTTCCGCAGCCTAAAATCTGTACACTCTCAGCCGTCGCCATGGAAAAGCTGTATGTCACCGCGTTACCCAATTATCTGTTGGTCGCGGCGGAGGCGTTTAGTTTGCCGATGCCCTATTCTGTCGAATTTGGCATCAAAGGTATCGAGCACGCGCGCATCAGCTTTCCCCATTATCCTGCCGGACGCGTTGTTGGGCCGATTTATGATGAGGCGTTCCGGCGCACATATTCGCTAAGCGAGCGGACACCGGAAGCAGTCACGGAGTTGCTGCGGCGCTATTTCAATGAGTTCTACGGGGAGCTGGTTGGTGCCAAGCGTGCCGACGTGTTCACCGATGATTTTGTCGCGGCCCACGATCTTCCGCCGCGTTGAACATGGCGATCCCGGATGAGGCTGTGATCGCAGAACCGCTGCAGCGTGCCATTGATGAATACGCTCAATGGAGCGCGCAACAGCTCGAAATAGAGCAGGCCAAAACGGTCGTTGATGTGCCGCTATACCACTACACTGATTGGACCGACTGAGGGGTATTCTTAATTCCGGGGACACAATACTGAATTGACTGGGCGGGCTCCTCGCGTCAAAATTAGTTTATGGCGCGAATGGCCCGTATTGTTGCAGCAGGGGTGCCGCATCATGTAACGCAGCGCGGCAATCGCCGGCAGAAGGTCTTCGTTAGCAGATAGCGGCTACAATACATATTGCGGGTTGCTGGCCGGGGGCTGCCGCAAAGCGGGCGTTTCGGTCTGGAAGAATTGGGTTCTCTAATCGCGGCTGAACTGTCCATCCATTCCGCCATCACTGCCGGGCCATTGTTCTCTTCGTGATCGGACCTCGTCCGTCGACGTTGATCGGGTAATGGACTCCCGGCAACGACCCCAATTGCGATCCTACTTCGTCCCGGCAGGGACATCTCGTTTCCGCGCAAAAGTCGAGAACCCGCGCGTCGGCAAAAGCTTGCCAGCTGGTTAACGCGATCAACTGCATCCAGGGTTTTGCAGTCATGATTTCGCAATACGTATAACAGCCCGGATACACATTCCGCATAATGACGATACATGTGCGCCGTAAGGTCGCGCCACAACTCAAGTCAATCGAAAACCCAAGCTCAGATAAATGGATATTCCCATGTTCACTGCCTGTTTCCTGCTGATCGCGCTGGTGACTTCGCTCCACTTTTCGGATTCTGCGACAGCGGGCGAACTCTAACCGGAGCAAATCGCGTCTGAGCTGTCGCGGCACCGCCGCCAGCCGACGCAAAGCCTTCTCGAGCCCACACCCTTCGCGACCGGTAAGGGAAACCCGACCGCAAAGCGCGCCGCCAACAATTTCACGCATTTTAAACAAATACGGGAGATGCTGGCGGCATGGATTGGCGCTGCATCTCCCCACCCCACTCGGAAGACGTCTTTTGCGTTGCGCAGGATTTCGTCGCGCGCGGCGTCACCGAGCCAGATGAAGTCAAGCGCAGATTGGTATCGCGCAGGTGGGAAATTGAGTGCGTCTACTCTGTCATTCGTCAAATCGGGCGCATCCAATCTGCGAAGGCAAATCAGCGAGGCTAGCGTGATCCGATTAATGGAATCGGATCACGCCCTAAACTTTCTGACTGCAAGACAATCGTCGGGAGGCCCATCAGACAAATCCCGCAAGCACAATTAAATCGATTTTAAAGAACTTCCGATATCCAAAGACCGCAAACCCTGCAAAGGGGGGGACGTTGCACACTTCATGGATCGACGGGCCAGCCGCGCCTGTGGCAGCGCCACGCTTCGCCATTATTGGGTGAAACGTGCACGGGAAAGGCAAAGTCGCCAAAACGGCCGTTCTGACCGAAATCTCGCTGGTCGATGGTACGGTCCTGTGCGGCAATCTCTTCCTGCCGAACCAGGCGCGCATCACCGACGTGCTGAACGACGATCGCAAATTTCTGCCGGTTCAGACCCTTGAAGGGGACTTCGTCTCTCTCGCAAAATCGGTGATTATGAAAGCATCTGAATACAATCAAAATCCAGCTCCGGCGCCGTACGAAGGCAACGATCCGTGGCACATTCTCGGAGTGAAGCAAGGTGCCTCGGCAGACGAGCTGAAGCACGCCTATCACGAACTCGCCCGAACGCATCATCCTGACCGGATCAAGGCCATGGGGCTTGGCAGGAACTATGAGGAATTGGCTACCAAGGACATGGCTCGCATCAATTCTGCTTACGCGGACATTCTCAAAAAAATAAATCCCGCCGACGCTTCGGAATCACCGACCGAGTAATACGCTGACGCGTTCTCCTCACCTGCGCAGGCCGGGGTGGGGGAGGGCCGGCAGGGGGTTATAGCCGGCGCAGGATTGCCGACCCGAGAGCCTTGCGCTTTTGCGCGTAAGCGGGGGTCAGTCGCTCAAAGATCGAACCGGATGGGCGGTTCGCCGCGCTCGGCACATTTCCACATCTCCGTGTATGCGCGCTCGAGATGACGCGTAAACCGTTCGACGTCGAAGAGTGGACAAATGTCGCGATGTTCTGCGAGCTTCGCGCGGATTGAGGCGAGACGCGCGGGCTCGCGCGCCAGCGACAACGCCAGCGACTCATATTCTTCCAGCGCCGGCGTGATCAGCTCCGGCAGACCCGCCGCATTCAAAATGCCGGCCGCGACCCGTCCGGCGAAAGCGCCGCCAATGCAGGTCAACACCGGAAGCCCGGCCCAAAGAGAATCGCTTGCGGTCGTGTGGGCATTATAGGGAAGCGTATCGAGGAACAGATCGGCCAGGCGATGACGCGCGAGATGGTCTTCCAGCCGCGCGCGCGGCGCAAACACCAGCCGCTCCGGATCGACGCCGCGCGACGCGGCTTCACGTTTCAGATTGGCGACCGCCGGGGAGTTATCGGCCAGCAGCCACAACACGCTGCCGCTGATCTCACGTAGCAACCGCATCCAGACGTCAAAGATCCGCGGTTGGATTTTGAAACTGTTGTTGAAGCAGCAATAGACGAATCCCGTCTCCGGCAATCCCAATTCTGCGCGGCCCGGAATATTGCCGGCGATCTCGCGCGTCCGGTCGTTCGGCTGATACGAATCAGGAAGGCGCACCACCTTCTCGCTGAAACATGCCTCGTCCGGCGCCGGAATCGTAAAGCGGTCCGCGATGATGTAATCGATGAATTCCGCCGCCATGGTCGCGGGGAAGCCCAGATAATTCACCTGTACCGGTGCCGGGCGGAACGCAAAAATCGCCGGGCGCGCATGGCTGGTGTAACCCTTCAAATCGACCGCGATATCGATCTCCATCTGTCGCATCATGCTCGCGATCTGCGCATCGCTATTGCCGCCGGCATTGATGAATCGATGAAAGCTGTTTTTCAGCCGCGCACGCATCGGGCTCGCATCGTCCGGGCCAAGCGATATCGCGACGGTCTCAAACCGGCTCTGATCATGATGTTCAAAAACGCCGGCCATCAGCACGGCCGTGGCATGGGCGTGAAGATCGGATGACACATAGGCGATCCGGATCTTCTGGTGGCGGTAGCGTTCGCCGCGCCACATTGCGGCCGCGGGCGTGAATTGGCCGCGCGCGACGATTTGGAGTGCGCGCAGCTGCTCCGGCGATTTGTCCAGCAGTGCGGTTGCAAGAGACGGTGTGACAGCAGGTTTGCCGGCCTCGAGATCGGCATAAAGCCGTCCGCACAACGCGTCGAGATTGCTCCAGGAACCACATTGCAGCTTGCAGAAAATCAGGTGCCCGATTGCGTAGGGAAAATCCGGCTGCACGCGCAGGAGCTTCTCGAATGCGCCGATCGCATCCGACGGACGTTGAAGCTGCACAAGGACGTTGGCGCGATTTGCCAGAGCGCGGGGGTGCAGTGGCTGCAATTCCACCGACCTGGTGAAACTCGCCAGAGCGGCTTCGAGCTGTTTCGCGGCCGCCTGTGCAGTGCCGCGATTGTTCCACAGTTCTGCCGATTCCGGAGCAAGACGGAGTGCTTCGGCGAGATAGCGTTCTGCCGCCTGGAATTCACCGCGCTGGAAATGAACCTGCGCAGAATTGGTCAATGCCTGCAGCCGGCTGGTTTGGTCCGTCATGACACGCGCGACTCCAGCCGGACCTTACCATCACTTACATCGACGCTGAGTAGCCCCCAAAAACGAACATGGCCCGGGGCGAGCGGGCCATGTTCTCCCTCCCCCCCGCTGCAAACTGGTCAGCGGACGCAACGACCGGAGGGCGGATCGATCTGATCGAGATGCGGGATCACTTCGCCTGCGCCGCCCTGACATGCGACCCAGCGGAACTCGTGTTTGGCATCGGCTTCCCTAAGGCTCTCATCGGCCACCAGTGCTCCGAAGCCATTGCTGGCGACGCTGCCCGCCACCGCGCCTTCATTGCACGATGCGAGCGGATTGGCTCCCATCAGGCAATAGGCGAACTGCACGGTGTACCCGCAATGATTGCGGAAGCCCCAATGACTGCCGTCGCTTTCCACCGACAGACAGGCCGACGCGCCGTGCTGGTTGGGTGTAATTGACTCAGGCGGTGTAGCCGAAGCGAGCACCTGCGGTTTGGTATCGGCCGCGGGTGCCGGATCGATGAGATGAATCGGCGAGTTGCGGACTTCAACCGATTTCGATTCTGCCGCGGCTGCCGCCGCAGCCGTTGTCGGCAGAGTTCCGAGCACTGCGGGAGCAGCCGCGGCGGCAACGCCCGCCGTTCCTGCCAAAGCACCAGTGGCTGGTACGGCCGGTAGCGCCGGCACAGCTATCGCCGTCTCTTTGGCCGGCTGAACGGTGCCTGCCACCAGTTTGGGACTCGCCGGGGCCTTTGCCGTTGCCGGTGACGGCGTCGCATCCATCGCAACCGGTGTGCCGCAGTCGGATTTCGGTGCGGCGCCCGCAGGATCACCCAATCCCAGCCTCACCGCAAAGGCGGCAAGCGCCGCTTTGCGTTCCTCGATCGAGAATGTGTGCCCTTCCGGATACCAGGACATGCAGGATGTGGCATCGGCAGATGTCCTCTGCAGTGTCAGCCCGCCGCCCGGATTGATCGCGAGTCTTTCCGTCGAACCATCGGCATAGTCGATTTGAATGCCGTTGTCCGTCCGGCGGAACACGCCCGTCAGTTTCCGGATGTCGGATGCATCCGCAACCGTACCGAGCCTGTCGTTAATGAAGGCGAAGTAGGTGCGGTGAATCGCTCCGCTGGCTGAGACGATTTCACGCGCGATTCCGCCGTCGGCGGAATTCAGCGAAATCGACGATCCGTCGATCGACGTCAGCTTGTGCCCGACCATCTCGTCAAACGAAGGAGTCGCCGGCGTTGCGGCTGTTTGCGCTGCGCAGATTCCTGCCGTCCCCACCAACAGGATTGCTGCGGCGGCCGCTTTCATCGCGAATGACATTAGAAGCTCCTTGGATAAACCGCCGGCGGTGGCAGAAACCGGCCATACGGGTCGCGGTAATAGTGGAAGGCCCCGTAAAAGCAGTCGAGATACCCACTGGTCATACGCGAGCAGGTCGATTGCACCGCGGGCCGCACCGAGTATCCGTAGCTGCGCGCGTCAGGCAGTACTGCGGCGCGGGCGGGCTCGGGTGCCGGCGGAGGTGCCGCGGCCAGAACCGGCTGCGGCGCTGCCGGCTTTTCTTCTTTCGGCTCGTCCTTGATCGCCGAGGCGAAGGATTCGCCTTTCACTGTATCGCCGCAGATCGTGTAGCTGGCATCGACGACCATCGGCTGGGCCAGCGCAAAAGCAGCGAGGCTCTTCTTCCGTCCGGCCAGCGCGTCCTTGAACAGCGCCTCTGCCTTGCCGCAGAAGCTGCCGTGGTTCCCCGAGCTGCGGACCGAGTATTGATTCGCCAGTTTGGTCTTGAACGAGTGATAATCGTCAGTCCCGCTGGCCGGCGCGCGGCGCATGAAATAGGCCAGCAACGCCTCGTCCGACGTGATCAGCTCAGGCTGATAAATCGTGACAAAGCTGTTGTAGAGGGACACATCGTCGTTCTCGCAGGCAAGGGCTGCAACCGCCAGTTCCTGCTGTACTGAGGCCACCTGAAGCGCGGTCAGATCCTGCGCGCTTGCGCATACCGTCTCTGCCCAGGCCTGGCCCGCCATGGCTGAGACCGCCATAACCGTGGCCACAGCCGTCAATTTCTTCCGTTTCATCGCAGACATACCTCTCCCGTTGACGCGCCAACCAGCGGCGCCCCTTCAGCTGCCCGACAGTTTTGTTCCTGATCTTGCGGACTTACCGTGCTCTGCCGCTCAAGGTCGTGGTCCGATCATCAATCCGTGATGATGAACCGCAACTGAACGTGCCGTTCAGCTTTCAAATTTAATTGAACGATCACAAATAGATAGCCTATGGCAAAGCTTCCGTTTGAACCGGATAAAGCGCGTGCCTTACTGCGCTTTTCCACGTCCACAGGGCGGCGGTCAGGCTGATGGCTGCGGTGAGTGACAGCCAAAGCGCGGGTGATGCGCGATTGCCCGTGGTGGCGATCATAAGCGTGGCAATTGCCGGGGTGAAGCTGCCGAAGATGCCATTCGTCAGGCTGAGGATGATAGCGTAACCTGAGCTGCGAACTTTGGCTGGCATCGTCTCGGCAATGAGCGGGACCAGGGCACCCGCATAGGCTGAGTACAGGATTGCAAGCCAGACCTCCACTGCGAGCAGCCGCCCGAACCCAGGCGCAGCAACCAGCCAGGACAGGCACGGGTAAGCGGTGGCAACCACGAGCGAGGCACTTCCCAGCAGGATCGGCCATCGCCCCATCCGGTCCGACACGGCACCGAAGACCGGCAACAGGACGAAGCTGGTCACCGCCAGCGCAAAGCCGACTTCGAAATTGCCAAGCGCGGCGAGATGCAGCGCCGAATTGCCGTAGGTCGGCGTGTAACCGTTCACGAAGTAAAAGGCGGTGGTGTTGAGCACCGTCATGGCGCAGGCGCCGAGCAGCAGCGGCCAGTGGCGCGACAGCTCGACCACCACTTCGGCGGTCGACCGCGCATGCACCGACCGCTCGAACACGGCGGTCTCGGGCAGCGAGCGGCGCAACCAGAACAGGATCGGCACGATCGCGCATCCGGCCAGCAACGGCACGCGCCATCCCCAGTCCGCCATCTGCTGTGTGCTGAGGATTGCGGTCAGCAGCACGCCGAGTGCGGTCGCGGCAATCACGCCCAGCGCCTGGCTCGCAGCCTGCCAGGCACAATAGAAGCCGCGATTGCCGGGTGTGGCGATTTCGGCGAGATAGACATTCACGCCGCCCGCTTCGACACCGAGCGAGAAGCCCTGCACCAGACGCCCGGCCGTGATGATCAGCGGCGCAAGCAGACCGATCGTGGCATAGGACGGCGTGACGGCGACCGACACCGTGCCAACCGCCATCAGTGACAGCGTCAGCAGCAAGCCCTTCCGTCGCCCTGCACGGTCCATATAGGAGCCAAGGATAACGGCGCCGAACGGGCGCGCAATCGACGCCACGCCATAAGTCCCGAGTGCCAGCATCAACGAGGTGACCTGGTTGCGCGCGGGGAAATAGGCGTGGGCGATGTAGGACGCGAAATAGACATAAACCAGATAATCATAGAGCTCGAGGAAATTGCCGCCCGCCGCGCGGATCACGGTTCCGATTTGTTTGCGGCGTTGACTCATGATTTTACTCCGCAGGTGCGTGCGACAGGCGTGCCGGCGCTGCGATCAGGACCGGCAGCAGAAACACGGCGATAAAGCTGATCGCCGCCGAGAATGACAGCCACACAGCCGGCGCGGCACGATTGCCGCTCATCTCGATCAGCCAGGTGCAGATCGCCGGGGTGAATCCACCAAAGATCGCCGTGGATGTGACAAATGCCAGCGCAAAACCTGCGGTGCGGATTTGCTCGGGCATGATCTCGGCGAGCAGCGGTGTCATTGCGCCGTAATAGAGGCCGAAATACAGCGAGTACAGGAACAGCACCGCGATCAGCCGCGAAAGATCCGGCGCATTCACCAGCCACAGCATGGCGGGATAGGCGGTCACAATCGCCGCGCCGGTTGCGAGGAGCATCAGCGGCCGCGCGCCGAACCGGTCCGACAGCGCGCCGCCAACCGGCAGCCAGACCAGATTGGAAATGCCGATCAGCAACGTCGCGAAAAAGAAGGTGCGCGGCGCCATGTGCAGCGCGGCGCGTGCATAAGTCGGCGTATAGGCGGTGATCAGATAGAAACTGACGGTGGTCATCACCGTCAGCGCGATTCCCACCGCCACCAGCTTCCAGTTCGCCGTCAGCATATCCAGCACTTCGCGGGTGGAGTGCGGATGTGTGCGCTGCCGGAATGCGTCGGTCTCTTGCAGCGAACTGCGCAGCCACAGGATCAGGGGAATTGCGATCAGGCCGGCGAACAGCGGAATGCGCCAGCCCCAGACTTGCATCTGGTCAGGCGGGATCACTTCGGTCAGCGCAAAGCCAAAAAATGCCGCCACGACGACTGCGACCTGCTGACTCACGCCCTGCCACGAACAATAAAAGCCGCGATGACCGGGTGTGGCGATTTCGGAGAGATAGATCGCGACGCCGCCGAATTCGGCGCCGGCCGAGAATCCCTGCACCAGCCGGCCGGCAATGATGATGATGGGCGCGGCCAATCCGATGGCGGCATAAGACGGTGTCACCGCGATGGAGAGCGTGCCTGCCGCCATTAGTGACAGCGCGACGATCAGCCCATTGCGGCGACCCTTGCGGTCCATGTAGGAGCCGAGAATGATCGCGCCCAGCGGGCGCATCAGATAACCCGCGCCGAACGTCACCAGCGAAAACATCAGTGAGGCGAAAGCGCTTTTGGCCGGGAAGAACGCCGCCGCGATATAGGCGGCGTAATAGCCGTAAACGACGAAGTCATAGGCTTCGATGAAATTGCAGCCGGCGACGCGAACAATCGCTGCGATCTTGCCCTGTGCCGAATCCATCGGATCGTTTAGCGGCTTTGCGGCACTGCAACCCCGATCATGCAGTCGCGCGTGACGAGCCCGGCGAGCTGCCCCGCATCGAGCTTTTCGGTTCCTTTGGGGCGCATGGGAAGCACGAGGTAACGCATATCGGCGGTGGAATCGTGCACGCGCAGTTCGACCGAATCCGGAATGACCGTGCCAAATTCGCGCAACACCACACGCGGTTCGCGCACCGTACGCGAACGGTATTCGCGGCTCTTGTACCATGACGGCGGCAGGCCGAGCACCGCGCGCGGGTAACAGGAGCACAGTGTACAGACGATCATGTTGTGCACGGCGGGCGTATTTTCCACGACCACGAGCTGTGTCCCGCCCATGTCGAGACCGAAATCCCGGATCGCCTCGCTGCCACTCTTCAGCAGGCGCTCTTTATAGGCGGGATCGGTCCAGGCGCGGGCGACGATCTGCGCGCCCGTGGCCGGCGTAATGGAATCGCGGAATTCGATCGCTTTGCGGATCTCGGCCGGCGTGACGATTCCCTTCTCGATCAGAAGCTCCTTGATCGCGAGCCCCAGCACCTGGAAATAGGAATGGATTTTCTCGTCTTTCGCCGGCGGCGCATGCGGATGCGCATGTCCCGCTTCGTCATGATGATCCATATGTTCCTGCATCGCACTCACCATCAGATTTTTGCCAGCCAGTGTTCGTAAATATCGATGTCCAGCGTGTCGGCATCGGAACCGGAATAATCCGGCCACAGATCTTTCTGCCGGAAGCGCACTTCGTACAGCGCCTTCGGCGGGAGCCCATCGCGCCCGATCGCGAGGATTTCCGGATTGGGGAAGCTGCCGAATTTGCGCTGGACCACGCCTTCCTTGCCGCGGATATAGACGGGGGTGCGGAT
>DASUHP010000102.1:0-2620 GCA_036273455.1 Micropepsaceae bacterium | reverse complement strand
ACCTTTCGGCTCGTCAGGCTTCAGCACCTGAACCGGATGGTCGATGACCTTGCCGGTCGCCGGGTCCATCTCACCGATGAACTGGCTGCCGAAGTCGCTGAAATAGACTTTGCCATTCACAAGGATCACGTCATGCGGCATGGCCTCAACACGGGGCAGATCGTAGCTCGTGTAGATCACATGCGTGGCGCGCCCCTTCGGCCGCGGGAAAGTGACGAACGGGTATTTCCACGTCTCGTCCTTCGACAGATTCACACTCGCCAGATATTCGGCCGCTGCCTTCACTTTGGCCGCATCGACAATGCCCCGATTGCCGCGTGGTCCCGGCAGCAATTTCTGCGGACGCTGCGGCTGGCTTCCCGGCGCATAGGTGCCCATGCGCGGAATGATTTTCTCGAAATCTTCCGCTGTGAAGCCGCTCGACAGCGGCCGGATCAGCGTGTGGCAGGTCGTGCAGTCCTGCAAAAACGCCTTCTGCTCATCTGTGCCCGGCATGCTGGCGAGCCATTCGGCGCTGGTGAGCTGCGGCGCGATGTTGTTGGTCTTGTCGAGTTTCAGATCGAGATTGGTGGTCTTGCCCGAAGCAACATCGGCCTCGGGACGATTATCCGCGATATAGCCGATCGCGCGGATCTTGATGTCGTAATGGCCGGGTTCGAGACGATCGGCCGGAAAGGCATAATGGCCTTTCTCGTCGCTGACCACGCTGATGGTGATGTGGCCGCCTTCCTTTTTGGCCGAGACGATCACCCCTTCCATGGCGCCTTCCTGCGCCGATGTCACGGTGCCGGCCAGTGCCATGCCGGACTGGGCCTGCGCGCCCGGAATGTTCAACAGCGCAGCGGTGGCGACCGCCGACAAAAGAGCGGAAATCATTCTCCCGGACATGGATACCTCTCTGGCTGAATGACGCGGAATGCTTTGGAGCCGAACATACACAAGGGAAAGTGCTTGGAAAAGGATCGCCAAGCGTTTTCCGCCGAAGTGGTTGCCGGTTCGGCGCAGAAAACGCGCATTTTGAAAAGGCTAGGGCAGTTTGCGGCGGCGCAAAATGCCGTAACGCCTAAACCGGCTCTTTCCCGTCCAACTTGCGGCTGTCCAGATCGTGTTTTTCCTTGGCGGATTTGGCCTTTGCCGCCTCGCGCCTGTGTTTCGGCGTGCCGTGGAAAATGCGATTGGCGTTGGCTTCTGACGCGGCGGCTTCGCGGGATTTACCCTTTCGCGTCCGCCGCAGATTGACGATATCGCCCATCAAGTCCCATCTTTTGCCCGCGCCCGGGCGTAAGCGGGCCGCTCTGTGATTCTCGTCACATAGGCTTTCAGTTTGTCCGATTCGGGGACAATGCGGCCCATCAGGAACGGCAGACTGCCGCCAATAATGATGTCCGCTGCCGAGAAGCTGTTGCCCAGAACATAGGGGTTTTTGGCGATCGCATCCGACAGATAAGCGAGGACGTCGTCGAACGGCGCCCAGCCGAACGTGCCGTAGACATGCTCGACCTTGAGAAATTTCGCCGTCAGAGCCGGCTCGAAGACGCCGGTGTACCAGGCGAGCCAGGTGAGATAGGCGCCGCGGTCATGATCGCCGATCCGCGGACCCAGTTTTGCCTCGGGAAATTTGTCGGTCAGGTAGAGCGCAATTGCGGGTGATTCAAAGATCAAGGCGCGGTCGTCGGTCAGGGTTGGCACTTTCCCGTGCGGGTGGGGATTTGCCGGATCGGCAGCGCCGCTGCCATCGCCCCGCCGAATGTTGACGGATTTCAGTATGTAGGGCGCCCCCAATTCCTCCAGCAGCCATACCATGCGGGATGAGCGCGAACGGGGCGCGTGATAGAGCGTCAGCATCCCACGAGGTTAGAACCCGGCAGGCATTTTCTCAAGCGCCCGCGACAGGACATGGACTCTCAGCGCGCTGGCGAGATTGCGTGAACCGCGCGCTGAATCCACCCGCGCAACCAGCGCCGCCATCGAGATCGTCAGCGCGCGAGCTTCTGTCTCCAGCGCGGCCCAGAATTCCTCTTCCAGTGCGACGCTCGTCCGGTGTCCAGCGATGGTGAAGGATCGTTTCTTCACCTATTTCGGTCCGACCATGTCCTCCGGCCGAACCAGCCTGTCGAATTCCGCCTCGGTCACCAGCCCGGTTTTCATCGCTTCTTCGCGCAACGTCGTGCCATTCTTATGAGCGGTTTTGGCGATCTTTGCGGCATTGTCATAGCCGATCTTCGGCGCCAGCGCGGTGACCAGCATCAGCGAACGTTCGACTCCGGCCCGAATGTTGTCGAGCCGCGGTTCGATTCCCACCACGCAGTTGTCGGTGAAGCTTTCCACGGCATCGGCCATCAACCGCACCGATTGCAGGAAATTATAGGCCATCACGGGATTATAGACGTTCAGTTCGAAATGGCCCTGGCTGCCCGCGAAAGTGACGGCGGCGTTGTTGCCGAAAATCTGTACACAGACTTGGGTCATCGCCTCGCATTGCGTCGGATTGACCTTGCCCGGCATGATCGAGGAGCCGGGCTCGTTTTCCGGCAGCGCGAGTTCGCCGAGACCGGCACGGGGGCCCGAGCCCAGAAGCCGGATATCATTGGCGATCTTGAACAGGGATGCGGCGACGGTC
>DASUHP010000101.1:0-90400 GCA_036273455.1 Micropepsaceae bacterium | reverse complement strand
ACTCGAACAGCATTACGAACACGCGAAGGTAACGATCGATTCCAGCCTTTATCAGGCCGCGACACAGGCCGGCATAGCCCCGACCGTCGTGGTCGAGATCATTCACATGTTCTCCTATGAGGTGGATTTCCAGCGGGACGTGCATCCCGGCGATTCATTTGAAGTCTTCTTCAGCCATTACGTGACCGATGATGGCCAATCTGCGAAACCCGGCGACATTCTCGCGGCTTCGCTTACTCTGGGCGGCAATACGCATCTGCTGTACCGGTTTGAAACGGCTGACGGCGACGTCGAGTATTTCAACACGAAAGGCGAAAGCGCCAAGTCGATGCTGATGAAGACGCCGGTAGACGGCGCGCGCATCTCATCGGGATTTGGCCAGCGGCTCCATCCGATCCTGGGTTACACCAGGATGCACAAGGGGATCGATTTCGCCGTCCCCCAGGGAACGCCGGTGATGGCAGCAGGTGCGGGCAAGGTGACTTTCCGCGGCTGGGCCGGGGAATATGGCAATTTTGTCGTGATCGACCACGGCAATGGATATTCGACCGCTTACGGGCATTTGTCGCGCTTTGCCGAAGGTACCCGTGTCGGCGAACATGTGTCGCAGGGTGAAGTCGTGGCCTATAGCGGCATGACCGGTTTGGCGACCGGACCGCATCTCCATTACGAGATCCGAATCCACAACAATGCCGTCAATCCGGCAGGAATCAAAGTCGCGGCGGGACGCAAACTCGAGGGCAAAGACCTCAGAGAGTTCATCGCCGAGCGGGACCGGATCGAGACACTCGAAGCCTCGCTTCCGGCCCAGCCCAAACTTGCCCAGGCCGCTTCAGCGCAGCCCGTCGTTCAGTAAGCTACTTACGGGTCAATGAACGGCTTGGCTTGGTGCCTCCGGGCCCATGCCCAGCAATTCGCCTGACGAATCCACCTCAACGCCGTTGACGACCAGCCCGCGCTTTCCAGCAGAGACTTTTACGGTATCGCCGTCCGAAACTTCGCCTTCAAGGATCATGCTGGCGAGCGGATCCTGCAGACTGCGCTGGATCGCCCGTTTCAGCGGCCGCGCACCGTAGACTGGATCATAGCCGGCATCTGCCAGCCAGGATTTGGCCTTGGCATCGAGCTTGACGGTGATTTTGCGGTCGGCCAGCAGTCCCGACAGCCGATCGATCTGGATATCCACGATCTTGTCCATCTGGGCACGGGTCAGCCGGTGGAACAGTATGATCTCATCCAGCCGGTTGAGGAATTCGGGCCGGAAATGGGCTCGGACGGCGTTCATCACCTGGTTGCGCGCCGAACTGGAATCTTCGCCTTCAGGCTGAGCCGCGAGATGTTCGGCACCCAGATTTGAGGTGAGGATAATTACGGTGTTCCGGAAATCGACTGTCCGGCCCTGACCATCGGTCAGACGGCCGTCGTCGAGCACCTGCAGCAGTACATTGAATACATCGCGATGGGCCTTTTCGACCTCGTCGAAGAGCACAACCTGATAGGGCCGACGCCGCACCGCTTCGGTCAGCGCACCACCCTCCTCGTAGCCGACGTAACCTGGCGGCGCGCCAATCAGGCGCGACACGGAATGCTTTTCCATGTACTCGGACATGTCGAGGCGAACCATTGCGGTGTCGTCGTCAAACAGGAATGCCGCAAGTGCCTTGGTCAGTTCGGTCTTGCCGACGCCGGTCGGACCGAGAAAGAGGAACGAGCCGATTGGATGGTTGGGATCCTGCAAGCCCGCGCGGGCGCGCCGGACCGCATTGGAAACCGCGCGAACCGCTTCGTCCTGGCCAACGACCCGCTTCTCCAGCGAAGCCTCCATGTGAAGCAGCTTCTCGCGTTCGCCCTCCAGCATCTTGTCGACGGGAATGCCGGTCCATCGTGAGACTACGGCGGCAATGTGCTCTTCCGTGACGGCCTCATTCACCAGCCGCTCCGCACCTTTTTCCTCGGCGGCATGGAGTTTGTGTTCGAGACCGGGGATCACGCCATAGGCAATTTCACCTGCGCGCGCGAGATTGCCCCGGCGTTGGGCAATCTCAAGTTCCTGCCGCGCACGATCGATTTCTTCCTTGAGTTTCTGCGTATCCTGCAGCGATTTCTTTTCCTCATTCCACCGCGCAGTCAGTACGGCCGATTGTTCCTCGAGCTCTGATAATTCACCTTCCAGCTTCTCCAGCCGGTCGCGTGATGCCTTATCAGGTTCTTTCTTCAACGCCTCACGTTCGATCTTGAGTTGAATGACCCGCCGGTCGAGCTCATCCAGCTCCTCGGGCTTGGAGTCGACCTGCATGCGCAGCCGGCTTGCAGCCTCATCCATCAGATCGATGGCTTTGTCGGGCAGGAAACGATCAGTGATATAACGGTTGGACAAAGTTGCGGCAGCAACAATGGCGCTGTCGGTGATTCGTACGCCGTGATGCACTTCGTATTTCTCCTTCAATCCTCGCAGGATCGAAATCGTATCGGCAACTGTCGGCTCGGAGACAAATACCGGCTGGAAGCGCCGCGCCAGAGCAGCATCCTTTTCCACATGCTTGCGATATTCATCGAGCGTGGTTGCGCCAATACAATGCAGTTCGCCGCGGGCAAGTGCGGGCTTCAACAGATTGGATGCATCCATGGCGCCTTCGGCTTTGCCTGCGCCGACCAGTGTGTGCATTTCATCGATGAACAGGATGACTTTGCCGGCAGCCGAGGTGATTTCCGAAAGCACCGCCTTCAGCCGTTCCTCGAATTCGCCGCGGAATTTCGCGCCTGCAATCAATGAACCCATATCCAGCGCCATCAACCGCTTGTCGCGCAGCGATTCGGGCACATCGCCATTGACGATGCGCAACGCGAGCCCCTCGACAATCGCCGTTTTGCCGACACCCGGCTCGCCAATCAGCACCGGATTATTCTTCGTGCGGCGCGCCAGGACCTGGATGGTGCGGCGAATTTCGTCGTCACGTCCGATGACGGGATCAAGCTTGCCGCTGCGGGCAAGTTCGGTCAGATCACGGGCGTATTTCTTCAGCGCGTCATAGCTGTTTTCCGCCGTGGCACTGTCGGCGGTCCGGCCCTGACGCAAGTCATTGATGGCTTTGTTCAGCGCCTGCGCCGTAACGCCGGCATTCTTCAGGATTTTCGAAGTTGCCGCAGCTTGCGTCATCGCGAGCGCCTGCAGGATGCGCTCGGCCGGTACAAAGGAATCGCCAGCCTTTTTGGCGAGTTCCTGCGCCTGGTCCAAAACGCTGGCGGTTTCGGGGGCGAGGTAAATCTGTCCGTTTGTGCCCTGCACCTTCGGCAGTTTCGAAAGCGCGAGTTCCGTCTGCTGTTTTGCTTCTGCTGCCCGTCCGCCGGCCGCCTGGATCAGGCTGGCCGCAAGACCCTCCTCGTCATCGAGCAGAACCTTCAGGATGTGTTCGGGGGTAAGTAGCTGATGGTTCGAGCGTTTGGCAACGCCCTGGCCCGCTTCAATGAATCCGCGCGACCGTTCGGTAAATTTCTCGACGTCCATATGCCACTCCTTTTGACCGCAAATCCCACCCCTTTCGGCAAAGGGAATCGCGTCTCAACTGCGCGGCCCCTAAGGCACCGCACAGGGCATATGTGGCATCGATATCAGCCAGGACAAGAGCCGGCGCCCGAGGAAACCCGTGCGATCCCAGCCGCCAATAAATCAACCGGCCCTTGTGATCAGGCCGCTTCGTCGCCTTCTTCGAGGTCGTCCTCGGCATCAGCAAGGCTGAAGGAGGGAGCACTATTCACCGGCTGGGGGAACTGGGGCTGTTCGGCTGGAACCCCGCCGCCATTCGCGTTGGGCTGCTGAGGCCCGGGATTCTGTTGCTGGCCTGGCTGAATTCCCTGTGCCAGCAGAATGCGGAAATAGTGCTCCGCGTGCTGAAGGTAATTCTCCGCCATGACGCGATCGCCGGCCGAACCCGCGTCGCGCGCAAGCTGGAGATATTTCTCATAGACATGGGACGCGGTGCCGCGGATTTTGATGTCCGGTCCTGTCGAATCGAATGCTCTGCTGTGATTGTTTTGCGGCCGGCGGCCGCGTCCACGCGAACGTTTCACGTTTACCCCTCGGTTCTGGATGTCGATTGTGCCGGTTGCAAAGCGAAACAGTCCCGTTTGCACATCGGAATGGTCCGTGTCCTCAATGCTGTGATCCTGTACGCAACGCAATTTCCTAAAGACTCGCCCGCGCGATATCTGATCTGTGACTTCTGGCGCGTTTGAGTTCTCAATTCGCGAGAACGACGCGTTCCTGCGTCCACCGGCTCCTCCGCATTTCGGGGGCCGGTCGCCTCGCCTCTCAAGCGGGCGCAAACTAGCCGCTTCGGCATGGGAATGTAAATCCTTTTTACCGATTCACGCGCATAACAACGCAGCGCGCGATACCGGCGAGATCACAGACGGTCTTCTGATGCTCAAACTTGGCCGCAGCGAATATGTCGCGAATTTCCATGGCTTGGCCATAACCGGCTTCCGCGAAAAGCAGCGCGGGCCCGCTGAGGGACCGGGGCAGTTCTGCCGCGATTTCGCGATAGGCACGCAAACCGTCCTGCCCGCCGTCAAGGGCAAGCCGCGGTTCATACTCCGCGACTTCAGGACCCAATCCTCGCAGATCGCCGCGGCGAATATAGGGAGGATTGGCTAAAATAATGTCGAAATGTCCGACAATGCCGGACGTCCAGCAGCTTCGGACGAAGCTCGCCCGCCGCTCCAGCGACAAGTCGCGCGCGTTCCGGGCAGCAGCCCTCAGAGCCTCCAGCGAAACATCGACTCCGATGCCGGTCGCATTGGGCCTCTCCGACAGCAAGGCGAGCAGCAGGCAACCGGAACCAGTACCGAGATCGAGCACCCGCAATGGAGCATCACGGGATGGAAATTCGTGCAACGCGGCCTCGATCAGAGTCTCGGTTTCCGGCCGGGGGATCAGCACATCGCGCGAGACCGCAAACGGCAGACTCCAGAATTCCCGTTTTCCGGTGATGTAGGCGAAGGGCTCATGCCGGCAACGGCGAAGCAGAGCTGCGGAAAACAGCTCCGCAGATTCTTGCGGGATGGCCAGCCTCCCCATTGGGATTTCACCGGCCGGGCCGCCGATTGCGTATCTCAGCAGCAGCCGCGCCTCGCGACGCGGCGATTCAATGCCGGCCCGGCGCAATTCCGCGGTTGCCTCGTCAAGCAACTGATCGCAGTCCAGAGTGGCAGCCATCGCCGCAATCACGCCGCGTCCGCCTCCGCCGCAAGACGATTGGCCTGATCTTCCGTGACGAGAGCATCGACAACTTCGCCCAGATCGTCTCCTGCAAGGATCCGATCGAGCTTGTACAGAGTGAGATTGATGCGGTGGTCGCTGACGCGCCCCTGCGGAAAGTTATATGTCCGGATGCGCTCGGAACGGTCGCCGGAACCGACCAATCCCTTGCGCTCCGCGGCTCGTGCGCGTTCCGTCCGCTCCCGTTCCGCTTCAAACAGGCGAGCCTTGAGAATTTTCATCGCCTTGGCCCGGTTCTTGTGCTGCGATTTTTCTTCCTGCATCGCCACGACAATACCGGACGGAATGTGAGTAATGCGCACCGCCGATTCGGTCTTGTTGACATGTTGTCCACCTGCGCCGCTGGCGCGATACACGTCGATACGAAGGTCCTTCTCCTCAACATTCACGTCGACGTCTTCCGGCTCGGGCAACACTGCGACTGTCGCGGCGGAGGTGTGAATGCGCCCTGATGCTTCCGTCACCGGCACGCGCTGAACCCGATGCACACCGGATTCGAATTTCAACCGGGCATAGGCACCTTCGCCTGCGACCGAAAGCACCGCTTCCTTCACCCCGCCGAGATCGGAATCGCTGAGCGACAGAAGTTCGGTTTTCCAGCCCTGAAGCTGGGCATAGCGCGTATACATTTTCAGCAGATCGCCGGCGAACAGGGACGCTTCGTCACCTCCCGTTCCCGCGCGGACTTCAATGATCGCGCTCGAATTGTCGGCCGAGTCTTTGGGCAATAGCAGCAGGCGCAGATCGCGTTCCAGGTCCGGAAAGCGGTGATTGAGATCCCCCAGTTCCTCGCTGGCAAGAGTCTTCAGATCTGTATCGAGGCCGGGATCGTCCAGTAGCTGCCGGTTCTGCGTGATGGCATCTCGCGCGCCCTTATAGGCATTGATCGCATTCACCACCGGTGCAAGTTGCGCATGCTCTTTCGATAGTTTGGCGAATTCAGACGTATGGCCCGCCGCCAATTGCGCCTCGATCGCATGAAAGCGGTCCAGCACGCGTTCGAGTTTGGCTTCCGGAATCATACGTCGTTACTTGGTGTCGCAGCGGCGCTGCCGCAAATCCCATGCTTTGCCGAATCGAATCGGCTGGTCTGCGTTCACACGCTATTCGGCGGCGGTCTGCTGTCCGGGGGAGTTGCGGGAAGCTTCGATTTCCGCAGCCTTCTTCTCACACAGTTCGACAACATGATCAACCAGCGCGGCGTTTTCCAGCTTATACACCGGCTTTCCATTGAGATAGATCATGCCGGCACCGGCGCCGCCGCCGGTGAAACCGATATCGGTTTCGCGCGCTTCACCCGGGCCGTTCACAACACAGCCGATGATGGACAGCGACATCGGCGTCGCAATGTGTTTAAGCCGGCTTTCCAAAATCGACACTGTGCGGATGACATCAAAGCCCTGACGCGCGCAGGACGGGCAGGACACGATATTCACGCCGCGGTGACGCAGGCCGAGCGATTTCAGGATATCGAACCCGACGCGGATCTCTTCTTCCGGTTCGGCAGAGAGCGAGACGCGGATCGTGTCGCCGATACCCGACCAGAGCAACATGCCCATGCCGATCGAGGATTTCACTGTCCCCGGAATCATTCCGCCTGCTTCGGTGATGCCGAGATGCAACGGGTAATCGCAGGTGTCGGCCAGTTGCTGATAGGCGGCCACGGCAAGGAATACATCGGATGCCTTGACGCTGATCTTGAATTCAAAAAAGCCGTTGTCTTCGAGAATGCGCATATGGCGGTGGGCGCTTTCGACCATCGCTTCCGGACAGGGCTCGCCATACTGCTCCAGCAGATCGCGTTCGAGCGAACCGGCATTGACGCCGATGCGCATCGAACAGCCGTGATCTTTCGCTGCCTTGACCACTTCGCGCACGCGATCCTGCGAACCGATATTGCCGGGATTGATTCGCAGGCAGGCAGCGCCCGCCTGAGCCGCTTCAATCGCGCGTTTGTAATGAAAGTGTATGTCGGCCACGATCGGTACGCGGGCCGCCGCAACAATCGATTTCAGCGCTTTGGTCGAATCCTCGTCCGGACAGGATACTCGCACGATGTCGGCGCCTGCATCTTCCAGCCGCTTCACCTGCGCAATGGTCGCGCGGGCATCCGACGTCAGCGTATTGGTCATCGACTGGACGGAAATCGGCGCATCACCACCGACCGGCACGCACCCGACGCGGATTTGCCGCGACTTCCGCCGCACAATATCGCGATACGGACGGACGCTCATTGTGTCACCTGCCGAGGTTTGCGGCCCGCCGCAACCCGGCGGGTCCTATAGATGGCCTTGAGCCGATTCTCCGGGCCGGGCGGATAATTGCGTCATTGTGGGCTCGCCGGCAACCCGTTGCGGCACTGGCGGGATCAAATTCGGTTCGATCATCTCGGAAAGACGCGCCGGAACCGGTGTCACCGCGGGTGTATGCATGCGACCGATCGTAACCACGACATAATAGCCCACATAGACCAGGGCGATAGCGAGGAATATCGCCAGCATAACTCCGCCTGGCGGCAGCCGGGTTTCGCTCGGTAGTGAGGCGGCCATCACCGGCTCCTTGACCTCTGTCCTGCCGGCGATCTCGGCTTTGAGCCGCTCAACGCATTCCCCGGCATGAAGGCCGAGATATTGGGCGTAGGCGCGGACGAATCCGATTGTGTACGCGCGTCCCGGCATCCGGTCGAAATTGCTTTCCTCCAGGGCCTCGAGCTGATCCTTGCGAATCTTCAGGTTGGTCGCGATGGTCGCGAGGTCTTCGCCCTTGCGCAGGCGCGCCTTGCGCAAGTCCTGCCCTACGGTTTCCAGAGGTACATCGGAGTCTTCGGAGATTTCGTGCAGATGCAGCCGCCGGCGCTCGAAACCACCACTCTGGTCCAGCGTGAGGCGCGTGATTTTAGCCATATTTTCGTTCGCCTATTCCCGGTGGCCGGGCAACACCGCCACTGCTTTTTTGTACAATGACAGACTTACACATTTATCCACGAACACCGTAAAAATGTAATTATCAGAAGGGACGCGGATCAAAAAGCCCGCAGCGGTCAATCCGCCGTCATTTCAATTGCGCCCGACCGGAATCTTGTGCGCTTCGGCGAAATCGGCGAGCGCAGCGCGCACCGTGTTCACGGGACTGCGGCAAAGCTCCAGCACTATCGGCCTCAGCAACCGGGTATCGAGCGCACGAATCATCATCTTCACCGGTCCAATCGTTGAGGCGTGCATCGACAGTGAAGCGAAGCCAAGCCCCACGAGTGTCATGGCCTCCAGCGGCCGGCCGGCGATCTCACCACAGACCGAGAGCGATGCCATGCGCTTCGCTGCATGCGCAGTTGCCGCGATATGGCGCAACAGGTTCAGCACGGCCGGCGAGACGGTGTCATATCGCCGCGCGACCCTCGGGTTTGTGCGGTCGGAGGCGAAGGCAAACTGCAGCAGATCGTTTGAGCCCACTGAAATAAAATCGGCGCAAGACAGCATCTGCTCGAGCCCGAATAGCAGCGAGGGCACTTCCAACATCGCGCCCAATTGCAGGTCCTGCGGCAGCTTCAACCCGACCCGCTCCGCACGATCCAGCTCCTTGCGAAGCAGTGCCCGCGCCGATTCGAATTCACCGACCTCAGCGATCATCGGCAGCATGACGCGCAAAGGCCGGCCATTGGCGGCGGTGATGAGGGCGCGCAGCTGATAGCGCAGCAGCCCCGGCCGATCGAGCGCGATCCGGATCGCCCGCCAGCCCATGGCGGGATTTTCTTCCAATATTGTCCGGCCGTAGCTTGGGATCTTGTCGCCGCCGAGATCGAGTGTGCGGAACACCACGGGTTTTCCGCCGGCCGAATCCAGGACTTGGCGGTAAAGCGTGATCTGATCGGCCAAACGGGGCATTTTGGCCCCAATCAGGAATTGCAGTTCAGTGCGGAACAGACCAATGCCATCGGCCCCCGAATCGGTCAGATGCGGCAGATCCAGCAGCAGCCCTGCGTTCATGTTCAGGCTGACGCGCACGCCATCCAATGTCACTGCGGGCTCGTCGCGAATCGCCGCAAACTGCGCCACACGCTGCGCCAGCAACGCCTGTTTGCCGCGATAGACGTTGATGACTTCTTTCGGCGGTCGAATGCGCACTTCGCCGCTGTCCGCATCGACGATGACCGCGTCACCTGCACGGGCTGAATCGGCGATCCCTTCGATTCCACCGATCAGCGGGACGTTCATGGATCGGGCGACGATCGCGATATGCGAAGTCTGGGTCGCTTCTTCGACCACGAGGCCCGCAATGCGATTGCGTCCATAATCCAGAAGCTCTGCGGGCCCCATGACGCGCGCAACGACGACCGCCTGGTCCGGCAAAGATTCAACCTCGCCGTCCGCTTTCGACAAATGGCGCACCAGTCGCCGCGCAAGATCTTCAAAATCATGCATTCGCTCGCGCAAGTAAGCGTCGCCGGTCCGGGCAATGCGGGCGCGGGTCTCATCCTGTACGCGCTCAACCGCGGCTTCTGCTGTCAATCCGGAGCGCACGGCGTCCATCAGGCGCTGCCGCCAGCCCTGATCATTGGCAAACAGCCGATAGGCCTCAATCACTTCGCGCGTATCGCCGGTCAGCTCCAGTTCCGGCGATTCGAGCATCGCATCCACGGAAACACTGAGGGCTTCCAGCGCATCCTCGAGCCGGCGCAGTTCGCCCGCCGGATCGTCGGCAATCATGCGCTCTGCCTTCACGCGCGGCTCGTGGAGGAAAACCGTGCCGATCGCGAGCCCTTCCGATAATCCTTCCCCTTGCAGCAGCGCAGGCCTGGTCGGCGAGAGCTCGGTTTCGTCAAGTTCGCTGAGCTCGACAAGCGTGCCCTGCGCCACGACCTCGGCCAGCACCATGGCAATGGTGGCGAGGGCTTCCTCCTCCTCTTCTTCGTAATGCCGGGCCGTGCGATTTTGCACCGTGAGCACCCCAAACACGCGTTCGCCACGCACAATCGGTACCGCGAGGAAGGCCCGATAAGGGTCTTCGCCGGTTTCCGGCCGATAGGAGAAGCTCGGATGCTCGGGAGCGTTTGAAAGGTTCAATGGCGCGGCATTCTCGGCGACCAGACCGACAAGGCCCTCACCCGGTTTCAGCCGCGTGCGATGGACCGCTTCGCGGTTCAGCCCTTCGGTCGCGAACAGCTCCAGCTCGCCGCCGGCGCGGCGAAGATAAATGGAGCACACCTCCGCAACCATGTTGGAGGCGATCACCGTAACCAATTTGTCCAGCCGGGCCTGGGCGCTTTGCCGCTCCGCCATAATCTCGCGCAGGCGGCGCAGAAGTACCCTCGGGCCGCCGGCGACGAGTTGCGGCGGCATCAGGTGGTCTTCCCTACCGTGCCTCGGATTCGGTTGTGCATGCCCACTTTACCGGCGCTCAGGCGCGACACGCGGTTTGTGCACGGGCTTCGCCGTTGGTGCAAGTGAGGGTGACGCATCAGTCATGCCGCATCGAGATCATATGCCGAATGCAATGCGCGGACCGCCAGTTCCACATAGTCCTCTGCGATCAGAACGCTGACCTTGATCTCCGACGTCGAGATCACCTGGATATTGATCCCCTTCTGCGCCAGCGTCCGGAACATGGTTTGCGCCACGCCGGGATGGGCACGCATGCCAATGCCGATGATGGAAATCTTGGCAACTCCGGCATCCGACATCACGTCTTTATAGCCGATTTGCGGTGCCGCCTCGCGGATGGCAGCAAGTGCCCGGTCCAATTCCGAACGCTGGACGGTGAAGGTCAGATCGGTGCGCCGCCCGTCTTCGGACACGTTCTGAACGATCATGTCCACATTGACGCCGGCATCGGCCAGCGGGCCGAAAATTGCTGCTGCGACGCCAGGCTGGTCGGGGACGCGCAGCAGGGTGATTTTTGCCTCATCCCTTGTATAGGCGATCCCGGTGACCGGATTTTTTTCCACGATGTCTTCCTCGTCGCAAACAAGCGTACCGCCACTATCGGCATCAAAGGTCGAGAGCACCCGAACCGGCACGCGGTGCACCATGGCCATTTCGACCGAGCGCGTCTGCAATACCTTCGCCCCCAGAGATGCCAGCTCGAGCATCTCTTCATATGCGATTTTTTCGAGCCGCCGGGCACGTGACGTGATCCGAGGGTCGGTAGTGTAAACGCCGTCAACATCAGTATAGATATCGCAGCGATCAGCCTTCAGGGCCGCGGCAAGCGCCACGGCGCTGGTGTCTGAACCGCCGCGTCCAAGCGTCGTGATCCGCTGATCGGTGGCAATACCCTGGAAACCGGCGACGACGGCCACCTGCCCCTCGGCAATCCGTTGATTAAGCAAAACCGGCTCAATGGCCATGATCCGCGCCGATCCATGCATCGAGGATGTCTGGATCGGCACCTGCCAGCCAAGCCAGGAGCGGGCCGGAACACCGATTGTAGCCAGTGCCACCGCAAGCAATCCGGCGGTCACCTGCTCGCCCGAGGATACCACCACGTCATATTCGCGGGCGTCGTGCAACGGTGACAATTCACGCGTCAACGCCACCAGCTTGTTGGTTTCCCCCGCCATGGCCGAAACCACGACCGCCACCTGATGGCCGCGTTCCGCTTCGCGCTGCACCAGTTTCGCGACATTGCGGATGCGGGGAATATCGCCGACCGACGTCCCCCCGAATTTCATGACGATTTTTGACATTAATGCGCTGGTGCAGCCCGATTGCCGGCCATACATAGACGCGGGTTTAAACGACGACAACGACTTTTGGCGCCGCGCATGCGAGCTGACGAAGTGATGGCTTCAGCACCGTCCGTGGATGAGCGGGAAGTCGAACGTTTCGCGCAGCTTGCCGCGGAATGGTGGAATCCCAGAGGCAAGTTTCGTCCCCTGCATCTGTTCAATCCTGTCCGGCTCACGCTGATCCGTTCAGAAGCGGCCCGGCACTTCGGCCGCGACGCTCGCGCAATGCAGCCATTCGGCGGGTTGAGCCTGCTCGATATCGGGTGTGGCGGCGGATTGCTGTCGGAACCCATGGCGCGCATGGGATTTCAGGTTACCGGCGTGGACGCGTCGGAAAGAAATGTCAGGACAGCAGCGACACATGCCTTGGGGCAGAATTTGGCCGTCGAGTACCGCACCGGAAGCGCGGAGTCTCTGGTGCTGGAGGGGCGGCGCTTTGATGTCGTCCTGAACATGGAAGTCGTGGAACATGTCGCAAGTGTTCCCGATTTTCTGGAAGCCTGCGCGGCCTTGATCAATCCCGGCGGCTTGATGTTTGTCGCCACCATTAACCGGACCCTGAAAAGCCTGATGCTCGCGAAATTCGGCGCGGAATATGTTTTGCGCTGGCTGCCCGCAGGAACACATGACTGGAACAGATTCCTGACGCCGCTGGAATTGCGTACGCAACTCGAACGCGCCGGGCTGGAGCTCACACGCACCCAGGGCATCGTATTCGATCCGCTGAAGTGGGATTGGCGGCTGAGCTCCGACACCGACGTGAATTACGTCATCACCGCAGTGAAGCGCTAATTCAGGTCCTCGGGATCGGGCGGCACCGGAGCGATTTCGATTCCCTCTTGCACAAGTTCACGTGCCTGCTTGAGCGTGCTTTCACCATAAATGTGCCGCTCTTCGGTCTCGCCATAATGGATCTTGCGCGCTTCCTCGGGAAATTTCGTGCCGACATACTCTGCATTGGCCTCGATGAACTTCCGGTATCCCGCCATGAATTGACGGATTTTGCTGTGATCCGGCTGTGTATTCTGCGCCGAAGTTGCCGTCACCTGCTCAGTGGTTTTGGCGACCGCAGGCGCCATGATCGCTTTCCTTACGTCCGTGTCGCCGCAGACGGGGCAATCCAACACGTGCTTCGACGCCTGTTCATCGAACATCGCGCTATTTTTGAACCAGCCTTCAAATTCATGGCCGGATGAGCAAACAAGCCGATAAACGATCAATGCAGGAAAATCCCTAAATCTACCGTCGGGGCGCGCTGAACGGGCGATCGTGCTGTAACGATGGTACGCGGGCGCGCGCGTCCGCCACTTCGTCAAGATCAATATCGGCGACGATAAAACCGGGATCGGTCCCGGCTTCGGCCAGAATATCACCCCATGGCCCAACGATCATGCTGTGGCCGTAAGTGCTGCGCCCATTGGCGTGCTTTCCGCCCTGCGCAGGAGCGATGACAAAGCAGCCGGTTTCAATCGCTCGCGCGCGCAACAGCACATGCCAATGTGCCCGACCCGTGGTTTCGGTAAATGCCGAGGGGATGCTGAGCATTTCCGCGCCGGATTTTGCCAGCATCCGGTAGAGATGCGGAAAACGCAAGTCGTAACAGACCGACAGTCCGATCCGGCCCCACGGCAGATCGGCGATCACCGCCTGGCCGCCCGCCGTCACCGTGTTTGACTCGCGATAGCTCTCGCCACCCGGCAAGTTCACGTCAAAAAGGTGAATCTTGTCGTAACGCGCCGCGATACGACCATCGCGCCCTATCAGATAGGACCGGTTTGCGGTCTTGCCGTCCGGCAGTTTGATTGCGAGCGAACCGACAAGCAGCCAGATGCCAAGGTCCTCGGCGATAGCGGAAAACGCCGGAAGGCTGATGTCGTCTTTCTCCGGCTTTGACAGGGCCAGCTTGGCGCCGGCATCCGCCGCCATGAGACCGGTGTTTTCCGGAGTCGTAACGAATTCGGCCCCCGCCCGCTGTGCGTCGCGGATAATCCGGGAAGCGTTGTAGACATTTTCGCCGATATCCTCCGTGCAGCGGAGCTGCACGCAGGCGGCACGAAATTTCCGGCCCGTCATGGCGGACTCAAAAGTGCATCGAGCCGGCCGGCCCGATCCAGCGCGTAAATCCCGTCGCAATCGCCGATCCAGCTGTCGTTGACGAAGATTTGCGGAACGGTCATCCGGCCTCCGGCTTTCTCAACCATTTTTCGCCTGAGTTCGGGATCATTCGAGACATCGATTTCTTCGAAGGCGACGCCTTTCTGCTTCAGCAGGCGTTTGGCCTGCACGCAGTAAGGACAGTACTGGGTGGTATAAATGACAACTTGTGCCATGGCTCCATTGATATATGGCGTCAGCCCGGCCTGACAACCCGCGCAAGAGTAAGCACCTCGACCCTTGCCGCCCCTGCCCGCTTCAGCGCGCGGGCGCAGGCATCGAGCGTGGCTCCGGTCGTGAACACGTCATCAACCAGCAGGACCTTCTTCCCCTGCACGCCTGTCCGGAATCGCGGTGGAACCTTGAAGGCGCCGAGAACATTGCGTCGCCGCGCTTTAGCGGAGGTCATCTCACCCTGGCTCGGCGTCGGTCGGGTGCGTTGTATGAGCAATGGAACATGCGGTTTGCCCGACCATCGGGAAAGTTGTTCCGCCAGCAAAGCCGCCTGATTGTAGCGGCGCTTCCACAACCGCATTCGGTGCAGCGGTACCGGGACGATCAGATCGGCATTGTTCAGCAATTCCGCGCCCGTCCGGCCGAGCCACCGCGTCAGGCCCGGAACATGGTCGAGGCGGTCGCCATGCTTTAAACCAAGGATCAGCCCCCTGGAGGCATCGTCATATTTGAATAATGAGCGCGCCCGGTCGAAGCTGTGCGGGTTGGCGTGGCAGGGGCCGCAGAGCGTTTCGCCTCCGGGATCGGTTTCGAAGGGAGTACCGCATTTGGAGCAAACAGCTCCGGCGATAAATGCAATCGCAGACCAGCATGACGGGCACAAAGCATGCGGTTCGGCAACGCGCTTGCGGCACGACATGCAGAGCGGTGGAAAAAATGTGTCAAGCAATGCGCGCCCGATCCGGCGCACGGAATTGCTCTTCAGCCGGTTGATTTCGCCGTCCGCAGTCATGGCCTGATTCTATCCCATGAGCGCATCGCAACCCCACAGGATTTTCGACCGGCGGGCCTACCGGCAGCGGCGCCGGCGTGTTGCTGGAATGGAGGCGGACCTGTTCCTTTTGAATGAGGCGGCGGAGCAGGTTGCGGCGCGCATTGCAGCGATAAACCGGCGCTTTGCTAATGCGCTTGATCTCAATTCGCGCCCGCAGAGTTTCGATCATTTGCGCAACACGGCTGACAATTGGTTGCGTACCGGGATTGAGCCGGCAGCAGCCGACGTGATTGCCGACGATGAATTCCTTCCTTTCGGCGATGAAACATTCGATCTGGTGACGAGCATATTGTCGTTGCATGCAGTCAATGATTTGCCTGGCACGCTGATCCAGATTCGGCGTGTACTGAAGCCCGACGGCGTTTTTCTCTGCGCCATGTTTGGTGGCGAGACTTTACGTGAGTTACGCTTTGCATTCGCCGCGGCGGAAGGCGCCATAGCCGGCGGGGCATCGCCGCGGGTTGCACCCTTTGCCGATGTCCGCGATCTCGGCGGATTGCTGCAGCGTGCGGGGTTCGCCCTTCCCGTTGCAGATATCGACCGGACCACGGTCCGCTATCGCGATCCCACGCGGTTGTTCATGGATTTGCGCGCGCTCGGTGAAACCAATGTGCTGGTTCAGCGCCGGCCGAATTTCATCTCACGCGGGCTTTTGCGGGAGGTTGTTGCCGAATATGGCCGGCATTTTGGCGACGATCAGGGCCGCGTGCCCACGACTTTTGACATTGTCCATCTGACCGGCTGGGCGCCGCATGACAGCCAGCAAAAGCCGCTGCGTCCCGGGTCGGCAAAGGCGCGCCTCGCCGAAGCACTTAAAGACAAACCCGGCAAACCGGGACGCTAGAGGAGGAAGTTCGCAAGCGCCGGAATCAGTGGAGCGTCGGCGGGTGGCATCGGATATCGCGAATCCTCCCTCCGCAACTCTGCCATCGAAACCCAGGCGATCGCCTGATTTTCGAGCGGAGTCGGCGCGCCTTCCCACTTCCGGCAGACGAATAACGGCATCAGCAGATGGAAGTCGGGATAGCGGTATGATGCGAAGGTCACAGCTGACAGGTTCGCTGCATCGATCTTGATCGCGAGTTCCTCGCACAACTCGCGGATGAGCGTGTCCTCCGGAGATTCTCCGGCTTCGATCTTGCCTCCCGGAAATTCCCACAAACCTGCCAGCGATTTGCCTTCGGGGCGCTGGGCAATAAGCACGCGCTTCCGATCATCGATGAGGGCGCAGGCGGTGACGAGGACCAGGCGGCTTTGCGACGTCAACTCCGGTAGGATCCGTTGATGCGGATATAACCTTCGGTGAGGTCGCAGGTCCAAACGCGCGCCTTGCCCTTGCCTATACCGACATCGACCGAAATCGCCACCTCGCGCCGGGCGACGGCAGCGGCGGCCTTTTTCTCATCGTAACCCGTCGCGCGCGCGCCCTTTTCCGCCACGACGTGATCGCCAAAGGCGATCGTCAAGCGGTCGCGGTCCGCCGCTTCACCGGATTTGCCGACCGCCATGACAACGCGGCCCCAATTGGCGTCCGCTCCGGCGATCGCGGTTTTCACCAGCGGTGAGTTGGCAATCGCAAGGGCAATCTTTTTCGCCGCATCATTATTCTGTGCGCCCGATACATCCACCTGGATCAGCCGGGATGCACCCTCGCCGTCTTTCACCACCTGAAGCGCCAGATCCAGGCACAGTGCGTTCAGCCGTTCCTTGAATTGTTCCAGGCGCTTATCGCCAGGTTTCGCAATCGCAGGATGGGGTGCGCCTTTGCCGGTTGCGAACATCAACAGGGTGTCGCTGGTGGACGTGTCGCTGTCGACGGTGATGGCATTGAATGAGTTGGCAGCCGCTTCGGCGAGCAGAGGCTGCAGCACCGCGCTCGGCAGCTTGGCATCGGTGAAAACGAAGGACAGCATGGTGGCCATGTCCGGGGCAATCATGCCCGAGCCTTTCGCAATGCCGTTGATGGTTACGCGGTGGCCATCGATGAATGCACTGGCGGTAGCCAGTTTCGGAAATGTGTCGGTCGTCATGATCGCTTCGCCCGCCGCGCGCCATGCGCCAGCGGCCCCGGAATCCGCAAGTTCCGGCAACACCCTGATGATCTTCTGATCGGGCAACGGTTCGCCGATTACACCGGTCGAGGCGATAAAAACCTCCTGCGCCCGGCACGACAGCATACCGGCAGCCGATTCAGCGATCTTGCGGACCGCCTCCATTCCCGCCAGGCCAGTGAACGCGTTGGCATTTCCACTGTTAACCACGAGCACGCGCGCAGCTGCGCCGAGGAGGCCTTCCCGGCACCACTCGACCGGCGCCGAAGCGGTTTTCGACCGTGTGAACACGCCAGCGACCTGGGTTCCGGGGGCAAGAACCGCGAGCAGCACGTCGTTCCGCCCGGGATAGCGGATGTTGGCCGCTCCCACCGCCAGCCTCACACCGGCCAGTGGTGGTAGTTTCGCGAAATGGACCGGTGCCAGTGGCGAGACGTGCTTCGAATCCCCGGATACGGCCGCGGATTTGGCTGGTTTCGACGAACGCCGGCGCGCGAGGGCGCCAGCACGCTCCGAGAGGGTCTTCGATTTTCGGACCGGTGATGCTTTGCCGGGTTTGCCTGCCATGGCCCCACCGATTCACTCCGGGTTCCGAATAGGCCGTAGATGGTCGAATTGACAAGGGGGGAGCCGGTTCTTATCTCTGCCGCGGGCGTTAATAGTCAAAGAATGTGCGGAATTTGCCCGGCCCCGTGCCCTTGATCTTCCGTACCAATTTAAGGGCCAAGACGAGGGATCATGCTCGGACTCGATGATTTTATTCAGCGTCCTTTGAACGCTTTGACTGGGCTATTCGGCTCGGTAAACGAACGCAAGATCAAGGCCAAGCAGCCGATGGTGGCCCGGATCAATGCGCTGGAGCCCGAATTCGAAAAGAAATCGGATTCGGAACTTCTGGCGATGACGGCTGCCTTCAAGGAGCGCCTGAGAAACGGCGAAAGCCTCGACGACCTGCTTCCAGAAGCGTTCGCCACCGTGCGCGAGGCGGCCAAACGCACACTCGGTCAGCGGCATTTCGATGTTCAGCTGGTCGGCGGCATGATCCTTCATGAAGGCAAAATCGCCGAAATGAAGACCGGCGAAGGCAAGACGCTGGTCGCCACGCTGCCCGTCTATCTCAATGCCCTTGAAGGCAAGGGCGTGCACGTCGTCACGGTCAATGACTATCTGGCCAGGCGCGACTCTGAATGGATGGGGCAGATCTACCAATTTCTCGGCCTCTCTACCGGAGTAATCGTTCACGGACTGACCGACGAGGAACGCCGCGTCGCTTACGCTGCCGACGTCACCTACGGCACGAACAACGAGTTCGGCTTCGACTATCTGCGCGACAACATGAAATACAGCCTCGATCAGATGACGCAGCGAGGACACAATTTTTCCATCGTGGACGAAGTCGACTCGATCCTGGTCGACGAGGCGCGGACACCGCTGATCATTTCCGGACCGACGGAGGATCAGTCCGAATTCTACCGCAAGGTCGATTCGCTGATCCCCGACCTGGTCAAGGAAGATTACGAGGTCGACGAAAAGCAGCGTCAGGTGAATCTGACCGAGGAAGGCAACGAGCACATGGTGCAGTTGCTGCGCAGCGTGGGCGCGCTCGAAGAAGGTGATCTCTACGACATCAACAACATCATCGTCGTCCATCATGTGAATCAGGCGCTGCGCGCGCACAAACTGTTCCAGCTCGATCGCGACTACATCGTCAAAGACGGCAAGGTTGTCATCATCGACGAATTCACCGGCCGCATGATGGAAGGCCGGCGTTACTCCGAAGGACTGCATCAGGCACTCGAAGCCAAAGAGCATGCTCCGATTCAGCCGGAAAACGTCACCCTCGCCTCGATCACCTTCCAGAATTATTTCCGGCTTTACAGCAAGCTCGCCGGCATGACCGGCACGGCCCTGACCGAGGCCGCCGAATTCATGGACATCTATAGTCTGGATGTCGTCGAGATTCCGACGAATCGTCCGGTCCGGCGCTCCGATTCCGACGACGAGGTTTATCGGACGGCGGACGAAAAGCACCGCGCGATAGTGACCCAGATCGCCGAATGCCACATGAAGGGTCAACCGGTGCTGGTCGGCACGGTGTCGATCGAGAAATCCGAAGAGCTCGACGCGAAACTCAGCGACCGCAAATATATCCGCGATATCGGCGAAGAACTGGTCGAACGCGCCAAAAAGCTCGGCGACACGCCACAAGGCAAAGAGCACCGCCAAATCGGCGAATATCTGCTCGAGCTGTCACAAAAGCCCAAGCCCATTCCGCACAATGTGCTGAATGCACGCTTCCATGAACAGGAAGCCTATATCGTCGCCCAGGCAGGCCGCTCCAGGGCCGTAACCATCGCGACGAATATGGCGGGCCGCGGCACCGACATTCAGCTTGGCGGCAATCCCGACATGCGCATCAAGCTGGAACTCGCCGAGATTACCGACGAGGGCGAACTTGCGCACCGCACCGCCGAAATCCGCGAAGAGGTGGCACGTGACAAGGAAGAAGTGATCGCGGCGGGCGGTCTTTTCATTCTGGGTACGGAGCGGCACGAAAGCCGGCGTATCGACAATCAGTTGCGCGGACGGTCGGGCCGGCAGGGCGACCCCGGCGCGTCGAAGTTCTATCTCAGCCTTCAGGACGACCTGATGCGGATCTTCGGATCCGAACGCATGGATTCGATCCTGCAGCGCCTCGGACTGGAAAAAGGCGAAGCCATCGCCCACCCCTGGGTCAACAAAGCCCTGGAAAAGGCACAGCAAAAGGTCGAAGCGCGCAACTTCGAAATCCGCAAGAACCTGCTGAAATTCGACAATGTGCTGAACGATCAGCGCAAAGTCATTTTCGAACAGCGCCTCGACATCATGCGCTCCACGGAGGTGGAAGAAGTCATCGCCGAAATGCGCGAGCAGGTGACCACCGAGATGGTCACACGGCACATTCCCGAACGAGCCTACGCCGAAAACTGGGACACCCCCGCGCTCGAACAGGAAGTGAAGGAGATTTTCGGGCTCGAATTGCCGATCGTCGAATGGGCAAAGGAAGAAGGCATTGCCGAAGAAGAAATGCGCGAACGCATACTGAAAGCGGTCAACGACCGCTATGCCGAACGCGCCGCGAATTTCGGCACTGAAATCATCCGCTATCTGGAAAAGGCGATCCTGCTGCAAACGCTGGATCAGGACTGGCGTGAGCACATCATCCAGCTCGAACATCTTCGCCAATATGTTGGGTTGCGCGGCTATGGCCAGCGCGATCCACTGAACGAGTACAAGAGCGAAGCGCTGACGCTCTTTGAAAATCTTCTGATTCGCCTGCGTACCAATGTCGTGCGGCAGCTTATGCACGTGCAGGTCAGGATGGGCGAACCCCCGCCGATCGAAGAACGCCAATTGCCGCGGATGGAAGCTCATCACATCAATCCGTTGACGGGCGAGGACGAGTTTGCATCGCCTCCGCAACTGGTGACCGGCGGTGTGCGGCTGCGCGAGGCGTCCGAGACAATCGACCCGAACGATCCCGCCACCTGGGGCAAAGTCAGCCGTAACGCGGCCTGCCCCTGCGGATCAGGCAAGAAGTTCAAATATTGCCACGGGGCGCTGGTCTAAAAACCCGGCCCACGACCACCGGTCCAAACCGCCTCCAACTGACGAATTTTTTCGTCTTGTGCGACAGCTATCCATCAGTGACTGACCGGATTCGTCCCGATACGGAGAAATTTTTCCCGGCGCTGGCGGCGTAATTCTTCGGGTGTTAACCGCATAAGTTCCCGCAAGGCGCGCTGGATTGAATCGCCTGCCGCATTGATCGCCTTTTCCGGTGCCCGATGGGCCCCGCCGGCCGGTTCGGTGATAATGGCGTCGATGACATTCAGGTCGATCAGATCCTGCGCGGTGATCCGCATGGCAGACGCGGCGTCGGGCGCCTTCTCCGCTTTGTGCCAGAGGATGGAAGCGCAGCCTTCCGGCGAAATCACGGAATAAATCGAGTGTTCAAGCATGAAGACCTTGTTGGCTGTTGCGATCGCAACGGCACCCCCCGAGCCACCTTCGCCGATAATGGTCGCGATCAGGGGGGTACCCAGATCGAGGCAGGCCTCCGTGCTTCTGGCAATCGCTTCGGCCTGGCCCCGTTCCTCTGCCCCAATTCCCGGATAGGCGCCCGCCGTGTCGATCAACGAAAGCACCGGCAGACCAAACTTCTGTGCGAGATCAAACAAGCGTTGCGCCTTGCGATAGCCCTCCGGCAATGCCATGCCGAAATTGTGCTTCAGCCGCGAGGGCGTATCGTTGCCTTTCTCCTGTCCAACGACGGCAACTGCAGTACCATGAAACCAGCCGATTCCGGCGCTGATGGCCTTGTCATCGCCAAACAGTCGATCGCCGGCCAAAGGCACGAAGTGCGAAATCAGACCACTGACATAATCGGAGAAATGGGGTCTCGCGGGATGCCGGGCCACTTGCGTCTTTTGCCAGGCGGTCAGGCGCGCATAGGTATCCGCGACGAGCTGTGGAACCCTGGCGTTCAGGCGGGCGATTTCGTCGTCGATGTCGATGACCTGCCCGCTGGCGCGATCCTTCGCCGATAACTGGCGAAGTTCTTCGATTTTGCCCTCAAGCTCGGCGATTGGTTTTTCGAAATCGAGATAAGCTTTCATGCAAACCGCAATCCGCCGAATCCTGCCGGTCACCCCGTTAACGCTTCACAGGGACAACGGCAAGGCCAGCGCCTTTTCTGGAATGGCTTTTGAGTTACTTTCGACGCGGGATCCTGGCCAAAGGATGGGCGGATTCAACGACCTGTTTCAGTCTTTCTCGAGCCACATGGGTGTATATTTGGGTGGTCGCGATATCGACGTGACCGAGCAGCGTCTGAACGCTCCTGAGGTCCGCACCGCCCTCGACGAGATGGGTGGCAAAGGCATGGCGCATGACGTGGGGCGAGAGGCGCTGTGGGTCCAACCCGGACCTGACAGCGAGATCCTTCAGTAATTGATGGCACCGGCGGCGGGTCAAATGACCAGAACCGCCATGCGACGGAAACAGGTAATGCGCGGCGCGAGCGTGCCCGCGCGGTAGAAGCGCGGTTCTCACTTTCAGGTAGGCGGCAAGAGCCTCGCGTGCCGGTTCGCCCACGGGAACCATTCGCTCGCGGCCTCCTTTGCCGCGGACGAAAATCACCTTTTGTGCACCCCGCACCGCCGCCAGCGGCAATTCAACCAATTCGCTGACGCGCAATCCGGACGCGTAGAGCATCTCGATCATACAATGCAGCCGTGCCGATTCCGGATCTTCGGATGCCGCGGCCCGCGCCGTGTCGGCCAGGGCAGTTGCTTCTTCGCGCGACAGAAGTTTCGGCAGTGGACGCGTCAGGCGCGGTGAATCGATCGTGCCGCAAGGATTATCGGCTCGCGTTCCCTCGCTGTAGAGAAACAGGAAGAAGCGGCGCAATGCCGATAATTTGCGTGACTGCGACGACGGTTTCACGGCAGCCGCCGAAAGTTTTTCCAGGTGCTGCCGAATATGTTCCGGCTGCGCCGCTATGAGATCTGCGCCTGATTTCAGGCAATGGCGCAGAAATTCAGCGATGTCCCGGCGGTACGCCGCAATCGTGTGTGGTGACGCGCCGCGCTCCGCGCTCATCATGTCGAGGAATGATTCAATCAGGCCGAGATCACGAACCGGCAGCGGCGCGGCTTCGCGGCGCATTATTGCGGAGCGGGTCCAGTCGGGCGCAGCAGGAATGCTTCCTGTGCCAGAAGATGCGCCGCGTCGCGCATGCTTGCGGTCTGCAATGCGCGAATCAGGCGCACGACAGTATCCGGTGACAGATCCCCCGGGCCGCGGTCACCGAGTGCCGTCGCGACAGAAAGTGCAACTTCGCCGCGGGAATCCGATAAAGCCGCTTTGTCGATCCGTCGCATCAGAACATCCGCCGGACGGCGCCCTCCGGAAACCTGTTTCATCAGCGGCTCAATATCCAGTTTCGCATCGGCCGGCATCAATTGGCCTTCTGCGGCATCAAACACCCCAAGATCGAGAACTGTTCGCGCGATTGTTTGCGGCGTGAGTTTCGCCGCAGGTTTTTCAGGCGCGGGATTTGCCGGCTGATTGATCGCGGTAGCTGCGCTGTCCGGCATGTCGGTTTGCGCCGGTTTGTCCGCCGGGGGCTGTGCCATCTGCGAAATATCCGCCAGCACCTGTTTGGCATCCGCATTGCGGCGCGGATTGGGTGCGGTCAACGCGAATGCCAGTTCGAGTTGTTGTACCTCGGCCGCGTTTTGCGGCACGGTCGGATCAACGATGTCGAGCCAGCGTTGTGCCGATTCCGGGCGGCCCGCAAGCAGCAACCCCCGCACCATCAGGTCGGACCAGCCTGACCAATCCGGCGCGGGCATGATCTCCGCCGCCGGATCGGCAAAAAGCGCCGCCACCTGGCGCAGCAATCCTTCGCGTTCGCCGACCTCGAAGGCTGTGTGTATGAGTTCGGCCCGTGCCGCAGCCTCATGCTCACTCTTGATCGCGGCACTCAGCCTTGCGAGGCCTTTCATGAAGGTATCAGTGCGCGCCAGCGCCGACGCGCCGTCCAATTCCTGTGCGCTGAAGCCGGTCAAATCCAGCACCTGCTGCAGCACCGCGGCCGGGAGCACGCCCGCACGCAAAGCCTTTTCTGCCGCGGCGATGCGGATGGGAGCCGGTGTTTCCATGGATGACGCGGCGATCAGCGAGCCCGGAAGGCCGATACCGGTTGCGATCTCGGTCGTCAGCGGCAGTTTCAGATGCACCAGCATGGCAACGTGAATGGAATCGGGAAACCGGATGGAATCGGGCATTTTCGGCTTACCGTTGGTCCAACCATCCAGCAGCGTGACGAAAGCGGGATCGGCAATGCCCTGTTCGGTGATCACGGCGCGCGTCAGGTCGAGCGGGGCCGAATCATTGGTGAGCGCATAGCAGTAGGCGCGCAGTTCGACCCAAAAAGGCTCGGCAGAGTCGAGGCGATGCGAAGTTACGTCGCTACACGCATCATCGTCTCTCCCGCCATAGAGAAGTGCGTCGGCCTGAACGTGGAGGAGATCGAAATTGTTCGGCTCCTGGATGCGCAATGCGAGTTTTGCCGCCTCATCGACATAGCCACCGGCGAGTAGCCTGGTCAGGCGAAGCTGATTGAACGAGCCCATGGCGCGGCCGGCCGGAGGCGCCGCAGCGGTCAACAGCAGTTTTCGCATCAGCAAATGCTGGGCCGATGACGGAGTTGCCGCAGGCACGCTTTGCAGCATTGTGACCATGGTTGCGCGGTCGCTGCCCTGCCATTCATTACTGCCCAGGCCGCCGTTGCTGGCATCCAGCGTCCCTGCGAGCGGACCTTCCAGCGTTCCCAATTCGCCCACCTGCACCGTGCCCCCTCCACCTGAGCGCAGTACCGGTTCCTTTGCCGGAACATCGGCCGGTATTTCTGCGGCTTTGCCGGGCATGGGCATTTCATCCGTCGGCATTTCCGACGGCGGCGTCAGTCCTTCCATATGGATGATGTTACGCGGCGCGCCCGGTGCGGGGTTTGACTGCGCACCATCCACATCCTGGGCTGACATGACGGTACACGGAATGGCAATTGCGGCGGCGGCGATTCCCGCCATCGCGATCACACGCTTCGTCTGCAAGAACCCGCGCGTCATCGTCACTTCGGCAGTTTGCTGTCGGGAATGACTTGTTCGATCGTGTGTGGACGCGGTCCTGCGGCTGAGCCGTACCAGGCCAAGCCGCCTGCAACCAGCACCAGTACGACGAACAAACCCAAAAGCATTTTCCAGCCCATCGCGATCCTCTGACGTCCGCGCTTGCGAACGTCGCCCCTTTTTGTGGCGGAATTGGTATCAAAAACGCAAACTGGCGAAAAGAACCGGCCCTCTAGCCTGCGAAACCGCGCACGTGTAAGCGAAGCCTATGCGAAAGCTCGACAAAACCATCGTTCTGGTCGGCATGATGGGCGCCGGCAAGACGTCCGTCGGCAGACGGCTGGCGAGCGCACTTGGCGTGCCCTTTCGCGACGCCGACGCGGAGATCGAAACCGCAGCCGGGTGCAGTATCAACGAGATATTCGAGCGGTTCGGCGAACCGGCCTTCCGTGCCGGTGAACGCAAGGTCATTTCGCGCCTTTTGCGTGAAGTGCCCCATATTTTGGCGACCGGCGGAGGTGCCTTCATGGACGCGGAGACGCGCGCCCGGATTGGCGAGACCGCGATTTCCGTCTGGTTGCGCGCCAATGTCGATCTGCTGCTGGAACGGGTAAAGCGCAAAGACAACCGTCCGCTGCTCAGGAATACCGATAGCCGCACGGCGCTGATCCGGCTGATGGGCGAGCGTGAACCGGTCTATGCTCAGGCGGACATTGTCATCGAGTCGGATGATGGCCCCCATGACACGGTGGTGAAGCGAATAATCTCGGCGCTCCAGGCCAAAGGAGAGCTGCCGAACAATGGGACGCAGTGATGGTCACGGTACCGGTTCAGCTTGGCGACAGATCTTATGATATTCATGTCGGCCCAGGGCTGATCGAGAAGGCAGGTGCGTTGATTGCTGCCCAGTTGCCGGGGGGCAGCATACGGCGAGTTCCTGTTGTCACCGACCAAACGGTGGCAACGCTGCATTACGCTGAGCTTGCTTCCAGTCTTCAGCGCGCAGGGCTGACCCCAAGAGAGGTTATTCTGCCGCCCGGCGAAGCGACCAAAAGCTTCGGACAGCTCGAAAAACTGATCGACTCACTGCTCGCCGAAAACATCGAGCGGAGTTCGCTGATCGTGGCGTTTGGCGGCGGGGTGATCGGGGACCTCACCGGTTTTGCGGCCGGAATTCTCAAGCGTGGCGTCGATTTTGTTCAAATCCCCACGACGCTGCTGGCCCAGGTGGACTCGTCCGTTGGCGGAAAGACTGCAATCAACACGGCGCGGGGCAAAAACCTTGCCGGTGTGTTTCATCAACCACGCCTGGTGATCGCCGATACCGCGATGCTTTCGACATTGCCGCGGCGAGAGCTTCTCGGTGGTTATGCAGAGGTGGTGAAATACGGGCTGCTTGGGGATGCTCGTTTTTTCAGCTGGCTGGAAACTAACGGTCCCGCGGTTCTGGCGGGAGTCAGCGAGGCGGTCGTGCACGCGGTGGCTCACTCCTGCACCATGAAAGCAGCGATCGTTGCCCGCGACGAACGTGAAACGGGAGATCGCGCACTACTCAATCTCGGACATACGTTCGGGCATGCGCTGGAGGCGGCGACGGGTTACTCCGAGCGGCTGACGCATGGAGAAGGCGTTGCCCTTGGTTGCGTCCTTGCTTTCAAGCTGTCGGCGCGGCTTAAGCTTGTCGACGCTGGCGCGGTCACCAGAGTCGAGCGCCATTTTGCCGGGTCGGGACTTCCGGTCAGGTTGTCGGACATTCCCGGGCCGCCTGTTTCGATCGGTGAAATCCTGGCCCATATGCGGCACGACAAGAAGGTCGAGGGCGGACGGATGACATTTATCCTCGTTCGCGGCATCGGAGATGCCTTCGTCAGCCGCGACGTCCGCGAGGATGATGTGATCGCTTTGCTTTCGGCTGCTTGACGTGTTGGGGATCCTGCAATGACGCTTGACCTTCCGCTTTCACTGTTAGCGATTGTTATCCTGCTGCTGCTTTCGGCATTTTTTGCCGGCTCGGAGACCGCGCTCACTGCGGTGTCGAAAGCGCGCATGCACCATCTCGCAGGTGAAGGATCATGGGCCGCGCGACAGGTGAATTATCTCATCTCGGATCGTGAAAAGCTGATCGGCGCCATTTTGATGGGCAATACCTTCGTCAACATCATGGCATCGGTGCTGGCGACGTCAGCTTTCAGTTTTGCGTTTCCCAAAGGCGCTGTTGCGATCATCACCCTGGCCATGACCGCCGTTATCCTGATCTTCGCCGAAGTACTGCCCAAAACCGTGGCGATTGCCCGGACGGACAGGGCCGCTCTCGCGCTCGCCTTTCCGGTGCGTATCGTCGTCACGATGCTTACGCCCTTTGTCACCGCGGTGCAGCTGATTGTCTGGCTGGTGCTGCGCGTATTTGGCCTGAGCCATGGCGGAGCCAAGCCTTCAATGACCGCGCATGAAGAGATCCGTGGCGCCATTGAGCTCCACCATCAGGAAGGCACCGTGGAGCGCGAGCACCGCGACATGCTGGGCGGGATTCTCGATCTCGCGGAGCTCCAGGTGGCGGATGTGATGGTACATCGTAAAAACATGGAAGTTCTCGATGGCGGCGCAGAGCCGGAAGAGCTGATTGCGCGGATGATCGCGTCAAACCACAGCCGGTTTCCCGTCTGGCGCGACGATCCCGAAAATATCGTCGGTGTGCTGCAGGTCAGGGATGTCCTGCGGGTCATGATGGAGAGCAGGCTTCAGACCAAATCGATCGATGTGATGTCTCTTGCAGTTCAACCCTGGTTTATCCCCGATACCACGAGCCTCGAAGAACAGTTGCGGGCATTCCTCGACCGCCGTGAGCATTTTGCGCTCGTTGTGGACGAATATGGCGTACTGCAGGGATTGATCACCCTGGAAGACATTCTTGAAGAAATCGTCGGCGACATTGCCGAGGAGCACCATGTCCACGTCCCCGAAAACATTCGGCCGCAGGCCGACGGTTCATACAACGTGGACGGCTGGACCCCGGTGCGGGATTTGAACCGCGAGCTGGAATGGGATCTGCCCGACGAACTTGCGACCACAATCGCGGGGCTTGTGATTCACGAAGCCCGGATCATCCCGGATGTCGGACAGGTGTTTTCGTTTTTCGGGTTCAAATTCGAAATTCTGCGGCGGCAGCGCAATCAGATCATGGCGTTGCGCATCACACCGCCAAAGCGGAAATCACAGGCGGCCTGATTCGGCTTCGTCCGGTGTGAGTGTGGTCAGCGCCAGCGCGTGGACACCATCGGCAAATTCTTGTGCCAGCGTGGCGTACACACGGCGTTGCCGCTCGACCCGTGACAAACCGGCGAATTCCGCCGATACAATCCGTATACGGAAATGCGTTTCACCGCCTTCGCGTGCGCCGGCATGTCCAGCATGGCGCGCGCTCTCATCGACAATTGTGAGAGAATCCGGACGAAGTGCCGCCACGAGCTTCACCCGCAGGCGGTCTGTCATTGTGATCGATTCAGGCACGTTCAGTCTCCCGAACTGGTGAGGGAAGGCATGTCAAGCATTTCATTTTCTTGTTTTTTGTACTTCCGAACCCATAATGACAGACATGAGTACGGCATACCGTCCGCGTTTTGGCTTTGACATCCGCATTAACTCGGCGCGCGCCAAGGCGCCGAAGACGAAGCCATGCGCTTCGCCAGGATGCCGCGAACCGGCGGAATGCAATGTCCCGAAGTCGCGCAAAAATCTGGAAGACCGGCATTGGCTGTGCCGCACACATCTGCGCGAGCACAACGAACACTGGAATTTCTTCGAGGGCATGAGCGAAAGCGAAATCGAACGCTTTTGCCTCGATGCTTTGACCGGCCACCGGCCGACCTGGCCGCTCGGCAAACGGACAGCGGCTCCGCATGACGGGACGACCGCCCAGCATGCCGGTGCTTACCGGTTCGAGGACGGATTTGCCGTTTTCGAAGAGGCGGCAGCTCCGGCCGAGCGCCGCCGGCCGATTTTGACCAAAGCGCAACTGGATGCCCTTGCCGTGCTCAACCTTGAGGAAACCGCCAGCTTGCACGAGGTAAAGGCGCGGTATAAGGAACTTGTGAAGCGGTTTCATCCCGATGCCAATGGTGGCAACCGCGGCACAGAAGAGCGGCTCAGGCAGGTCATCAAAGCCTACGGCCATCTTCGGGCGACAGGTTTGGCGTGAACTGACGCGCCCCCTCCCATGCCGGCTGAAGGACATCCGCCCCAAACTGGCTGGATTCCGGCATAATCGAAATGGACGAATGATGCTCTCTAATGGACTTGATCCTGCCGCAACGCCGGATTTGTCGGTGGATGTGCGCAATACGTTTGGCCTGGACGTGGCCATGACCGTCCCTGCCTTCTCCACGCCAAATGAATATGTGCCTGATCTCGATCCGGCTTATGTCTTCGATCGTGAAACCACTTTGGCGATCCTGGCAGGATTTGCCCATAACCGCCGTGTCCTGATTCAGGGTTATCACGGGACGGGAAAATCCACCCATATCGAGCAGGTTGCGGCGCGCCTCAACTGGCCCTGTGTGCGCGTCAATCTCGACTCCCATATCAGTCGCATCGACCTCGTCGGCAAGGATGCGATCGTCCTGAAGGACGGCAAACAGGTGACGGAATTCCGGGAAGGAATTCTGCCCTGGGCGATCCAGCATCCCGTCTGTCTCACTTTCGACGAATATGATGCGGGACGTCCGGACGTGATGTTCGTGATCCAGCGCGTGCTCGAGATCCAGGGTAAATTGACGCTGCTGGACCAGAACCGCGTCATCCGCCCACACAGCTCGTTCCGGCTGTTCGCGACCGCCAATACCATCGGTCTGGGCGACACGTCGGGCCTCTATCACGGCACACAGCAGATCAATCAGGGTCAGATGGACCGCTGGAATATCGTGGTTACGCTGAATTACCTGCCGCACGACACCGAGGTGGACATCGTATTGGCCAAATCGCCGGCCTATCAGACCGCCGAGGGGAAGAAGACGATTGCCGCCATGGTGCGGGTCGCGGACATGACCCGCAACGCGTTCATCAACGGTGATATCTCCACCGTCATGAGTCCGCGCACGGTCATCACCTGGGCGGAAAATGCGCAAATCTTCGGCGATGTCGGCTTTGCGTTCCGCGTGACATTCCTGAACAAATGCGACGAACTCGAGCGCCCTTCTGTGGCCGAGTTTTATCAGCGCTGCTTTGGCCAGGATCTGCCCGAGTCGGCCAGCCGCGTGAAGGTGGCCTGAGCATCCAGCCGTGACGGACGAAAATCCGATCGATCCCTTTAAACGTGCAGTCGCCAGCACCGTACGATCAATGGCCGGCGATTCAGAACTCGATGTGACGTTTTCTCCCGAGCAGCCGATGATGCGGGGAGGCAAGGTCCGCTTGCCCCTGCCCTCGCGCAGCCTTCCGCCGGAAGAAGTCGCGGCCGTCCGTGGTGCAGGTGACGCCTACGCGCTGAAACTTGCCTATCATGAAGAGACCATCGATCGGGAGCTCAGACCCGGTGGTGGCGACGCCGGGGTGATTTTCGAAGCCGCCGAACAGGCCCGGGTCGAAGCCATCGGATCCATGGCGATGCCCGGTGTGCGCGACAATCTTGGCGCCATCCTCGCAATGCGGTGCAAAGCGCAGGGGTTGGGCGAGGTCAAAGAGCAAATCCAGGCGCCGCTTACGGATATCCTGGGGCTGATCGTCCGCGAAAAACTCACGGGCGATCCACCGCCCGAAATTGCGCGCCGTGCCGTCGACCTGTGGCGTCCGTTCATTGAGGCAAAAGTCGGTGCTGAACTCGACGGGCTTAAAACAACCCTGCGCGACCAGCGGGCTTTCGGAAAACTCACACGCTCCATTCTGACCGGTTTGGAGCTAGCGGAGGAATATACCGAGGAGCCCGAGGGTGACGAAGAATCGCCCGAAGACTCGGAGCAGGAGCAAACCGAAGGCGAACAGGAGTCGGAAGGAGAAGAGACAGAACCATCGGATTCCGAAACCGAACAGAAGGATACGAGCGAAGCGGATGAAGACGTCGCGGGGGAAATGAAAAGCGAGGACTCCGATTTGCAGGACCCGCAGGAAACGCGGGAGGGCAAACGGCCTTTTCGTCCCGATCTGCCTTTCTCCGATGTCGAACGCTGGGATTACTCCTCCTTCACAACGCAATTCGACGAGACGGTGAATGCCGAGGACCTCTGCGATGCAGAGGAATTAACGCGGCTGCGGAATTTTCTCGACCAGCAGCTTGCGCCGATCCAGGGCGTTGTTGCCCGGCTCGCCAATCGGCTGCAGCGCCTTCTGATGGCACAGCAAAACCGGTCCTGGGTATTCGATCTCGAGGAAGGGCTGCTGGACAGCGCCCGCCTGTCGCGTGTCGTCATCGATCCGATGCATCCATTGTCATTTAAAGTCGAACGCGAAATGGATTTTCGCGATACCGTGGTGACTCTGCTCCTCGACAATTCGGGTTCGATGCGCGGCCGCCCGATCATGGTGGCGGCGATGTGCGCCGATATTCTGGCACGCACCCTCGAACGGTGCGCCGTCAAGGTGGAAATTCTTGGTTTCACGACCCGCGCCTGGAAAGGCGGACAGTCGCGCGAGCGCTGGCTCAATGAAGGCAAACCGGCGCAACCCGGACGGCTGAATGACCTCCGGCACATCATCTACAAGGCCGCCGATGTTCCCGGCCGTCGCACGCGCCGCAATCTCGGTCTGATGATGCGCGAAGGGCTGCTGAAGGAAAATATCGATGGCGAAGCGCTGATCTGGGCGCACAGCCGGCTCATCGCGCGCCCCGAATCGCGACGTATACTGATGGTCATCTCCGACGGCGCACCGGTCGACGATTCGACCTTATCGGTGAATCCCGGGTATTATCTCGACAAGCATCTGCGGCAGGTGATCGCGGAAATTGAAACCAGGTCGCCGGTCGAACTGGTGGCTATCGGTATCGGTCATGACGTCACGCGCTATTACCATCGCGCGGTGACCATTCTCGATGCCGAACAACTTGCCGGCGCGATGACCGGCCAGTTGACCCAGTTGTTTGCAGGAGATAGCGCGCCAAATGTCCAGGGGCGCCGCGGAACGCGTCAGCGCGCCGCGTGATCAGGACGCTGCTGGAGCCGCTGTGCGGGCCTGTTTCCTGGCGATTTGCCGTTTCAGCCGCAGCGCGCGGTCGGAAAGCACTTCGTCACGCGCCTTCAACAGAAACGGATCAAGTCCGCCGATGCGGTCAATTGTGCGCAAAGCGTTCATGCTGATGCGCAGCGAAACCTTGCAACCCAGGGTATCGCTCGCGATACTCACCGTCTGGAGGTTGGGTCGGAATACGCGCTTTTTCCGGTTGTTGGCGTGGCTCACCAAATGGCCGCTTCTGACCCCTTTTCCGGTTAATTCGCAGCGGCGGGACATGGCAGATTCCTTCTGGCGGCTATGGGCGAACCCGTCTCATAGGTGAACGCCGTCCGGCCCGTCAAGCATTTCACGCAAAGGGGATACCCCCAATTCCAACGGAAACTTCATTTCACGAACCGGGCATAACTGCCTAGAATTCGGCCAGGCTGGAGAGGGAGGCGATAATGAAAATTGCGCCGTTTTACTTCCTTGGCGCCTGTTGTAGCGGGCTCCTGCTCGCCGTTCCCTCATTTGGAGCAGGGGGCGAAGACAACCCGGGCGACGGGGTTCCGACCTCCACCCTTGATCTTTCTTACGACCTCTATGTCGGCGGAATTCCGCTCGGCAAAGTCGCCATGTCTACCCGGTTTGACGGCAGCGATTACAAGGCGATTTCCAGCCTCGAAACCAAGGGCATCGTCAATGCTTTTTGGCAGGCGAAGATTGAAACGGCCGTCAGCGGGTCAGCAGAATCCGACAGGCTTCAGCCGACGCTTTACGACTCGTTCTCACTAAACCATTCGGTGCAGCGGCAGCATGCGACAGTCCAGTTTGGCCCTGACGGGCCCAAGGCCGTAACCTCCGATCCTCCTTACAGGAACAGCAAATATCCCGTCAGCGACGAGCTGAAGAAAGGCACGCTCGATCCCTTAAGCGCGGCGGTGTATCTGACCAGCGGCATTGCCAGCGCGGGCCAGAGCAAACCGTGCCAGGCCACAGCTCCGGTGTTTGACGGTCGACGCCGCTATAACGTGGTGTCGAGTTTCGTCAAAACCACCGATGTGCACATGGATAATGGGCTCTATAGCGGCCCTGCCATGGTGTGCGAAATCCATTACAACGAAATTGCCGGCTACAAGCAGAGCATCCTCGATCAGAACAAGCACATGCCGAAAATGTATGCCTGGGTGGTTTCGGTGCAGAGCAATTCCGACCCGAATCGGCGTTACTCGATCCCGATCAGGCTTTGGGCCGAGACCGAATATGGTGTGGTGGCGGCTGTCGCATCCCGGGCAACACTCGACGGCCAGCAATTGAACCGTCCCGGATGAGCGGAGCCGCTGCGGACTTCTGTAGTGACTGGTCTCCCTGCCGCTTCATTTCGGGTGCGTGGCAATAGCTTGTTTTATGTGACTGAGCGATATCAATGACTTGTGCGTGAACGAAAAATGATATTCGGCTGGGTTAGTGATTCGGACATGTTACGTTCGTGGTCTGTGCCGTCATGAAAATGCATGCGAAATTTTCACCAATTGGGACCGTAAAAGTGTTGATCCCGACCGGCGCAAACCTGAGGTTGGGCCGCTAGTCGATGGCACTAAAGCCCGCGGCGCATCGCCCTGCTTCGCGGCAGCACGCCCGCATCACGGCCGTACTCGGTCCGACCAATACCGGCAAAACGCATTTCGCAATCGAGCGTATGCTGGCGCATCGAACCGGAATGATCGGTTTACCGCTTCGGCTGCTCGCACGCGAGGTATTCGACAAGCTGGTTCGTCTTCGCGGCGAAAGCGAAGTTGCGCTGATCACCGGCGAAGAACGCATTTTGCCCAAGTCACCCCGGTTTTATGTCTGCACAGTCGAGGCGATGCCGGTGGACATCGGCGTTGCTTTTCTCGCGGTTGATGAAATCCAGCTCTGCACCGATGTCGAGCGCGGGCACATCTTCACCGACCGGCTTCTGCATGCCCGGGGCGAGGAGGAGACGATGTGGCTTGGTTCGTCGGCAATGAAGCCGGCGATTGCGCGAATTGCGCCCGAAACGCATTTCATCACGCGGCCAAGATTTTCCGAGCTCGCCTATACCGGTGCGAAAAAGCTCTCACGGCTGCCGAGGCGGTCGGCGGTGGTCGCGTTTTCAGTTGAGGACGTATACGGAATTGCCGACACGGTCCGCACCCAGAGGGGTGGCGCCGCCGTCGTTCTCGGCGCATTGAGCCCACGCACGCGCAACGCGCAAGTGGCGCTGTATCAATCCGGCGAAGTGGATTTCATGATCGCGACCGATGCGATCGGCATGGGTATAAATATGGACGTTGACCATGTCGCGTTTGCAGCCCGCGACAAGTTCGACGGGTTCACGATGAGACCGCTGAAGCCGGAAGAGATGGGCCAGATTGCCGGACGCGCCGGCCGCTACATGAATGACGGCACGTTCGGCGTCACCGGCGACACCGAGCCGCTCGATTCCGACCTGGTGCAGCAGATCGAAAATCACCGTTACGATCCGGTCAAATTCCTGCAATGGCGCAATAGCGCGCTGGATTACAGCTCGATCGGCCGGCTGTTGGGCAGCCTGGACGAGCCGCCGCCATGGCGCGGGCTTGTGAAAAGCCGCCCCGTTTCGGACCTGATCACGCTTCAGGCGCTCAGTCAGTCGGACGAGATCAGGGCCGCAGCAACCGCGCCGGCTGCAGTCAAACTGCTTTGGCAGGCATGCCAGCTTCCTGATTTCCGCAAATTGAGCGCCGACGAACATGCGCGGCTTGCCGGCCGGATATTCGGGCACCTGATCAGCGACTCCGGTGTATTGCCGGATGAATGGATGGCGCGACAGATTGCGCGCCTCGATGTTGTCGACGGAGATGTCGACACGCTCTCCGGACGCCTCGCACAAATCCGCACCTGGACCTACATCGCCAACCGTCCAGGCTGGACGACTGATCCACGCGAATGGCAGGAACTCACGCGCGCGGTGGAAGACCGGCTCTCGGATGCGCTGCATGACCGCCTGACGCAGCGATTCATCGATCGCCGCACATCGCTGCTGATGCGTCATTTGCGCGACGACGACCAAGCCGGCGCCGAAGTGGACGATTCCGGGACCGTCCGGCTGGGCGACGAACCACTGGGCAAACTCGAAGGGTTCGTTTTCACGCCCGATCCACGCGCCGACGCTGCTCATCAGCGCAGCTTGCGCGCGGCGGCGGGTAGGATGCTCGGACCGGAATTCGAACAGCGCGCCCGCGCGCTGATCAACGCAACCGACCATGACCTCATGTTGACCTATCACGGCAATATCTGGTGGTCGGGCGCAGTGGTGGCGAAACTGGCCGCTGGTGCTCACCCTCTGACGCCGGTTGTTGAGGTCAAAGCCGACGAGCCATTGGGCAATAGCTTGCGCAACGCCGTGAAGACTCGGCTCGAAACATGGCTCACAGCCCATATCGAGAACCAACTTGAGCCGCTGGTGGCGCTCAAGCGCGCCGCCGCCGCGCGGACCTCGTCGTGGAACGATGGCGGGCTCCCGGGCCCGGCGAGGGGCCTCGCTTTCCGCATGGCCGAGAATCTCGGCCATGTTGCTTACGATGATACGCCGCTGACATCGGAAACCCGCGCTGCTGCAAGACATTTGCGCCGCTTCGGCGTGAAAACCGGCAGCCGCGCCTTTTATCTGCCGCGAATGATCAAACCTGCCCCATCGGCTCTGGCGGCGATGCTGTGGGCAGTCAAATCCAAATTGCCGCAATTGCCGGCGCCACCAGGTCCCGGCCTAACCTCGTTCGCAATAACCGACGCGGATGGACCACCGGAATTCCTGGAAGCGGCATGCTTCATGGTGGTCGCCGGCCGTGCGGTCCGGATGGATATTGTGGATCGGATCGACACCACCCTGCTGGCCGCGTCACAGAACCGTTCGGATGCAAGTGTCAGTTTGAACACTGTCGTTTCGTTGTTGGGCAGCAATGTGGAGTCGGCGATCGCTGTCGCGGCCGGACTGGGTTGGAAGCAGGGTCCGCCGGACCAGTCCGGCATTGCGGCTGTGATTTGGAAGCCAATTCGAGTTCGCAAACGGCGGTCGCGCCGGCCTCCGCGGCAGGATTCGCCATTCGCCGGGCTCGCGGCGCTCGCATCCACGGAGTAGTCTCTGGGCGAGTCGCTTCGCATTGACAAATGGCTTTGGCATGCGCGGTTCTGCAAGACCCGCTCCGTTGCCCAGGAGAAAGCCCTTCAGGGCCACATTCGGATCAATGGCCACCGGGTCGAGAAACCGAGCGCCGCTGTCCGGATCGGCGATGTCATGACGTTACCCGCGGGTGGTCATGTGATCTCTGTGCGGGTGACCGGGCTGGGCGAGCGGCGTGGCCCTGCCACCGAGGCGCGCACGCTTTACGACATCCTTCCCGACTAGACCCACGCGGCATTATGCCAAGGGATAGGTAAGCTTGAGATGCTTGATCGTCCGGTTTGCTCGTCCTATTGACGCGTCGTTCTCAGGAGTTCCGATATTCAATGACCTACGTCGTTACCGAAGCTTGCATCCGCTGCAAGTACATGGATTGCGTCGAGGTCTGCCCCGTGGATTGCTTTTACGAGGGCGAGAACATGCTCGTTATTCATCCCGATGAGTGCATCGACTGCGGGGTGTGTGAGCCGGAATGTCCTGCCGATGCCATTCGGCCCGATACCGAGCCAGCTCTGGAAAAATGGCTGGAGCTCAATGCATCCTATGCCAAAGTCTGGCCCAACATAACGATCAAGGGCGAACCACCACCCGACGCAAAGGAGTGGGATGGGAAAGCCGACAAATACGCTAATTTCTTCAGTCCTAACCCGGGCAGCGGCTCCTGAATACTTACTGAGCGGCGCCCTAATCTTCGGCAAACGCCTGACACATTTACGTTATGTTTCTGATTTTGTGCGCTGCTTCAACGGGTTGGCGAACGTTTCTGCTTCCATTTTGCGGCTGTTTGTGATAATCGATGCACGCAATATAGATGGGTGCCCGGCCAGCCTTGGGCGGGTTGCGGTACTTTGTACCTCTGAGCAAGCTCAGTGGTTGGAGGGCTCTTCCGGCGTGTGTTCCTGCGGATGAGCATCTGATTGGGCAGTACAGGTTTCGGTTCGCGCGAAATGCCGCCTCCGGCCTAAGTCCGGGCGGTTGGGATGTTTCGTGCGACGTGATTGGAAGGTCTTTGAAATGACGGTAGCAGTGAAGAAAAAGGTTCCAGCACCAGCACTTAAACTCGTGCAGACGAAGCCGCCGCCGCCCAAACCAGTCCCTTCCAAAGTCACCACCCTCGCCCGCGCGCAAGCGGCGAAAGTGCCTGCCGGTAAGCCGACCGCCCCCGCCAAAGCGGCTGCTCCCGCAAGAAAACACGAATTCAAGGCCGGCGATTTCATCGTCTATCCGACCCACGGGGTCGGGCGAATTTCCAAGATCGATGAACAGGAAGTCGCCGGCATCAAGCTTGAGCTATTCGTTATTGCCTTTGAAAAGGACAAGATGATCCTTCGCGTACCAACCGCGAAGGCCAAAGCCATTGGCATGCGCAAGCTGTCCAGTCCGGATGTGGTCGCCAACGCCCTCAACACCTTGCGCGGCCGGGCGCGGATCAAACGCACGATGTGGAGCCGCCGGGCACAGGAATACGAAGCCAAGATCAATTCCGGCGACCTGATTTCGATTGCTGAGGTCGTGCGAGACCTCCATCGGGCCGGTGGCCAGCCTGAGCAATCCTACAGCGAAAGGCAGCTCTACGAAGCGGCACTGGCACGCATGGCCCGCGAGGTTGCTGCGATCGAGCGCATCGACGAGCAGGATGCGGTAAAAAGGGTCGAGAGCGCGCTGGTCAAACGCGCCGCCTGAATTTCAGGAACAACAATAGCTTTCCTCTGCGATGAAGCGGGGGACGGCTATTTTTGTATGATTTCCAGCGCTGCCGGTGTCGAAATCTCCATCATCGGCCGGTCATCCAGACCGATCCAGCCATGCACACGGATGGTCTTGCCGCGCAGCCGCCGGAGATCGACATGGATCTGGCGTAGCGCCCGTACGGCTTGTGATGGGACCGCGACCTCAAAGCTGGAGGCATTGCGGAACTCAATGATTTGCCGGCCCTTGAGATCACGGCTGCGCCAAACCTCGCCGTCGACAATTTCGAACCGGCCGGCGCTTTTTGTCACTTCATCCGGCGTCCTGAGCCGGAATCTTCCATTTCCCCAGTTTCCGGCGTGGGCATCCATGGCCAGGTGTTCGGCCGCAAAAAGCGGCCCGCTGCAGATACCGCCAAGGCGCCCCGGGTCCACCCGTACCAGCCCGTCGCGGAGCATGCGTTGCTGCACCCACATTCCGTTGGCAAATAGCTGTGCGGCGACCCGCTGGTAACGATCCGGAATGCCGACAACCGCAAGGCGCAGATCGCGTGCCTGAAGCGCGGCGGTAAGGGCCGACCGTGCTCCGGCGAGAATTTGGGGGGATGCCGGGCTGCCGTCCTCACCTGGACCGATCACGCCCGCAAGCCTGATCTCGTGCCCATCTATGGTGCGAAACGAGGATGCAGTGACCGCTGATGCAAACTCGGCGCGCATGTCGCCCGACGCCGGACATACCGGCTGGCTCACTGCGCTTGCCGATCGATTTTGCCCAGCCAGGGTGGGTTGGGTCAGCAGCAGAAACAGCAGTGGCGCAAATAGCGCGCGCATTCACCGCCCCGCAGATGTCAAATAGCCCACCTCCCCGCTTGTCGCGGGAAGGCGGGCCTATGCGAAACAAACTACTGGATGCGCGTCAGTTCAGGTCGCCGCCAATATTCAGCCCGTATTTGCCGGCGCCGAGCAGCGCGACTGCGAAGCCGCCGAGCAGATAGAACATCTGGGTCTCGAGGAAATAATGATCCCAGTGATTTCCTGCCGGATTGTTGGCTACCATGAAGAGGTGGTTGGTCGCGCCCATCAGACCGATATGCGCCATGAAAATGGCGACGATCATGAAGATGCCGAGAAGAAGGCCGCCGAGGCGCGCGTAAGCTCCCAGCACCATCGCCAGTCCGCCACCAAATTCGACCAGAAAGCCCAACCACATCAACCCCGTCGGCAGATGCCAGCGGGCGAGGTTGTTGGGAATGCCGGCATCGCCTGTCGCCAGCGCGATACCGTGAAAGACAATCAGAATTCCAACTGTTAGCCGAAGAACCAGTTTGCCGAGATCTTCGCTTGATGCCTGTGAGATTGTAGATGTTGCTGCCACGGTTTCCCCCTGTTGGGTCTGAACTCGCCGGAAGCCGATTTATAGGATAAATGGCCGTGGTTTTATAGAGTTGGGTTAGGTTTGGCGCGACAGCCAAGCCCTGGTTCGATGCGGGTAGAGATTCCGATCCAAACCAAAGTCGCGGCCGGTGATTCCACCGGGCTGGCCGAAGCCGTGCGTATCCTGCGCAGCGGCGACCCCGTCGTTTTCCCGACTGAGACGGTTTATGGCCTTGGCGGCAATGCCCTGGACGATCACGCCGTTGCGCAGGTCTTCGCGATCAAGGAGCGGCCGCGTTTCAATCCGCTGATCGTGCATGTCCGCGGGTGGGATCACGCGTTGGACTATGTCGAACGTAATCCGCACGCGGCGGCACTCGCCCGGCAATTTTGGCCGGGCCCCCTTACGCTGGTGCTGCAACGAAGCAGGCCTTGCCCGATATCGCACCTCGCCAGTGCAGGGCTCGACACAGTCGCCGTCCGCAGCCCGTCTCACAAAGTTGCACAAGCCTTACTTGATGGGTCCGGTTTTCCGATTGCAGCGCCGAGTGCCAACCGTTCGGGCCGCTTAAGCCCAACCAGCGCGGAAGCCGCCCTCCACGAGTTGCGCGGACGTGTGGAGCTGATTTTGGACGGCGGCACGTGCCGGGCCGGCATTGAATCCACGATCGTCGGTTTTGAAAGCGGAGCACCTGTGATGCTGCGCCCCGGCGCTATCGCGCGCGAGGAGATTGAAGCGGCAATCGGGCCGCTGATGGAACGGCATACCAGGATTGTCAGCGCGCCCGGAATGCTGGCCAGTCATTATGCACCAAGGGCGCACGTGCGACTGAATGCAGCTGAGATCGCCCCAGGCGAAGCGCTTCTCGCATTTGGCAATACCACTCTCGACGCGCACGTGACGTGCAATCTCAGTCCATCCGGTGACTTGCGGGAGGCCGCAGCCAATCTCTTTGCCATGTTGCACCGGCTTGATGGGACCGGGGTCGAGACCATCGCGGTGACACCTATTCCGGACACGGGCCTCGGTGAAGCGATCAACGATCGCCTCAGGCGCGCTGCCGCTCCGAGGGGCGCCCAGCATGACCATGGTTGATCCCGATATCACAGCACGTCTGAAAGACGCCGCTGGAGCACAAGGCTGGAGTGAAGAGCCAGGCGAAATCGCACCTCACCTGAGCGAGTGGCGCGGCCGATGGCATGGCCGGTCATCTCTCCTGCTGAAACCGGCGAATACCGAAGCGATCGCGCGCATCCTCGCGATTTGTAACCAGACTCGAACTACGATCGTGCCCCAGGGGGGGAATACCGGGCTGGTGGGTGGTCAGATTCCTGCATCCGGCGAAGTGCTGCTTTCACTCGAGAGGATGAACCGGATCCGGCGCATATCCGCTGACGAAAACCTTCTGATCGCCGAGGCAGGTGTCGTGCTGAAGGAAATACAGCGTGCCGCATCCGAAGCCGGACGGCTTTTTCCATTGAGTCTTGCCGCCGAGGGCTCCTGCACGATTGGGGGGAACATTTCCACGAACGCCGGGGGCGTACATGTTCTGCGCTACGGGATGATGCGCGATCTGGTGCTCGGCCTCGAAGTCGTGCTGGCGAATGGCAGTATTCTGGATCTTATGAAAGGTCTGCGGAAGGACAATACCGGCTACGATCTGAAACAGCTGTTCATCGGCGCGGAGGGGACGCTCGGCGTGATCACCGCGGCGATGCTGAAACTGTTCCCGCAACCAGCTTCATACGTGACTGTCCTTGCCGCCATTCCGGCGGTCTCATCCGCGCTGCCGATCCTGAACGATCTGCAATACGCATCTGGCGGGCAGGTTCAGGCATTCGAAATCATGCAGCGCCGGGCCATCGAACTCGTGCTGCGTGAAATCCCCGGAACGTCCAATCCCCTGACGGGGACCCACGAGTGGTTGCTGCTGATAGAAATCGGAAATTCGGCAGCGCTGAATTCGACCGAGGCTGCCGAACAGGTGCTGTCGCGCGCGATCGAGCGCGATTTGGTGACTGACGCGGTATTTGCCAGCAGCCTGAAGCAACGGGAAGAGCTTTGGCGCCTGCGCGAATCCATTCCGGAGGCGCAACGCAAGCAGGGCAAATCGATCGCCAACGATGTTTCCGTTCCGCTGGCCCGGCTTGGGGAATTCGTCGACACAGCGGAAGCGGCTGTCCGCGCGGTTCTCACCCACGCCTTGCCGATGACATTCGGTCACGCCGGCGACGGCAATTTGCATTTTGCGATTCTCGCGCCCGATCACCAGGACGCGCTCGAACCCGCCCGGAGCGCTATTGAAAGCGCGGTTCAGGAATGCGTCTGGCGGTTCAACGGATCGATCTCCGCCGAGCATGGCATCGGCATTGCCCGGCGCGAAGCCTTGGCACGTCAGAAGCAGGTTGAAGAAATCGCGACGATGGCCGCGCTGAAGCGCGCCCTTGATCCGGGCAACATCCTCAATCCCGGAAAATTATTGCCCGCCGGGCTGCCCTGATGGCGGTTCGACTTTGAGCAACGTCATATCGAACACGAGCGTCTGGTTGGGTGGAATAACGCCGCCCGCTCCCGCCTCTCCGTAGCCGAGATTGGCCGGGATCACCAACTCCCACTGATCGCCTTCCTTCATTTTCTGCAATGCCTCGACCCAACCCGGAATCAATTGTCCAGCGGGAAAGGTCGCGGTCTTTCCGGGTTGTGTCTGGTCGAACACCATTCCGTTGATGAGCTGGCCGCGATAGGTGACGGTGACCAAATCGTCCGGCGTTGGCGATTTTCCTGTACCCGCCTTGATCACCCGGTATTGCAGACCATCCGGCAGTGTCATGACTCCGGAGCGCTTCGCATTGTCGGCAAGGAACTGCTGATTCGACTCGGGGCTGAGATCCTTGGCGGTTGGCAACTGGCTCGCAGATGCCGCGCCCGTCGCCGTTGCGGCAGGCGCAGCATTGCTCTGTTGATTTCCGGGATTATTTTGGTTGCAGCCGGCGATGCAAATTGCGGCTAAGCATAGCGCACCAATTGCAGGCTTAATAGAAAGTGCCATGATTGCTCTCCTCCCCGGATCGTGACCTTCTTAGCCGTAAACGCGGCAACTGGAAAGTTGCCGCAACCTGGATCGTTCGAAGATGGAACAAAACGCAAGATATCTTCCCCATTCGCCCATTGCCGGTGTCGGCGCGGTGATCAGCAACGCCGCTGGACAGGTGCTGCTGATTCGCCGGGGCCAAGAACCGCGCGCCGGACAATGGAGTATTCCGGGCGGAAAACTTGAATGGGGAGAACGTCTCAGGGAAGGGCTGCAGCGCGAAATCCGGGAGGAAACGGGACTGGTTGTGGAGATCGAACGCCTGATTGACGTAGTCGATTTGCTGACTCGCGATGCGGTGGGCGACGTGATCGGACACTATGTCCTGATCGACTTCAAGGCGGTTCATGTTTCCGGAGAATTGTGCGCCGCCAGCGATGCGGCAGAGGCTCGTTGGGTGGACCCTGCGAATCTCGATGAATATGCCTTGTGGGACGAAACCCGCAGGGTGATCGCTACGGGTTTGGGAAAAAGCTGAAATTGCGCATCGTTTTCGTCCATCGCACGGTTGTCGATTACACGGTCGAATCACCTTATCTGCGAGCTGTCGGTGGAACAGAGGCAGCGATTTCATACCTCGCTGCGGAGCTGGCGCGGCTTGGTCATTCCGTCGTTCATCTCGCCAATACGTCCGCTCCCGGAATCTATCTGGGCGTTGAGTGCCTCAATCATCATTCAGATTTTGGCACCGCTCTGCTGAACGACGCCGATGTGGCGGTGATCGCGAATGAAGCCATCGGCGCGTGGTTGCGCGATATGGGGGTGCGCAGGCCGCTCGTGCTTTGGGTGCATCATGCCGACGATCAGCCTCCGATCGAGCCGCTGGAATTTTCGCGGGAGCGGAAGGCCTGGTCGGGATTTGCCTTTGTCAGTCAGTGGCAAATGGACGAATTCTGCCGGATTTTCTGGCTCGCGCGGGAGCGCGCAAAGGTGATGCGCAACGCCATCGCGCCGCCTGTAGCCGCAGCCACGCCAAGGCCGCCGTGGTACACGCGGCGCGCGCCGCCGGTCCTTGCCTATACCAGTGCGCCCTATCGCGGACTGGGCGAGTTGCTGAAAGCTTTTCCGCACGTACGGCAGGAGATTCCGGACGTCAGTTTGCGGATATTTGCCGGTCTTTCGACAACCCGCGGAGGGCCCGACGATAACCGTTATGCGGACCTGCATCGCAAATGCGACTCGATGGAGGGCGTGGATTATGTCGGCCCGGTGCCGCAACCGGAGCTCGCAAAGGCGCTCGCCGCGGCCGATATGCTCGCTTATCCCTGCACCTATCCGGAGACTTCATGCATTGCCGCGCTGGAGGCACTGGCCATGGGCGCCGGCGTGGTGACAACCCGGCTGGCGGCCCTGCCGGAGACGCTGGCCGGACACGGCGTTCTCATTGAACCTTCGGAAGACTCCGATCTGCTTGCGGCGAGATTTGCCGCCACACTGGTCGCGACGCTGAAATCGCAACGCTTGTTGCCAGCGCCGGCATTGGCCCGCAGGGCGGCGGCGATATCCTATGTCCGGCAAAATTACCTTTGGCCACAACGGGCGCGCGAATGGGAGAGTTGGCTGACCGCAGTCGTGCAATAGATCGCATCACGCCAGCTTCGTTGCCAGATTGCCGAGGACCACAACGCCGAACAGGGTCACGGCAGCACCGAAGATGCGATTTATGTTGCGCATGACGCCGATGTCGATGTGGCGGTGGAAAATGCCGACGATCGTCGTCAGCGCAAACCACCAGATGGTCGAACCGGCGATCACCCCGATTACGGTAATTGCCGCCTCGAGGAAACGGGTCTGACGCCCCGCGAGACTTCCCAACCCGGCAAACAGCGCCGTGAAACCGATCAGGGTCGCCGGATTGGTGACCGTCAGCGCGAAGGTCGAGAGAATCGTCCGCGTCAGTGACACTGCCGCATTGTCCTTGACCGGAGCGCCCTCGGAGTCGCGCAGCAGCGCGACGTCGGCGCCAAAGATATGCAGCCCAAAACCAATGAGCATTATTCCGCCGGCGATTTCCAGGACGGTCGCATAGCCCTCGATCCAGCGGGTGATCGCGGTGACCCCAAAGGCGGTGAGAATGGCGAACACGCCGTCGCCCAGCGCCGCACCCAAACCGGCAAAAAATCCATTCAGTGGACCATAAAAAAAAGTGCGGCGTATACAGATCAAATTCACCGGGCCGATCGGCGCCGCGACGATAAGTCCAATGACAATTCCACCGGCGATGAGAATCAAAAAATTCATTCACGACTATCCGCGACAGGGAATCCGAATCGGAGGCAGGATTGCTGCAACACGACTGGCACACCCCGCAGCGGAGTGCCAACAGGCGAACAACATTGCGTCACGCAAAATCCGGCGGGATGTCAAGGCTTGACCAAAAAAACCGACTCCGTGGAGGATTGAAATGTCGTGTTTACGGTTGGGTGGCAAAGTGGCCTGCCCGCAACTTGCCCGGTCGGAACCCCGTGGGAACTTTTGAGAACACGGAAGCCTTTACGAATAGGACTTTTAAGCGAGAGACCGTCATATGAGCGAACTGCTACGTCAGATGAAGGGATATCGGCTGACAACCGCAGAAATTCTGTATCATCGGCCGGACCATCCCGCACTCCTGCAAAGCTATGTCTGGCAGGAATACGATATTGCACCGCGCTTTCCAGTTCTGAACAAGTTTCTGCATTTCTGGGAAAGCAACCTGGACGGCAAACTGCATTCGGTCTGGGTGGCGGCTACCGGGATCATCACGCCTGCAGAGTTGAGATATTGCGACGGCAACTTCACGCTCCAGTGACGCGGGCGCCGAAACCGAATCAGGCGTGCAACGTCTCGAACACATCCATGTCGGACCGAACGCGCCCAATGTGGATACGGTGCCACAGCGCATAAAATAAAAGGATCCAGCAGGCATTGCCTTCATGCTTTCCGCCGCGATCGCCGAACCTGGCAAAAAGCCGGCGCACGCCATCGGGAACGCATAGCTCGGCGATGCCGCTCGAATCCGCGACGAGGCCCGCGAGATCGCCTGCGCGCGACTGAATCCATTCGGCGACCGGGACGGTAAATCCGCGCTTTGGCGCGAAAGGCTCAGCGGCCGGAAGAGTCGCCGCCAACCATTTGCGCAGCAGATATTTGCTGCTGCGGCCCGAAATCTTCAGTCCGTCAGGCAAACAGAATCCGGCGGCTGCAACGACGGGATCGAGAAGTGGCGTGCGCCCTTCCAGCCCATGCGCCATAAGACAGCGATCGAGCTTGACGAGGAGGTCATTCGGGAGCCAGTCGGCGCAATCCAGTGCCTGCGCCTGTTGCAAGGCATCGAGATCCGAACTTGCCAGCCGCCGCTCCGCGGCAGCGACACCCTCGCGCCAGTGATACGTCTGATCGCGCAGAACGCCCAATCCGTCGAGAAATCCGCGTTTACGCATGACCCTGCCGCCGAGGAATGGCGACCGCAGCAGCGTGCGATAGCGGCTGTATCCCGCGAAAATCTCGTCGCCACCCTCCCCGGTCAAAACGACTTTCAGTTCTTTGGCCGCTTCGGCCGCCAGAAACCATGTCGGCACGATTGCATAATCGGCGGCGGGCTCATCCATCGCAGCGATAATCGCCGGCAGGTGACGCCAGAACTGCTTCCCGGTGACTTCCACTTCGACATGATCGGCTCCGGCGGCGCGCGCGACGGCTTTGGCATGCTGGCGTTCATCGTGAGCGGCAGTGCCGGGAAAACCCGCGGTAAATGCCCGCACCGGCGATTCGTTCAGACGCGCCATGCAGGCCAGAATGGCGGATGAGTCTATGCCGCCGGACAGGAACAGTCCGTAAGGGACGTCGGCGCGCTGATGTATCGCAACACTGTCCATCAGCGCTGCATCAACTCGTTTCAACGCCTCCTGTTCCCCGATGGGCTGTGGCCTGGCCTCTGGAAGGGCCGCATGGATGGAACGATCGACGATGTGGCCGCCGCGGAGAGTCAATGTCTCGCCCGGCAGCACCCGCTGAACCGATTCGAAAATCGTTGAGCGCCCGGTCGTGAATTGCAGCTGCAACAGTTCCAGGGATTTGCTGCTGCGCAACCGCAAAGGTACCAGACCGGTGCGCAGCAGTGCCTGCGCCTCCGAAGCGAACAGAATTCCGCCGGAATACTCCGCATAATAGAGCGGCTTTATTCCGAAAGGGTCGCGTACGAGGTACAGTGCGCGCTCCCGCGCATCGTGCAAGGCAATGGCATACATGCCGCGCAGCGACGCCGCGAATTCTCCTCCATCGCGCTCATAGGTGGCGAGCGGCAATTCGCAATCGGACGCTGTCCTGAATGCACGAGCCGAGAACTCCCGGCGCAATTCCAGGTAATTGTAAATTTCCCCATTGGCGACCAGCGCGGCTCCATTGTCGCCAAACAGCGGCTGGTCTCCCGTATCCAGGTCGATGATGGCGAGGCGCGTCTGCACCAGCCCGGCACCGGCTGCCGTATAGCGGCCCTCGCCATCAGGGCCGCGATGTGCCAGTGCCGAAAGAAGTGTATCGAGGACCGGCGGCGGCGCCGCACCCTCTGCCGTCATGTAGCCGCCGATCCCGCACATCGCTAGTTCGTCAGCCTGCTGAATAAGTCGGCATACCTGGCGATGACGGCGGCGCGTGAGAATTCCCCGGCAATGCGCCGCTTACCGGCCGTGACCAGATTTTCACGCAACAGGGGCGAGTCGAGCAGTTCCTCAATCGTCTGCGCGAGAGCCGGGGCGTCGTCAACGGGCACAAGCAGTGCATCCTCACGATGGCGCGCCAGCGATGCCGGACCCGGCGCACGCGTGGTGACCAGTGGAATTCCGCTCGACCACGCTTCAACGACAATATTGCCGAACGGCTCCTCCCGCGATGGATAGACGCAGATATCTGCGGCGCCATAAAGCGCTCCGCGGTCGATTCTCCATCCGAGAAATCTCACCCGATCGGCAATGGTCAGGCTTTCTGCGAGCTTCTCGAGTTTGCGCCGCTCGTCTCCGTCGCCGGCTATCCAGACATAAAGCTGCGGAATGCGCGCCGCAGCCCGGATGAGAACATCCAGGCCCTTATTCGGGTGCAGCCGGCCCAGCGCCAAAGCCAGTGGTGCACCATCAGGTGTATCGAAATCCGACCGTTTGACCGGTGGAGCTGCGGGCACGGAGGCGAAATTCGGGATCAGAGTCGCCCGCGATTGGGGCCATCCCTGCCCCACGACATGACGCAATACATCTGACGAATTGCACACCAGATGGTCGCAATTGCGGAAGTTGGCGAGATTGTAATATCCGCCCAGCCGGCCAACGAGTTTATACCGGCCTTTCGGCATGGCTTTTGCCGCCCGCCCGGCAAATGCAAGAACAATGTCGGGACGGAATTCTTCTGCGGCCTTGCGCAATACGCGAGGCGTCGTCCAATCGAATGGCGAGGCAAAAGGCGCAGTGGCGTAGCCGATTCCCTCCTGTTCCAGAGCTGTCTGCCGCCACCTGTTGGGCTTCAGCACCGAACAGACCGTGTGTCCGGTTTGGGCAAGCGCCCCGCTCAATGTGACGAAAAAGGTCTCTGCTCCGCCAACCGGCGCACCGGCCAGGACCGTCATGACACGTGAAATCAGCGGCTCCGCTTCGCGCTTTCCGGCTGAGAACTACGATTGGTATTCCATCTTTGCAACTGCTTGCCTGAAACGCGCCGAGGCTTTACCCAACAGTCATGTCCAGTGCGGCAATTCTCGGCAATCGCACCGTGATCGCGCTCGAAGGGGCGGATGCACGCGATTTCTTACAGGGACTGATCACGAATGATATCGGCGAATGCGCCCCCGGCCGGGCAATTTACGCCGCACTGCTGACGCCGCAGGGCAAGATCCTGTTCGACTTCTTCATTGCGGCCGTGAACAGCGGATATTGGCTCGACTGTGCATCTTCATCGGCGGGCGAACTGGCCAGGCGACTGGGATTTTATCGGCTGCGTGCGAAAGTCGGCATCACGGTCAAATCCGAATTCGCGGTCGCCGCTGTCTGGAGGACCGATGACTTCCCTGCCGTCGACGGCGGGGCTGTTTTTCCCGATCCCAGACTCGCGGAATTGGGCGCCCGCACCATTGGGCCGCGCCAACAGATCGAATCCGCAGTCGCGGCTATGGCGCCAGACGATTACGACTCCTTCCGCCTGAAGCTCGGCGTTCCTGACAGCAACGATCTGCCGCCCGATCAGGTCTTCGCACTCGACGCCGGTCTCGAAGAGCTTCATGGCGTCAGCTTCACCAAAGGTTGCTATGTCGGCCAGGAAGTGACTTCCCGGATGAAACACCGGGCGACGGCCCGCCGCCGCTTCTATATTGCCGAAGCTGATGGTCTGCCTCCGCCGGGCTCGGTTATCGAAGCCGACGGACGTGAGTTGGGCCGCATCAGCAGCGCAAAAGGAGGTCGCGGATTAGCCTTGGTACGGGTTGATCGCGTGGCCGAAGCTGAAAATAAACAAGAGCGGCTTTTGGCAGGCGGGCGCCCCGTTGCGCTGCACCGGCCGGATTGGCTCCATGCGTGAACCGCCGCCCATGGCGCGTTGCCCGTGGCCGGGAAGTGATCCGCTGTACTGCGATTATCACGACCAGGAATGGGGAGTGCCCGAGTATGACTCACGGGCGCTCTACGAAAAGCTCGTGCTCGACGGATTTCAGGCCGGATTATCCTGGATCACCATATTGCGGAAGCGTGAAGCATTCCGTCGGGCTTTTGACGGATTCCGGCCCGAGCGCGTCGCCCGCTATGGCGCGCCGGACATTGAAAGACTCGTGGTCGATGCATCCATCATTCGAAGCCGGGCCAAAATCGAGGCGGCGATTTCCGGCGCGAGATTGTGGCTCCAGATCATGGAGTCGGAGCCGGGCGGATTTTCCCACCTGATCTGGAAACATGCCGACGGCGAGGCTCGCAATCCCCGTCGCAGATCCATGGCGCAAATTCCGGCCAAAACCGCAATGAGCGAGCGGCTGTCAAAAGAGCTTAAATCCCGCGGGTTCAAATTTTGCGGCCCGGTGATCGTCTATGCATTCGCTCAGGCCATCGGGATGGTGAACGATCATCTCGTGAAGTGTCATCGGTATGAAATCTGTTCGCAGCTGCAGGCTCAGCCGCGTCCGCGGTAAGGCTCGACCTCCAGATCGGGCAACCAGACGCGCTGCGGAACACGTCCTTGTTCCCAAAACACATCGATCGGTATCCCACCGCGCGGATACCAGTATCCGGCAATGCGCAGATATTTCGGCCGGATTTCCGCGGCGATCCGCTTGCCGATCCCGATCGTGCAATCCTCGTGAAAGCTGGCGGTATTGCGGAAGCTGGTGAGAAACAGTTTCAGCGATTTCGATTCAAGCAGGCTTCGCGCCGGGCAGTAGTCGATCACAAAATGGGCGAAATCCGGCTGACCGGTGATCGGGCACAGAGTCGTAAACTCCGGTGCTGTAAAACGCACAACATAATCCGTGTCCGGGTGGGGATTGGGCACAGAGTCGAGAACCGCCTTGTCCGGCGACGGAGGAATCGCAACACGCCGTCCGAGTTGCAGCTTTCGACCCGTGCCGGCCATATCAGGTCTCTTCATAGGTGCAGGATTGGCCAAGCGACGGACGCTCCAGTTTAACCCGCGAAACCTCCGGCAACCGGCGTTTTGCTGCGCGAAAAATATAGCGCGCAAGATTTTCCAGAGTCGGAGCCCCGAGTCCAGCCAAGTCATTGAGCAGCCGGTGATCCAGGCACGCGCGGATTTCGTCAAGCACGGCACCGATTTCTGCGAAATCGCGCACCCAGCCCGTTGCCGGATCGGCATCGCCGCATAGCGTCACATCGGCATAGAAGCTGTGGCCATGGATACGGCGGTTCGAATCCGCCGGCGCGTCCCCCAGATAATGCGCGGCATCAAACGTGAATTGCTGAGTGACTTCGATAACCGGTTTGCTCGCGTCCATCACGGTATGCCGATGAGTTTGTGCGTTTGCAGACTGAGACGCCATTCCGGATGGGAAAGGCAATAGGCGATCGCAGCCTGCGTATGATTCGCGAGCGACGGACCGTCCATCGGCTGAAGAAAGAAATGATCAAAATCGAGAGCGGCAAATCTGGCCGGGTCAGCTTCGCGCTGTGGGAAGACCAGTTTTAGTTCGTCGCCGCTCCGGATCGCCAGTGGTGCGTCGGCTTTCGGGCTGACGCATACCCAATCCAGACCTGAAGGCGGCGCGATTGTGCCGTTGGTTTCGACGCCGATCTCAAAACCACAGCCGTGCAAAGCGGCCACAAGCCCCGTATCCAATTGCAGCATGGGCTCTCCGCCGGTGCACACGACATAGGGCTTGCCCCCCGGTATGCGCCATTTTTCTGCCACCGCGGCTGCGAGATCGCCGGCATTCGCGAATTTTCCGCCGCCGGGACCATCCGTTCCGACAAAATCCGTATCGCAGAAATTGCAGATCGCAGCCGCGCGATCGGTTTCGCGCCCGCTCCAGAGATTGCAACCGGCAAAACGCAAAAAGACCGCCGCCCGGCCCGCTTGCGCGCCTTCGCCCTGCAATGTGTAATAAATCTCCTTCACCTGATACGTGACGATTTCTCCTCAACATAGCGGGCATAACCGGCCGCGCGCAGACCGCAGGCCGGGCATGATCCGCAGCCGCGCCCCCATGCATGCCGCGTGCCGGCGCCGTGATAGCAGGTGACGGTCTCCTCGATTGTCAGCGTGACCAATTTTTCCCCACCGAGTTCTTCGGCCAGCCGCCACGTGGCGGCTTTGTCCAGGCTCATCAATGGAGTGTGAATCGTGAACTCTTCCGCCATTCCCAAATTCAATGCCCGCTGCATGGCGCCGATCGTTTCGGCCCGGCAATCGGGATAGCCGGAGTAATCGGTTTCACACATTCCGCCAACCAGATCGTGTATGCCACGACGGGATGCAAGCGCTGCCGCAACGGTCAGAAACAGCAGATTGCGCCCTGGTACAAAAGTATTGGGCAACCCGTCCGCGCGCATCTCTATGGCAACATTTTCGGTCAATGCCGAGCCGCCAATCTCGGCGAGAACTCCGAGGTGCAGCACATGGTCGGCGCCGATTTTTCGGCGCCATTCCGGGAAATTGGCGGCTATTCGCTCAATGATCGTCTTTCGCGCCGTCAACTCGGCGGCGTGCCGCTGGCCATAGTCGAAACCGACCGTCTCAACGGCTGCGAAATTGCTGAGTGCCCAGGCCAGACATGCGGTCGAATCCTGGCCCCCGGAAAACAGCACAAGTGAATGACTGGCACTCATGGATTGCGGATCAACCGGCAGCGCCTTAGTGCACCATGAAAACCGCGACATCGGCATGTGCTATCACATGCCTTGTGACGCCGCCGATCAGGCTCTCACGCAACCGGCCGCGGCCATAGCCGCCGAGCACCAACAGATCCGAATTGTCCTGTCTGGCGGCCTGCAACAGCGCTTCGCCGATTCGCTTGTTGCCCGCGTCGATCAGTCTTTCGGTCGCCCTCACGCCGTGCAGCGCAAGATATTGACGTAAGCCTTCCGTCGCGTGCTCGGTCAGCGGTGGACGCTGGATACTGAAAATCTCAACATGACCTGCGCGCTGGAGGAATGGCATCGCCGCGGTCACCGCCTGTGAGGCCGCTTTTTTGCCGTCCCAGCCGATCGCTATGCGCTCCGCAAACCGGCGGGGCACATCATCCGTCGCGCGCAAAACCGGCCGGTCGGTATCCACCAAAACCTGGACGAAAGCTTCGGCCAATCCCGCCTGGTCGCTTTCGCGAATTGGTCCGAAGACCACAAGGTCGGACAGCCTCGCTTCCAGTGCCAATTGGTCGCCGAAATTTCCCTGCACTTCGCGCAATGAAAGAGTCACCGCACCGGTGCGCCTTTCCGGCCTTGCGACCCGCACCACCTCCGACCCGGCGCAAGCCGCTGCAATGGCTGCCTCCACCCGTTTGCCGGCCTCGTCGCCCGCATCCCGCGTCGCCCTAACGATTTCGTCCACCACCACTCCCGAGGCGCCGTCGGAAAAAAATGCCAGCGCTTCGGCCAGATCGGGGCGCACGAAAAACGCCATGACATGGGCATCGAATGGCTTGGCCGCTTCGATGGCATAGAGCAGCAGCGATGTGTCGCGCCCGCCGCCCGTGACCGGTACCAGCACTTTTGCAATGCTCATGACAACCTCAGCTGAAGCTTCATATTAAAGCCCACCCAACGCGTTTGAGGCAAACCCGATGCCGCCCAGCAATGACCGCCGTGCCTGGCAAAGAATGCTCAGCGGGCGGCGTCTCGACCTGCTCGACCCCTCCCCCCTCGATATCGAAATCGAAGATATTGCGCATGGACTCGCGCGCGTCGCACGCTGGAATGGCCAAACCCGGGGCGACCACGCGTTCTCCGTGGCCCAGCATTGTCTGCTGGTCGAACGCTTTGTCCAGGACCTCAGGCCCAAATGCGGCGTGCCGCTGCGCCTCGCCGCACTGCTCCATGACTCGGCCGAGTATGTCATTGGGGACCTGATCAGCCCATTCAAAGCCGCCATCGGGCTGGATTACAAAGCTTTTGAGAACCGCCTCTTGAGCGCGATCCATCTGCGCTTTGGTCTGCAGGCGGAAATTGCTGTCGCTGATTCCGCGTTAATCAAGCGTGCCGACCGGCTATCTGCCTTCTTCGAAGCCACGCAGCTCGCAGGTTTTTCACGTCAGGAAGCGGCGAATTTCTTTGGTACGCCAAAATCCGTCACGCCCCCGCGGCTCGCTCCCCTGCCGGCCGCGGAAGCCGAACTTGCCTATCTTGACCGCTTCCGCCGCCTGTCCGCGGGTCTGTGAGTCTCACGCGCAGTTGCGCCCACAAATAGTCGGAACGCAGGATTCCATTTGCGTCGGCAAACGGCGCAATCGACAATCCTGCGCCATGAGCGCCGTTCTGATATCCCCTTATGCTGCCATCGAAGCCACCATCCGCCGCTACCGGCCTACTCATCTGGTCTCACTGATGGTCGAACCCGAAGTCCAAACGCCGGAGGCGATCCGGCCTGAATGTCACTTGCGGCTATCGATCCACGATGTCACCGAGGCCGGCGACGGGATCACTTGTCCGGAACACAGTCATATTTCGAGCCTTTTGGAGTTTACCCGAAGCTGGAATAGATCCTCGCCGATCCTGATCCATTGCTGGGCCGGGATCAGCCGCTCGACCGCCGCCGCCTATATTGTTCTTTGTGATCTGCAGGCGGCAGGGGATGAGTACCAATTGGCGCAAAGCCTGCGGTTTTATGCGCCACACGCCCAGCCGAACCGGCTGATGATCCGCCATGCGGACGCCCTGTTGGCGCGGCAGGGACGGATGACGGCGGCGGTCGAATGCATGTCGCCGCCCATTCCCGCAGTGGAGGGGACTGTGGTTGAAATTCCTCTTCGGCCGGAATCGGGATGATACGCACCGCAACAAATTTCGGGCAGATCGATGCCCCGGATCACGGCGCCGGCGAACAAACCGTCCTGATCGGCCTTTCCGCGGCCATTCTGTCGGTTCAGGAAGAACGGCCGCGCGTATTGGTCGTCCGTCACAACGATGAGGCCGATGCGCTCCCGTTCGGAAATTTCGATCCGCTGTCGCACCGCACGCTGGAATCAGGTCTGCGCAACTGGGTTCAGGAGCAAACCAGTGTCCAGCTCGGCTATGTCGAGCAGCTCTACACTTTCGGCGATCGTGGCCGGCATCTGGCGCGGCCAGGCGAAGGTCCTCGCGTCGTATCCGTCGGTTATCTCGCGCTTACCCGGACTCCGCTGGAACGAGCGGGCGTGCTGTGGCGCGACTGGTACATGTTTTTTCCGTGGGAGGATTGGCGCGAGGGCGCGCCCGCGATGATTGCATCCCAGGTTCTCCCCAGTCTGCGGCACTTCGCCGATGCCGCACCAAATCCCGACAGCCGGGCGATCCGGAATGACCGCATCCGGCTTTGCTTCGGCGGCGGCACCAGCGGCTGGGATGAGGAAAAAGTTCTCGAACGTTACGAGCTTCTCTATGAAGCAGGGCTGGTGGTCGAGGCGCAGCGGGACCGGGGCGCCGTTCCACCGGGCGCGCCGATTGGGCCACTCGGCCTCAGCATGAGTTTCGACCACCGGCGTATTCTTGCCACCGCGATGGGAAGGCTACGCGGCAAAATCAAATACCGGCCCGTCGTATTTGAATTAATGGCCGGCGAATTCACTTTGCTGGAGCTCCAGCGCACGGTTGAGGCGCTGTCAGGCGTTCGGCTGCACAAGCAGAATTTTCGCCGCCTGGTGGAGGCGCAGGGGCTGGTGGAGCGGACCGGACGGATGTCCCACAAGACCGGGGGGCGGCCGGCAGAGCAATTCCGATTTCGCAGGGAAGTGTTGCGCGAGCGCCCTGCGCCGGGCGTTCGCTATGGTTTTGGCCGGGCGATCCGACCGCAGACTTGACGTTATACTCAAAAGAAGTATATCGTCCGTATCTGCCGCCGGTTGCGGCCTTTTTTGGTCCATAGGATATGCTCAATCGGAGCATAATGTGTGATGTCCCAACTCCCCTACACGCCTGAAATCGCTGCCGAGACGGCGCCGCTCTACGCCCGGGTCAAACGGGTCATTCCGGAAATCGAATGGCCGGCATTCGCGCCGTACATCTCGCAGATCAATCGCCTGAAGGGCGAGAAACGCGCGGTGGTTCTCGCGCATAATTACATGACCCCCGAGATTTATCACTGCGTTGCCGATTTCGTCGGGGACTCGCTGCAATTGGCCCGCGAAGCGGCAAAAACCGACGCCGCCATCATCGTCCAGGCCGGCGTGCGCTTTATGGCGGAGACGGCAAAAGTCCTGTCGCCGCAAAAAAAGGTTCTGATTTCTGACGAGCGGGCCGGATGTTCGCTTGCCTCGTCCGTTACACCCGCCGATGTCAGGGCGCTGAAACGCGCCCATCCTAGCCTGCCGGTTGTGTCGTATGTGAACACATCTGCCGAAGTGAAGGCCGAGTCCGACATCTGCTGCACATCGGCCAATGCTGTTGATGTGGTCGAATTCATCGCCGCCGAACGAGGCGTCGGGTCCGTTATCATGATCCCCGACGAATATCTGGCCCGTAATGTCGCTGCGCAAACGCCGGTGAATATCATCACCTGGAGTGGACATTGCGAAGTGCATGAGCGGTTTTCCGCAACCGACATCGATCAGCTTCGCTCCGCACATCCGGATATCGTTGTGCTCGCCCATCCGGAATGTCCACCCGAAGTCATCGCGGCTGCCGATTTCGCGGGCTCAACCGCTGCGATGGGAAACTATATTACCGGCAAAAAGCCGGCACGTGTTGCTCTCATCACCGAGTGTTCCATGAGCGATAATCTCGCGGTGGAGGCCCCTTCGGTGGAATTCATCCGCCCCTGCAATCTCTGCCCGCACATGAAACGCGTCACGCTGGCCGGTATCCTGGAAGCACTGCAGACGGAAAAGATTGAAATCACCGTCGATCCGCTGGTTTCGGTGCGGGCCAGAGCCGCGGTAGAAGCCATGTTGAATGTCCACCCGAAAGCGCAACGCCGTGCCGCCGCGTGATGTTAGTGCGCCCCATCCGCTGCTGATTGAACCGATTGTACGGCGCGCGCTGGAAGAGGATCTCGGGCGTGCCGGCGATCTGACAACCGATCTCCTGATCCCGCCGGGCCAGACTTCCCGTGCAGCCATTGTGGCGCGCGAGAGCGGCGTCGTGTCGGGGCTTGTCGCGGCTGAAACCGCATTCCGGCTGATCGATCCCGGCGTGCGGATTGAGCGCCATTCCGGGGATGGCGAACCGGTCTCAGCCGGGGCAGCCATTGTCTCTCTTGAAGGGCCCGCGCGCGCCATTCTGACGGCCGAGCGGGTTGCGCTGAATTTCCTCGGCCACCTCTCGGGCGTTGCGACTGCCACCAATGCCCTGGTCAACTGCGTCGCAGGAACCGGCGCCCGCATCATCTGTACGCGGAAAACCATTCCCGGTCTTCGGCTGTTGCAGAAATATGCTGTGCGCTGCGGCGGCGGCCTGAATCACCGCTTCGGCCTCGATGATGCGGTCCTGGTCAAAGACAATCACATCGCCGCGGCCGGCGGGCTCGGCCCGGTGATGTCACGGCTGAAAAATCAGCTCGGGCCGCTGGTGAAAGTCGAAATCGAAGTCGACACCCTCGATCAGCTGAACGAGGCGCTGGCGCTCGGGTTCGATACCATCCTGCTCGACAACATGTCCGTCATCGTCATGCGCCAGGCCGTTGAAATGACGCGCGGGCGCGCCAAACTCGAGGCATCCGGCGGCGTCACCCTCGATCGGGTGCGAGCGATCGCGGAAACCGGCGTCGACTTTATTTCCTCAGGCGCCCTGACCCACAGCGTCCGAAGTCTGGACGTCGGCATGGACTTCCTTTGACCCATCCGCGACGTCCTCAATCTTCGGCGGCACATTTTCCGCCTGACGTTCGGCATTGAGAGCGGCGCGGTTCGAATCACGGCGATAAAAGATGTGGTTTCCGATCTGGGCGGTTTTGACCATGTCTTCGGCCCAGTACGGATCGACATCGACGCTGTGATAGGCAATCGCATGGCCGGTCTCGCCCGCGAGTTTGACGGCACCGCTCACGATTCTGTCCGCAAGCACGCGCACATGCTGCCAGGTGCCCCGCTCTTTCGGTTTGCGCAGGGCGCCGTCACAGGCGAAGGAGAACTGGCAGTCCTTTCTGTCCCGCTGCACGCCTTCATAGACGACGCCACAAATGGTGTGCGGGTAAAAGGCATCCCGCGTGCGCTGGAGCACGACTTCCGCAACCGCCTTCTCGCCTTCTACACCCTCGCCGCGAGCCTCGTAATACAGCGCTTCCGCCAGGCACTCGGACTGGTCCACCACGGCAACTGGCCGGGATGGCACGAACGCCGCTGCCATCGGGGTAACCGCCACCGCGGCCGGAATTGCAGACGCGGTAAAATCCGTAACCGGATTTATCGTGTACTGATCATATTTGGTCCAGATCACCAAACCCGTCAGCACGATGGCCGCCGTGTAGTTCAGTACGCTGTCGGCCCGGCGGTGGGCCACCCCTAATTGATCGATCATGCTTTTACTCCGAGCACGACTTCGTCCCACCTCATGGGATTCAGCTACCAATGGGTTTACGGAACGTCAACAGAAAAACTAAACATTCATGACGGAGCGTCACGGAACCAAACGTCACTGTACGGAATAGAAATTAAATTAACCTTCGTTACCAGGCATTTCTCATTGAAATATCATTGTACGGACTAAAGTATTTTCCACAGAAGTGGTTCCCGGCCGGGCTGTCGATGGCCGATTCATGGCGCACCCCGGCACGGCGGCAGCCGTGCAGAAAACGCGCTAATTACAAGGGAATGGGGCCGCTTTTGCGATTCGCTGAAATCGCAAAAGCCCGGCGCGCGTAATGCGTGGTGTCAGTTAAGAATGCTTAATTGCGGCCTGGGCGGCTGCCAAACGCGCCACCGGAACGCGGAACGGCGAGCACGACACGTAGTCGAGTCCCGTCTGATGGCAAAAGCTTATGGTTGCGGGATCGCCGCCATGTTCGCCGCAAATCCCGAGTTTGATGTCTGCTCTCGCGCGGCGGCCGCGCTCAACCGCAATGCGTACCAGTTCGCCGACACCGTCGATATCGATGCTGACGAAAGGATCCTGCGCCAGTATCCCGCGCGTCAGATAGTCGCCCAGAAACGATCCCGCATCGTCGCGCGAGAGCCCAAGCGTTGTCTGCGTCAGATCGTTGGTTCCGAAGCTGAAAAACTCCGCGGTCTGCGCAAGCCGTTCCGCGATTAACGCGGCGCGCGGCAATTCGATCATTGTTCCAATCAGATATTCGGGCTGTTTGCCGGTTTCCTGCGCCACCAGTCCGGCCACCCGGGCGATGCGCTGCGCCAGAAAATCGAGCTCGGTCGCGAACCCGACCAGGGGAATCATGACTTCCAGATGGACCGGCCTGCCGGTCTCGCGCTCCGCCTGGATGGCGGCCTCGAAGATCGCACGCGCCTGCATCTCGTAGATTTCCGGATAGGTGATGCCGAGGCGGCAGCCGCGATGGCCCAGCATCGGATTGGCTTCGGACAGCGCAATCGCCCGCGCGCGGAGCTTCTGCGGATCGGCCCCCGCGGCATTTGCCACTTCGGCGATTTCGTCATCCGTGTGCGGAATGAATTCATGCAGCGGCGGATCGAGCAGCCGGATCGTCACCGGACGGTCTTCCATGACACGGAAGATCCCGAGAAAATCCCCGCGCTGCATCGGCAGCAATTTGGCCAGCGCAGCCTGCCGGCCGGCAAGATCGTCGGCCAGGATCATTTCGCGCACGGCAAGAATGCGGTCGGCGTCGAAAAACATGTGCTCGGTCCGGCACAGGCCGACGCCTTCGGCGCCGAATTTCCTCGCCGTCTCACAATCCTGCGGCGTGTCGGCATTGGTGTGGACTTTCAGGCGCCGGCGAGCGTCCGCCCATTCCATCAATAAGGTGAATTCGGCGGTCATTTCCGGATGAATCATGGGCACGCGGCCGCGATAGACCCGCCCCTCGGCGCCGTCGATCGTGATGAGATCGCCCCGCGCGAGAGTGACGTTTCCCGCAACCAGCAGCCCACGCGCGGCATCGATCCTGAGCGTTCCCGCGCCGGTGACACAGGGCCGGCCCATTCCACGCGCGACCACCGCCGCATGGCTGGTCATGCCGCCGCGAATTGTCAGAATGCCTTTTGCGGCATGCATGCCGTGAATGTCCTCGGGGCTGGTTTCCAGCCGGACGAGAATGACTTCATGTCCGTTCGCCGCGGCTTTTTCGGCGTCGTCGGCGTTGAACACAATCTCCCCTGCGGCGGAACCCGGCGACGCTGCCAGGCCGCTGGCAATCAGTTCCTTGGGAGCAGCCGGATCGAGCATCGGATGCAGCATCTGGTCGAGCGAGGCGGGATCGACCCGCATCAGTGCCTCATCGCGGTTGATGAGGCCTTCGCGCGCCATGTCGGTCGCGATGCGCAAAGCGGCCTTGGCGGTGCGCTTTCCGTTCCGCGTCTGCAGCATGTAAAGCCGGCCTTCCTGGACCGTGAATTCCATGTCCTGCATGTCGCGGTAATGCTTTTCGAGACCGGCCGCGATCCGGCTCAGCTCGGCAAAGGCCTCCGGCATGGCCTCTTCCATCGAAGGACGGGTGGAGTGAGACGCCTCGCGCGCACGCCGCGTAATCGACTGCGGGGTGCGAATTCCCGCTACCACGTCTTCTCCCTGGGCATTGATCAGGAATTCGCCGTAGAGCGCGCGTTCGCCGGTCGATGGATCGCGGGTAAAGGCAACACCGGTGCATGATGTTTCGCCGCGATTGCCAAAAACCATCGCCTGGACATTGACCGCGGTTCCCCAGTCTTCCGGAATATTGTGGATGCGGCGATAGGTTTTCGCGCGTGCGCCCGACCATGAGCCGAACACGGCGCCGATCGCCCCCCATAATTGTTCATGGACATCGTCGGGAAATGGCCGGCCCAGCAGCTTCTGGACTTCGGCCTTGAACAAGCCGGCGATCCGCTTCCAGTCTGCGGCATCCAATTCGGTATCGAGTTCGACACCCTTTTGCGCTTTTTCAGCTTCGAGAATTTCTTCCAGCCGCGCGTGCTCGACTTCGAGCACGACGCCGGAATACATCTGGATGAACCGCCGATACGCGTCATAGGCGAAGCGTTCGTCGCCGGTCTGTTTGGCGAGACCTCGCACGGTCTTGTCGTTCAAACCGAGATTCAAAACCGTGTCCATCATGCCCGGCATCGAGGCGCGCGCCCCCGAACGGACCGAGACAAGCAATGGGCGGTCGGCATCGCCAAAGCGGGCGTCGACCAGGCCGCCGACATGCTTGAGAGCCGCCTCGACGTCCTGATTCAGTCCCTTTGGGTAACTGCCATTGTTGCGGTAGAACCAGGTGCAGATCTCGGTCGTAATCGTAAATCCTGGTGGGACCGGGAGACCGAGATTGCTCATCTCGGCGAGATTGGCGCCTTTTCCGCCGAGAAGATTGCGCATCTCCGCGCGGCCTTCGGCGCGCCCGGCTTCAAACCCGTAAACCCATTTTACCATTGACCGTGGTCCTGTACCCAAACCGGATTGTGAACTGCGAAACGCGCAACTGGCCGTTTCAGCCCTCGATTTTCGAGAAATCGGCAACCTGGTGCGCGGTTTCGACAATTTGCGACAGCAGCTTTAACCGGCTGACCCGCAGCACGGCATCGGCGGTGTTGACGGTAACCCGATCGAAAAACCGGTCGACCGGCGCACGCAGCCGCGCGCAGGCCGACATTGCGCCTGCGAAATCTTCATGGCTCAACGCCTTTGCCGCCTCCACCTTGGTGTGGATCAGGGCCGCGTGCAATTCACGCTCTTCTTCCTGTTGCAGCGACTCGGGAATCCCGCGATAGGAGGTCTTGTCCTTCTTCTCTTCAATCCTCAGGATGTTCGCTGCCCTGCGGTAACCGGTCAGCAGGTTGGCGCCGTCATCGGACGCGAGGAACGCCTTCAGCGCCTCCACACGATCGACAAGCAGAACAAGATCGTCCTCACTGCTCAATGCGAACACGGCCATAATCAGATCGTGCCGCACGCCACGATCGCGCAAAGCAACTTCAAGCCGCTCGACAAAAAACGAAAGAATTTCGCCGGCAAGTTTTTCAGGCGATTCGATCGGCACATTGCCCGCGGCAAGCCGCGTCAGATGTTCACGCACGAGCGGCGCGAGCGGCAGCCGCAACCGGTTCTCGAGAACGATGCGCACGACGCCGAGCGCGGCGCGGCGCAGCGCATAGGGATCACCCGAACCGCTCGGCTTCTCGCCGGCCGCGAACAGGCCGGTGAGCAGGTCGAGCTTGTCGGCAAGTGCCACTGCCATGGCGACGGGTATGGACGGCAGACGATCCGACGGACCCGCCGGCTTGTAATGCTCGAAAATCGCGGTAGCGACTTCCTGGGTTTCTCCGTCATTGAGCGCGTAATAGCGGCCCATCACGCCCTGAAGTTCGGGGAATTCGCCAACCACATCGGTTGTCAGATCGGATTTGCACAACAACGCGGCACGTTCCGACATTTCGGTATCCGCACCGATCCTGCGCGCGATTTCCGCCGAAAGCGCTACGATACGGTTGATGCGATCGAACTGGGTGCCAAGCTTCGTGTGAAAAACCACCTGCTTCAGCAGCGGCACACGCGACTCCAGACTGCGTCTACGGTCTTGCTCCCAAAAGAATTTGGCATCCGACAATCGCGGCCGCAGAACGCGCTCGTTTCCGTGGACGATTTCCTTGCCGCCATCTGCGGCAACCATGTTGGTCACCACGGCAAACCGGTCCGCGAGCCTGCCGTCGCCCATATGTCTCAGCGGTAAATATTTCTGATGGGTGCGCATCGACAGTTGCAGAATCTCCGCCGGCAACTCCATGAACTCCGATGCGATGGTGCCGATCAACACCGATGGCCATTCGACAAGGCCCGCAACCTCGTCAAAAAGCGCTTCGTCGCCAACTGGTTCCATAGCCAGGGCAAAGGCTTTTTGCCGCGCCTCGTTAACGATGATTTCCCGTCTTTCGACATGGTCGAGGACGACAAATGCCCTGCGCAATTTCGTCTCGTAATCTTCGAAATGCCTGACTTCGAATGGGCCGGGTGCGAGAAAACGATGGCCGCGTGTCGTGTTGCCGCTGCGCAGGCCGGCAATCTCGAACGAAACCACCTCCCCTTCAAAAGTTGCGACGATCGAATGCAGCGGACGTACCCATCGGAATGTGCCGCTGCCCCAGCGCATGGATTTCGGCCACGGCAGCTTTGCGATCGCTTCGGGTATGACTTCGGCCAGAACTTCCGTCGTCGGCCTGCCCTTGCGGGTTATGGCGGCGACATAGAACTGGCCCTTATCGTCGCTCCGCGTTTCACATTGTTCGAGCGTCACACCGGCGGATTTCAGAAATCCCTGAATCGCCTTTTCAGGCGCCCCGACCCGTGGACCCTTTTTTTCGTCCACCCGATCCGACTGCTGGCCCGGCAATCCACCGATCGCGACGGTCAGTCGCCGCGGGCCGGCAAAACTGCGGATGGACTCGAAGAGCAGGCCGCGATCGGAGAGCCCGCCCACGACGAGGCGTTCCAGCTCCTTTGCGGCCCTGACCTGCATCCGGGCCGGAATCTCTTCCGACAATAGCTCGAGCAGAAAGTCAGGCATCCGCAGCCTGCCGCACCGGATATTCACCCTGGCCACTGGCCAGCCAGGCTTCGCAGCAGGCCTTCGCCAAAACCCGCACCCGGCCGATATAGGCCGCACGCTCGGTCACGCTGATCACGCCACGCGCATCCAGCAGATTGAAATTATGGCTGGCCTTGAGACACTGGTCGTAAGCGGGAAGTGCAAGTCCGGCGTCGAGCAGGCTTTTGCACTCCTGCTCCGCATCGGCAAAATGCCGGAACAGGATTTCGGTATTCGCCTGCTCAAAATTATAGGCTGAATATTCCCGCTCGGCCTGGTGAAAGACCTCGCCATAGAGGAATTGGCCGTTGAAACGCAGGTCGTAAACATTTTCAACGCCCTGCACATACATTGCCAGGCGTTCCAGGCCATAGGTCAGTTCGGCCGAAACCGGAGCGCAGTCGATGCCACCCACTTGCTGGAAATAGGTAAACTGGGTGACCTCCATGCCATCGCACCACACTTCCCAGCCGAGACCCCAGGCGCCCAGCGTCGGATTTTCCCAATCGTCTTCGACGAAGCGGATATCATGCGCGAGCGGATCGATGCCGAGCGTCGCCAGGCTCTGCAAATAGATGTCCTGGACGTTTTCGGGCGATGGCTTCAGCACCACCTGATATTGATAATAATGCTGCAGGCGGTTGGGATTTTCGCCGTATCGGCCATCTTTCGGCCGGCGTGACGGCTGGACATAGGCCGCACGCCAAGGCCTTGGGCCAAGCGCGCGCAAAGTCGTGGCCGGATGGGATGTCCCGGCGCCCACCTCCATGTCATAGGGCTGGAGGATCAGACACCCTTGCTTCGCCCAAAAATTCTGCAGCGTCAGGATGAGGTCCTGAAATGTCGCCGGTTTGTCGGAAACTGATGTCACGGTGGTTCTCGGAAACTCGGCCTGCTCTAGCCGTCAGCCGCCGCGGCGGTCAAGCACAGCCGCAACTCGGCGGAATCGCCACGTTTTCAGGACCTACAATGATCGGTGCAAAGTTGTCTGGTGACTCAGATGATCCGTATTTTCTGCCGGCCGCGCAGGATGGCCTCTGCTTCCGGCGTAGGGCCGCCACCGCTCTCGTGCAGAACCAAGCCCGCGGCGTGGTTCACGGGCCCGGGAACACCCGCCGCGATTTGTACGATCGCCCGCTTTGGCTCGATGCCCACGCGCGGATACAACGGAAACACCACCGCCGAACAATTCGCTGCGGCCAGCAGATCGTCCACACGATCGCGACGGAGTATCGCGGTAATTGTCGCGCCCGGCTGAACGTTGCGAAGCGCCGCGGCCACGAACTGCGTGAGGACCGTGCCGGTATCGCGCTTCGCCTCATCTCGCGTACCGACCGGCGAAGGCGTGCCGAATGCGGGATGGAACGGAGGATTGAAGAAGACCTGATCGAATCTGACTGCCGGTTCGGGAAGCGCGGCAGCATCGCCCACCAGGAATCTCACCCGTTCGGTGAAGCCGTTGCGTGCGGCATTGTCACGCGCAATGGCCACCAGTTCTGGATCGATTTCTATCCCCTGAACTTCGGCCTGCGGAACGCGGTGTGCGTAGCAAAGGCTGGTGATGCCGACGCCGGAACCAAGTTCGAGAACCTTCCGCCCCGCAGGAACCGCCGCGGCGAGAAGAACCGTATCGTGACCGGCGCGAAACCCGGATTTTGGCTGCGCGGCAACAATCCGCCCGTCGAGAAAGCGATCAACCGTGCAATCGGCGATCACGTCCACTCGGGTTTGAGCGGCTCAGCCTCGTCCAGCAGCCTTTTCGCCCTGGTGAGATCGAAATCCGCGACCATCAGGCGGCGCGGAAGCACCCCGAGGCTGCCTTCCATCACGCTCATATGGCTATCGAACACCAGACTCTCGATGCCGGCGTCCTGCAGAACCGCCTGAGCGTAGGAGAGGTAAACAAAGTTGTTGGTGCGCAAGAGCTCTTTCATGGACCTCCGCCCCGGCGGTCAAGTTTACGACGTTTTCTTGACCCGCATCGGCGGCTTTCTCTAAATGACGCGAATAATTCGGGGCGGCAAGCCGCTATGGATAACATTGTGCGGGAGATCGCTCCATTAAGCCCGCCGGAAAACCCGGTGGAGCGGCTTGCTTTGCTGGCCGGCGATGATTTGGGCGCGGTGGATAAGGTGATTCACTCGCGCATGCTCAGCGAAGCGGCGCTGATCCCTGATCTCGCGCGCCACCTTGTCGATTCCGGCGGCAAGCGTCTTCGTCCCCTGATCACCCTTGCTTCCGCCCGTCAATTCCATTGTTCGGGCGACGGGCATATCAAGCTGGCGGCCGCGGTCGAGTTCATCCACACCGCTACTTTGCTGCACGATGACGTCGTGGACGAGAGCATGCTCCGGCGTGGACGTCCTGCGGCCAATACGCTTTGGGGCAACAAGCCCAGTATCCTGGTGGGCGATTTCCTGTTCAGCCGGGCGTTCCAGCTGATGGTCGAAGTTGGATCGACAATCGTACTCGCAATCCTCGCCAACGCTGCGGCAGTCATTGCTGAAGGCGAAGTCCTGCAACTGCGGCTGTCGCGCAATCTTGCGATTACCGAGGAGCAATATCTCAACGTGATTTCGGCCAAGACCGCGGCATTATTCGCGGCTGCGGCCGAGGCGGGTGCGCATGCCGGCGGCGCCGCTGTGCGCCAGACCGAAGCCATGCGCGACTACGGTCACAATCTGGGAATTGCCTTCCAGCTTGTCGATGATGCACTCGACTATTCCGGGCGGCAGGCGGTGATGGGAAAATCCGTGGGGGATGATTTCCGCGAGGCGAAAGTCACGCTGCCCGTCATACTTTCGCTCGCGCGAGCCGGCGACGACGAGCGCCGTTTCTGGCGCAAGACGATTGAGGTCGGCTTCCAGGAAGAAGGTGATCTTTCGCATGCGATCGAGCTTCTGGAGCGTGGCGGCTCATTGGCCGAAACTGTCGAGCGCGCCCGCGCCTATGCACGCGGCGCGCGCGAGGCGCTGGAGGTTTGCCCGGAGTCTCCAATTCGTTCGGCGCTCGCCGACGTCGCCAATTTTGTGGTCGACAGGGTCTATTAGAGAAGCGAGGAGAGAGATGGCTCTTCGTCTGCTCGCGGTCAACAGGCGGCCTGAAAACATCTCAAAGTCTCGCCCTTCTCGTTGCTCATTCCTCGTTCGGGTTGCCGATTTCGGGACCGGCGAAGCGCGTCAGTGATACCCACCAGCCGGGATAATCCTGCGCAATTCTCGACGCCGCACCCCGGGCAAAATCAGCGTCGTGAAACAGCGCAAAACAGGTGGCGCCGCTTCCCGACATTGCGGACAGTGCACAACCCGGCTCCCGGTCAAACGCGTTCAACACCTCCTGAATCACGGGCGCCAATTGGCATGCCGGCGCTTCAAGGTCGTTTCCCGCATCATCCAGATAGCCGATCACATCCCACAGACTCTCGAGTGCCTTTGCCGGTTTGCTGCGCCCGGTGCCGCTGCGCGCATTCAGCATGCCGAACACTGCCGGAGTCGAAACCGCCACGCCCGGATTCACCAGAACCGCCGGCATGCGCGGCAATGGCGGCAACCGGCTCAGGATTTCGCCACGGCCTTCCACCCAGCAGGTTCTTGACAACAGGCAGACCGGAACGTCCGATCCGAGTTTTGCTGCCAGTGTGAGCAGTTGTGCTTCGGACGAATTGATACCCCACAACCTGTCGAGACCCCGCAATGCTGCCGCGGCATCGGCCGAGCCGCCGCCGATTCCGGATGCGACGGGCAAATTCTTGGTCAGCGCAATCGCGGCGCCAGCGCTCCTGCGCGCTTGCCGCCCCAATACGCGAGCAGCTTTGAGCACGAGATTGTCGTCAGTCGCGGGCAGCGTCCGCGCAAATGGACCGTTCACCGTCAGTGACAGCTCGGCGGACGGTGAAATCTCGAGCTGGTCGCCTGTTTCGGTGAAACCGATCAGGCTTTGCAATTCATGAAAGCCATCCCGCCGTCGCTCGCCGACATGCAGGAACAGATTGATCTTCGCCGGTGCAGCTACCCGAATCATGGCGGCAGAATAGCTGTCCGATTCGGAAATCACTTCCCGGAAGCGGAAACCGCGTCGAGGCCGAATTGCAGTTTGCGCTCGAGTATCGGCTTTTCCCCGGCATCCGGTTGCATCGCCAGCGCATGGTTCCACTGATACCTGGCGTCGACCTTCCGCCCGACGCGCCAATAGGCATCGCCGAGATGGTCGTTCACGTCGGCCGCGCCCGGCGCCAATTGCACCGCCTCTTCCAGAGTGTGAACCGCGTCCTGGAATCGCCCCAGCCGGAAATAGGCCCAACCCACACTGTCCGCAATGAAGCCATCCATTGGACGGAGCGCCCGCGCCTTCTCCAGCATCTGCAGCGCCTGATCGAGATGCTGACCTTTTTCGATCCAGCTAAAGCCGAGATAATTCAGCACATCGGCGCGGTCGGGATTGATCTTCAGGGCGGCCTGAAAATCGCGCTCTGCATCCGGCCACCGGTCGGAGTGCTCGAACGAAACACCGCGCGCATAATAAAGCCCGGTCAGCCTCCGGTCGCCCGGAGGTATTCCGGCAATTGCCTTGTCATAGGCGGCCGCAGCTTCCTTATATTGGTCCGAGCTGCGGAAGAGATCGCCCAATGCGGTCCAGACATCGCTCTCCTGCGGCTGACTTGCGGACAGGGCTTTCAACTTAACGATGCCGTCCTGCGGTTTGCCGTCACGGCCGTCATTGATCGCCGCCTGGACCTGCGTCATCGCGTAATAGGGCGAAGCCGGTGCAATGCCGGCGTAAATCGCATTGGCAATGGCGTATTTCTCCATCGCCTCGTAATGGCTGGCCAGTAGCACACGGCCGAGGTCGAAATCGGGACGGAGATAAAGCGCCAGATTGAGATAGAGAATCGCAACGTCGGTGCTGCGTTGATCGTTGAGCGACGCCGCGATCCCGAACAGCCCCTCCGCCACGCCTTGCGCCGGTGAAGAGATCAGCGGCGCCGGGTTTTTCATCGTGCTGAGGTCACTCAGCGCCCATTGCGCGAAAGGATTGCCCCGGTTTTCGCGATTGGCGCGCTCGAACAGGGCCTTCGCATCATTGACGCGCCCGTGGCGCAGCAGGAAGCGCCCATAGGCTTCCGTGCCCCTTGGTCCGGTGCCCATCGCGGCAATCGCTTTGTTGTAGGTGTCTTCGGCTTCCTTGTCCCTGCCCGCATAGTCCAGGATCAGCGCTGTGTGCATCAGACGCAAACCATCGATCCCGCGCTGATTCGACAAAGAGTCCAGCGCCGCCAGCGCGCCATCGATATCTTTCATCCCGGCGCGGGCCCAGGCTTCCATGATCTTGTTGGTGAGCGTGGCAAACAAGCCATTGGCCGGACCGGTCGCATCCTTGATCGCAGCCGCATAATCCTTTTTGGTCAGTGCCCCGACCTGCAGCACAAGATGTGCCGGCCGATTCTCGGGATCGATGGCGATGACCCGATTGGCCAATGCCGCCGCGCGACCCATTTCGCCGCCCTCGGCTGCAAACAGAAATGTCCGTTCGAGAATATCCGCGTTATCGGGAGCGTCTTTCAGCGTATTGGAATAAAATTCCGTGGCGGCCTTCACGTCGCCCTCTGCCGCAGCGAAATTGCCCGCGAGATATGTCCCGGCGAGTGAGGCGGATGTGCCGGCCAGCGCGTTCGACGCCGGCGGACCGCTGAGATGCGGCGCCAGATCTGCGACCGTCGCCGTGCTGCTGCACCCCGCCAGCGACAGTGCGCCCACACCTGCCGCCAACAGCAATATTGTTCTGATTTTCACGGTTCTGACTTTCCTCTCGACCGGGGGATGATAGCTGGAATTGCGTACGGCGTCACATCATGCCGTATGCCGGGCCTTCGCCTCCCTGCGGCGGAACCCAGACGATATTTTGCGCGGGATCCTTGATGTCGCAGGTTTTGCAATGCACGCAATTCGCAGCATTTATGACAAATCTCGGCGTGCCGTTTGCCGTCACCACTTCGAACACTCCCGCCGGACAGTAGCGTTGCGCCGGCTCGGCATAGACAGGCAAATTCACCCGGACCGGTAGGTCAGGATCATTCAATTTGAGGTGAACCGGTTCGTCTTCATCGTGCCGCGTGCCGGACAGGAAAACCGATGACAATCGGTCAAAACTGACTTTTTCATCCGGCTTTGGATACTGAATCACCCGCGCCTTCGCGGCGGGAAGCAAATGCGCGTAATCCGGTCCATGACCGGGCAATGTTCCGAATGGGCTGAAGCCAAGCAACTGATTGCACCACATGTCGAGCGCGCCAAGCGGCACTCCGGCCATAGTGCCCCAGCGGGCCCATAGTGGTTTCACATTCCGGACCAGCCGCAACTCGCGATAAACCGGAGATGCGCGCCACTTTTGCTCGTAAGCATCGAGAATGTCGCCCGCCCTGCTCTGCTGAAGCGCTTCAAAAGCCGCGTCCGCAGCGTAAATTCCGGTCAGGATTGCATTATGACTTCCCTTGATCCGCGGGACGTTGACGAAACCTGCGGCACAGCCGATCAGCGCACCACCCGGAAACGCGAGTTTCGGCACCGCCTGCAATCCGCCTTCGGTAATCGCGCGCGCGCCATAGGCAATGCGCCGTCCGCCAACCAGCATCGGCCGGACAGAAGGATGAGTCTTGAAGCGCTGGAATTCCTCGAACGGAGAAAGGAAGGGATTGCTGTAATCAAGATGGACGACAAATCCGACGGCGGCGAGATTCGCACCATAATGGTAAATGAACGATCCACCACCGGTATGGCTGTCCAGTGGCCAGCCCATTGTGTGCATGACCAGACCGGGCCGATGTTTTTCCGGCGGCAATTCCCACAGCTCCTTGAGACCCAGGCCATAGGTTTGAGGCGAACATCCCTGGGCGAGGCCGAAATGCGCGATCAGTTTCTTCGCCAGCGAACCGCAGGCGCCTTCGGCGATCAGGGTATATTTCCCGCGCAAAATCATGCCCGGCGTGTAGTTCGGACCCGGCTCCCCATTGCGCTTGAGGCCAAGGTCACCGGTGACGACACCCCCAATCGCGCCGCCGCTGTCCCATTCGATATCGGCGCCGGCAATGCCGGGATAGATTTCGACACCGAGCTCTTCGGCCTGCTTTGCCAACCAGCGGCACAGCAAACCGAGACTGGCAATATAATTGCCGTGATTGCTCATCAGCCGCGGCATCAGAAAATTCGGGATGCGCAGCCGCCCGGCCGGCCCGAGAAGGTAGAACCGGTCATCCGTGACCTTGGTGTCCAGCGGAGCGCCTTTATCGCGCCAGTCGGGTATCAGGGCGGAAAGACCGGAAGGATCGATCACCGCGCCCGAAAGAATATGGGCGCCGACTTCGGCTCCCTTTTCGATCACGCAGACGCCGGCGTCGGGAGACAACTGTTTCAGACGGATCGCCGCCGCGAGGCCGGCGGGCCCGGCGCCGACGATCACGACGTCAAATTCCATGCTTTCGCGGCTGGCGCTCATCTCTCGGTTTAGAATTTTTCCCGTAGTCGGCTACACCATAATCCAATGAGTGATCTGACCCGAGAAAAAGCTCGCGCCGCCTTGCAGTGGCTGGTCGAATGCGGGGCAGACGAGGCGATTGGCGAAGTCGCGGTCAACCGCCTGATCGGTCCCGCGCCGGTGGAAAGCCCCGCGACCCTGGCGACACCACAGATTGCCAAACCGCAAGTCACTCGACCGTGGGTTGCGCCGCCAATCAAAACCAAAACGCCAGGCACGAGCCCGGACGTGATCGCCGCGGCGTGCCACACCCTCGAACAGCTCAAGGCGGCTTTGGCCGCGTTCGAAGGTTGTGAGCTGAAGCGGAACGCGACCAATCTCGTCTTCGCGGATGGCAATCCTGCCGGCGGCATCATGCTGGTCGGCGAAGCCCCTGGCGCCGATGAAGACCGTCAGGGAGTGCCTTTCGTCGGCCGCGCCGGCCAGCTGCTCGACCGCATGCTGGCGGCGATCGGCCTTGACCGGCAGAAGGTTTACATCACGAACATCGTAAATTGGCGGCCGCCGGGGAATCGCGAGCCTTCACCCGAAGAAGCCGCCATCTGCCTGCCATTCCTGCATCGCCATATCGAACTGGCAAATCCCAGGCTACTGGTATTGCTCGGTGCCGTACCGGTCCGGCACTTAACCGGTTTGCAAGGAATTTTGCGCCATCGTGGGCGCTGGGAGACCTATCGCTGTCATGTGAGTGGACGTGAAGTTCCCGTAATGTTGACGCTGCACCCGGCCTATCTGCTGCGGCAACCAACGGCAAAACGCTTGGCGTGGCAAGACCTTACAGCAATATCACAGCGCGCCAAGAACCTTGGGCTTGCATGAACCGTTGATTGTCAGGCAGCATTGCGGCCTCGACAAAGAAGGACCGCCATTTGAAAAAACGCGCGCTGCTCCTGCTTTCCGCCGCATTGTCCGTAACCGGACTGTCACAAACTTACGCCGCCGACGTGACCACCAGCTTCACGGTGCTGTCTCCGGCCGATGTGAGCACCTATCGTGATATTTTTGCCGCGGAGAAATCGGGCCAGGTCGCGAAATCCGAAGCGCTGGTCAAAGAGCTGTCCGACACGTCCCTGGTCGGTTATGTCCTCGAAGAGCGTTTTCTTGGCGCTCATTACCATGCCAGGTTTGCCGAGCTGAAGAACTGGCTGCATAATTACGGGGACCTGTCCGGTGCCGACAAGATTTACAAACTGGCGGCGAGGCGTGCGCCAAAAGGAACTTCCGTGCCGGCGCCCGTCCGGGCCCATTGGCGCGGCGTAGATAATGAGCCTTCGGCCTTCGAAGATACCAATCCCGAGCGTCAGGCGGTCCGGCGGCTGGAAACGCAACTCAGGACACTGACGCGGCAGGACCGCCCCGAAGCCGCGGAAACACTGTGGAAGCGCGCGTCGACTCACACGAGGCTGACCGAAGCGGATTTCGACCGGCTCGGCGCCTTTGTCGGCACGGCCTATCTTGGTGAACAGAAGGATAAGCAGGCGCTTTCAATTTGTGGCGACGTGATTGCCAAAAATGGCAATACCGCCCTGCAATGCCATTGGGTCTCAGGACTGGCATCGTACCGTCTTGGCGATTACGCCGCAGCGGCGGATCATTTCGAAACCGTCGTGAACAATTCCCGCGTCCCGCGCACCTATTCGGCGGCCGCCTTCTGGGCGGCGCGCAGTCATATGCGTAACGGCGACCCCGCTCGGGTTGTGACATTATATCAGCGGGCGGCGTCCGAACCCGACACATTTTACGGGTTATTGGCGTTGCGCGTGCTTGGCCGCGACATGAATGCGCAATTCGCCGACCCGGCGCTGGATACCGTTTCCTTTGCGCAACTGATGCAGGATCGGGCCGCGCATCGGGCGGTAGCGATGTGGCAGATCGGCCGCACTGATTTCATAGAAACCGAACTGTCCCGCGCATTTGGCGAGATTTCATCCGATCTCGATCCCGCTTTTGCCGGGCTGGCGCGCGATCTCGGCGCACCGTCGCTGGAGTTACGGGCCGCCGAAATGGCTGCTCCGGAGCGACGCTTAACCAGCCTCTATCCGGTCCCGCCCTATAAGCCCGAAGGCGGCTACACGGTGGACCAGGCGGTGATCCTGGCCTTTGCCAAGCAGGAAAGCCGGTTTCAGCCGGCGGCAACCTCAAAAGCCGGAGCGCGAGGCGTGATGCAGATCATGCCCCAAACGGCGGTAACGATCACCCATGACCGGTCGCTGGCGGGACGCAACAAGGACCGTCTGGACGATCCGGTCTATAACTTGACGCTGGGACAGAATTACCTGCAGGACCTGCTCGAAAAGCAGAATGGCAATCTGTTCAGCATCGCCGCCGCCTATAATGCCGGCGAAGGCAACCTGTCCAAATGGCAGTCGCAGCAGGACGCCAACGCCGATCCCATGCTGTTCATCGAAACCATTCCGCTCGCCGAAACCCGCGACTATATCAAACGGGTAATGACGAATTTGTGGATGTACCGTTTGCGCCTCGGCGAGCCGGTGACGGGATTGGACGATGCGGCCGGCGGCGCATGGCCGATTTACCACAGCGCAGCCAGGGAAGCCGCCGCGCATTAAGGTTGTGCCGTGCCGGATAAAGAGCGGGAATTCATACCGGCGCGGATCGCCATTCTGACGGTCTCCGACACCCGAACGCGGGAAAACGACATTTCCGGCGACACCCTGGAGGCACGGGTGCGCGAAGCCGGCCATGTGGTTGCAGCACGGACCATTGCCCGGGACGACCGCGATGGGATCGTCACATTGTTGCGGCGCTGGATCGATGATCCCGAGGTCGATGTCGTGATTTCCACCGGGGGCACCGGACTAACCGGACGCGACGTGACGCCCGAGGCGTTCCGCAGCGTGTTCGAAAAAGAAATCGACGGCTTTTCGGTGGTGTTTCACCGCATCAGTTTCGACAAGATCGGCACCTCGACGATACAATCGCGCGCCTGTGCCGGGGTTGCGCACGGCACCTATCTGTTTGCGCTGCCCGGATCACCCGGCGCGGTGAAGGATGCGTGGGACGGCATCCTGAAGATGCAGCTCGATTACCGGCATAAGCCATGCAACTTCATCGAGATCATTCCCCGGCTGGAAGAACACCGCCGGCGGAAGCCGTGAACCACGGCCACCGCTGGCTTTTGCTCGATGATTACCGTTGGGCGGGCGGCGGTCCGCCCGGCACCACCGGATCATATACAGGACCGTTGGGAGTCGGGCCGGCTGGTGCGCCCGGCGGTGGAGGCGCACCCGTTAGTGCGCCGCCCGGAGCGACTGGGACCCGTTCCCAACCGGTCATGCAGTTCTGTATATAGGGGAAATATCCTTCCGGATTGCCGCAGCGATACCAGAACTGCTGCTGTGGAGCGGCCGCCGCAGGAAGGTAGCCCGAAGGCGCATAGCGCACGACCACCTGTGGCGCGTAATATGGAAAAGCCCATGGATAGCCCCATGGGTAATAGCCGGGCCACCAGAACGGATCATAAAATCCACCGCCAAATCCGAATCTCGGTCCGATGAATGCGCCGCCGCGGAAACCACCTCCAAATCCGCCGCGGAACCCACCGCCGCGAAATCCCCCAAAGCGTGCCGCGGCATCGGCAGCTGTTGTAACCGCCAAAATCAACCCCAATGCAGCGGCTCCCGCTGCAATTGCTCTCCTCATTTGTTTCCCCCAACTGGATCGAACACAAACATACCGAGGCTGTATTACGCCCTGAGATTTCTGAACTGAACCTGAACCGTGAGCAACTTTCGGCATGCTGCGCTTTGTTCTTGTTTTGTTCGCATTGGCCAGCTACCTTCAGGTCATGCAGAAAAGCGGTTCAGCAGACATCTCCGGACGGGGTGCCAGATCCAACGAGTCCAGCCGCTATGACCGGGAAAAGCGCACTGAATTTGATGACGGCTGGGACATACCGGAGGACGTCCCGCGGCTGCGCACCGAAATCATCCGCGACGCGACGCGCCAGATCATTACCCGCAACACGTCTCCGGACATCTCCTTCAACCAGTCGATCAATCCCTATCGCGGCTGCGAGCATGGCTGCATTTACTGCTTCGCCCGCCCGACACACGCCTATCTCGGCATGTCCCCGGGGCTCGATTTCGAAAGCAAGCTGTTCGTCAAACCGGAAGCCGCACGGCTTCTGGCGGAGGAATTGCGCCACCCGTCCTACAAGCCGCAGATCATTGCGATCGGAACAAATACCGATCCCTATCAGCCGGTGGAACGAGAACTCAGAGTCATGCGCTCCGTTCTCACCGTGTTGTGGGAATTCCGTCATCCGGTTTCCGTTGTCACCAAATCCGCGCTGATCGTCCGCGACCTCGACATACTTGGTCCAATGGCGGGGGAAGGCCTGACCAAAGTGTTCCTCTCGATCACGACCCTGGACCGGCGTCTCGCCCGAATCATGGAGCCGCGCGCGGCCACGCCGGAAAAGCGGCTGCATGCGCTCCGCGAGCTGGCAGGCGCTGGAGTCCCGTGCGGCGTGATGACGGCGCCAATGATTCCCGCGCTGAACGATGCCGAGATGGAAGACCTTCTCGCGGCGGCGGCAACCGCGGGAGCAACCGAGGCCGGCTATACGCTCTTGCGATTACCGTTTGAAATCAAGGACCTGTTTCGGGAATGGCTGGAGAGCGAATTGCCGGATCGCGCCAGGCATGTGATGTCGCTCATTCGCTCCATGCGTGGCGGGAAGGATTATGATTCCGAATGGGGTAAGCGGATGACGGGCACCGGCCCCTACGCCGAACTCATGGCACAGCGTTTCCGCCTTGCGGTCAGCCGTCTCGGGCTGAACCGGCAGCGCGCGCGACTGGATTGCACGAAATTCCGGCCGCCGCCGCAGGCGGGAGATCAGCTCGGGTTGTTCGGGTAACGCCGTCACTTCATGTGGGTAACGGTGATTCGCCACTCCGGTTTTCGCCCGAAGCAATGCTATGAGTCCGGCGAGGCGATTCGACGGGCGGGCGCTTGCCGCATTACATCTACGAAGGGCGGCTGTTGAAGACCATTTCGGGTCCTGTCGCCGGCGTGGATGAAGCCGGTCGTGGGCCGCTCGCGGGGCCGGTGGTCGCAGCCGCGGTGATCCTCGACCGCAAGCACATTCCCAAAGGGCTCAACGACTCCAAGCAGATGACGGCCGAGGCGCGCGAGGAAGCGTTCGGCAGGATCATGGATTGCGCAGTGGTCGGCGTCGGCGAAGCCAGCGTCGACGAGATCGATCTGGTCAACATCCGGCAGGCGACGCATCTCGCCATGGCGCGGGCGGTGCGCGCGCTGTCGCTGTCGCCGCAATTTGCCCTGGTGGACGGCAATGACGCGCCTGCCCTGCCCTGCCGCTGCGACACCATTGTCGATGGCGACGCGAAGTCGGTGTCGATCGCCGCGGCCTCTATCATCGCCAAGGTGACCCGCGACCGCGTCATGCGGAATCTGCATGAGCAATTTCCCAATTACGGCTGGTTCACCAACAAGGGCTACGGCACCGAAGAACATTTACTCGCGCTTAACCGTTTCGGGCCGTGCCTGCATCACCGCAGAAGTTTCGCCCCCGTTTACGAAATCCTGCGTCCAATTGACTCACGCGAAGTTTTTTTGGCGTCCTAGAGTCACTCCCGCATTGACCGCGAGTCCGCGCTGACTCACTCTGCCGCGTTTCGAAAGCAGGGTGTGACATGCCGGACAGGGAAAGTGCGCCGGACACGGAGGGATTCCGTGCGAACACGATCATTCAGGGCGACTGCATCGCGGCGCTGAACGCGATGCCGGAAGGTGTCGCCGACCTGGTATTTGCTGATCCGCCCTATAATCTCCAGCTCGAAGGCGAACTCCGTCGCCCGGACAATTCTGTCGTCGATGCGGTGGATGACGGCTGGGACCAGTTTGCCAGTTTTGCCGAATATGACCGATTCACGCGCGACTGGCTGACCGCGGCACGGCGCGTGCTGAAACCCAACGGCGCATTATGGGTGATCGGCTCCTACCACAATATTTTTCGCGTCGGTTCGATCCTCCAGGATCTCGGCTACTGGGTGCTGAATGATGTGGTGTGGCGCAAAACCAATCCGATGCCGAATTTCCGCGGCAGGCGATTTACCAACGCGCATGAGACGCTGATCTGGGCGGCGCGCTCCCGCGACCAGAAATCCTACACATTCAATTACGAAGCCATGAAGGCGCTGAATGATGATCTGCAAATGCGCTCGGACTGGCTGTTGCCGATCTGCTCGGGCGGCGAACGCCTCAAAGACGGCAGCGGCGCCAAAGCCCATTCGACCCAGAAACCGGAAGGCCTGCTGCATCGCGTGCTGCTGGCATCGACCGCGGCGGGCGATCTGGTGATTGATCCGTTCTTCGGTTCCGGCACTACGGGCGCGGTGGCAAAGCGGCTGTCGCGCAATTATATCGGCATCGAACGCAACGCCGGCTATGTCGAATTGGCGCGGGCGCGCATTGCCGCTGTGCGGCCATCAGAGCGGTCCGCCGTCCAGGTCACGCGTTCAAAACGCGCCGAACCACGCATTCCGTTTGGATCGCTGGTGGAACGCGGGCTGTTAAAACCCGGCGCGGTGCTGATGGCGCCCGACCGGCGCCACACCGCCAAAGTGCGCGCCGACGGCACGCTGGTCTGCGCCAATGCCACCGGTTCGATTCACCGCATTGCCGCGCATGTCCAGGGCCTCGATGCGTGCAATGGCTGGACGTTCTGGCATTTCGAACATCACGGCGCATTGGTGCCAATTGATGTGCTGCGCCAGCAACTCCGCGCGGAGTTGAATTGACCGCTACTTGCTTGCGGCGACGGCGAAAGCCGAGTTCCAGATGAATTGCGTCAGCTTGTATAGCGAGTCTTCGGGCAGGCGCTCGACATCGCTATGCGCGCCGTAATTGATCTCATCGCTCTCGGTCACGGGCGCATCGACGCCATAGGACTGCACGCCACGCGGCCGCAGATAGGACATGTCGGTCGCACCGGTCAGCATCATGGGAATGACCGCGGCACCGGGATACACCTGATGCGCAACTCGCTCCATCGCCTTGTACATTTCGGAATCCAGGCGCGACGGCGGCGCCGTCTCGCGCGGATTCGGAATAGGAACGACCTTTACGGCAGGATCGCCGATCACTGCGGCCATCTGCTGAAACAGCATCGGCACATTCTCATCGGGAAGTGCGCGGATATCGAAAACCGCTTCGGCCTGGGACGGAATTACGTTCTGTCCGACACCGGCCTTCAGCATGGTCGGAACGATGGATGTCCGCAGCATGGAGTAATGCTCCGGTTCTTTTTCCGCGAGATAGCGCTGCGCGGCATCCGCTGTCGCCGGATTGAACAACGCGCGGTATTCGGCCGCGCGGGCTGGACTTGCAATCTCCGCCAGCTTTTCGAAATAAGTCCGCGTCGTCTCGTTCAGGCGCATGGGCGTTTGCCACGCCGTTGCTTTCGCGATCGCCTGTGACAGATGAATCAGCGGATTGTCCAGCCGTGGAACCGATCCGTGCCCGGACGTACCGGTCGCCACCAGGGTGATGCGGCGCGGAAGCTTCTCGGTGGTGGCGATGTCAACTTGCGTGACCCGGCCATTTTCGATGATGGTGCTGCCGCCTTCGGTGATGGCGAATTCCGCATCAATCGCCGGGAAATGCTGCTCGGCCATGAATTTCATGCCAACGCCCTCGGTATCTGCTTCTTCGCCGGATTCGGCAAGGAAGATCAGATCGCGGTCGAGTTTCACACCGAGCCGCTTGACCAGCAGCATGGTCATCAGATTGGCGGTGAGCTTGTCCTTGTCGTCCGCCGTGCCACGGCCCCAGACGTAACCATCCTTCATCACCGCCCCGAATGGCGGCACCGGCCATTTCTCGGGCTGAACCCCGACGACATCGGTATGCGCCAGAAGCAATAGCGGACGTTTTGTGCCATTCCCCTTGATGCGGGCAACGAGGTTTGCCCGCGCCGGATTCAGCGCGAAAATCTCGGCCGGAATTCCCGCGGCTTCGAACACCTGCTTGAGATAATTCACCGCGAGCGTTTCATGGCCGCTACGGGTGTCGATCTGCACCAGATCGCGATAGTGTTTGAGGATTTCCGGCTGCTGCGTTTTCCAGTCGATCGCGGGCGTTTGTGCCGCGGCAGGCAACGCAAACAATCCAAATAATACCGATGCTGCGTTGCGCCAAATCCACCGCATGCCTGCACTCCTGCCCTATCCTCCAAGTCGTAGCGGATCGCCACCGCGCAGGGAAGCGGCGGCCATAAGCAACAGCACTGCCACAGGAACCGCCAGGGCCATCGCTCCAATACGGCTTTGCACGAACGTGCCGGTCGCTGCGCCGATGAACATTCCGGCCCACAGCAGCAAATAGGGCAGCCATTCGCCGCGTGGCCCGATACCGAACAGCGCATCGACAAGTCTGTCCCCGAAATGCACGAGCGATCCGGTGACATAGGTCACACTGATCTTGCCTTCGTTTGTTCGCGGCAAGACCGCGTTTTGCAAACCCATGGCGATGGTGAGCGGTACGGTTGAAATCGGCCCCGTCATCAGATTCACCAGCGCAATCACCAGGAGCAAAGCTTCCAGCCCCAAAATGGCTGTCGTGTGCCGGCGCTTCAGCAGGATCGCGATGATCCGCCCAGCAATAACTCCTCCGACAAACAGCCCAACGATGGTGCCGGCGAGCATGGCATCGCTCCATTTCTCCTGGACCGCATTCACCGCGAACTGCGTGCTGTTGCCGCTCATGAACGATACGAACAGGTGGCCAAGGGTGAGGAAACCGATGGCGTCGACATAACCGGCAACTGCGGTGAGAAACACGCCGGACCAAATCTCGCGAGTGGCTGTGACGCCGGCCAAGGAATTCTGGACTTCGCTGTCGGGCATGGCGCCGACTTTATCTTCACAAACTCCGGATGAAAGAGCCTTTGATGCCGCTGGGCGTTGGCCTCGGTTGCAGTTCCTCCGATCACATTTGCGGTGGCCCTCCAAATGCTCGAAAACTGTCTCCAGTCACGCTGCTCCGGATTTTTGAACAGCCGTTACCGGGGGATTCGTGCCGCTGGCTGGTAGGTGAATGCCATCCCCGGAACAGCGTAAAACGCCCGCACGTTGACGCCTCGAAATCAGCCCGATGGAGTACTTCATGCGAAGCTCTCGTTTGTTCACGGCATTGCTGCTGGCAAGCAGTATGATCGCCGCTCCGGCCATGGCGCGGCATCACCATCACGTCGCTGTCAACACAGCAACTTCCGCCAATGCGGCCAACGCATCCACGAACGCTAATGGCGTGAATGCGATGAGCACGAATGCAGCGAACGCGAATACTGCCAATGCCGGCAATTCGAACGAGCTGGCAATAGCCGATGGGCTGATGCGGAATTCGCAGGGCATCATCTCGCAAATGCAGTCGGACTCGAATGTCGCCAATCTGATGCGCAGCTCGAAGGCGGTCTTCGTCATGCCGAATTCCAGCACCACCTGCACCGATGGCAGCGCCGGCTGCGGCGGCGGCGTGATGCTGATCAATAATAATGGCCGGTGGTCGAACCCGGTGTTCTTCACCGTCGGCAGCGGCTCAACGACGGCGCAGCGTGGGGCGAATAACTCCAGTGCGAACAATGCCGGCGTGAACACCACCGGCGCGGGCAGCGGGCCCGTGGCTTTGCTGATCATGAGCAATCGTGCCCTCAATCAATTCCGCAGCGGCGGCAATATCTCGCTGAACGGCAAGCGGCGGCTGAACGTCGTCAATTACCGTTCCAGCCCCAATACGCAGCCTTCATCGCTGCAGCGCAGCGATCTGATCGTGTGGTCGGGGTCGACCGGCAACATGCTGCCAAGCCTCTTGATTCGCGCCAATCGGGCTTTTGACCAGACGATTTATGGCACGAACAACCAGCACCGGATCGTTGCCGGCCGCGCGCCGCTGACCAATCAGCTGGCGGTAAATCTGGCGAATCAGATGCCGCAAGGCCCGGCTCCGACGCAGCTCGGCTCCAACCAGCCGGGCACGACGACGCGAAACGGCACGCAACCCGGCTAACACTGGCTGATGGGCGTATGGACGGGGGCGCAGCCACGCGCCCCCGTCTTTTGCCTGGCGTAAATAACCGCGCCTTTCCGCGCTTGAGAGTGGTACATTCGCAGACGAGATGTGCGCTGGGAGGGAATTCAATGAGCGAGTCAAACCGGGACGCGGGCGAAGTTTCGCACCGCCGCGGTTTTTTTGGCCGCATCGCAGCAGCGTCGGCAGTGGGGCTGTTCGGATTTGCGGCGAACAGCGCAGAGGCGCAGACCGCTGCCGGTGATGGCCCCGACTGGCCAGGCGCGCTGAAGAGCCGGCACAAGCAACTGTTTGATGTGTACGGCGTGTTTGACGGATTTCCACTCGGTTTCGCCAACAATTTCCTCGCGCCCAACCAATCCGCAACCGCGGTGCTGATCTTCCGCCATCAGGGAATCCCGCTGGCGCTGAACAGCGCCATGTGGGCGAAATACAGGCTGGGAGAGGCGTTCAAGGTCACCGATCCCGAAACCAAAGCGCTGGCTGTCAAGAACCCATGGTTCGAGCCGAAACCAGGCGCGCTGGGCAATCCCGATATCGCGCTGGATCGGCTGCTCGCGAAGGGCAGCGTATTTGGCGCATGTGGAGTGGCGTTGCGCGGGCAGGCCCGCCGTCTGGCGGCAGGCGCCGGAATAACGCCGGACGACGCGTTCAAGGAGTGGGCCGCCAATCTGATCCCCGGCACGACTATTCTTCCGTCGGGCACCTGGGGCGTGAATCGTGCGCAGGAGGCCGGCTGCACCTATTGCGGCGGCGGTTAGTTAGCCGTTGCGCAACCAGCGCGACTGCGGCATGCTTCGTTCAACTGCGTTGGTCCGTCGCGTGGGCATCCGGGTGGGAGCGGCGTCTATGGTCAACATTCGTTTCCCGGCTGTGGCCGGTACTTTGCTTGTGATCGCGCTGGTCGCGCGCGCAAGTGCTGCCGATGCACCGGACCCCAACACACAGCGCGAATTCGGCGCCAAACTCCAGGTCTGTGGCGCATGCCATGGCAATGATGGCGTGCCCAAGGGACCCAGCATTCCGATCATCTGGGGTCAGCAGGAAAGCTATCTCGAAAAGCAGTTGCATGATTTCCAGATCGGCAATCGCAATCAGGAAGTCATGAACTGGATGGCGGGCACGCTCACGGGTGAGGAAGTGAAACCCTCGACCGTTGTGTTCGCCAGCCGCAAATGGCCGGTACAGGCCCGCCCGGCCGCCGCGGTCGCGCCGCCACCCGGAATGGCCGTTTGCCAGGCATGCCATCAGGCCAATTTCATGGGCGCTGCACAAAACGAAGGTGCGCCGACGCCGCGCCTCGCCGGTCAAAGCTATGAATATCTGATCTCCGCAATGAACCGCTTTGCCAATGGCGAGCGGACCAACAATGCCGACATGGTGCAGATCATGAAGGGGATTTCGCCCGCCAATCGCGACGCGATGGCGCGCTATCTGTCCTCTCTCTGATTTTATTGCGTTCTTCAGCACACGAATTTTTGGAATCACAGGAGGCAACTATGGGTTCCAACCAGTCTGACCGCAGGCGGTTCTTAAAACAGGCAGCGGCGGGTGTCGCGGCCGGCGCCGCGGGTTTCGCGGCAGGCGCGCAATGGTCAGGTTCGGCCAACGCGCAACCGGCCGAACAGCCCGGAGGGGGCGTCCGTGAAGTCGCCGAATCCGACGATGTCGGCCACATCCATCGGGCGCCGCCGCGCCGCGGAGCGAGGTACAGCCTCGACCACATGACGCACTACACGCCGCTGCAGGATTATGCCGGCATTATCACACCGTCACCGATCCATTTTGTGCAGCAGCACTCTTCCGAATTTCCCGAAATCGATCCCAAAGAGCATCGCCTTACCATCCACGGCATGGTGGATCGTCCGTTGAGTTTCAGCATGGACGACCTGAGGCGGCTGCCTTCGGTGTCGCGGATTCATTTCGTCGAATGTCACGGCAACAGCTCGCCCGCGATCCATGGATCGAAGGACGCGAAAATGGGCTTGCCGGTGCAGTTCATCCACGGAATGGCGAGCACCAGCGAATGGACCGGCGTGCCGCTGTCGGTGCTGTTGAACGAAGCCGGTGTGAAGAAAGGCGGGACCTGGCTGGTGTCGGAAGGCGCCGATGCCGGAAAATTCAGCCATACGCTTCCGCTGGGCAAGGCGCTGGACGACTGTTTCGTGGCGTATGGGCAGAATGGCGATCCGCTGCGGGTTGAGCAGGGTTTCCCGATCCGCCTTCTCGTTCCCGGCTGGGAAGGCCCGTTCAATGTGAAATATCTGCGCCACATCAAGGTGGTGGACGAGCCCTACAATACCTGGAATGAAAGCATGAATCATTCGGTGTCCCGGCCCGATCTCGGCGGCAAAGCGCGCTGGTATCATTTCCAGTGGGCGGCGAAATCGGTCATCACGCGGCCATCGGGCGGAATGGAAATGCGCAAAGGCTATGTCCAGATCACAGGTCTGGCATGGTCGGGCGCAGGCAAAGTGGCCAAAGTCGAAGTGTCGACCGATGGCGGCCGGAATTGGCGTGAAGCGCGGCTCGACGGAATCATCGTTCCAAAGGCGCATACCCGCTTCAATTATGACTGGGAATGGAACGGCCAGGAGGCGACGATCATGTCGCGCTGCATCGACGAAACGGGTGACGTGCAACCGTCGCTCGCGGAGTTGAGCGCACATTGGCAAATCCCGATCGAGGATTGGCACAAGCCCGAGAGGCCACGCGCTATTCACATGAATGCCATCCAGCCCTGGAAGATCAATAGCGACGGGAGCATTATCGATGCAATGTTCGCTTAAGGTCCTCGTGCCGGTACTGATCCTGGTTGCGCCCGTTGCGGTCGCGCAATCGGCGCGCAAATTTCCCAATGTCGGAACGCCGCTCAGCCAGGCCGAAATCCAGAGCTTCGACCACATGATCGGGCCGGAGGGAAAAGAGCTCCCGGCCGGGCGCGGAACGGCCAAGGAAGGCGCCGTGATCTTCGCGCAGCGTTGCGAAGTGTGCCATGGCAAGAATGGCGAAAACGGGATCACCCACCATCTGGTCGCCGGCCAGCCGGGAAAGCCCTATCGCGGGCCTTTCTATGGCGTTGAAAAGGACGGCCCGAGCTATTTCCCCTACCCGACCATCGCCTGGGACTATATCAACCGGGCGATGCCGGCCCCCAATCCGGGATCGTTGAAGCCGAACGAAGTCTATTCGCTGGTCGCGTTCCTGTATTACCGGAACGGGATCATCAGGGAAGACGACGTGATGGACCAGAACAGTCTGCCGAAGGTGGTCATGCCGAATCGGGATGGGTTCATTCCGGCAAAGCCGGTTTATCCGCCGGACCCGAAGTGGCCGAGCTGGTATTAGACGAAGCAGGTCCGCGGAAACACATTGACTAAGCGCCGCAATCTGAGCCGGTGCGTTGCGGCTGTTTTTGCCGTACTCCCCGCGCCTGCAATTGCGGCGCCGAAAGAGTCGTGCACCAAAGATATTTGCGTCAGCGGCGCCTGGGCCCGCGCCACTCCTCCCGGTGTGGACAATGCCGCGGTCTATTTTACGGTAACCAATAAAGGGCGCGCAGCCGACTCTCTGGTTTCTGCATCAAGCAGCATTACCGCCAATGCCATGGTTCATCGCACGGTCGTAACGGGCGGCGTCGCGCATATGGAGATGACCGGACCGGTCGAACTGACCGGCGGCGGGCAGGTCAGTTTTGCGCCGATCGGTTATCACCTGATGCTTGATGGACTGAAGCAGCCCGTCAAACAGGGCTCGACGGTTTCGGTGACCTTGAATTTTGCCAATGCGGGCAAGCTGACATTTGCGGTTCCGGTGCTCAGCGTTACGGCGTCCGGACCACCGCGCTAGCGTATATTCTTCTTCAGATCGGCGGCCATTTCGTCGGGCGAAATCCCTTCCGAGTAATAGGCGACGAATTTTCCGGCAGGATCCATCAGATAAACTTCCGTCGTATGATCGACCGAGTAATCCGCCCCATCTTCGGTCTGGCCGTCGAGATGGGCGCGATAGTAGACGCGGTATGCATTCGCCGCTTTGGCAATGTCTTCACCGCTGCCCGTCAGCCCGACGAAATCGGGACGGGCAGAACGCGGTTTCGCGTCAAAGGCCGAAAGATAGGACTTCAGCCGGTTTGGCGTGTCGCGCTTCGGGTCCACGGAAACGAAAATCGGCGTGATCTGACCGGCGCGTGAGCCGAGCTTGTCGAGTGCCTCGGCTTCGACCGCAAGCATTGTCGGGCAGATATCGGGGCAATATGTGTAGCCGAAGAAGATCAGCATGTATTTGCCGCGGAAATCTGTATCGGTCCGGCGTGTGCCGTTTTGATCGGTGAGGGAAAATGGACCGCCGAAATCACCTGCCGGAGTTGCGGCGGCCGCGGTCTCCGTTTGCGAGTGCAGACTGCCGATGCGCCAAAACAAACCACCGATGATGAGCGCGACAACGAGGAAAAGGGCCACCCCGGCCAATGACAGGCGCTTCATTCGAATTTTCCCGGACGCAAACGGATTTCTGAGAATAGCATAAGCTCCATTCTACCCAAAATGCGGCGCAACAAATCCACATAGAACCTGGCCGAAGCTCGTGCTTATCCTGAATCCGCCGGCGAATCGGCGTACACGGATGAGAGTTCAGGCGCAGGCAAACGGTTGGAAAGCCAATCTTCTGCGTGCGCGGTTTCCCCTGGCTTCAGTTGATCGGCGCGAGGTCGCTGATCACGCTTTGCATCGTGCCGCGGCGCACATAATCCGAGATGGCGGCAATATCAGGCGCAAAATAGCGGTCACGCTCATAGGCGCCCACCAACCCTCGCACCTCATGCGCGACCTCCTCCAGCACGGGCGAGGTCTTCAGCGGCCGGTGAAACTCGAGACCCTGCGTCGCGGCAAGCAGTTCGATCGCGATCGCCGTGCGGGCATTCTCCGCCATGTCGAGGAGACGGCGCGCACCGTGGGTTGCCATCGAGACATGATCCTCCTGATTTGCACTGGTCGGGATCGTGTCGATCGATGCCGGATGCGCCAGCATCCGGTTTTCCGCGACAAGTGCGGCAGCGGTGACCTGAGCGATCATGAAACCGGAATTCAGCCCGGATTCCTTCACCAGAAAGGCAGGCAATCCGCTCATCTTGGGATCAACAAGGATTGCGGTGCGCCGCTCGGAGATGTTGCCGGTCTCGCAGAGCGCGAGCGCAATCTGATCGGCGGCAAAGGCGACGGGCTCGGCATGGAAGTTGCCGCCGGACAGGACATCGCCATTGTCGAGCACCAATGGGTTATCGGTGACGCCGGAGGATTCAATCTCGAGTGTGCGCGCTGCCGCCCGAATGATGTCGAGACAGGCGCCCATGACCTGTGGCTGGCAGCGAAACGAATAAGGATCCTGCACCTTCGTATCGCTTCCGGGCAGGCGATGGGATTCGCGGATTTCGCTGCCGCGCATGAGATTGCGCAGCACTGCAGCGACATCGATCTCACCCGGCTGTCCCCGCAAGGCGTGGATGCGCGGATCGAAGGGCGTGTCGGAACCCTTGAACGCGTCGGTCGACATGGCCCCGGAGACCAGCGCGGCGGCAAAAACCTTTCCGGTCTCGAACAAACCAGCCAGCGCGAGTGCCGTGGACACCTGTGTCCCGTTCACCAGCGCGAGTCCTTCTTTCGGACCAGGTTTGAGCGGTTGAAGACCCGCGCGGGACAGTGCCTCGCCCGCAGGAATGATCTGTCCGTTCACCCGCGCTTCGCCGATGCCAAGCAGCATGGCAGCAAGATGCGCGAGCGGCGCCAGATCCCCCGATGCGCCGACCGAGCCTTTGCCCGGCAAGCAAGGATAAATTTCCAGCTCCAGCAGGCGCGCCAGCATCTCGACCGTGTCGCGCCGCACACCGGAAGCTCCGCGGGACAGCGACGCCAGCTTCAACACCATCACAAGACGGACGACATTGTCGGGCAGCAATGGACCGACGCCGCACGCATGGCTGAGCACGAGATTGCGCTGGAGTTCTTCAAGTTCGTGGCGCGGAATTGACGTGTTCGCCAGCAGCCCAAAGCCGGTATTGACGCCGTAGACTGTGGCGCCGCGTTCGACGATTTTTGCCACCACCGCAGCACCGGCATCGATGCGGGCAGCGACGGCGGGCGTCATCGCGACTTGCGCCGGAGACTCATAGATCGCGCGCAAATTCGCCAGACTCAGCGACTGATCCATGTTGAGGACAACAGTCATGATCGCAGCTCAACGGAGGGCAATTTCAGGCACTTCTCGCGCGCGGTCTCCAGCGCGATTTCGTAACCGGCGTCGGCGTGACGCATGACACCGCTCGCCGGGTCATTCCACAGCACGCGTTCGAGCCGGCATTTCGCCTGTTCCGTGCCATCGGCAACTATCACCATGCCGGCATGCTGCGAATAGCCCATTCCGACGCCGCCGCCGTGATGGATCGACACCCAGGTCGCGCCGGACGCGGTATTCAGCAACGCATTGAGAAACGGCCAGTCGGATACCGCATCCGAACCGTCATACATGGATTCTGTCTCGCGGTTCGGGCTCGCGACCGAACCGGAATCGAGATGATCGCGGCCGATGACAATCGGCGCCTTCAATTCACCCTGCGCGACCATTTGGTTGAACCTGATGCCGGCGCGGTGGCGATCACCGAGGCCGATCCAGCAAATCCGCGCCGGCAAGCCCTGAAAGGCGATGCGCTGCCGCGCCATGTCGAGCCAGCGATGAAGATGCGCATTTTCCGGGAACAGCTCCTTAACGGCGGCGTCGGTTTTGTAAATGTCTTCCGGGTCGCCCGATAGTGCCGCCCAACGAAACGGCCCGATGCCCCGGCAGAACAGCGGACGAATATAGGCCGGCACGAATCCCGCAAAGACGAACGCATCTTCGACACCGTGATCTTTTGCCACCTGACGAATATTGTTGCCGTAGTCGAATGTCGGTACGCCCAGTTTGGCGAAGCCGAGCATCGCGCGAACATGGTTGACGATGGATTTGGCAGCGGCTTCAGCGACTCCGTGCGGATCACTTTGGCGCCGCGATTCCCATTCCGCAACCGTCCAGCCCTCCGGCAGATAACCGTTCACCAGATCATGTGCACTGGTCTGGTCCGTGACGGCATCGGGACGCACGCCGCGGCGCAATAGTTCCGGCAGGATTTTTGCGGCATTGCCAAGCAGGCCGACAGATAGCGGCTTACGCGATTTGGTCGCCTGCGCAATCAGCGCCAGCGCTTCATCAAGATTGCCGGTCGACCGGTCGAGATAATGCGTTTGCAGGCGGCGTTCGATCCGTGATGCCTGACATTCGATGGCGAGCATCGACGCGCCGGCCATGGTTGCCGCCAATGGCTGCGCTCCGCCCATGCCGCCAAGACCCGCCGTCAGAATCCATTTGTCAGCGAGATCGCCGCCGTAATGCTGGCGGCCCATTTCGGCGAAAGTCTCGTAGGTGCCCTGGACGATGCCCTGGCTGCCAATGTAAATCCACGAACCCGCCGTCATCTGGCCGAACATCATCAGCCCTTTGCGGTCCAGTTCGTTGAACTGCTCCCAGGTCGCCCATTTCGGCACGAGGTTCGAATTGGCGATCAGCACGCGCGGCGCATCGCCATGGGTTCGGAATATTCCGACCGGTTTGCCCGACTGGATGAGCAGCGTTTCGTCCGGTTCGAGCCCGCGCAATGATTCGACGATACGGTCGAAGGCCGGCCAATTGCGCGCCGCCTTGCCGATGCCACCATAAACCACGAGCTCCTGTGGCCGCTCAGCGACTTCCGGATCGAGATTATTCATCAGCATGCGAAGCGCCGCTTCCGCGCCCCAACTCTTGCAGCTCAGCTTCGGGCCGCGCGGACTGCGGACGACACGGGTGTTTTTCAGATCGCTCATGTCGTCACTCGCACAATCGGCCGCGCAAATAGCGCTCGCGAAGAAGCGGTGATCCGATCCAGTAGGCGAGCTCCGCAGGGTTAGAGACCTTCCACACCGCCAGATCGGCGTATTTTCCCGGTTCCAGCGTGCCGGTTTGCTCCTGCAGACCCAACGCCGCGGCAGCATTGCGCGTCATCCCGGCCAATGCCTCCTCTGGTGTGAGACCGAAACTGGTGCAGGCCATATTCATCGCAATCAGCGGCGACACAACCGGAGATGTGCCTGGATTGCAGTCGGTGGCAATTGCAATGCGTATACCGGCCTTGCGCAGCGCCGTGACCGGTGGCTTTTCTGCCGATCCGAGAAAGTACCAGGCGCAGGGCAACAGCACGGCGACAGTGCCCGCCGCAGCCATTGCCGCGATCGCGTCTTCATTCAAATATTCGAGGTGATCGGCCGATATTGCGCCGGAATTTGCCGCGAGCGCCGCAGCGCCCTGATCCGACATTTGGCCGGCGTGAATCTTCACCTGAAGCCCATGCGCGGCCGCCGCCGCGAAAATGCGTTCGGCCTCGGCCGGCGTGAACGCAATCGCTTCGCAGAACACATCGACAGCATCTGCGAGGCGATCGCGGGTGATTGCGGGGATCATCTCGTGGCAGACGAGATCGACATAGGCGCCGCGGTTGTTCTGGTATTCCGGCGGCACGACATGCGCCCCCAGAAACGTGCGCACGACACGCAACTGCGCTTTGTTGCCGGCGGCTGCCGCAGCGCGCAGCATCTTGCATTCGGTCGCGGTGTCGAGTCCGTAACCGGATTTGATTTCAACCGTTGTAACGCCCTGCGCGGCAAGCGTGGCGGCGCGCAAGGCGGCGGATTCGGCAAGCTCCTCCTCGCTGGCCGCACGGGTTGCCCGGACGGTTGAGATGATCCCGCCGCCTTTGCCGGCGATCTCTTCATAGCTGGCGCCGGCGAGGCGGCTCTCCCACTCCCCCGCCCGGTTCCCGCCGAACACCAGATGGGTATGACAGTCGATCAGTCCCGGCGTGACAAGCGCGTGGTCCAGCCCGCGGGTGTCACGGGCAGGCATTGGCGGCACGTCGCGCGCTTCGCCGATCCAGACGATCCGCTCGCTCTTGATCGCAATCGCAGCGTCACGAATGAGCCCATAGGGCACGCCGCCCACGGCCATGGTGGCCACGTCGCAGTCCGTCAACAGCACGTCCCACATGCCTGCTCTGAAATCCCGCTCGATAGGTTAAGGTAACGCCGAAGCTGAGTGTTTGGACCGCAGAGTTGCCATGTCCGATCCGTTTGATCCCACCCTATCCGAAAATCGCCGCTGGCTGTCCGTGGCGGATCTTCTGGGCGGCTTTGCGGAAGCGAAAATCGGCGTGATCGGAGCGCGTCTTGGCGTCGGCTCACTATCGGCCGGACGCTGCGATCTGGCGCCGACGGCCATTCGCGAGGCGTTGCGCCGCGTGAGCACTTACGATCTCGAAACCGGAGCCGATCTGTCCGCCCTGCGTGTATTCGATTCCGGCGATCTCGATCTCGGTTCCCTCACACCGGCCGATGCGTTCGAACCTATCCGTGATGCGGTCGCAGCCGAGACCGCCCGCCGCGAATTGACCCTCGTGCTCGGCGGCAATAACGCCTTAACCCGGCCAGCCTTCCGCGGTCTGGATTCCACATTGCAGACTGCCGGGCTGCTGACACTCGATGCACATTTCGACCTGCGCGATACCGATCTTGGGCTCAACAACGGCAATCCCATTCAGGCGCTGCTGGATGACGGATTGCCAGGTTCGCATATCAGTCAAATCGGGCTGGCGCCTTTCGCCAACACGCGCAGAGCCCATGACAAAGCGAAGCGTGCCGGAATCGCGGTGCATACGCTTGCCGACTGCCGTGCAAATGGTTTGGCCGCGCTGGTCACGCGCGAACTCGATCGCTTGTCGGCGCTGTGCCGGCACATCTATGTCGATTTCGATATCGATGTGATTGACCGGGCGCAGATGGTGGCTGCGCCGGGCGCGAGACCTGGCGGCATCACCGCGTCGGAATTCTTTGCCGTGGCCCGCATTATCGGTGCCAGGCCGAATGTCCGCTGTGCCGATCTCACCGAGTTCGATCCCGAGTCAGATCACGGAGCAGTTGGCGCCCTGACCGCCGCGCGCTGGTTCACCGAATTACTGGCGGGCTATCTGTCCAGGCCAATGACCGGGCGCCGGTGAACCGCAGCTGCTTTGTGTCTGACCAGCGCTATGGCGAAA